>NZ_JBVIMX010000002.1:119441-454827 GCF_055579625.1 Streptomyces sp. NPDC032721 | reverse complement strand
GGGAGGTTCAATGGAATGAAACGTCGTTGTTGGGCGGTGTTTTTGTCGGGGTGTTGGGGGGGGGGGGTCCCCCCCCCCCCCCCCCCCCCCCCGCCCCTCTCACGTACGTACGCCACCACTCGTCTCACGTACGTACGCCACCACTCCTCTCGCGTGCGTACGCGACCACTCGCGGCTCAGCCCGCGATCGCCTCGTACAGGCTGAACGCCGACAGCACCAGCATCAGACAGGCCGCCACCTTGGTGATCAGCCGCAGCGGCACCCGCTTCATCAGCGCCTGGCCGCCGACGATGCCCAGGCCCGCGACCGCCCACAGCGCCAGCACCGCGCCGATGCCGACGGAGACGGGGTTGTCGTAACG
The DNA here is from genome assembly GCF_055579625.1 of Streptomyces sp. NPDC032721. Classification (NCBI taxonomy): domain Bacteria; kingdom Bacillati; phylum Actinomycetota; class Actinomycetes; order Kitasatosporales; family Streptomycetaceae; genus Streptomyces; species Streptomyces sp. NPDC032721. Next base: position 454,465 of record NZ_JBVIMX010000002.1, on the reverse strand, counting down.
GGCGGCCAGGGTCGCCGTCATGATCTGGGTGATGTCGCCGAACTCGGCGATCAGGATGAGCATGAAGCCCGCGCCGGAGACCTTCCAGAAGGACTGGTCCTTCGGCGGCTTGATCTCCTCGTCGTCATCGCTCTTCTTCAGCAGGAGCACCAGGGCTCCCACCAGGAACAGCACGCCCACCACCGTCTGCACGATCCACTGCGGCAGCAGGGTCAGCACACTGCCCGCCGCGATGGCGATGCAGACGTGGACCAGGAAGGCGGCGGCGACACCCACGAAGACGTAGCTCGCGCGGTAGCGGGTGCCGAGCATCAGACCGGCGAGAGCCGTTTTGTCGGGGAGTTCGGCCAGGAACACGGTCCCGAAGGTGATGGCCATGATGGTGAAGCTGATCATGGGATGAGGTTTCCTCAATCGGTCGGGCTGCCCGCCGAGAGACCTGCTTGTTTCCGGGGTCGCTTCGGCACGGCAGCGGCATCGAAAACGTTTCGAGTACAACTGCGGCCGAAGGTCTCGCTGGCGGACGGGACCCTTGAGTCCCCACCCGCCTCCGGGCGCCGGCTGAGCGTGCTCAGCAGTATGTCGACGGTCCGGCGAAGAGCTACTCCCCTTCTGCTCGATACAGGATACGGGACAGATGTACGAGCGCGCCCCTCAAGCTCCTCACGCCCCTCACGCCCTTCATGCCCCCCACGCCCCTCACGTTCGGTGCAGCCTCCCCCGCCCCACCAGCTCCAGCACCCCCGCCACCGCCACCGCCTGCACCGCGAGCAGCGCCACCAGTACGAACAGCTGCACCACCCCCGCCATCACCGGTGACGCCCCGCCCAGCAGCATCCCGACGAACGCGCCCGGCAGCGTGACCAGCCCCACGGTCCGCGTCTGGTCGAGCCCCGGAATGAGCGCGTCCGACGCGGCCGGCCTGGCCACCTCCAGCCGCGCGTCCCGGTCGGTCAGCCCCAGTGCGAGCCCCGCCTCCACCTCGCCGCGCCGCACCTTTAGCTCGTCCAGCGCGCGCCGCCCGCCGAGCGCCGTCGCGGTGAGCGCACCGCCGATGAGAATGCCGGTGACGGGGACGAGGGTGATGCCGCTCGGCGGGACGAGGCCGGTGAGCAGGAGGGCCGCGACCACGGGCGCCACCCCGGCGCCGATCGGCACGGCCGCCCACCACCAGGTGCCGTTGGGGGTGATCCGGCGGCCTGCGGTGCGTACGGCGACCCCGTACATCAGCAGCAGGAACGCGAGCAGCAGCCACCCCGAGCGGGCCACCCAGCCGATGGCCAGCGCCACGACCGCGAGCTGCACGGTGGCCCGCGCTCCGGCGACCGCGACGCGGCGGCCCTGCGCGCGGGTGGAGTCGGCGGACAGCCGGGCGCAGGCGGCGACGGTGACCGCGAGGGCGAGGAGTACGGCGAGGACGGCGCCCAGGGTGAGGTTGACGGGGAGCAGCACGGCCCCACCCTAGGCAGGCCCCGCTCCAGGCAGGCCGCGCTCCAAGATCTCCAAGAAGGGCCGCACCTCACGAGCCGACGGCCGCCAACTCCCCTGCGGTGTCGGCCCCGTGTCCACCCGGTGTCGGATCGGTGGATCCGGTGAATCCCTTGATATGACGTGCCCATGTCGCCACGCTGTTACCTGGCGCACGCCTCCCGGAAACCCGGCGTCGCCACGATGGCCGGGCCGCGCGGGAGTTGACGGGACGCGTGGCTCGACTTCCCCCCACATCACGGGAGTTCACATGTCACGCCATGCCTCCACCCGCTCCGCGAAGTTCTACGCGCGTCGCATACCGGTCGCGGGCGGTGCCGCCGCCCTCGCGGTCACCGGCTTCCTCGTCACCACCCCCACCGCCGCCGCCTCGCCGCCCCCGCCGGTCGACGCGGCCACCGCCCGCACCTACCTCGCCGCCCTGAAGGTGCAGGCCGAGGGCAGTTCGGACGGCTACAGCCGGGAGAAGTTCCCGCACTGGAGCACCCAGTCCGGCGCCTGCAACACCCGCGAGGTCGTCCTCAAGCGGGACGGCAAGGACGTCCAGCAGGACGACAAGTGTGCCGCCGTGAAGGGCAGTTGGTACTCGGAGTACGACGGTGCCACCTGGACCGCCGCCTCCGACGTCGACATCGACCACATGATTCCGCTCGCCGAGGCGTGGCGCTCGGGCGCCAAGGCCTGGACGACCTCCGACCGCCAGGCCTTCGCCAACGACCTGACCCGCCCGCAGCTCATCGCCGTCACCGACAACGTGAACCAGGCGAAGAGCGACCAGGACCCGGCGGAGTGGCTGCCGTCGCGGACCGCGTACAAGTGCACGTACGCCCAGATGTGGGTGCACGTGAAGCACCACTGGAAGCTCACCGTCGACCAGGCGGAGAAGACCGCCCTGGAGGGTGTTCTCAAGAACTGCTGACCCCGACGCGGTGACCGGCACGGCCGCCGCCACCGTCAACGGCAAGGTCAACAGCAAGTTGACGCGCGGAACTTACCCGTTCCCCTCCGTCGTTCCGTACCGTACGGGGCTGGCCCCGCACGGGGGACGACGGAGGAGGACACATGACCGGGCTGCGCCTGGGACCAGTACTGAGGTACGTCGACTGGGAGGCCGGCGACGCCGCGACCGTCTGGGTGGAGGCGGACCGGCCCTGCACGGCGGAGGTCGTCTGCGAGGGCGGTGGCGGGGGCACGGCGGAGACCTTCCAGATATCCGGCCACCACTACGCGCTGATCCCGGTGACCGGCCTGCGCCCGGGCACGTCGACGCCGTACGAGGTGCGGCTCGGCGGCACCCCGGTGTGGCCGCTGCCCGGCTCCGGCTTCCCGCCGAGCACCATCAACACCCCGCTGCCGCACGCGGACACGGCCCGGATCACCTTCGGCTCCTGCCGCTGGGCGGCGCCCGCCGAGGGCGAGAAGGACCCGGCGGGACCGGACGCCCTGGACACCCTGTCGGCGCGCATCGCGAGCGACCCCGGCGGCGAGCGACCGGACGTGCTCCTGCTGCTCGGCGACCAGGTGTACGCGGACGAGATATCGAAGGCCACCCGCCGCTGGCTGGCCGCGCGCCGCGATCTGCGCGAGCCGCCGGGCGTGGAGGTCGCGGACTACGAGGAGTACACCCGCCTCTACTACGAGTCCTGGCTCGACCCGGAGGTGCGCTGGCTGCTGTCCACCGTCCCCACCTGCATGATCTTCGACGACCACGACGTCATCGACGACTGGAACACCAGCGCCGCCTGGGTCGCCGACATGCGGGCCACCCCGTGGTGGAACGAGCGCATCCTCAGCGGGCTGATGTCGTACTGGGTCTACCAGCACCTGGGCAACCTCTCCCCCGCCGAGCTGGACACCGACGAGCTGTACGCGGCGGTGCGCGCCACGCCCGACGGCACGGACGCCCTGCGCCGGTTCGCCGCCCGCGCGGACCAGGACCCGGCGTGCGTGCGCTGGAGCTACCGGCGCGACTTCGGCTCCGTACGGCTGCTGATGGTGGACACCCGGGCGGCGCGGGTCCTGAAGGAGGGCGCGCGGGCGATGCTCGACGAGGACGAGGCGCGCTGGCTCGCCGACCAGGCGCTGGACGACTCCCGCCCGTACGACCACCTCCTGATCGGCACTTCGCTGCCCTGGCTACTGCCGCCGCTGATCCACGACGCGGAGGGGTGGAACGCGGCGCTGGCCTCGGGGGTGCGGGGCGGGCGCTGGGCCCGGTTCGCGGAGGACCTGCGCAGGCGCTCGGACCTGGAGCACTGGGCCGCCTTCCCGGCCTCCTTCGAGCGGCTCGCCCGGCTGATCGCGGAGGCGGGCAGCGGGCCCGGCGCCCCGGCGACGGTGTGCGTGCTGTCGGGGGACGTCCACCACGCGTACATCGCCGAGCCCACCCACTGGCCGGCGGACGCGGTGCCGGACACGGCCAGGGTCTTCCAGCTGACCTGCTCGCCGGTGCACAACGGCATCCCGTCGTCGATCAAGCTCGGGTTCCGCTTCGGCTGGAGCGCGACGGGGCAGCGGCTGGGGCGGCGGCTGGCCCGGCACGGCCGGCTGGAGCGTGCGGTGCTGCGCTGGCGGCGGACGGGCGGCCCCTGGTTCGGGAACCAGCTGATGACCCTGACATTGCGCGGCCGGACTGCCGAACTGCGCCTGGACCAGGCACAACGGATCCGCGGCGGGAACAAGGGGAACGGCCCGGCACGCCTGACGACCGCGATGACCACAAATCTGACACACGACTGACACAAAGGAGTCAATTGGCGTAAGAGAAGCGCCACTTGGGAGCTAAAACCGGCCATGACTGGAATGTTGAACTTGCAAGTACAGTGAGGGTTACCTAACCTCCTGGGCATCGCACGTCCCCCTTCGGGCTGCGTCCGCACGACGTCCCCACTGCCCGCGAGGCCTTCCCCGGCCGACCGAAGGAGTCCCCCACCCATGACCCCTCCCGACGCTCCTCCCACCTCCTCCCCGTCGAACGCGCTGTCCGCACGGCTGACGGAGTCCCGTCCGTACGCCCTCGCCCTGTTCCGCTTCGTCACCGGCCTGCTCTTCGCGTGCCACGGCGCCGCGTCGCTCTTCGGCGTGCTGGGAGGCGCGGGCGGCACCGGCGCGACCGTCCCCGCCGGAGCCTGGCCCGGCTGGTACGCCGCGGTGATCCAGCTGGTCGGCGGGACGCTGATCGCGCTCGGCCTGTTCACCAGGTCGGCGGCGTTCATCTCCTCCGGGTCGATGGCGTACGCGTACTTCGTCATGCACCAGCCGGAGGCACTGTGGCCGATGCAGAACGGCGGCGAGGCCTCCGCGATGTTCTGCTGGGTGTTCCTGCTGCTGATCTTCACCGGGCCGGGCGCCGCCGCGCTGGACGGGCTGCTGGCGGGCCGCCGCTCGCAGGCGGCCGTACGCCCGGAGGAGCAGCGGGCCACCGCTGCCGCCGCCTGACCCTCGTGACCCGGCCGGTGTGCCGGGGCTGTCAGGACCGCTCCCGCTCGGCGGACCGGACAGCCCCGGCGCACCGGCCCTCACTCGTTCCTGGAGCCACTTCGCTCCACTGCGCACCCACGGCGCACCGTCGCGCACCGGGCTGCCGTGAAGGCCGTCACACCCGCCCGCCCCGCGACGTGATCTCCCCGACATCACCCGTCCCGGGGGCCTTTCGGCCCTGTCACCGGGCGTAGGCTGGATCGCTGTTAAGCCGCCCCTGCCGCTCCCCATGCGACGTCGCGGCGTTGTCCTGACCAATCGGGGAGTCCGCAGTGCTGGAGAGTCTTGGGTCGTTGACCGGCGGCCCATGGATATACGCCGTGATCGCCGTCTCGATCGTCCTCGACGTGTTCCTGCCGATCCTGCCGAGCGGCGTCCTGGTGATCACCGCCTCCACCGCGGCAGCCGCGGGCGCGACCAACGCCACCGTCCCGGACTCCTTCTCCCAGGACCTTCCCGACCTGCTCCTGCTGGCCCTGTGCGCGGCCACCGCCTCGCTGCTCGGCGATGTGGCGGCCTACCGGCTGGCCTGGCGCGGGGGTGCCCGGCTGGACGCGGCCATTGCCCGCTCCCGCCGCCTGACCGCCGCGCAGGAACGTCTCGGCACCGCTCTCAGCCGGGGCGGCGGCATCCTCGTCGTGATCGCCCGCTTCGCACCGGCCGGCCGGTCGGTGGTCTCGCTGGGCGCGGGCGCGGCACACCGCGCGGCGAAGGAGTTCGTCCCGTGGTCGGCCCTGGCGGGCGTCGCGTGGGCCGTCTACAGCGTGGGGCTCGGCTACTTCGGCGGCCAGTGGCTGGGCGCGAGCTGGCTGAGCACCGGCCTGTCGGTGCTGGCCCTGTTCGTCGCCGGAGCGCTGGCGGCCTACGTGGTGCGGCGCCCCCGCACTTCCAGCCCCGCCAACAGCTTGGCGGTCGCCTCGGCCACCTCCCCCACGGCCTGATCGAACACCGCCTGGTTGTGCGCGGCGGGCGCGCGGAACCCGGAGATCTTCCGTACGTACTGCAGAGCTGCGGCGGCGATCTCCTCCTCGGTGGCCTCTTCGGGAATGGCGGGCGGACGGAGCGTCTTGATGCTGCGGCACATACAACAACCGTAGCCAGCCCCACTGACAACGGCCCGCCGTCAGCCCGTTGATCTCCATCGGGTGACCCTCCGCCGCTCACGGCACGTCGCGCGCGCCGTACGGCTACGACTTGACCGGTCCGTAGCCCGTACGAGACGGAGGCACCCACCGTGCAGACCGCCGCCCTGCTCCTCCTGCCCCTCCTCCTCACCGCCCCACCCCCTCCTGCCGCCCCCAAAGCCCCGCCCGTCACCGTCACCACCACGCTCCACAAGGCACTCGCCGCCCTCCCGCAGGCCACCGACGCCCCCGCCGGATACGCCGCCACCGAGTTCACGCACTGGACGGACGAGGACAAGGACGGCTGCAACACCCGCGCCGAAGTCCTCCTGGAGGAGGCCACCACACCCCCGGCCGCCGACACCCGCTGCATCCTCACCGGCGGCGCCTGGCACTCGTACTACGACAAGAAGGACCACACCTCCCCCACCGCCCTGGCCGTCGACCACCTCGTCCCGCTGGCCGAGGCCTGGCGCTCGGGCGCGGGCACCTGGTCCCCCGACGACCGCCGCCGGTTCGCGAACGACACCGAGGACCCCCGTACCCTCGCGGCGATCACCGCGGCGGAGGACCGCCACAAGGGCGACCAGGACCCCGCCCACTGGGAGCCCTCCGACGACAGCGCGGACTGCCGCTACGTCGCCGAATGGACCGCGGTGAAAAGCCGCTGGCGCCTCACCGCGGACAAGGCGGAACACACCGCCCTGACCACCATGGCGGCCGAGTGCCCGGCAGAACCCCTGACGTACACCAAGGCCCGCTGACCAGGCCACGCATCCCCTGGACACGTCGAAGGCCCCGACCTGGTCAGGTCGGGGCCTTCGACGTTCTTCCTGGTGGGCGCGGACGGTTTCGAACCGCCGACATCCGCCTTGTAAGGGCGGCGCTCTACCCCTGAGCTACGCGCCCGGGCACGAGGCAACAGCGTACATGGCCGCGCGGGCTGCTCCGCAATCCGGATGCCGAGGTCAGGTCGGGCACGGGGCGCGGTCGGATGGGGTGGCCGGACGCGGTGCGGGGGTTAGCCCTACCCCCGATCCGGTGGGCGCCCGGATCGTCCCGGGTGCACACCTCTTTTTAGAGTGAGGTCCACACCGACCGCTTGCAGCAGGGGGAACACCACCATGTCAGTCCGGAAAGCAACCAAGAACCGCGCTCTTCTCGCCGCCGGCGGGGCCGTGCTCCTGGCGCTCGCCGTGACCGGCTGCGGCGGTGCGGAGGCTTCGGACGCACCGGTGGAGAAGAAGTCCTTCCCCTTCAGCGGGAAGGCGCTGAACATCGAGGGCGACAGTACCCGGCTGGAACTGGTGCCCGCCGACGTCAAGGACATCGAGGTCGAGCGGCAGGTGGACGGCTGGGTGTTCCTGGGGAGCGGGCCCGACCCGGTGTGGGAGCTGAAGGGGGACAAGCTCCGTCTGCTGGTGAACTGCGAGGGCCTGTCGGCGAACTGCGAAAGCCGGCACAAGGTGAAGGTGCCGCGCGGCGTCGCGGTGACGGTCGACGACGACAACGGCGCCGTGCACGCCACGGACTTCGACACCGATCTGAAGGTCACTTCCGACAACGGCGAGATCATCGTCAAGAACGTGCGCGGCAAGCTGGACCTGGAGACCGACAACGGGGAGATCAAGGGCGAGGGAATCGGCACGAAGTCGGTGAAGGCGAAGACCGACAACGGCCAGATCGAGCTCGGGTTCACGGTCGTACCCGACCTGGTGGACACCGAGAGCAGTAACGGCTCCGTCCAGGTCTCCCTCCCGAAGGCGACGTACAAGGTGGAGACCAGCACCCAGAACGGCGGGGTGACGGTGGACGTCCAGAAGTCCGACAACAGCCCCCACCACGTGAAGGCGAAGACCGACAACGGCGAAGTCACCCTCCAAAGCGCGAACTAACCGGGCCGTGTGTTCGTCATTACCTGGTGGGACAATGAACCAGGCAGGGCGGACACAGCACGGGAGAGGGATGTGACGGCGACACACGCGCAGCACACGCAGCGAGTAAGCCGTCGGGGAGAACGCCGTCCGGAACCCGGGACCTCTCCGCAACCCGGTCCCCGCACGGGTCCGGGTGCCTTCCGGGACGTGCTGGCGCTGGCGCTCCTGCCGCTTCCGCTGATCGCCGTGGCCGCTGCCGCGCTGCCCCTGTCCTTCGCGGGCGGGGGCACCCGGCGCTGGTTCGGCGGGCGGAACGAGAGCGCGCGGGCGGACGCGCAGGCGGCGAAGGACGCGGCCGCCGCGGCGTTCTACGAGCTGGACACGGCGCAGCGCGACCTGCGGATCTCGATCGAGACGATCACGGCGGTGGACAGTTCCCCGGCCGCGCAGCGCACGGCGCAGCAGTTCGCCTCGCTGGGGCAGCGCATCGACGAGGTCAGTCACCTGTACATCACGGCTGTCGATGCCCACGACCTGGACCGCGACGATCTGGACGCGGGTGACGCCTCGCGCGCCCGGGCCGAGCTGGGCAGGGCCAAGGACGAGCTGGTACGGGTCAAGGGCGAGCTGGACCGCTTCCAGCAGGGGCTCGGGCCGCTGCTGGACAAGGCGGAGACGCAGCTCGCCCGGCTGGCCCCCGCGGTGGAGCGGGCCCGGCAGTCGTTGCTCGCGGCGAGCAACGCCCTCGACGCGGTGAGAGCCGCGGGGCTGCGGGCGGACGACCTCGCGGCCCGGCTGGCGGCGCTGGGCCCCGAGCTGACCCGGCTGAACCAGGGCGCCGGGCAGCACGGAGTGCCCGAGACCCTGGCCCGCGCGGAGCACGTACAGCGGGACGCCGAGGCGGTACGGGCCGAGGCGGCGCGGCTGCCGGAGCGGGCGGCCGAGATCGACAAGCGCCTGGTGTCGCTGCGCACCCGCGCGCAGGCCCTGACCACCCGGGCGGGCAAGGTCGACCCGGTGCTGAGCGAGCTGCGGCGGCGCTTCACCGCGGCGTGCTGGCAGGACCTCCAGCAGGTCCCGGCCCAGGCCAGGGAGAACGTGACGCTGGCCGAGCAGCGCCTCAAGGAGGCGTCGAAGGCACGGGACGAACAGCGCTGGCCCGACGCGACCTCGCTGCTGAGCACCGTACGGGCGCTGCTGAACGGCACGGACGAGGCGGTCTCCGCGGCGGGCGACCGTCTGCAGCGCCTCAACGCCGTGTCGAAGGACCCGGAGCAGGAGATCCAGCGCACCCGCTTCGCCATCCGTGACGCGCAGCGCCTCGCGATGGCGGGCCGGCACACCCCCGATCCGCGCCACGCACGTCCGCTGGACGACGCGGTGGCCCGGCTGGAGCGTGCGATCACCGCCCTGGAGGGCCGTCACCCGGACTACTGGCACTTCCTCACGGAGACCGAGGCGGTACGCCGGACCGTCGCCCGGGTCGTCTCGGAGATCCGCGAGGAGCGGGGCGCGGGAGCGTAGGCGCACCGCCTAGTCTGGTGCCATGCCCCGTTACGAGTACCGCTGCCGGCCCTGTGACTCCACCTTCGAGCTGACCCGCCCCATGGCGGAGTCCGGCGCACCCGCCGTCTGCCCGGACGGCCACCAGGACACGGTGAAGCTGCTCTCCGCGGTGGCCGTGGGCGGCAGCGCCGCCACCTCGGGTCCCGCCCCGTCGGGCGGTGGTGGCGGCTGCTGCGGCGGTGGGTGCTGCGGCTAGCCGCGACAGCCTAAGCGGGTCACCGCTTGCGGGAGAGCGTGATGCCGTCCGAGACCGGCAGCATGACGCTCTCCATCCGTTCGTCCTCCCCCACGTGGATGTTGAACGCCTTGATGGCGGCCGCGCTCCCCGTCGCTTCCGGGTCGACGACCGCGCCGTGGAAGAGCACGTTGTCGCTGACGATCAGCCCGCCCCGGTTCATCCGGGGCACCAACTCCTCCCAGTACGCGATGTAGTTGCCCTTGTCGGCATCCAGGTAGACGAGGTCGATGTGCGGCTCGGCGGGCATCGCCCGCAGGGTGTCCAGCGCGGGTGCGATCCGCAGGTCGATCCGGTCGGCGACCCCCGCCTTGGCCCAGGCCTCCTGCCCGTACGCGGTCCATTCCTCCGACACGTCGCAGGCGATCAGGGTGCCGTCGGCGGGCAGCGCCTGTGCCATGGACAGGGTGGAGAACCCGGTGAACGTGCCGACCTCGACGATGTGCCGGGCTCCGGTGAGCCGGACCAGGAACGCGAGCAGCGGCCCCTGCTCCGCCGCCGACTGCATGCCCGCTTCGGCGGGGAAGCGTGTGTAGGTGGTGTCGATCAGCTCGCGCTGGACAGCGTCCAGCGGCGGGTTGTTGGCCAGGACGTAGTCGTACAACTCAGTGGTGATCGTGGTGCTGTTGCCCTTGGTCATTCACTGCTCCCCAGGTATCTGAGTACGGCCAGAACGCGGCGACTGTAACCGGTGCTCTGGTTCAGCCCCAGCTTGTCGAAGATGGCGTTGGCGTGTTTCTCCACGGCGCTCAGCGAGATGTGCAGCCGCTTCGCCACGGAGGGGTTGGTGTGGCCCTGGGCCATCTCGCCCAGGACCTCGCGCTCGCGCTCGGTGAGCCGGGACAGCGGATCGCTGCCGTTGGAACGCCGCACCAGTTGCCGGACGACCTCCTCGTCGAATGCCGCCTGCCCTGCCGCCACCCGTTCCAACGCGTCGAGGAACTCGTCGACTTGGACCACCCGGTCCTTGAGGAGGTAGCCGACACCGCCGGATGCGTCGGTGAGCAGTTCGGTGGCGTACCTCTTCTCGACGTACTGGGAGAGGACCAGCACCCCGACCCCGGGGCGGCGGCCCCGGATGTCGAGGACGGCACGCAGTCCTTCGTCGGTGTGGGTGGGTGGCATCCGGACGTCCGCGACCACCACGTCGGGCGGGTTTTCCTCGACTGCGGCAAGGAGTGCTTCGGCGTCCCCGACGGCGGCGAGGACCTCGTGCCCCTCCTCGGCGAGCAGTCTCACCAGTCCCTCCCTCAGCAAGGTCGAGTCCTCGGCCAGGATTACGCGCATGGGATCTCCGCGGTGATGGTGGTGGGGCCGCCGGGCGGGCTGTCGACCGCGAACCTGCCGTCGAGGGCGGCGACACGTCTGCCGAGTCCTATCAGTCCTCCGCCGGTCGGGTCGGCGGACCCCGCCCCGTCGTCCGCGACGCTGACCTTCAGGAGGCTGCCGCGCCAGTCGAGTTGGAGCCGGAGCATGGAGGCGCCCGCGTGCTTGACGGCGTTGGTGACGGACTCGGCGACCACGAAGTAGGCGACGCCGGCCGCAGCGGGCGGCGGTTCCGTGTCGAAGCCCTCGTAGTGCACCAGGACCGGCATCTGGACGCGGGAGACGACGGTCTCCACCGCCGCGCGCAGACCGGCCTCGTCGAGCACGGTGGGGTGCACCCGCCAGGCGACCTCGCGCAGTTCGTCGAGGGCCCGCCGGCTCTCCTCGTGCGCCTGGAGCAGCAGGTGGCGGGCACGCTCGGGGTCCTGGCTCCGGCGGGCGCGCCCGATCAGCATGCCCAGGGCGACGAGCCGTTGCTGCACTCCGTCGTGCAGGTCCCGCTCGATGCGCCGGCGCTCGTCCTGGACCGCTTCGACGACCCCGGCGCGGCTGGCGGCGAGTTCGGCGATGCGGTGTTCCAGGAGGGAGGAGTTGCTGGGGCCGAGGAAGTGCCGGGCCAGCCTTCCCTCCAGGACGGCCAGTCCGAAGACGCCCTGGAAGGAGAGCAGGAAGAGCAGGAGCCCGGCGGCACTGGAGTACGCCACCGTGAGCGGGTTGTCGATGTCCTCGATCAGCCAGCCGTAGGCGAAGAAGGTGCCGAAGCCCGCGCCCGCCACCACGTACGCGAGGACAACTGCCCCCAGCAGGCCCGGTATCCAGCGGACGGTGAGGTACCGCAGTGCCTGGGTGCCGTCGTACGCGGCGGAGACCCGGATGTCGAGCAGGGAGGCGAGCCGGGTCCGCTCCACCGCGGCCAGCCGTATCGCCACCGCGCACAGGGGACGCAGCATCATTCGCCGCCCCCTCCGCCAGGCCAGGACGGGCAGCAGGACGATTCCCGCGATCAGGGTGAGGGCCAGCTCGAACGGCGCCGTGCAGGCGCCCAGCGCCAGCCCCGCCGCGAGCTCAACTCCCCTTCGCACCAACGCTTTCATGATCCGAAGGTAGCCCGGCGGGTCCGGCCCGCACATTGCGGGAAACCGCAGTCTTCTCCTGCGGTGTACCGCAGTCGATCCTGCGGTTTCCTTCAGTGTGCCTTCAGGCTCGGTTCACTAGCGTGGAAGGCATGATCGAAAGCAGCGCACCTCAGTGGATCAACACCCTCATGGACACCTTGGGGGCGCCCGGCGCCGGCCTGGCCATCGCCCTGGAGAACCTCTTTCCCCCGCTCCCGAGCGAAGTGATCCTGCCGCTGGCCGGATTTGCCGCGGGGACGGGCCAGATGAGCCTGTGGGCGGCCCTGCTGTGGACCACGGCCGGTTCGGTGATCGGCGCCCTCGCCCTGTACGGGGTGGGCGCGCTGCTCGGGCGCGAGCGGACGGTGGCGATAGCCGCGAAGCTGCCGCTGGTGAAGGTGGCGGACATCGAGCGGACGGAGGCGTGGTTCGCCAAGCACGGGACGAAGGCGGTGCTGTTCGGCCGGATGATCCCGATCTTCCGCAGCCTCATATCCGTGCCCGCGGGGATCGAGCGGATGCCGATACCGGTGTTCCTCGGGCTCACCACGCTGGGCAGCGCGGTGTGGAACACCCTGTTCGTGCTTGCCGGGTATCTGCTGGGCGACAACTGGGAGGAGGTGTCGGGTTATGTGTCCGTGTACTCGAAGGTGGTCCTGGTCGTGGCGGGGCTCGCGGTGTTGGCCTTCGTGGTGGTCCGGGTGGTCAGGAAGAGGAAGGGGCGCAGGCGCCTGGAGCGGACGGGCTCCGGGACGGCTGTCAGCGAGCGGGCCGGTGCCGGTCTGCCGCGCGAATGAACTGCCGCAGGATTTCCTCTCCCGCGGCGATCCCGGTCTCGGGCAGGGCGGTGATCGCCGGGGAGCTCCAGCCGGCGTCGGCGAGTTCGCCGTGGCCGGGGCGCCAGCCGAGGTCGGCGGCCGCCAGGAGGTCCGCGTCGAGCAGGGAGTCCCCGGCGGCGAGGGTGAGCGTGGCACCGGTGCGGCGGGCCACCTCGACGACGGCGGCGCTCTTGGTGAGCGGGTCGGGCACGACGTAGATCTTGCGGCCCTGGAGGGAGACGTTCCAGCCGTGTGGTGCGGCCCAGGCGGCGAGTTCCTTGACCCAGCCGTCGGGGAGCAGGGCGCGTTCGACGACCAGGTACGCGAAGAGGTCCTCGGCGACCCGGTCCTTGAGCAGCCAGCCGGGGTCGGCCGTACGGGCCAGATGGGCGCGGATCTCGGCGAGCGGGGCGCACTCGTCGGCGAGCCGCCGGGTGACCTGCTCCTGCCAGTCCCGGTCGGTGACGCCGTCGACGAGGAGGTGCCCGCCGTTGGCGCAGATCGCGAACCGCGGTGCGGGGCCCGGGAGATGGATGCGGTGGTACTGCTCCCGGGTGCGGGTCGTGGTGGGTACGAAGAGCGTGCCGGGGGCGCCGGACGCCAGCTCGGTGAGCAGTCCGGCGGCGGTCTCCGTGACGTAGGAGAGGGGTTTGCCTTCGTAGACCTCGACGCACAGCAGGCGTGGTGCCTCGGCGTCGGGCATGCGCAGGCCGAGGGCGGCGGACGAGTAGATCAGGGTGCGGTCGAGGTCGCTGGCGACCAGTACGGGTCCGGTCCCGGGGGTGGGGAGGGTGCTCACTTGGTGTCGACCGCCTTGCCGTCGACGCCGGTCGCACCCCGGGTGAAGCGGGGGTGGATGAGTCCGACGCAGGTGTACGGGAGGTGGTCGACCTCCTCGATGGGGACGCCGCGCTGTTCCGCCAGGAGGCGTACGTGGCGGAGGTCGCTGCCCGCGCCGCGTCGGGCGAGGATCTTCCAGGGGACGCGCCGCAGCAGGACGCGGGTGGTCTCGCCGACTCCGGGCTTGACGAGGTTGACGTCATGGATGCCGTAGTCCTCGCTGATCCGCTCGACGGCGGCCCAGCCCTCCCAGGTGGGGGTGCGGTCCCGGCCCTGGAGTGCCTTGACCTCGGTGTCGACGGCGTCGGTCACCTCGTCGAAGCGGGCGGCGATCGTGTCGAGGAAGAGCCCGGAGACGTCGGTGTCCGCGAGTTCCCGGTAGAACTTCCCGCCGTGGAAGTCGTCCGGCCCGACCAGGTCGGAGCGGAGCACGGTGCGCGAGATCAGGCCGGAGACCGTGGAGTTGAGGCAGGCGGACGGGATGAGGAAGTCCTCGCGGGTGCCGAAGGTGCGGACACAGGAGCCGGGGTCGGCGAGTACCGCGATCTCCGGGTCGAAGCCGTGGAGGGTGTCGTCGATGCCCGCGTCCTTGTGGAACTCGGCTATCGCGTCGGCGAGTTCGCGGGTGATGGCTCCCTTGCCGGTCCAGCCGTCGACGAAGACGACGTCCGCCGGGTCGTGGTGGGCGGCGAGCCAGCGCAGGGCGTTGGCGTCGATGCCCCGGCCCCGGACGATGGACACCGCGTAGTGCGGCAGGTCGAGGCCGTGCCGGTACTGGGCCCAGCGCCGCATCAGTACGCCGACGGGGGTGCCGGCCCGGGCGAGCGAGACCAGGACGGGGCGGGGAGAGCGCTCGGCGAGGACGGTTTCGGTGACGGTGCCGACGGCTTGGGCGATCCGGGCCGCCGACTCCTCCAGCGCGGAGCGGAACAGTTCCTGGTACTCGGCCGTCGGCTGGTACTCGACCGGCAGCGACTCCGCGTAGTGCGCGCCGCCCGCCTGGATCGCCTCCTCGCGTTCCTCCGTGGGCGCCTCCAGGGTCAGGTCGGAAAGGTCCTGGAGGAGCCAGCCGACGTCCTCCGGCGCGTAGGAGGAGAAGGCGGGCCCCCTGAGGGGCTCGGGGAGGAGACCGGGGCGGGGTTCGGGCACGGACGGCTCCTGGGCGGGCGGGGAGGGACGGGGGACGTACGAGGGGAGGACCGCGAGCAGGACGCGGTCCGTGTGCGCGGCGAGGCGGGCCAGGAGGCCGTCGGGGGCGTGCAGCGCGGAGGTGTCGGCGACCGAGTCGACGACGACGACCACGGCGTCGAAGCCGGCTCCGGCGACGTTGTAGGCGTAGCGCTCGCCGGGGCCGTCGGCGGGGTCGTCGTGGGCGGGGAAGACCAGCCGGGTGCGGATGGCGTAGCCCGGGTCGTCCACGGCGAGTACGGGCGAGCGGGTGGTGGTGGAGAAGCGGATGTCCGCTCCGGTCCGCTGCTCCAGGGCCTCGCCGATGCGCAGCGGCGCGTACATCAGCTCCTCGGATCCCAGGATCAGCACGCGGGCTCCGGCGTCCGGGCCGGACAGTGCGTCGCCGAGCCTGGCGGCCATGCCGGGGAGGGCCGCCTCAAGGGCCGTTCGGTGCTCGGGCAGGAATCCGTGCCGTCCGCCGTCGGGGACGCCGACGGGCCAGCCGAGGTCCACCCGCACCACCTCGGGGGCGGACGTGGCCTCGGGGGCGCTCTCGGGCGCGGGGGCCGCTTCGGGGGATGCGGGGGAATCCGGGGATCCGGGCAGGCCGTTCGGCGGCTGCTGCGGCTCCTGCGGCTGCTGTTGCCTGGATTCCTCTGCCGCCACCAGGTCCTGTCCCTTGGCCAGGACGCCTTCGGGCAGGCGGACCGTTCCGGAGGCGCGGGCGATCAGGTCGACGCGGGCGCCGATCTCGGCGGCGAAGTCGGTGAGGCGGTCGTGGTCCTGCGGGGAGCGCATGTCGACCAGGGCGACGACGACGTACCGCTCGCGGGGGTGGCGGGCGTGCAGGTCCCGGATGGTGTTGAGGACGGTGTTGCCCGTCGAGAACTCGTCGTCGACGAGCACCAGCGGGCCGTCCCCGGTGAGCAGTCCGGGGTTCTCCGGCAGCAGCAGGTGGGAGGTGGCGTGCGAGTGGGACTCCTCGAATCCGCCCGCCGTCGCGACTCCGGCGACCGGGCGCCGGGTGGAGTGGAGGTAGGGGGCGAGGGCGAGGCCGTCGGCGACGGAGTGGCCCAGGCCGGTCGCGGTCTCGGCGTAGCCGAGGACGACCGCCCGTGCGGCGTCCCGCTCGCCCAGGAGTTCGCGCACCCGCCGGCCCAGCGCGAGCCCGGCGCCGTACACCAGCGAGGGCTTCTGCGGGACGTGCTTGCCGAGGATGTTCGAGACGAGGAGGTGGGCCCGCTTGGGGTTGCGGCGCAGCGCCAGCCCCAGCAGGCCGGCCAGTTCCTCACCGCCCGAGGGGCCCGTGGCACCCGAGACACCCGGGGATCCGGTGCCCGCACCGGCGTGCTCGTCTCCGTGGCCGTGCCCGACGAGCTCCACGCCCAGCCGTTCGGCCACCCAACTACCGGACCACACCACGTCGTTGCTCTCTCTTCCTTGTTCCACGGATCAGTCCGTGAGGCCCGTGAGGCCGGCCGTCAGCAGTTCCACGAAGCCGATGTCCTCGCGCGCCACTCCGAAGGCCTCGGCGCGCAGCAGGGTGCGCTCCGCCCAGGCGCGGTGCGGCTTCACCTCGTTCATCTTGTTGGTGTAGGCCGAGCGCAGCACTCCGCCGCCGTCGCGGTCCGGCTGGAGGATGTCCCGGGCGTCGCTGAACTCCTCGTGGCTGACCACCGACAGCGCGTGCACGGGCAGTACGTGCGAGGGGTGGATGCAGGTCTTGCCCTGGAGCCCGTTGGCCCGGTCGAGGCCGATCTCGCGCAGCAGGCCGTCCATGTCGTGCTCGATGAGGGAGGTGCGCAGTTCCTCGGCGCGGCCCTCCAGGAAGGGGCTGCGGCGCAGCTGCGGCTTGAACATCCGCTCCTGGACCCGGAAGTACTCCCAGACCGGCCCGGTGATGGTGAAGCCGGTGCCGTCCGAGCGGCCGAGGACGTTGACGACGTCGCCGATGGCACCGGCCACGATCTGGACGTCGTACGCCGTCATGTCGGGCGCCCTGCGCAGTCCGTAGGCGGAGCAGAAGTCGGTGACGCCCAGGCGCAGGGCGAGCACCCGGTCCCGGTACTTGTCGACGGTGCGGGCGATTCCGGCGAGGGTTTCGGCCCTTGTCTCCAGGTGCAGGAGTTCCGGGGACTCCAGGACCGGCATCACGAAGAGCCGCTGCCCGCCGACGGCCTCGGCCTCGGCGAGGGCCTCCAGGAAGGGGACGCCACGCTCCTCGGTGAACTTCGGAAGTACGAATCCGGACAACACACGGGCCGAGGCCCCGAACCGGCGCACCAGGTCGGGTATCTGCCCGGGCTCCCGCACCCGCACGAAGAGCAGCGGCGCTGCCGGGACGCTCTCCCCGCCCGGAGTGGCCGGGGTGGCCGAGGTGCGGTCCGCGAGGGCGGCGAACTGCCTCACGAGGTTCTCCTCGGCGCCCTTGACCTCGGCGTCGTCGATGGAGTCCTCCAGGCAGAGCACCATGGACACCACGCCGCGGCCGGCCTGCTTGAGTACGTCGTCGGCGAGGCGGGGCCGGGTCGCCGGGCTGTAGAGCGTGGCGCCGAGCGCGGCCGAGAGCAGCGGCGCCGGGGAGTTCGCGTCGAACTCGCAGGGCTCCTGGTGAAAGATCCGCTGCCGCAGAGCGGACGGGATATGCCCGAAATGACGCATCTGATACCCCCGAATTCCTGCTCTGAGCTGCCTTGTGTGATCCGTCAAAGACCCGCGTGTGCCCTGTCGGGCCCGGATCCGTGGCTTGTTATGGCCGGTAATAGTACGTAGGAGCGCATGTCCAGAGTTCCCCTTGTGCGTGAATTCCAGGTAACCCGGTCCGATCGGTCCTGCTCATGACCGTACGGGAACCGGCCCCCGCGTTGTCCGCACGGGCCGGAGGAAGGCAGGATGACGGGCATGAAGCAAGCGATGCTGAAGGGCGCGAACGTTCCGCTCGCCGCCACGGCCGTCCGGGCCGTGCTCCGCTGGACCCCCGGCCCCGGCATCCCCAGCGTGGACGCCTCCGCGCTGCTTCTGGGCGGCGAGGGCAGGGTGCGCTCCGACGAGGACTTCGTCTTCTACAACCAGCCCCGGCACCCCTCCGGCCTGGTCCGCCGGCTGGCGCTCAAGCGGGTCGCCGAGGGCATGACGGACACCATCGCCGCGGATCTCACCTCGCTCGACGCCTCCGTCGACCGGGTGGTGATCGCCGCCTCCTTCGAGATCAACAGCGGTCCTGCCACCCTCGACCTCGTCCGTGACCTCCGGATCCTGCTGTACGACGCGGGCCCGGGCGCCGCTGCCGACGGCGAGCCGCTCGCGCTGTTCGACGTGAAGCCGGAGACCGGTGAGGAGACCGCCGTCATCTGCGGCGAGATCTACCGGCGCGGTGAGGGCTGGAAGTTCCGCGCGGTCGGGCAGGGCTATCCGACCGGGCTGATCGGGCTGGCCACGGAGTTCGGGATCTCCGTCGACGAGGGCGAGGGCGAGGGCGAGGCGGAGGGTGCGGCCTCGGTCAACGGGGACGGACCCGCGCAGTCCGCCCCGCCCCGTCCGGTGCCGGACCCCTCCGCGGTGACGGCCGCCGTGCCTGCCTCGCCGCCGTTCCCCGCTCCCGCGCAGGGCCAGGCTCCCGTACAGCCGGTGCAGCCGCCGCCCGCCCAGCCGGCCTACGGCTATCCCCCGTCCGCGCCGCCCGCGGCTCCGGCGGAGCCCGCGTACGGCTACCCGCAGTCGGCCTCCGCCCAGCCCGCCTACGGCTATCCGCAGCCGGCCCCCGCTGCCGCGCCCGCCCCGGACCCGAACTTCCGGCTCCCGCCGCAGGGCCCGCAGTTCATCCGCGCCTGACCGGTCCGGCAGGTCCGGGCCACCCCGCAAGTCCGGGCCACCAGGCAGGTCCGGGCCGCCAGGCAAGTCCGGTCCGCCAGCTCCGGCCGGGCCGTCCACTGCGTCCGCACCACCCGGGCCGTCCGCCGCGCTACGCCTTGGCCTTGTAGCCGCGGCCCCACTGGAGGCCCCACCCGTACAGCCGGTCCAGTTCGGCCTGGAAGCCGTACACGAACTTCACCTCGCGGCGCACGATGAGCCCGTCCTTGGCGTTCTCGATGCTGAAGACGGCGCAGGAGCGGGCCTGCGGGGCGCGTTCGTCGAGTTCGATCTCGATCCTCGGCCCGTTGCTCGGGTAGAGCGTGACGACCGCGTGCGTGCGGTCGAAGGCGGGGGTCTGGTCGTAGATGTAGACGAAGACCAGCAGCCGGGCGATCTCGTCGCGGTGGTCGAGGTTGATGAATATGGTCTCGCCGGAGGGGGCGCCGAACCGGTCGTCGCCGCTGAGCTTCACGTACGGCGGGCCGTTCATGTCGCCGAAGAAGCCGCCGAGCGGCTGCACCACGCCCTTGGAGCCGTCCTTGAGCTCGTAGAGGCAGCCGAGGTCCAGGTCGACGTTGACGACGCCCTGGGTGTGCGCCTGGACGACCTCGGGCTGGAAGAACCGCAGGGAGCGCGAGACCAGGTTGCCGCTGTGCTTGGTCCGGCCGCCGATGTCGGAGGTGCGCATGCGCCAGGAGAGGTTGACGCGCAGGCTGCCGGTGTCCGCGCCCTGTTTGCTGAGCGAGACCACCGGGTGCCGTTTGGTCAGCTCGATGGAGTTCGTCGCGGCGCTGCCCGAGTCGAACTGCACCTCGTTGCTCTGCCACAGGCTGCTGATCCGGTCCCAGACGGCCATGCGGTCCTCCCCCAAGATGGCTCTTCGGATGGCTCCGTGCCCACGGCACCCATGCACCCCGGACACCCCAAAAGGGGCGGCCCCGCGGACTCGCGCCGCGCGTGGCCGCCCCGTTTCAGAGCGTTCCTCAATACAGGCCGGGTCACACCCCGGAACCGGACACCGTCAGTGCGGGTCAGACTCCGGAGGGGACTTCGGCCTGTTCACTCGGTTTTTTTCCGCCCTCGGCCGCGATCCGCTTGTTGCGGCGCACGGAGGACCAGAAGGACCAGGCGATCAGGAGGACGCCGATGCCGCCGGTGATGACCTCGTGGATCTCGTACTGGATGGTCACGAGCAGGATCACGGCGAGGGCGCCGATCGCGTAGTGCGCGCCGTGCTCCAGGTAGACGTAGTCGTCCAGGGTGCCCTGGCGGACCAGGTAGACCGTCAGCGAACGCACGTACATCGCACCGATGCCGAGTCCGAGCGCCATCAGGACGATGTCGTTGGTGACCGCGAAGGCACCGATCACGCCGTCGAAGGAGAACGAGGCGTCCAGGACCTCCAGGTAGAGGAACATGAAGAACGCGGCCTTGCCCGCCAGGGCCACGCCGGTGTTCTTCTTGCCGGCGCGCTTGGCCTCTTCCTCGGCCTCGTGCTCGCGCTCCTCCTCCTCTTCGAGCTTGTCCTCGAAGAAGCTGGAGAGACCGCCGACGATCAGATACGTGATCAGACCGGCGACGCCCGAGATCAGTACGGTCTCGGCCTTGTTGACGTGCGTGCCGCCGTGCTGGTGGGCGTTGACGGCGAACGTCATCGAGGTCACGAGCAGGACGATCAGCGCGATGCAGACCGACAGCATGTCGACCTTGCCCAGCTTGGCCAGCGGACGCTCCAGCCAGGCGAGCCACTTGATGTCCCGGTCCTCGAAGATGAAGTCGAGGAAGATCATCAACAGGAACATGCCACCGAAGGCGGCGATCGACGGGTGAGCGTCGGTCACCAGCTGCTTGTACATGTCCTTGTCGGTCATTGCCAGATCGACGGCCTCGATGGGCCCGATCTTGGCGCTGATGGCGACGATGACCACGGGGAAGACCAGGCGCATGCCGAACACGGCGATGAGAATGCCGATGGTGAGGAAGATCTTCTGCCAGAAGGCATTCATCTTCTTCAGGATCCCGGCGTTGACCACCGCGTTGTCGAAGGACAGCGAGATCTCCAGGATGGACAGGATCGCCACGATTCCGAAGCCGGTCCACCCCCCGTAGAGAACCGCCGCGACCAGGCCGAGCGCGGTTACCGCGAACGACCAGCCGAAGGTTTTCAGAACCACTGGCTACCTCTCGTCGAGTACATCTCTCCCCCGCGTGTGCGGGGCTTTACGAAACGTTGACCCCGAAGTCTAGAGCGATGCCCCGCAGCCCGGACGCATACCCCTGCCCAACGGCGCGGAACTTCCATTCTCCGCTGTACCGGTAGACCTCGCCGAAGATCATCGCGGTCTCGCTGGAGGCGTCCTCGCTGAGGTCGTAACGGGCGAGTTCCTGGCCGTCGGCCTGGTTGACGACGCGGATGAAAGCGTTGCTGACCTGGCCGAACGTCTGGCCGCGGTTGTCGGCGTCGTGGATCGAGACCGGGAAGACGATCTTGTCGACGGTCATCGGGACCTTGGAGAGGTCGATGAGCAGCGACTCGTCGTCACCGTCACCCTCGCCGGTGAGGTTGTCGCCGGTGTGCTCGACGGAGCCCTCGGGGCTGGTGAGGTTGTTGTAGAAGATGAAGTACTCGTCACCGAGCACCCGGCCGTCCTTGCACAGCAGTGCGCTGGCGTCGAGGTCGAAGTCGGCCCCGGTGGTGGAACGTGCGTCCCAGCCGAGCCCGATCAGCACCTGAGTGAGGTTCGGAGCGGCCTTCGAGAGGGAGACATTGCCTCCCTTGGCGAGCGTGACGCCCATGATCTTTCTTCCTCCCCGCGGCGGTGGAGCAGTGGATTAGGCGCGTCCGGCGCCGCACTGGTGGGTGCGGCGCCGGACGGAAGTGGGCCTGGCAGGAACCGGGGCCGTGCCTCACTGCGAGGCGTACGAGCCGTACGAGGTCGTACGGGACGCGCGCGAGCGCACAAGGCGCACACGGCGCGCGAGCCGTACAAGCCGTACGAGGTCGCGGGAGGCCCTGGTCCGGCTCAGACGTTGACGCCGAAGTCCTGCGCGATGCCGCGCAGGCCGGAGGCGTAACCCTGACCGATGGCACGGAACTTCCACTCCGCGCCGTTGCGGTACAGCTCGCCGAAGACCATGGCGGTCTCGGTCGAGGCGTCCTCGCTGAGGTCGTAGCGGGCGAGCTCGGCGTTGTCGGCCTGGTTCACGACGCGGATGTACGCGTTGCGGACCTGGCCGAAGCTCTGCTGGCGGGTCTCGGCCTCGTAGATCGAGACCGGGAAGACGATCTTGGAGACATCGGCCGGTACGCCGGCCAGGTTCACCTTGATGACCTCGTCGTCGCCCTCGCCCTCACCGGTGAGGTTGTCACCGGTGTGCTCGACGGAACCGTCGGGGCTCTTGAGGTTGTTGAAGAAGACGAAGTTCGAGTCGTTGGCGACCTTCCCCGCGTCGTTGGTCAGGATCGCGCTGGCGTCGAGGTCGAAGTCGCCGCCGGTGGTGGTGCGCGCGTCCCAGCCCAGACCGACGACGACTGCCGTCAGGTTCGGGGCGGCCTTGGACAGCGAGACGTTTCCGCCCTTGCTGAGGCTGACTCCCACGAGTCCTCCAAAGTGTGTCGAGGGGCTCAGGTGAGGCCCTGCCCCCGTAGTGCAGCTGGCATCGGATCAACGTATTGATCCTAGTGACCGGTTCCCCGTCACGGCAGGACTTAAGTCCCGAATTCCTCGGGGCTCAAGGCTCCCGCCCGGATCAGAGCGTGTCGAGGGCCTTGACGTACTCGTCCGGATCCCGGGCGTCCGGCAGGCCGTTGACGACCGTCCAGCGCACCACGCCCGCCTTGTCGATGACGAACGTGCCGCGGACGGCGCAGCCCTTGTCCGTATCGAAGACGCCGTACTCCCGCGAGACGTTGCCGTGCGGCCAGAAGTCCGACAGGAGCGGGTACTCCAGGTTCTCCTGGTCGCCGAAGACACGCAGGGTGTGCATGGAGTCGCAGGACGCGGCCAGCAGTTGGACGTCGTCGTTGACGAACCTGTCCAGACCGGCCTGGAGGGCGGCCAGCTCGCCGGTGCAGACCCCGGTGAAGGCGAAGGGGTAGAAGAGGAGCAGCACGTTCTTCTCGCCCCGGAAGTCCGACAGGCGCACGGTGCGGCCGTGGTTGTCCTTGAGCGCGAAGTCCGGGGCCTCGGTGCCCACCTCGATCGCCATGGATATCTCCTGCCTCGCGCTGGGCCGTTCGGGTTTCCCCGAAGCCTACGCAAGGACGCGGACAGAACACCGAAGGACCCCCGCCGGCCTGCGCCGGCGGGGGTCCTTGGGGTACTTCGTCTGAGGTGTTTCCGGCTGTTAGCGCTTGCCGGACTTCGCCGCCTTCGGCGAGACCAGGCGGCTGCCCGTCCAGTCCTTGGCCGCGTTGACGCTCTTGGTCTGGGAGAGACCGGCGGTGGTGGCGGCTTCGTTGATGTCGCTCGGCTCGACATAGCCGTCACGGCCGGTCTTGGGAGTCATCAGCCAGACGGTGCCGCCGTCCTCGATGAGCGTGGTGGCGTCCACCAGCGCATCCGTCAGGTCGCCGTCCTCGTCCCTGAACCACAGGACGACGGCGTCAGCCACGTCGTCGTAGTCCTCGTCGACGAGTTCGCCGCCGATGATCTCCTCGATGGCTTCGCGGAGCTCCTGATCGACATCGTCGTCGAAGCCGATCTCCTGGACCACCTGCTCGGGCTGGAAACCCAGCCTCGCGGCAGGGTTGGTCCGCTCCTCCGCGTGGTCCGCGGTCGCGCTCACGGATTGCCTCCTGATCTGTTTTCGGGAAGTGCTTTTTCAGCAATGTGCCTGAGCCGCGCGCGTGCGCGGCATTGGCCGTAGTCCACACGGGCGGGACCGATCGCGCAAGTACCCGGCCGCCCGGACCGCCGAAACGGTGACGGATGGGACGCCTCCGCCGCAACTTCTGACGGCCCGGAAAGGCCGCGCAGTGATTCATCCCACACCATTCGCGACGCTTTGCCACGTTTCGTTCCTCCACTCCGCCAATCGGGGGCGAACGGTTTTACGAAACGCACGAACGGGCGGGGCGTAAGGTTGCGATTTGGTCGATGCCGGTCATTGACGACGGCGGGGCAGTCGGTCCGCGACGGTGGTTACCCCTCGGTAGAGATGACGTTTACGTCCCCTGGGTACACGATGGACAGCGGCGCGACGCCCAGACCGTGACACCCCCATACGTGGTCAATTCCCTACCAGCGAAGGAACAGCGTGGCTTCCGGATCCGATCGCAACCCGATCATCATTGGCGGCCTGCCGAGCCAGGTCCCGGATTTCGATCCCGAGGAGACCCAGGAATGGCTCGACTCGCTTGACGCGGCCGTCGACGAGCGGGGCCGCGAGCGGGCCCGCTACCTGATGCTCCGCCTGATCGAACGTGCCCGCGAGAAGCGCGTGGCCGTGCCCGAGATGCGCAGCACGGACTACGTCAACACCATCGCGACCAAGGACGAGCCGTTCTTCCCGGGTGACGAGGAGATCGAGCGCAAGGTCCTCAACGCGACCCGCTGGAACGCGGCCGTGATGGTCTCGCGCGCCCAGCGCCCCGGCATCGGGGTCGGCGGCCACATCGCCACCTTCGCCTCCTCCGCCTCGCTGTACGACGTGGGCTTCAACCACTT
The DNA here is from genome assembly GCF_055579625.1 of Streptomyces sp. NPDC032721. NCBI lineage: Bacteria > Bacillati > Actinomycetota > Actinomycetes > Kitasatosporales > Streptomycetaceae > Streptomyces > Streptomyces sp. NPDC032721. The sequence continues at coordinate 429,905 of NZ_JBVIMX010000002.1, read as the reverse complement.
CTTCCGCGGCAAGGACGAGGGCGACGGCGGCGACCAGATCTTCTTCCAGGGCCATGCCTCCCCCGGCATCTACGCCCGCGCGTTCCTGCTGGACCGGCTGACCGAGACGCAGCTGGACGCGTTCCGCCAGGAGAAGTCGAAGTTCCCCAACGGGCTTTCGTCGTACCCGCACCCGCGGCTGATGCCGGACTTCTGGGAGTTCCCGACCGTCTCGATGGGCCTGGGTCCCCTCGGTGCGATCTACCAGGCCCGGATGAACCGCTACATGGAGGCGCGCGGCATCGCCGACACCTCCAAGTCGCATGTGTGGGCGTACCTCGGCGACGGCGAGATGGACGAGCCCGAGTCGCTCGGCCAGCTCTCCATCGCCGCCCGGGAGGGCCTCGACAACCTGACCTTCGTCGTCAACTGCAACCTGCAGCGCCTCGACGGCCCGGTGCGCGGCAACGGCAAGGTCATCCAGGAGCTGGAGTCGCAGTTCCGCGGCGCCGGCTGGAACGTCATCAAGCTGGTCTGGGACCGCTCCTGGGACCCGCTGCTCGCGCAGGACCGCACCGGCATCCTGGTCAACAAGCTCAACACGACCCCGGACGGCCAGTTCCAGACGTACGCGACCGAGACCGGCGCGTACATCCGCGAGCACTTCTTCGGCGACGACCAGCGGCTGCGGGACATGGTCAAGGACATGTCCGACGAGCAGATCCTGCACCTGGGGCGCGGCGGTCACGACCACAAGAAGGTGTACGCGGCCTACGCGGCGGCCAAGGCGCACAAGGGCCAGCCGACCGTCATCCTGGCGCAGACGGTCAAGGGCTGGACGCTCGGACCGAACTTCGAGGGCCGCAACGCGACCCACCAGATGAAGAAGCTGACCGCCGAGGACCTCAAGCGGTTCCGCGACCGGCTGCACATCCCGATCGCGGACAAGGACCTGGAGGACGGCGCCCCGCCGTACTACCACCCGGGCCGCGACTCGGAGGAGATCCAGTACATGCACGACCGGCGGCAGAGCCTCGGCGGCTACGTGCCGTCGCGCGTCGTGCGCGCCAAGCCGCTCGTACTGCCCGAGGACAAGACGTACGCGGCTGCGAAGAAGGGTTCCGGCTCGCAGTCGATCGCCACGACCATGGCGTTTGTACGTGTACTGAAGGACCTCATGCGGGACAAGGAGATCGGCAAGCGGTTCGTGCTGATCGCGCCCGACGAGTACCGCACCTTCGGTATGGACGCGTTCTTCCCGAGTGCGAAGATCTACAACCCGCTCGGCCAGCAGTACGAGGCAGTGGACCGCGATCTGCTCCTCGCGTACAAGGAGTCGCCGACCGGTCAGATGCTGCACGACGGCATCTCCGAGGCGGGCTGCACGGCCTCGCTGATCGCCGCGGGATCGGCGTACGCGACGCACGGCGAGCCGCTGATCCCGGTGTACGTCTTCTACTCGATGTTCGGTTTCCAGCGCACCGGTGACCAGTTCTGGCAGATGGCCGACCAGTTGTCGCGCGGTTTCGTACTGGGTGCGACCGCCGGGCGTACGACGCTGACCGGTGAGGGTCTCCAGCACGCGGACGGCCACTCGCAGCTGCTCGCGTCCACCAACCCGGGCTGTGTCTCCTACGACCCGGCCTTCGGGTACGAGATCGCGCACATCGTGCAGGACGGCCTGAAGAGGATGTACGGCGAGAACGCCGAGGACGTCTTCTACTACCTGACCGTCTACAACGAGCCGATCCAGCACCCGGCCGAGCCCGAGAACGTGGACACCGAGGGCATCCTCAAGGGCATCTACCGCTACAAGGCCGGGGAGCAGGGCTCCATCCCGGCCCAGATCATGGCGTCCGGCGTGGCCGTGCCGTGGGCGGTCGAGGCGCAGCAGATCCTCGCCGACGAGTGGAACGTCAAGGCCGACGTCTGGTCCGCGACGTCCTGGAACGAGCTGCGGCGCGAGGCCGTCCAGTGCGAGGAGCACAACCTGCTGCATCCCGAGGAGGACATCCGGGTGCCGTACGTGACGCAGAAGCTCACGCACGCCGAGGGTCCGTTCGTGGCCGTTTCCGACTGGATGCGTTCGGTTCCGGACCAGATCTCGCGTTGGGTTCCGGGCCCGTACACCTCGCTCGGTGCGGACGGCTTCGGCTTCGCCGACACCCGTGGGGCGGCCCGTCGCTTCTTCCACATCGACGCGCAGTCGATCGTCCTGGCGACGCTCTCCGAGCTGGCCAAGGAGGGGAAGATCGACCGCTCCGCGCTCAAGCAGGCGGTGGACCGCTACCAGCTGCTCGACGTACGGGCGGCCGACCCGGGCGCGGCAGGCGGCGACGCCTGAGCCGGACGAGCAGCACAGGTAACAACTGATGCCCCCACCGGGTAACGGTTGAGGAAGGCGGCGGGCCCCAAGGGTCCCGCCGCCTTTCCGCGTTCCCTACGATGCCCGGCATGAAGCAGCAAACCGCTCAGGTCCGGTGGGAGCGGCGCACCCAGAACCCCCTTCTCGTCCTCGCGCTGGTCTTCGCCGCCGCGTACGCCGTGCCGATCGTCGCGCCGGGCGCGGCGGATCCGGTGCTCCGGGCCTGTTCGCTGGTCGAGTGGGCGGTGTGGGCGATCTTCGCCGCCGACTACCTCGTACGGCTGGCGCTGGCTCCGGGGAAGTGGCTGTTCGTCCGCAGCCATCCGCTGGACCTGCTCGCCGTACTGCTGCCCCTAGCCAGGCCGCTGCGGCTGCTGCGGCTGGTGTCCACCCTGGTGCTGGTGGGGCGGCGGGCCCGGATGGCGTCGCAGATCACCCTGACCGCGTACGTCGGGGGCTCGGTGGTGGGGCTGCTGATGTTCGGCTCGCTGGCGGTCCTGGAGGTCGAGCGCGACGCACCGGGCGGGAACATCAAGACGCTGGGCGACGCGCTCTGGTGGTCCGTCACCACCATGACGACCGTGGGCTACGGCGACCACTCCCCCACCACCGGGCTCGGGCGGGTGCTCGCGGTCGGGCTGATGCTGTCGGGAATCGCGCTGCTCGGTGTGGTGACGGCGAACATCGCGGCCTGGTTCATCTCCCGTTTCGAGCGGGACGACGCCGAGGAGCGCCGTCAGACGGAGCTGATCGAGGCGCTGGTGCTGGAGGTCAAGGAGCTGCGGGCGGAGGTGGGCCGGCTCTCCTCGGACGGTGCGCCCGGGATACCGGCCCAGCGGCCCGCCCCCGGCGTCAGCTCTCCCACACCTTGAACGCCCGCACCCGGTAAGGGGACTGGGGCACCCAGCTGCCGCCGCCGGGGTAGGTGTCGAACTCGCCCGTCTCGGCGCACTCGGCCGACTGGTAGGTGGTGACGGGGCGGCCGGTGCGGTTGGCCAGCGCCTGCGCGTCGGTGCCCGGCGGCAGGGGTACGCAGGACTCGATGTCGGTGCCGGCCAGTTCGTGGGCGTACCGCTTGCCCTTGAAGCCGGGCTTCTGCCAGAGGCAGAGTTCACCGGCGGCACAGCTGCCGAGGGTGACGCCCCGCGCGGGGGCGGGGGCAGGAGCAGAGGCAGGTGCCGTCTGGGGCAGCAGGGTCGTGGCCGCCGTCAGGGTCGCGGCGAGTGCGGTGGTGCGCAGCAGGCTGTTCATCCGGATCGTCCCCCGTGGTCGTGTACGGATCTTCGGTGGATCCACCGTGACCTGCGCGAACGGGCCTGGGAAGGGGCCGCGTACCGGATCACCCTGATAGGCGACAGCCCCGCCGGAACCGGTCCGACGGGGCTGTGGGGGCGCGGAGTTGACGCTTCCGCGAGAGGTGCCGGCGTACGTGGACGTACGTGCCGGCGTACGTCAGATGTGGACTCCGCCGCCCGCGGCGTCCGCGTTCGCGCCGCGCTTGGTGAAGAGAGCGACGAACGCGGCGACCACGGCGACGATTCCGCCGATGGTGAAGGCGAAGCCCATGCCCGACACGAACGTGTCATGGACGACACCGGTGATCGCCTTGATTCCCTCGGGCGTCATGCCCGGTGCCTTGGCGAGCTCCTGCGTCGGGACCATGCCGAACTCGGCGGCCTGCTCCAGCTGCGGCGAGGCCGGACCCGGAATGCCCGCGTCCTTCCAGTTGCCCGCGAACTCGGCGTTGACGCGCGAGGACATCACGGCGCCGAGCACGGCCGTGCCCAGCGCGCCGCCGACCTGCATACCGGCCTGCTGGAGGCCGCCGGCCACGCCGGACAGCTCCAGCGGGGCGTTGCCGACGATGACCTCGGTGGCGCCGACCATGACCGGGGCGAGACCGAGGCCGAGCATCGCGAACCACAGGGACATGGTGAGCGTGCCGGTGCCGGTGTCCAGCGTGGACATCCCGAACATGGCGACCGCGGTGAAGACCATGCCGCCCACCAGCGGGACCCTCGGCCCGAACTTGGTGATCAGCAGGCCCGCGACGGGCGAGGAGACGATCATCATGCCGGTCAGCGGCAGCAGGTGCAGTCCGCTGTCGACCGGGCTCATGCCGTGCACGCCCTGGAGGTAGAACGTCACGAAGAAGAGGCCGCCCATGAACGCGAACGCCATCAGCACCATGAGGACCACACCGGCCGACAGCGGCACGGAGCGGAACATGGCCAGCGGAATCAGCGGTTCCTTCGCCTTGGTCTGCCAGAGGGCGAAGAGGACGAACAGGACCACCGAACCGCCCACGCACAGCCAGGTGTTCGTACCGCCCCAGCCCCAGGACTCCCCGGCCTTGATGAGGCCGTAGACCAGTGCGCCCATCGCGCCGGAGAGCAGCAGGATGCCCGGGATGTCGAAGGAGCGCGGCGCGTTCTCGGCGCGGTGGTCGCGCAGCACGATCAGGCCGAAGACCAGCGCGACGACGGCGACCGGCACGTTGATGAAGAAGACCGACTGCCAGCTGACGTGCTCGACGAGGAGACCGCCGACGATCGGGCCGCCCGCGGTGGAGGCGCCGATGACCATGCCCCAGATGCCGATCGCCATGTTCAGCTTCTCGGCGGGGAAGGTGGCGCGCAGCAGGCCGAGCGCGGCCGGCATGAGCAGTGCGCCGAACAGGCCCTGGAGCACGCGGAAGGCGATGACCAGGCCGATCTCCTGGGAGAAGCCGATGGCGGCCGAGGCGGCGGCGAAGCCCGCGATGCCTATCAGGAAGGTCTGCCGGTGGCCGAAGCGGTCACCCAGCTTGCCCGCGGTGATGAGCGCGACGGCGAGCGCGAGCAGATAGCCGTTGGTGATCCACTGGACGTCGGCCAGCGAGGCCTTGAGGTCGGCCTTGATGGCGGGGTTGGCGATGGCGACGATGGTGCCGTCGAGGGCCACCATCATCACGCCGATGGCCACGGCGAAGAGCGTCAGCCACGGGTGGCCGCGAAGCCCCTTGGCCTTCTGCGGTACGGGGTCGGGGCCCGGCGGCACCTTGTTGAGCGTGGTCTGTGCAGTCATGCGGTCAGATTAGTGTCAGTCGCTGACACTTGACGAACCAATTCACTAGCCGGTAACTGTCACGTAGCTCACAGGTAAGGTGAGCAGGCAAAATTCAGGAGAAACAGGACCCAGGGGCGATGGCGGACAAGCTGAAACGTACGGGCGCCGCACGCGGGCTCACCCCGGTGTGCGGTCTGCGCGAGCGCAAGAAGCAGCGCACCCGGGACTCGCTGCTGCGCGTCGCCCTGGAGCTGTTCACCACCCAGGGGTACGAGCGGACGACGGTCGACGAGATCGCTGCCGCCGTCGAGGTCTCGCAGCGCACCTTCTTCCGCTACTTCGCCTCCAAGGAGGACGTCGCCTTCACCGTGGTGTCGATGGTGGAGGCCCGCTTCCTGGCGGCGGTCAGCGAGCGGCCCGCCGACGAGGACCCGCTGACCGCCCTGCGCAACGCCGTGACCTGGGCGTGGGAATCGGTCGGCGAGGCCATCGAGGCCGTCATCCCGATCGAACTGCACATGCGGACCTACCGGATGATCGAATCCACTCCGGCACTGCTCGCCGTCCACCTCCGGCGCTCCACGGAACTGGAGGACGCCATGGCAGGTGTCATCGCCGAGCGGGAGGGGCTCGACGTGGACGCCGATCCCCGGCCCCGGATCGTGGTGGCCGCGTTCGGCGGGGTGATGCGGCTGACCGGGCGGATGTGGGGGCAGCGGGAGGACGCGAGCCTGGACGCCATACGGGAGATGACCGCGCGCTGCCTGGATCATCTGGGCCCGGCACTGGCCGGGGACTGGCGTCAAGAAATCCGTGCGTAGCACACCCGTATACACAGGCTGACCTCCACACCTTTATCGAAACGTGATCCGCGTCACGGAATACGCACGGGCCCCGGTGAACCTCCTAGGGTGTCCCGCAGTGACTTCCTTCGACTCCTCCCCCTCCGTAACCGCATGGCGGGCACTCCTTGCCCTGTCCGTGGTGTTCGTGATGCTCGCGATCACCGGCTGGACCGCCATCCACCACCAGCGGGACAACGACGTGTCCCTCAAGGAGGCCTTCGCCTCGTGGCAGCACGGCCGGATCGACGGCCGTGACCTTCCCGACCCGCAGGGCCCCCCGCAGCGGGTGGCGAGCTTCTTCGACGGCCTGACCGCGCTCCAGCAGGGGCGGCTGGTCCATGAGTACCCCCTGGTCGTCGGCAACCTCAACGGGGCTCCCGTACCGCTGCGCTTCGAGGCGAACCGGCGGGCGCTGAGCCAGGCGCAGGTGATCGAGCGCAGGCGGATGGAGGACCCCCGGGTCTCCAGGGCGGGGAAGCAGGACGCCGACCGGCGGCTGCACCGGTTCGCGGCGCTGCTGCGCGAAGGACGCAAGGTGCTGGCCTTCGACCCGGACGGCGGCGGACGGGTCGCGGAGGTCTTCGGCGATCTGGAGCGGGCCCAGCGGATCTCGGTCGTGGTGCCCGGTGTGGACACCAACGTCGTGAACTTCGAGCGGACCTACCGCAAGTACTCCTCCCCGGTCGGGATGGCGAAGTCGCTGTACGCGGCGGAGCGCGAGGCGGCGCCCGCCAAGCGGGTCGCCGTCATCGCCTGGGCCGACTACACGGCGCCGGTGGGGCTCGGCATGGACGCGATGGTCGGGGCGCCCGCGCAGGCGGGTGCGCGGCGGCTGGTGGCGATGACCGGGTCGCTGCCCGGGGCCGGCTCCGTACCGGTGTCGCTGTTCTGCCACAGCTACGGGTCGGTGGTGTGCGGGGTGGCCGCGCAGGACCTGCCGGAGCGGGTCACCGACATAGCGGTCTCGGGCAGCCCCGGCATGCGGGCGGACACCGCCGCCGAGCTGGGGACCAGGGCCCGGGTGTGGGCGATGCGGGACGCCGACGACTGGATCCAGGACGTGCCGTACCTGGAGGTCGGCGGGCTCGGGCACGGGACGGACCCGGTGTCGCCGGAGTTCGGGGCGCGGGTGCTGTCGGCGGCGGACGCCGTGGGGCACACCGGCTACTTCGAACCGGGCACGGTCAGCGTCGGCAACTTCGCGCAGATCGGTGTCGGCAGTTACGACGGGGTGAGCTGTGCGGGCGGCGGGGACGCCTGCCGCAACGGAATCGGGGAGAACGGTGGGGACGGCGATGCCAGTGACGACGGGTACGGGGCTGCCTGAGGTGTCTGACGCGCGTAGAAGGCGGGAAATCGAGGTGGCCGCCGAGGGGCGACGTCCGGCCGGACGCCGCATACGATGAGCCGCATGGGTGATGTGCTGGCCGGAATTCATGCCACCTGGGAGTTCGACAGCGACTCCGTGCTCATCCGCTTCGAACGGGGGATACGTACGCCGAAGCTGCTCTCCGCGCTCGGTGAGCGGCGCATCCCGCACGAGGCGCTGGCCGATGTGACGCTGACCCCGGGCAAGCGAGGCACCGTCGTGCTGCACGCGGTGCCCAGACCCGGCGCCGATCCGCTGATGGAGGCGGCCGCCGGACAGCTCAAGGAGAGCTCCGACCCGTACCGGCTGGTGCTGCCCGCCGAGCGCGAGGTGCTCGCCGAGTACTACGCCGACGAGCTGCGCGCCAAGCTGCGCGGCAGCGTCACGGACTTCGGGGAGCCCGCCGAGCGGTTCCTGGTGGCGCCGCCGCAGGGGCCGCTGCACTTCAAGGCGTACGACGGGAAGGCCAGCTTCGACGGGACGCACGTGGCGTTCCGCTGGTTCTGGACCGGTGCGTCGTCGGCGAAGTGGAAGGTCGGCGACCAGAACTTCCCGGTGGCCTCGCTGAGCGGGGTCGAGTGGCGCTCCCCCGATGTCCTCGACGGGCACCTGCGGCTGCTGCGCAGGGACGGCGGTGCCGCGGAGGACAGCCCGGGGCAGGCGGACCAGGACCCGGCGGCGGTGGTGTTCGGCCTGGGCTACGGGCCGGTGCACGAGTCGCTGCCGTTCGCCGCCGCCGTGCTGGCCGCGGTACGGAGCACCCCGGGAGCGGTGGACCCGGGGCGCGAGCGGGTCGCGGTCGAGGCGGGCGTGGGCACCGGGCGGCGCGAGCCTGCGGACATCGTGGAGCGGATCCGCCACCTCGGGGACCTGCACCAGGCAGGACTGGTGACGGACGAGGAGTTCTGCGCGAAGAAGGCGGAACTGCTGGCGGAGCTGTAGTCGCGAGGGGCGGGCGGGACGCCTGGGACAGGAGTGCCCTGAGGTAGTACCGGGGTATGAGGGCCTGCTCAGACCCCGGGTATGACGTGGGAGGACGGGTGCGCTGCCTACGCTGAGGGAGCCATGAACGAACCGAACCGGCCCTCCTCGGCTTCCCCGCCCGCCTCGGCTTCCCCGCCCGCCGCGGCGCCCCCGCCCTCCGAGTCCTCGTCGGCCCCCGGCGGGTCCGCGGCGCCCCCTCGGCAGCCCTCCTATCCGCCCCCGCCCTCGGCCGCGCCGCCGGGCGGCCTGTCGGGCGGCCTGTCGGGCGGCCTGTCGGGTGCCCGGACGATGGACGGGCTGTTCGCGGCCGGGAGGCGCCAGCTGCGTGCGCTGCTGCACGCCGTCACCCATCCCTCGCACCCGCCGACGCCGCTGCTCCAGCAGGCGCCCAAGCGGTGGCAGCGGCTGCTGCCGTACTTCGTGGTGGTCGCCCTCACCGTCACCCTGCTGCCGGTCACGGTGCAGGTGCTGGCCAATGACTACGGCGTGCCGGGCGGCATCGCGGGCGCGCTGGCCGTCGCGCAGTCGGTGCCCTTGCTCCTGATCGCCCACCGGCCGTTGCAGGCCTGGTGGATCGTCTTCCCCGCCGGGGTGATCGGCAGCCTGTTCATCCTGAAGGGATCCGAGGGCAGTGCCATCTGGCCGTGGCCGGCGCCCACCATCGTCGGTTCGCTGTTCCTGCTGTTCGCGCTGGCGCTGCGGGAGCGCCGCCAGGCCCTGATCGGGGTCTGGATCGCCACCGCGCTGGCCGGGATCGTCCTGGGGCAGCTGGAGCCGGAGGCCAGCGACGGCACCAATGTGCTGACGATCGTGCTGAGCGGCGCCGTGCTCGTCATCGGCGGCGCGCTGCGGGAGCGCGGTGAGGCGCAGCGCAAGCTGGTGGAGCAGGAGACCATCAGCGTCGCCGAGCGGGCACAGCGGCAGCTGCTTGAGGAACGGACCCGGATCGCCCGGGAGTTGCACGACGTCGTCGCCCACCACATGTCGATGATCACGGTGCAGGCCGACTCGGCCCCGTACCGGATCAGCGGTCTCCCGCCCGAGGCCGAGGAGGAGTTCGCGTCGATCGCCTCCAGCGCGCGGGAGTCGCTGACCGAGATGCGGCGGCTGCTCGTGGTGCTGCGCAGCGAGGGCACCGAGGGCGAGCGGGCGCCGCAGCCCGGCCTCGACAAGGTGCAGCAGCTGGTGGAGGCGACGGTACGGGCCGGGGTGCCGGCCGAGCTGTCGATGGCGGCCGAACTGGTGGCGACCGAGGGGAAGTTGGCAGTGCCGCAGGCGGTGGACCTGTCGGCGTACCGGATCGTGCAGGAGGCCCTCGCCAATGTGGTGCGGCACGCGCCGGGGGCGGTGACCCGGGTGTCCGTACGGGCGGAGGAGACGGATCTGCTGGTGCTCGTGGTCAACGGGCCCGCCCCCGAGCCCACTTCGCCGAACTCGCGGGCCGCGCGGGTGGAGGCGAAGGGGGCGGGCGGACACGGCCTGGTGGGGATGCGCGAGCGCGTACGGTTGACCGGCGGCACGCTGGACACCGGGCCGCTGGCGGACGGGGGGTTCAGGGTGGCGGCACGGCTGCCCCTGTCGGGGGCGGGCACGACGGCTCCTCCCCGGTCGGCCCGTTCTGCGGGAACAACACAAGAGACGGCTGAGCCGGCAGAGACGGCAGACACAGAGAAGGACTCCCCCGCCACATGACCATTCGCGTGATCATCGTTGACGACCAGGCCATGGTGCGGGCCGGATTCGCCGCACTGCTCTCGGCGCAGGCCGACATCGACGTGGTGGGCGAGGCGCCGGACGGACGGCAGGGCGTGGAGGTCTCCCGTTCCACGCATCCGGACGTGGTGCTGATGGACGTACGGATGCCGGAGATGGACGGACTGGCCGCCGCGCGGGAGATCCTCTCCCCGCCGGTGGGGGTGGTCCACCTGCCCAAGGTGCTGATGCTGACCACCTTCGACGTGGACGACTACGTGTACGAGGCGCTGCGCGCCGGGGCGTCCGGATTCCTGCTGAAGGACGCGCCGCCCGCCGATCTGATCGCGGCGGTACGGGTGGTGGCGGCGGGCGAAGCACTGCTGGCGCCGTCGGTGACACGGCGCCTGATCGCGGACTTCGCGGCGCAGCGCCCCGCCCCCCGGCGGAACCCGGCGCTCCGGCTCAATGGGCTCACGCCCCGGGAGACGGAGGTGCTGGAGCTGATCGCCCGGGGGCTGTCCAACCAGGAGATCGCGGACCATCTGATCCTGGCCGAGCAGACGGTGAAGACGCACATCGGCCGGGTGCTGGCGAAGCTGGACCTGCGGGACCGGGCGCAGGCGGTGATCTTCGCGTACGAGTCGGGGCTGGTGGCACCGGGCGACGCGGGCTGAGTCCGGTCGGGGTACGCACCCGCCATCAGGCCTGACGCCGGGTGCGTACCCAGTACGAGTACGCCGCGACGGTCAGCGCCGCGCCGTACACCGCGAACGCCCCCATCCCCGTCCACGCCACCAGCGTCGCGTCGCGCGAGGTGGCGAAGTCGCCCGGGGGCAGCTCCACCGCCCCGAACGCGGCGAGCGTCAGCTGCCCGACACCGAGCGTCCCGTACGGCGCGAGCGTCGCCGCCCCCAGCGCCGCCGGTGCCAGCGGCAGCCACCTGGGCACCCGGCGGCCCGCCAGGAACACCGTCCACCGGGGGAAGACCTGGCCCCACGGACGGACCAGCCCGTACAGCAGGAAGATGCCGAGCGCGGCGAGCAGGGCCGTCGCGTCGATCCCGTACGACTCCAGCGTCAGCCAGATCCCGGAGGCCCCGTTCCGGCGGGAGATGGCCAGCATTTCGGCGCCGGTCGTTCCCGCGAAGGTGCCGCCGGTCGCCCATACGGTCTTCATCGCGGCGTACGGGAGGAACGCCAACGCACCTGCCAGTGCGGCCAGTTGGACGGGCCGGGGGGCGGCGGCCGGCGGCGGCGGAGGCGCGGCTCCGTTCGCCGGGGCGGCCCCGTCCGCGCGGGCCTGCGCGGCGAGGAGCAGCGCGCCGAGCGCACCGAGGGCGTGGTGCACCGCGGCGAGCGGGCTGTCGGGGAGGCTGCCGGTCAGCACCATGACGACGTCCATCAGCAGGCTGAACCCCGACACGAGGGAGAGGGCGGCGGCGGTCCACAGCGCGGGGCGGACCGCGCGGTGGTGCGGGCGACGGGCCCGGAGGGCGAGCGCGCCGACGGCGAGGGCCGCCACGGCGATCACGTACCCATTCATGTACGGGGGAGCGGAGTGGGGGCCCAGGACGAAGAGGGGGCGGTCGGCGAGGAGGGCCGTGAGGGCCAGCGCGGTGTGCGCCAGGGCCCAGGCGACTGTCGGGCGGGGCAGCGGGGGGACGGTGCGGGCCGTCGGCCCCGGGGCGGTGTGGGTCATGGGGTCACTGTCCGCCCGGCCGCCCCCTCCCGCCTCGGCCCCGGGGACGAAGGAGGTCCGCCGCGCGGGGGAGGCCGGAAGCGCGCGTCGGGGCAGGTCGAGAGCCCGTGGGCGGGGGTCGCACCACCTCCCACAGGGGGGCCAGCCCCACCCTCTGACCTGGGAAAGACCTCCAGTACTGCGGTATCACCCAGGAGTTGGCCCCGTGGTGTGACGCCGCAGCGCATGTCCTCTTCCTACCTTGCTCCACGTCAAGCCGCCGATCACGGCGGCACGTGCGGCAGGGACGGGAAGAGGGGGCGGGGACGATGCGCCGGTTCAGGAGGACGCTGGCCGCCGTGGGGGTGGCGCTGTCCATGGTCGGCGGAACCGCCGGGTGGGCGTCCGCCGACTCGCAGACCGCCGTCACCGGGCCGCCGCCGGGTGCCGAGGCCTGGCGCGCCGAAGGGCTGATCGACCCGGCGGCCGGCACGCCGGAGCAAGTGGCCCGGTTCTTCGGGAAGTTGAGCGAGGAGGAGCGCGCCGGACTCGTCCGCCGCCACCCGCTCGTCGTCGGGAACCTCGACGGCGCCCCGGTCGCCCTGCGGTACGCCGCCAACAAGCGCGCCGTGCGGGCCGACGGGCGCTTCCCCGGGCTCCTCTCCCCCGGGCGGCAGATCCTCGCGTTCGATCCCCGGGGACGCGGTCAAGTCGCTGAGGTGTACGGGGACTTGGGGCGCGCGGCGCACGTCGCGGTCGTCGTGCCCGGGTCGGACATCGACGCATCGACCTTCGACCGCACCAACGACCCGTACGGCACTCCGTCCGGTATGGCCAAGAGCCTGCGCAAGCAGACCGGCGACGGCACCGCCGTCATCGCCTGGGCCGGGTACACCACCCCCGTCGGCGTCGGCATCGACGCCGCGACCGGCCGACTCGCGGAGGCGGGCGCCGAACGGCTGGTCCGCCTGACGGACGGGCTCGACGCCGTCGGCGCCCCGGACCCGGCGGTGTTCTGCCACAGCTACGGCTCCGTCGTCTGCGGACTGGCCGCACCCCGGCTGGACGCCGCCGACCTGGTCGCCCTCGCCTCCCCCGGCATGCACGCGGACAGCGCGGCCGACCTGGGCACGGACGCCCGCGTCTGGGCCGCCAAGGACGCCACCGACTGGATCGACAACATCCCCCACGTCCGCTTCCTGGGCCTGGGCCACGGCGCCGACCCGACCGCCGCCGACTTCGGTGCCCGCCCGGTCCCGGCGGCCAACGCCCAGGGCCACACCGGCTACTTCGCACCCGGCACCGACTCACTGCGGGCCTTCGCCGCGATAGCGCAGGGCCGCCCCGTCACGGATACGGACGCCGCCGGTCCACAGACGGCGGACTCCCCCGCTCCCCCACCAGCGGCCCGGACCTGACCGCGCACCCCGTCGCCGCGCGGCGACGCCACCCGCGCACCCCCGACTTCGCTCCCCCTGGACATCCGAAGGACCCCCGATGAGCATCACCGCCACCGCCCCGGAACCCACCGCCAAGGCCCCCGCCCACAAGACCCGCGGCCCCGCCGCCCTCGCCGCCCTCGCCCGCAAGATCGACGCCCGTACTCCCGCCCACCGCGACCGCGCCATCGACGGCCTCCGCGCCCTCGCGCTCCTCGCGGTCCCCACCGGCCACTGGCTCCTCGGCGGCTTCACCGTGGACCAGGACGCGGGCTCGCTGCACAACGCCAGCCCGCTCTCCAGCTTCGCCGGCCTCGCCCCCGCCAGCTGGATCCTCCAGATGCTGGGCATCTTCTTCCTGGTCGGCGGCTACGCCTCGGTCCTCTCGTACCACAAGCGCAAGGGCAGCAGCGGGGAATGGCTGAAGGGCCGGCTCGTGCGGCTCGGCCGTCCGGTGCTCGGGGTGACCGCCGTCTGGGCGCTGCTCGTTCCCGTGCTGTTCGGGCTGGGTGTGCCCGAGGCCACCCTGCGCACCGGCGCGAAACTGGTGGTCCAGCCCCTGTGGTTCGTGGGGGTGTACGCGGCGATCACCGCGCTCACCCCGCTGTGCATCCGGGCCGCCCGCCGGATCGGCCCCTGGTCGGCCCTGCCGCTGATCGGTTCCGTCGCCGTCGTCGACTTCCTGCGCTATGGGCCGTACGCCGACGCCGTGCCGTCCTGGCTGAGCCTGCTCAACCTGCTCCCCGGCTGGCTCTTCGCCTACCAGCTCGGCGTCGCCTGGGGCGAGAAGAAGCTCACCAAGAAGACCGCGTACGTCCTGCTCGTCGGCGGTACCGCCCTCTTCGCCGCGCTGCTCCTCGCGTTCCACTACCCGGCGTCGATGGTCGGCGTCCCCGGCCAGGACCGCACCAACTCGCACCCGCCGTCGCTGCTGGTGCTCGCCCTGGCCGCCGCCCAGAGCGGTGCCGCGATCCTGCTCCGCGACCGGATCGCCCGGCTGCTGACCCGGCCCGCCCTGTGGGCGCCGGTCGTCGTCATCAACCTGTGCGCGATGACGATCCTGTGCTGGCACCAGACCGCGATGCTGGCCGCCGCCGTCCCCGGCTCGTACCTCGGTACGATCCCGGGCCTGACCGCGGCGCCCGACACGCTGGGCTGGATCGCGGCGCGGCTCGCCTGGATGCCGCTGTTCGCCGTACTGCTCGTCGTGATCGCCAAGTTCACCCACGTCTTCGAGAACCCCGGCAAGAACGCCCGTACGACGACCAGGGCGCGCCGGACGGTCGCGGGACTGCTCGCCGCGGGCTTCACCGCTTTCGCCCTCGGCCTGGCGTGAGCGCCCGCGCGGCAGTGCGCACGCGGGCCCCACGTCCCCTACTCGCCTACTCGCGGCCCGCCGAGGCGAACGACATGTCCGCGTACCTCGGCCCCGCCACCCGGGCCGCGATCGGCTCCAGGAGCGCCAGCTCCTCGGCGCTGAGCACCACCCGGGTCGCCCCGGTGTTCTCCTCGACGCGGGTGCGCTTGCGGGTGCCGGGGATCGGGACCACGGACAGCCCGTGCACCTGCGCCCGCTGCTGCACCCAGGCCAGCGCGACCTGGCCCAGGGTGAGGCCGCGGGCGCGGGCCACTTCGCGCACCGGGTCGAGGAGTTCCCCGTTGGCCTGCGCGTTGTCGCCGTTGAAGCGGGGGTGGTGGCGGCGGAAGTCGCCCGCGTCCAGGTCCTTCTCCGCGCTGGCGAAGGCGCCGGTGAGGAAGCCCCGGCCGAGCGGCGAGTACGCCACCAGGGCCGCGCCCGTCTCCGCGACCGCCGGTACGACGCCCGCCTCGATGTCCCGGCTGAACAGCGACCACTCCGACTGCACGGCGGCGATCGGGTGCACGCCCTGCGCGGCCCGCAGTTCGTCGCCGGTGACCTCGCTCAGTCCGAGCTGCTTGACCTTGCCCGCCGCGACCAGTTCGGCCATCACGCCGACGGTCTCCTCGATGGGGACGTTCACATCGCGCCGGTGCATGTAGTAGAGGTCGATGACGTCGACGCCCAGGCGGTCCAGGCTCTCGTCGATGCTCGCCCTGATGTGGGCGGGGTCGTTGTCGATGATCCGCTTGGTGTTGTCGGCGGGGTCGACGGCCAGCCCGAACTTCGTGGCGAGGACGATCTCGTCGCGGTGCGCCTTCACGAAGGGGGCGAGGAACCTCTCGTTCTCGCCGTCCCCGTACGCGGCGGCCGTGTCGTACAGGGTGACGCCCAGCTCCAGGGCGCGCTCCAGGGTGGCCCGTGCCTCGGTGGCGTCGGTGGGCCCGTACGCGAAGCTCATGCCCATGCAGCCGAGGCCCTGGACGCCGACCTCGGGGCCGGTGGTGCCGCCGAGACGGGTGGTGGCGAGGGGTGCGGTGGTGCTCATGAAGGAATCAGAACCTCTCCGACGCCCTGCGGGCTTCCGCATAGACGTCGATCTTGTAGTCGAGTACGGCGAGGGTGTCCCGGAGCTCGTCGATCCGGGTCAGTACGTCGCGACGGGTGGACTCCAGCAGTTCCTGCCGCGCCTCGAAGGTGTGCTCGCCCTCGCGGACCAGTTCCGCGTAGCGCACCATGTCGGCGACGGGCATCCCGGTCAGCCGCAGCTTGCCGACGAACGCCAGCCAGTCCAGGTCCCGGTTGCGGAACCGGCGCTGGCCGGTGTGCGAGCGGTCCACGTGCGGCATCAGGCCGATCCGCTCGTACCAGCGCAGGGTGTGCGCGGTGAGTCCGGTGGCGACGGCCACCTCACTGATCGTGTAGTGGTCGCGCCCCTCGGGCAGGGGGTGCCCGGCCGGCAGGGAACAGTCGCGGAAGTGGGGCCGGGATTCGGTGTGCACTGGCGGGGGGCTGCTGTCGATCACCGTCATGTCCTCCACGCTAGAACGTTGGAGTGCACTCGAAGCAAGTGGTCCCGGCGAGAACTTCTGGGCCGCGGCTTCCCGGCTGCGCGGCACGGGGCCGCACAGTAATCTGCGCCGCATGGATCACGGAACGGTACGGCGTGCGACCGCCGACGACGCGGCGGAAGTGCTGCGCCTGCGCCAGATATTGATCGAATCCCTCACGAACGAGGCCGCCCCCACCGACTGGCAGGAGGCCTCCCTCCCCCAGCTGCGCAAGAAACTCGGCGCCCAGGACGGCGACTTCGCGGTCTTCGTGAGTGAACACCCGGACGGCGGCGGCAGGTTGGGCACCACAGTCGTCGGTACGGTCGACTACCGGATCGGCAATCCGCCCGCCCCCCTCGGCAACCGGGGACACATCTTCGGCGTCGTCACCGAGCCCGGCGCCCGCCACCTGGGTGCGGCCCGCGCCTGCACGGTGGCACTGCTGGACTGGTTCCGCGAGCAGGGTGTGACCCAGGTCGATCTGAGCGCCTCGCCGGACGCGGAGCCGCTGTACGCCTCGCTGGGCTTCGTACGCCGCGACGAGCCGGCCATGCGGCTGAGCCTCACCTGAGGGACGCCCCCGGGCTCCGGTTAGGCTCGACGTCATGCAGAGCGTGACGATGATCGAGTCCTGGCCGGTGCCCACGGCCGCCGCAGCGGTCGTACGGGCGGACGGCACCGTCCTCGGGTCGCACGGCCCGTCGGGCCACCGCTTCTCCCTGGCCTCCGTCACCAAACCGCTCGCCGCGTACGCGGCCCTGGTGGCGTACGAGGAGGGGGCGATCGAGCTGGACGAACCGGCGGGTCCGCCCGGCTCCACCGTCCGCCACCTGCTCGCGCACACCAGCGGGCTCGCCTACGACGAGCAGCGGATCACCTCCGAGCCCGGCACCCGCCGCCTCTACTCCAACGCGGGCTTCGAGGCGCTCGGCGACCACCTCGCCAAGGCCACCGAGATCCCCTTCCCCGACTACCTCCGCCAGGCGGTCCTGGAGCCCCTCGGCATGACGGCGACCGCCCTCGAGGGCGCCTGTTCCCCGGCCCGCGACGGCGTCTCCACGACTCACGACCTGCTCCGGTTCGCCGCCGAGCTCCAGGCCCCGCGCCTGCTGGACCCCCGTACGGTCGCCGAGGCCAGCCTCACGGTCCACTACCCCGGCACCAAGGGCGTCCTCCCCGGCTTCGGCCACCAGAACCCCAACGACTGGGGCCTGGGCTTCGAGATCCGCGACTCCAAGTCCCCGCACTGGACGGGCAGTTCGTCCTCTCCCCGTACTTTCGGCCACTTCGGCCAGGCCGGTACCTTCCTGCTGGTCGACCCGGACGCGGGCCTGGCAGCGGTCGCCCTGACCGACCGCCCCTTCGGCCCGTGGGCGGCGGAGGTCTGGCCGCCGTTCGTCGACGCCCTGCTGGCCGAGGCCCGCGCCGCCGCCTGACCGGCGGGGGGCTCCGCACCGGGGGTGGGCCACACCGGTGCGGCGTTGGGCTACCCTCCCACCCGACGAGTGCGACACGGTTCGACGGGCGGGACATCAGATGCACCAGGGCGGTACGGGCGGACAGTTCCAGCCATTGCGGGACGATGATCCCCGTACGGTGGCCGGTTACCGCATTGCCGCCCGCCTCGGCGCGGGCGGCATGGGCCAGGTCTACCTGTCGTACACCCCCGGCGGGCACCCCCTCGCCGTCAAGGTGATCCGGCCGGAGCTGGGGGACGACGCCGGGTTCCGGCAGCGGTTCAGGCTCGAAGTGCAGGCGGCACAGCGGGTGCAGGGGCTGTACACCGCGCCCGTCATCGACTTCGACACCGAGGACAGCACGCCCTGGCTGGCCACCGCGTACGTGCCGGGGCCCTCGCTGGCCGTCGCGGTCGCCGAGCACGGGAAGCTGCCGGTGCCCGTGGTGCTGCGGCTGCTCGCCGGGATGGCGGAGGCGCTGAAGGTCATCCACGCGGCGGGCATCGTGCACCGGGACCTCAAGCCCGCCAACGTCCTGCTCGGGGCCGACGGGCCGAAGGTCATCGACTTCGGCATCGCGCGGGCGGCCGACGCCACCGCGCTCACCGGGACCGGGATCACGGTCGGCACGCCCGCCTTCATGTCGCCGGAGCAGGCGGCGGGCAAGGAGCTCGGGCCCGCCTCGGACGTCTTCGCGCTCGGCCAGGTCGGGGTGTACGCGGCGCTCGGCAACACCGCGCACGGCGAGGGCAATTCGCATGCGGTGCTCTACCGGATCGTGCACGAGGAGCCGGACCTGACCGGGCTTCCGGAGGAGCTGGGCTTCCTGGCGCGCTGTCTGGCCAAGGATCCGGCGCAGCGGCCCGAGCCCGGCGAGATCATCGAACTGTGCCGGGCCGCGTCCGCCAACCCGCTGAGCCAGCAGGGCAGTTGGCTGCCGGAGCCGATGAGCGAGGACATCGACCGGCGGACCCGGGCCTGGGCGGAGATGCGGACGACGATGAAGGAGCCGGCGAGCGAGGGCGCCGGGGTGCACCATGCCCCGACCCAGGCCGCGACGCCGCCGCCGGACACTCCCGCGCCCCAGGCCGCACCCGCACCCGCACCCGCACCTCAGGCCACACCCGCACCCCAGGCCGGCCCGCCGACCCCGCCGCCGTACCCGGGCACGTATCCCGGCCCCGGGCCCGCCGCCCACCCCACCCACCCCACGTACCCCGCCCAGACCCCGGCCCAGCAGCCGCAGCACAGCCTGCACGCCGCGCCCTATCCGATGCAGCCGCAGCCGGGCTGGGCGCCGCAGCCGCCGCCGAAGAAGAAGATGAGCGGCGGGGCCATCGCCCTGATCGTGATCGCCGCCGTCCTGCTGCCGGTCGGCGGCTGCGCCGCGTTCATGGCCAATCTCGCCCTGGACCGCAAGCCCTCCCCGGGCAGCTCCGCCGCCGGGAAGGGCTCAACCCCGCGCCCCGACCCCAAGCCCGTGACGTACAAGGGCATCAACGTCCCCAACGACTACTACGTCCGGTTCGCCGACAACCCCCTCAAGCCGATCCACTCCGGCGACGCCGCCTACGAGGACGACGCGGACTTCTACTACTGGAGCGACGACCGCTACCTCGGCAGCAACAGCGAGAAGGTCGTCCTGCTCAACAACTCCCAGAAGGGCTCGCTCAAGACCTGCCGCGCCGAGACCCGGTTCACCGAGCGCGTCACGCTGGGCCAGGCGAGCCCCGGCTCGCAGTTCTGCGTGCACACCAAGTCCGGGCACATCGCCCTGGTGACCTTCCGGGCCAAGTCCGGGGCCTCGGACCCCAGCGACTACGTCACCCTCGACTTCACGCTGTGGCGCAACGCCGAGGAGCCGGACTCCGCCTACTGAGCACCGGCTACCGGGTACCGGCGAACTCCCAGACCAGCACCTCGGCAGGCTCCGCGGCGACGAGTGCGAGCCCGCCGCCGGTGCCGGTGCGCACCGAGTCGCCGGGCCCCAACTCCTCGCCGCCCAGCGCGAGTCGGCCCCGTACGACATGGAGGTAGCCGGCCTCGGGCACCGGCACCCGCTCCCCCGCCGCCGGGCGCCGCACCCGCAGCACCGCGCCCGCCGCCGGGAGGTCGTACGGGTCGGATCCGGCCAGGCCGCGCACGACGTCGTACGAGGGGTCGCCGCCGGGGGCGAGCGGGGCCAGCCACATCTGCACGAACACCAGCGGACCTGGCCCCGCGTTGCGCTCCACGTGCCGCACGCCGTCCGCCGCGCTGAGGTGCTGGACGTCGCCGGGGCGCACGACCGTCTCGTGGCCCGCGCTGTCGGAGTGCGTCAGTTCGCCCTCGACGACCCAGGTGACGATCTCGGTGTGGCTGTGCGGGTGTTCGTCGAAGCCCGCGCCGGGGGCCAGGCGCTCCTCGTTGCAGGCCAGGACCGGGCCGAAACGGAGGTTGTCCGGATCGTAGAAGTGGCCGAAGGAGAACGCGTGCAGGGACTCGATACCGGCCGAGGGCTCGCCGCCCCGGTAGCGGTCGGCGGCGCGGTGCAGGGAGGTCACGGGGACCACGGTAGCCCCGCCACACCGCGCCGCTCGCCGGATAAGGCAGTCTTGTCACCGTGCCCCGACCCGATCCCGCGCAGAAGTCAGCGCCGCAGCCCGAGCCGTCCGCGCCCGCAGAAGGGTCCGCCGCGGCGTCCTCGGACGGGCCGGTGAAGCGTGCAGCCCATCCGCACACCGCGACCCTCAAGCGGCTGGAGCAGTCCTCCGGCTCCCTCGCCGCGAGCGCCATCGCGCGGATGGACGAGACGCTGTCCTGGTACCGGGCGATGCCACCGGAGAACCGCTCGTGGATCGGTCTGGTCGCCCAGGCCGGCATCGCCGCGTTCACCGAGTGGTTCCGGCATCCGGAGACCCCGCAGGCGATCTCGACCGATGTGTTCGGGACGGCACCGCGCGAGCTGACGCGGGCGATCACCCTGCGGCAGACCGTGGAGATGGTCCGTACGACCATCGAGGTCATGGAGTCGGCGATCGAGGAGGTCGCCGCCCCCGGCGACGAGTCGGTGCTGCGCGAGGCGCTGCTGGTGTACGCCCGGGAGATCGCCTTCGCGACCGCCCAGGTGTACGCGCAGGCCGCGGAGGCCCGGGGCGCCTGGGACGCCCGGCTCGAATCGCTGGTGGTGAACGCGGTGCTGTCCGGCGAGGCCGACGAGGGCGCCGTCTCGCGGGCCGCCGCCCTCGGCTGGAACGCGCCGGAGCATGTGTGCGTGGTGCTCGGCACCGCCCCCGACGGGGACTCCGAGCTGACCGTGGAGGCGATCCGGCGGGCCGCCCGGCACGCGAAGCTGCAGGTCCTGACCGGGGTGCTCGGCACACGGCTGGTCGTCATCGCGGGCGGCAGCGACAACCCGATGCATGTGGCGAAGGCGCTGATCGGGCCGTACGCCGCCGGGCCCGTGGTCGCGGGCCCCGTGGTGCCCGACCTGCTGGCCGCCACCAGGTCCGCCCAGGCGGCGGCCGCCGGACTCAAGGCGTGCACCGCCTGGCAGGACGCGCCCCGGCCCGTACTCGCGGACGATCTCCTTCCGGAACGGGCCATCGCCTCCGACCCCGCCGCCCGGGACCAGCTGGTAGAGGAGATCTACAGACCGCTGGAGGAAGCTGGCTCCGCGCTCCTGGAGACACTGAGCGTCTATCTCGAACAGGCGAGCAGTCTCGAAGGGGCGGCCCGGATGCTCTTCGTACACCCCAATACCGTGCGCTACCGGCTGCGACGTGTGACGGACGTCACCGGGTGGTCACCCTCCGACGTCCGCTCGGCGTTCACGCTCCGCATCGCCCTGATCCTGGGGCGTCTGGCCGACGGTGATTCTCCGGCCTAGACTTTTGTCGGATACAAACAATTCCCCTGACGGTTCTTCGTCCCAGTCCCCACCGGCAGAAGACGCCGACCACAAGAGAGAGTGTGAGGGTGCTCGTACTCGTCGCTCCCGGCCAAGGCGCTCAGACGCCCGGCTTCCTGACTCCCTGGCTCGAACTCCCCGGCGCTGGTGACCGCATCGCGGCCTGGTCCGACGCCATCGGGCTCGACCTCGTCCACTACGGCACGAAGGCCGACGCGGACGCCATCCGTGACACCGCCGTCGCCCAGCCCCTGCTGGTCGCCGCCGGTCTCCTCTCGGCGTCCGCCCTCGGCGACATCTCCTCGGCCGGCGCGGTCGCCGGACACAGCGTCGGTGAGATCACCGCCGCGGTGTTCGCCGGTGTGCTGACCGACGAGGCGGCGCTGCGTTTCGTACGTACCCGTGGACTCGGCATGGCCGAGGCCGCCGCGGTCACCGAGACCGGCATGGCGGCCCTGCTCGGCGGCGACCCCGCCGTGACGATCCCGCACCTGGAGAAGCTCGGCCTGACCCCGGCGAACGTGAACGGCGCCGGCCAGATCGTCGCCGCCGGTACGGCCGAGCAGCTCGCGGCGCTGGACGCCGACAAGCCGGAGGGGGTGCGCCGCGTCGTCGCCCTGAAGGTCGCCGGTGCGTTCCACACCTCGCACATGGCTCCGGCGGTCGCCGAGCTCGGCAAGGCGGCGCAGGACCTGGTCGTGTCCGACCCGGCCCTGACGTACGTCTCGAACGCCGACGGCCAGTCCGTCGCCGCCGGTTCCGAGATCGTCGCGCGCCTGGTCAGCCAGGTCTCCAACCCGGTCCGCTGGGACCTGTGCATGGAGACCTTCCAGGCGCTGGGCGCGACCGCGATGATCGAGGTCTGCCCGGGCGGCACCCTGACCGGCCTCGCCAAGCGTGCGCTCCCGGGGGTCAAGACCCTCGCGCTCAAGACCCCCGACGACCTCGACGCGGCCCGCGCGCTCCTCGCCGAGCACGCGACCGCGTAAGGAGCGAGCACCCATGTCGAAGATCAAGCCCAGCAAGGGCGCCCCGTACGCGCGCATCCTCGGTGTCGGCGGCTACCGCCCCACCCGGGTCGTGCCCAACGAGGTGATCCTCGAAAAGATCGACTCGTCCGACGAGTGGATCCGCTCGCGCTCCGGAATCGCCACCCGCCACTGGGCCTCCGACGAGGAGACCGTGGCGATGATGTCGATCGAGGCGTCCGGCAAGGCCATCGCGGACGCCGGGATCGCCCCGGAGCAGATCGGTGCGGTCATCGTCTCCACGGTCACGCACTTCAAGCAGACCCCCGCCGTGTCGACGGAGATCGCGCACAGGATCGGCGCGGGCAGGCCCGCGGCGTTCGACATCTCCGCCGGATGCGCCGGCTTCGGCTACGGGCTGACCCTGGCCAAGGGCATGATCGTCGAGGGCAGCGCCGAGTACGTCCTCGTCATCGGCGTGGAGCGGCTCAGCGACCTCACCGACCTGGAGGACCGCGCGACGGCCTTCCTGTTCGGCGACGGTGCGGGCGCGGTCGTGGTCGGCCCCGCCCAGGAGCCGCACATCGGTCCCACCGTGTGGGGCTCCGAGGGCGACAAGTCCGAGACCATCAAGCAGACGGTGGCGTGGGACGACTTCCACGCCGGCGATGCCTCGAACCTGCCGCTCGACAGCCTCGGCGCGGTCAAGTTCCCGGCCCTCACGCAGGAGGGCCAGGCGGTGTTCCGCTGGGCCGTCTTCGAGATGGCGAAGGTCGCCCAGCAGGCGCTGGACGCCGCCGGGATCTCCGCGGACGACCTGGACGTCTTCATCCCGCACCAGGCCAACATGCGGATCATCGACTCGATGGTGAAGACCCTCAAGCTGCCGGAGCACGTCACGGTCGCCCGTGACATCGAAACCACCGGCAACACCTCGGCCGCCTCGATCCCGCTCGCAATGGAGCGGCTCCTGGCGACCGGGCAGGCGAAGAGCGGCGACACCGCCCTCGTCATCGGCTTCGGGGCGGGTCTCGTGTACGCCGCGACGGTCGTTACCCTCCCCTAGGGCATTTGCTTCGGTTTCCTCCGGACAACGCCCACTCTTTGAACCCTCTGATACACACACACCGAAGGAGCGCCATCATGGCCGCCACTCAGGAGCAGATCGTCGAAGGTCTCGCCGAGATCGTCAACGAGATCGCCGGCATCCCCGTCGAGGACGTCCAGCTGGACAAGTCCTTCACCGACGACCTGGACGTCGACTCGCTGTCCATGGTCGAGGTCGTCGTCGCCGCCGAAGAGCGTTTCGACGTGAAGATCCCGGACGAGGACGTCAAGAACCTCAAGACCGTCGGCGACGCCGCGAAGTACATCCTGGAGCACCAGGCCTGATCAGGCCCCGGCTGCTCGAAGTGTCGCCACCCGGCGGTGGCGCCGGTAAAAAACTTCCCCCTCTACACGTGGAGAAAGAATTCCTGTGAGCCCGACCAATCGCACCGTGGTCGTCACCGGTATCGGCGCAACAACCCCGCTGGGTGGCGACGCCGCATCGACCTGGGAGGGTCTGCTGGCAGGCCGGTCCGGCGTAAGCCCCCTGGAGGGCGAGCGCTTCGCCGAGCTTCCGGTACGCATCGCCGCACAGGCGGCCGTGGACCCCTCCGAGGTGCTGCCCCGTCCGCTGGCCCGCAAGCTGGACCGTTCCGCGCAGTTCGCGGTCATCGCCGCGCGCGAGGCCTGGGCCGACGCGGGCTTCACCGCCAAGGCCGGTGAGGACGAGAACATCGCCCCCGAGCGGCTGGGCGCGGTCGTCTCCTCCGGCATCGGCGGCATCACCACCCTGCTCGACCAGTACGACGTGCTGAAGGAGAAGGGCGTACGCCGCGTCTCCCCGCACACCGTCCCCATGCTCATGCCCAACGGCCCGTCCGCCAACGTCGGCCTGGAGATGGGCGCCCGCGCGGGCGTGCACTCCGTGGTCAGCGCGTGCGCGTCCGGCGCCGAGGCGGTCGGCTACGCGATCGAGATGATCCGCTCCGGCCGTGCCGACGTCGTCATCGCCGGTGGTACGGAAGCGACGATCCACCCGCTGCCGATCGCCGCGTTCGCCAACATGATGGCGATGTCGAAGAACAACGACGAGCCCGAGCTGGCCTCGCGCCCCTACGACACCGCCCGGGACGGCTTCGTCCTCGGCGAGGGCGCCGGCATCGTCGTCCTGGAGTCGGCGGAGCACGCCGCCGCGCGCGGCGCGAAGGTCTACTGCGAGGCCGTCGGCCAGGGTCTGTCCTCGGACGCCCACCACATCGCGCAGCCCGAGCCGACCGGCCGGGGCATCGCCGCCGCCCTCCAGCAGCTGCTGGACTCCACGGGCCTGGACCCGGCCGAGATCACGCACCTCAACGCGCACGCCACGTCCACCCCGCAGGGCGACGTCGCCGAGATCAAGGCGCTCCGCAAGGTGCTGGGCGACGACCTCGACCACGTCGCGGTGTCCGCGACCAAGTCGATGACCGGTCACCTGCTGGGCGGTGCGGGCGGCATCGAGACGGTCGCCACCGTCCTGGCCCTGCACCACCGCACGGCCCCGCCGACCATCAACGTCGACGACCTCGACCCGGAGGCGGCGGAGGCGGACATCGTCCGCGACAAGCCGCGCGCACTGCCGGCCGAGGGCACCATCGCCGCGCTCAACAACTCGTTCGGCTTCGGCGGCCACAACGTGGTGCTGGCGTTCCGCACGGTCTGACCGGCAGACAGGTACGCACAAGGCCCCGCCCCGTGTTCCGGGGGCGGGGCCTTGTGCGTACGACGACTAAGGGCGGGGCCTTCCGCTACTGGCGGACCGCGAACAGCCGGGATTCGGCGGTCGTGCTGCTGCTGATCGTGCTGCTGCTGTCGATGACGACCAGGGTGCCGTCGGAGGCGGTCAGCAGTTCCGCGCTCCTGGGCTTCGGGGCGGCCTTGCCGAGGATGGGCCGGGCGGCCTGGATCGTCCTGCCGGTACGGGCGTCGAGCGTGCTGAGGAAACCGGCTTGCGTGGAGGTGGACAGCACCGTCAGCCGCCGCCCGTCGCCGGTGGCGCCGATACCGCTCACCCCGTCCGGGAGCCGCTTGATCCACTTGCGGGAGCCGTCGGCCAGCGAGAATCCGCCGAGCCACAGGGCAGACCCCTCCCTCGGCGTGCTCACCGCGCTGACCAGCAGGCCGCCGACGACCTGGGTGCCGTCGGAGCTGAGGTCGCCGCGGGGCCCCGACAGGGGCAGCACCGCACCGGCGCGCCCCCGGTCGTCGTACACCAGGTACCCGTCGATGCCCCGCTTGTCCATTTCCTTCATGCGCAGCACGACCGGGTCGGCGGAGACGAAGTGGCTGAAGACCCCGCGCGTCTCGACCGGCAGCCTGCTGCGCCAGAGCTGCTTCCCGGTGGCGGCGTCCAGGGCGATCAGATGGCTGACCACCTGGTCGCCGACATAGCTCGTACGGCACTCCTCGACGAACAGCACCCGCTTCGCGGACCCGGCCAGCGCGTTGGCCTCGCACTCCTTGGCGACCGGCCGCAGCCAGCGGGGCTTCCCGGTGGCGAGGTCGTGTCCCCGTACGCCCCTGGAGTCCACGACGGCGGCCGTCGTGTCGGCGAGGGCGGTCAGGCCCGGCTCCGTGGTGGAGTCGTCCGCGCGCTGCACCACCGGCTGCTGCCAGCGCGTCGCACCGGTGGCCAGGTCCACCGCGGCCAGTACGGTGCACGGCCTGCCGTGCTTGGCGTAGCCGATCAGACCGACGCCGCCGACGGTACGGACGCTCCTGGCGCACACCGAGTGTCGGACCGGCGGCGGGGTGTGCCAGCGCCGCCCGCCGTCGGTGGCGGAGACGGCGGTGAGGCCGTCGTCGCGGACCCGGACGACGTTCTGGCCCGCCATCCAGGTACGGAAGTCGCTGTTGACGACGCCCCCCGCCCGCGGCGGCTCGGGCGCGGTGAGCCACCGCACGGTGTGGGCGCTGCCCGGGTACGCGGCGGCCCAGGCGCCCGCGGGCCACAGCGAGGCACCGATGCCGACGAGCAGCAGCGGGACGATCCACCAGGCGCGCTTGCGGTGTTCGCTGGCCTCGCCGTTCTCCGGCGACGGCACCACGAGGCCGATGAACGCCAGCACCGCGATGAGCACGGCGATGATCCCGAGGACCGTGAACGCGTGCGCCCAGCCGTCGACGGCACCCGAGCCCGGCAGGCAGTTGGCCCCCTGACAGATGCCTTCCACCTTCTCCAGCCGGGAGTCCTCCCGGTGGAACATGATCGCGGCGCCGACGAGGCCGCCCGCGAGAACGACAGGGGCCGATCCGGCCACCCCACGAAAACGCACTTCCCTTACCCCCCACAGGTAAAAGTTCCTTCAACTGTGGGCGGAATCTATCCCGTCGGGGTCGTCCGTGATCACGCGGGCCGCGCTCGGATCCGGCGGATCAGACGACCTGGTGGAGCCAGCGCACCGGGGCGCCCTCTCCCGCGTACCGGAAGGGTTCGAGTTCGTCGTCCCAGGGCTTGCCGAGGAGCTGGGAGACCTCGGCCTCCAGATCGCTCTCGCCGCGCACCGAGCGGGCGAGCGCGGCGCGCAGCCGGTCCTCGGGGATGAGGATGTCGCCGTGCATGCCGGTGACGGCGTGGAAGATGCCGAGCTCGGGGGTGGAGCTGTAGCGCTCGCCCTCGGCGGTCGGGCAGGGTTCGGCCGTCACCTCGAAGCGCAGCATGTCCCAGCCGCGCAGGGCGGACGCCAGCTTGGACGCCGTACCCGCACTGCCCTGCCAGGAGAATTCGGATCTCCAGGTGCCGGGCGCCGCCGGCTGCCTGATCCAGTCG
The DNA here is from genome assembly GCF_055579625.1 of Streptomyces sp. NPDC032721. Lineage (NCBI taxonomy): Bacteria > Bacillati > Actinomycetota > Actinomycetes > Kitasatosporales > Streptomycetaceae > Streptomyces > Streptomyces sp. NPDC032721. The sequence goes on along the minus strand of NZ_JBVIMX010000002.1, from coordinate 402,428 downwards.
AGACCGACTCGCACGCCGAGCACGGAACCCACCGCCCATTCGACATGGGGGCACATCGCGCGCGGCGCGGAGTGGACGTAGAGAACTCCACGTGTCGTCACCGGGACCTCCTGCTGTGTGGGTCGAGGTTCGCCTTCACCAGCGGCCTCGTGCTCCCTGGCCGTGCGGTCGAGGTGACACGCCTGGCCGGCTCCCGAGGTTGTCAACAGTAAACAGCATCGGGAGTGAATCTCCTGAAAAGGGACAGTATGTGACGTCATGTAATTTACCGGTACGGGAGGGGCGGGGTACCGGCGGTGGTGCCGTGGGGCAAAAGCTACCGTGCGGCGTGCGCCGGGGTGTGACGTACTGTCGGTCCGGGGGCGGGGAATCGCCGGCTTTTCCGGGGATTCCCGGACGTACACACCGCCGCGCGGAGGGAAGCACAGGCATGCGGGACAGCGGTCGGAACGCGGCACGGGTGCGCCGGCGCGCGGGGGGCGTGGCCGCGGGGGCGGTGGTGGGCGCGTTGCTCGCGGTGGCGGGGTGCGGGGGCGGGAACTCGTCGGACACGCGGCCCCAGGGCGAGCGGCGCACTGCGGCCACTCCTACACCGACGGCCACTCCGACCCCCCGCCCCACTCCCACTCCCACGTGGGACCGGTCGCCGTCCTCGCTCGTTGCCGTCGGCGATTCGATAACACGTGGGTTCGACGCGTGTTCGGTACTGGCCGACTGTCCCGAGGCGTCCTGGGCGACGGGTACGAACGCGTCGGTGAACAGTCTGGCGGTGCGGCTGCTGGGGCCGCAGGGGGCGGCGCAGCGCAGCTGGAACCTGGCGGTGTCCGGCTCCCGGATCTCCGACCTGCCGCAGCAGATGGCGCGGGCGGCCGCGCATCGGCCGGAGCTGGTCACGGTGATGACCGGGGCGAACGACGCCTGCCGGAGTTCGGTGTCGGCCATGACCTCGGTGGCGGACTTCCGCGCCTCCTTCGAGAAGGCACTGCGCACGCTGCGCGCCGAACTCCCCCGGACGCAGGTGTACGTGGCGAGCGTCCCGGACCTCAAGCGGCTCTGGTCCCAGGGCCGGGGCAACCCGCTCGGCAAGCAGGTGTGGGCGCTGGGGGTGTGCCCTTCGATGCTGGGTGACGCGGAGGCGATGGATGCGGCGGCGGTGGCCCGGAGGGGGGCGGTGCGGGAGCGGGTGGTGGGGTACAACGGGGTGTTGCAGTCGGTGTGCGCCAAGGACAGGCACTGCCGGTACGACGGCGGGGCGGTCTTCGAATACGCCTTCGGCGCCGGGCAGTTGAGCCAGTGGGACTGGTTCCACCCGAGCATCAACGGCCAGTCCCACCTGGCGGAACTCGCCTACCGGGGCGTCACGGGCCCCAAACCCCTCTGACCCCGGGCGCCCCACCGCGCCCCTGAGTGTTCAGGGGCGCGGGGAACCGGGAGTCAGGCCTGGGCCCGCAGCATGGTCGTCAGCATGGGGGCCGTGAGGGAGCGCGAGGCCTGGACCTCGTATGCGCCCTCCACGTACGACCACGCCCCGGCCTCCTCGTCCCAGATCTCGAACACCCTGCGCGGCAGCTCGACCCGCACCTCGACCGTCTCCCCCGCCGCGGCCTCCACACTCGCGAACCCGGCCAGCCAGCGGTCCGGCCGCTCCACCGGGTCCGCCGTCGGTGCCAGGTAGAGCTGGACCACCTCACGGCCGGTGCGCTCGCCCGTGTTGCGGATGCGGACCGTGGCGTGAGTGCCGTCGGTGTCGGTGGACACCGTCAGGGACTCGTAGTCCCAGGTCGTGTAGCCGAGGCCGTGGCCGAAGGGGTACGCGGGCGCCGTGCCCGCCTTGTCCCACGCCCGGTAGCCGATGAAGACGCCCTCGGTGTAGTGGAGTCGGCCGTCCGTCGGGGTGACCTCCGTGACCGGGACGTCCGCGAACGCGACCGGCCAGGTGGTGGGGAGCCGGCCGCCCGGCTCCTCCTTGCCGAGCAGCACGTCCGCGAGCGCCGCGCCGCCCTCCTGGCCGGGGAACCAGCTGAAGAGGACCGCGGCGACGTCGTCGCGCCACGGCAGCTCCACCGGGGAGCCGGAGTTGACGATGACGATCGTGCGGGGGTTCACGGCCGCGACGGCGGACACCAGGTCGTTCTGGCGGCCGGGGAGTTCGAGGTTGGTGCGGTCGAAGCCCTCGGATTCGACCCGGTCCGTCGTGGCCACCACGACCACCGCGGCGTCCGCGCCCCGCGCCGCCTCCACCGCCTGAGCGATCAGCGCGTCCTCGTCCTGCTGCGGCGCGAGGTGGGTGAGCGAGAACATGATCGCCGTGAGCGGCGAGCCGGTGTTCTTCAGGACGGTGTGGTGCAACGAAACGTCGATCGTCTCACCGGCGGCGAGGGTGCGGCGGCCGCGCTCCGTCGGGGCGCCGAAGAACGCCTCGAAGGGGTCGGCGGCGGCACTCATGCCCTGGACGTCGTCGTAGACCTTCTCGCCCGCGAGGGTCATCGCGAAGTGGCCGATGCCCCGGGTGCCGAAGGCGTGCTCGCCGCTCTCGCGGGCCGTGAAGGTGCCGGTGACCTCGACGGAGTGGAGCGCGGCGTGGGTGACGCCGGCCGGGAGGTCGTCGCCGATCCACTGGACCTGGCCGTTGGGCAGGGTGCCCTCGCCCAGGACCGCGCCGGACTCGTCCCGGCAGATCGCGCGGAGGGTGAACCCCTTGTCGGCGACGGCCAGTTCGTCGCTCGGGTCGGCGCCGACGGAGTAGGAGACGGTGCCCTCGGGGAGGGCCGCCAGCAGGCCGTCGAGCGGGGCGACCACGCGCTCCGGGAAGACCGTCGCGGAGCCGCCGCCCAGGACGCGGGCGTCGCGGGCCGCCGCGCCGCTGAGGGCCAGTTTGCGTACCGACGCAGGGTTCAGGGGGAGTGCCGCCTCGTCGTTCTTGACCAGGACGAAGGCCCGGTGGGCGACCTCGCGGGCGACCGCCTGGCCGTCCAGGGCCGCGGGCAGCTCGCTGACCACGGCGGGGGCGCCGTCCAGGATGCCGACGCGGGCGGCGAGCCGGAGCACGTTGCGGACCGCGTCGTCGACCAGCGCCTCGTCGACGTCGCCCGCGCGGACGGCGCCGGCGAGCGGCTCGCCGTACACGGTCTTCGGGCCGGGCATCGCCACGTCCAGGCCGCCCTCGATGTCGCCCTTGGTGGAGCGGGCCGCCATCCAGTCGGAGACGTTGATGCCGTCGAAGCCCCACTCGCCGCGCAGCACCTCGTTCACCAGGTAGCGGTGCTCGGTCATCGTGGTGCCGTTGACCTGGTTGTAGGCGGTCATGATGCCCCACGGGTGGGCGTTCTTGACGATGGCCTCGAAGGGGGCCAGGTAGAGCTCGCGCAGCGGGCGCGGGGCGATGACGCTGTCGACGGTGAAGCGGTCGGTCTCCGCGTCGTTGCCGACGAAGTGCTTGACGGTGGTGCCCACCCCGCCGTCCTGGACGCCGCTGACGTAGCCGCTGCCGATCTCGCCGGTGAGGTACGGGTCCTCCGAGTAGCACTCGAAGTGGCGTCCGCCGAGCGGCGAGCGGTGCAGGTTGACGGTGGGGGCGAGGAGGACGTGCACGTTCTTGCGGCGGGCCTCCTGGGCGAGCAGCCGGCCGGCCCGGCGGGCCAGCTCCGGGTCCCAGGTGGCGGCCAGCGCGGTCGGCGAAGGAAGCGCGATCGACGGGTCGTCGGCGGTCCAGCGGACGCCGCGCACACCGATCGGGCCGTCGGACATCACCAGCGACTTCAGGCCGATCTCGGGGAGCGCGGGCAGCGTCCACATGTCCTGGCCGCCCAGGAGCCGGGCCTTCGCGTCGAGGTCCAGCTTGCCGAGGGCCGCCTCGACCGCCTGCTCACGGAGCTGTTCGTCCTGCTGGGCGCTGGTGGACCGGTTGGTGGACTCGCTTGCCACGGCCGTACCTCCTCGTTGGGACCTGCTGTTCACCCCATATGTACTCCCGATACCTGTGAACCGGTAGGCTTTGTGACTCATTCGTGATGTGACGGCATGGCGTACCGTCCTGACCAGCGAGTTCATCGGGGAAGGGGTACGCACGATGGCAAGAGCCAGGAGTGAGGAGCGGCGCGCGGAGATCCTGCGCGCGGCCTTCGAGGTCATCGCCGAGCGCGGCTACCGGGGGGCCTCGCTCGCCTCGGTGGCAGAGCGCGTGCACCTCACCCAGCAGGGCCTACTGCACTACTTCCCCACCAAGGAAGCCCTGCTGGTCGCGGTCCTGGAGGAGCGCGACCAGTGGGACACCGGCGGGGTGGGGCTGAGCGCCCAGGCCTGGCGGCTCGACCTGCTGGACTCGCTCGTCGAGTACAACGCGATGCGCCCCGGCGTCGTACAGACCTTCTCCGCCCTGCTCGGCGAGAGCGTCACCGACGGGCACCCGGCGACGGACTTCTTCACCCACCGGTACGCGGCCGTGCGCGAGGGCATGGCGCTGGCGCTGCGCGCCGAGTTCGGGCAGCGGCTGCCGGGCGGGCTGACCCCCGAGCAGGCGGCGCCGCTGGTGGTGGCGGTCATGGACGGGCTGCAGTTCCAGTGGCTGCACGACCCGGAGTCGGTCGACATGCCGGGGGCGTTCCGGAACTTCCTGGGGCTGCTGCGGGGCGGGGCGGGGACCGCCGGGGCGTGACGCGGCCTCCCGCCCCGCCGAGGAGCCGGGGAGGGGTCAGCGGGCCAGGCCCAGGGTCACACCGAGGCCCACGAGGACCGAGCCGATGCCCCGGTTGAGCGCCTTCTGCCGGCGCAGCATCGCCGCGCGCAACCTGCCGTCCGAGAAGAAGAGGGCCACCAGCGCGAACCAGCCGAAGTGCGCCGCCGACATGAAGAGCCCGTACCCGGCCTGCTGCCACAGCGCCGTGTCGGGGCCGACGACCTGGGTGAAGGTGGAGACCACGAAGAGGGTGGTCTTCGGGTTCAGGACGTTCGTCAGGAAGCCCGCGCGCATCGCGCCGAGCGGGGACAGTTCGCGCTTGCCCTCCAGGTCGACGGCGAGCTCGTCGCGGGCGAAGAAGGTGCGGATGCCGATGTAGACGAGGTACGCGGCGCCGAGCAGCTTGATCGCGGTGAACAGGGCGGTGGACGAGGCGATCAGCAGGCCGACGCCGAGCATGGTGTACGTGACGTGGACCAGGACACCGGCCGCGACCCCCGCCGCGCCGAGCAGGCCGGTCGTACGGCCGTAGAGGTAGCTGTTGCGGACCACCATGGCGAAGTCGGCGCCGGGACTGATGACGGCGAGGACGGTGATCAGGGCGACGGCGAGAAGTTCGGTCATGGGGGTGATGCTCCCGGCAACACCCGTGCTGATCAAGGGACTTCCGGATGCCGGGCGGGCTCTTTGGATGGTCGGCGCGGTAGCATGGTTGGTGCTACTGTCGTTCCATGAGTGGAACCACACGCAAGTACTCGGTCAGCATTCCGGAAGACCTGGCGGAGACGGTACGGGCGAAGGTCGGGCCCGGCGAGTTCTCGGCATACATCACGGCAGCACTGCGCCAGCGCGTCGCGATGGAGCGGCTGTCCGAGCTCGTCGACGACCACGAGGCACGGCACGGGGCGTTCTCCGAGGCCGAACTGGCCGAGGCCGACGCACTGCTCGGTGGCGGCGCCGCCGACGGTGCCCAGCACGAGGGTGAGCGTTCTGCCGCATGACCGCACCGCTCATCGGAACCCTGGTCCTCGACTGTCAGGGCCTGTCGAAGCTCGTCGGGGACGACCGTGAAGTGACCGCGCTGGTACGGCGTGCGCGCGACCACGGAGCCCGTGTCGTCATCAGCGCGATGACCGCGGTGGAAGCCCGCAATCCGAAGATCAAGCAGCCTCGGTTCGACTGGGTGCTCTCCCGTATCGAGATCGAACCGGTCACCGAGGACACCGCACGCGCGGCCTGCGCACTGCTGGCGGCCGCCGGTCTGCACGGTCACAAGTACGCCATCGACGCGGTCCTCGTCGCCACCGCGCTCCAGCAGCCGGGGCCCGTGGTCGTTCTCACCTCCGACCCCGACGACCTTCAGGTCCTGAGCGACCGGAGGCTGCGCACCGTCAAGGTGTGACCGTCAAGGCGTGAGGGGCGCGCCGTCCGGTACCGGCCCGTCCAGCGACGGCTCGTCCAGCATGTCCCGCACCATCAGCGTCGCCCCCGCCACCGCGCCCGGCATCAGGAAGACCGCCACGAACGGCACCAGGAACGCCAGGGTGAGCGGCACTCCGAAGCCCAGCACCAGCGCCCGCCGCCTGCGCAGCAGTGCGAGCCGCTTCTTGAAGTCGACGTTCCTGCGCTGGAGGGCCACTGCCGTCAGCTCCTCCGCGAGGAAGAAGCCCGAGACGCAGAAGCCGAGGACCGGGACCACGGTCTGGCCGATAACCGGGATGAATCCGCAGGCGAACAGCAGGATGCCGAAGAACAGGACGCGCAGCAGGACGCGCACGCTGTCCCGCGCGGAGATCCACAGCTCGCGGACGAGCGGCAGGCCCGACTCGGGCGCGCTCCCGTCGGGGGACCTGGAGCGGTCGACACGCTCGGAGAGGGTCTCGTAGAAGGGCTGGCCGACCAGCAGGGTGACGGCGGTGAAGGTGATCACCGCGAGGAACAGGGCCAGGCCGAAGAGCAGGACGCGCAGCAGCCCCCGGAATATCGTCAGCCAGGTGTCGCCCCAGTCGTCGGCGAAGGGTGTCACCCAGCTGACGAAGTCGCCGGACCAGGTCACCAGGCCGACCAGCGCGGCGAGGTACAGCACGAGCGTGACGAGTCCGGGCAGCAGCCCGAACCCGTAGCTGCGGCCGTGCTGCGCCATCCACTGCTGGCCCTTGGCCAAGTACTTGAAGCCCGTACCGAGATCACTCATGGGCCCCACCCTAGGGGCCTCCTCGACGTACCTCAGCCTCGTACCGGGCCGGGCGAGGGGCTCGCCGCCCGGGTGCGGAGTTGCCTCCTGGGCCCCAATACCCCCTTGTGAAGCGGATAGTTGGGAGATAGACCTTCGCGTAGCCGTCTTCCGCACGCCTTTGGAGGTACGTACGCGCATGGGTCCCACCAGAAACCGCATTCCCAGACCGGTCCTCGTCGGTGTCGCCGCACTCACCGGTGCGGTCCTGCTCGCGCCCGCCCCCGCGGTCGCCGAGCCCGTGCCGGGCGGCCCGCGCGGTGACGGGCCGCCGCACTCCCGCGAAGGGGTCTCGGCGGCACAGGAGTTGAAGGACTCCCCGGCCGCGAAGGGCCCGGCCGCGTCGGCCGCCCGCGCGCTCGACGCCGCCACCGGTCAGGGTCTGCGGCACGACCTCGGGTATCCGCGCAGGACCGCGCTGCGGGTGCCCGCGCCCGACCCCGCCGACAAGTCGATCAAGCTGGGGCTGACCCCGTACCACGCGATAGCCCCGCAGCTGAACTCGCTCCAGAAGCTGGGCGACCGGGTCAGTGTGGAGATCGCCGGGAAGTCGGCGGGCGGGCACGACCTGTACCTGGTCACCGTGACCGCGCCGGAGAGCGCCGGGCAGGCGCGCGAGCAGGAGCGGATGCGCGAGAAGATCGAGAACTCGCCCGCAGACGCCGCCAGGGACCGGCGGATCAAGGACACGTACAAGACGCCGGTCTTCATCAACAACAACATCCACGGCAACGAGTGGGAGGGGACGGACGCGTCCCTGAAGCTGATCGAGGAGCTGGCGCGGGCGAACGACGCCAAGACCGGCAGGCTGCTCACCCAGAACCGGATATACATCAACGTCACGGCCAATCCGGACGGCCGAATAGCGGGCACCCGGCCGAACGCCAACGGCTTCGACATCAACCGGGACTTCATCACCGCCACCCAGCCCGAGGCGCGCGCGATCCGGCAGATCGCCATCGACAAGCAGCCCGCCGTCATGCTCGACATGCACGGCTATGTGAACGGCACGCTCATCGAGCCGACCACCCCGCCGCACGGCGAGAACTACGAGTACGACCTCTTCCTGAAGAACTCCTACGCCAACGCGCTGGGCATGGAGGCCGCCGTCAACGGCCTCGGCTACACGCCCGCCAAGGACGGCGTCGAACCGGTGGTCATCCCCTTCCGCGACCAGAAGGAAGGGTGGGACGACTGGCCGCCCGTCTTCACCCCGCAGTACATGCCCTTCCAGGGCGCGGTCGCCACGCACACCATCGAGATCCCGCTCCAGGTCAACAACGAGGAGTACGACACCCAGCCGGTCGCCGAGCTGCGCAGGCGCTCCGCAGTGAACAAGGACGTCGCGGGCGCGGCCATCAAGGCGGCGCTCGACTACACCGCCTCGCACCGCACCTCGGTGATCGCCGACCAGATCGAGACGTTCCGCCGGGGTTCGGTGGGCGCGGCGCAGGTACCGGTGTCGGAGGAGACCGTGCCGGGCGTGCCGGGCATCGGCCCGGAGGACGTCTACACGACGAAGTTCCCGCGCGCGTACGTGATCCCGGTCGGCTCCGGCGGTGGTCAGCGCTCCGGCGGGCAGCGCTCCGACGTGGCCGCCGCCCGGCTCGTCGACCACCTCGTCGCCAATGACGTGAAGGTGGAGCGGGCGCTGCGCGCCTTCCGGCTCGGCGGGAAGGACTATCCGGCGGGTTCGTACGTCGTCGACATGCGCCAGCCCAAGCGCGGCATCGCCAACGTGATCCTGGCCGAGGGCCGCGACATCAGTGCGGACGTCTCCGCGATGTACGACATCTCCGGCTGGAGCCTGGGCCTGCTGTGGGGCGCGAGCGTCGACAAGGTGATGGACGGGCGGCTGGACGTCAGGGGCCGCCCGGTGCACGCCGCTTCCCCGACCGGTTACGTCGCCCCGTGGGGCGACCTGCGGCTGCGACTGGACGACCCGAAGGAGATCACCGCCCTCAACTCCCTGCTCGCGGACGGGGTGAAGGTGACCCGGGCCGCCGACGGGACTGCTGTGGTGCCGGGTTCGGCGCGCTGGAAGGCCGTCCGGCTGGCGGACCGGCTCGGGGTGGCGTTCCACACCACCCGGGCCAAGGGCGTGGAGGCGATCCGGCGGACCCGGGTCGCGGCGGCCGTGACCCCCGGCGAACTGTTCGCGCTGCGGGAGATGGGCTTCGCGGTGACGCCCGTGTCGACGGACGTGCTGAACAAGGGATTCGACCTCACCTCGGTCGACACCCTCTACGTCTCGGCCGACCTGGCGTACGGAAAGCTGAACGCGGCGGCGAAGAAGGCCCTGGACGTCTTCCTCGCCTCCGGCCACGGTCTGGTCGGCCTCGGCGCCGACGGGGCGAGGTTCAACGCGGACGCGGGGCTGCTCGCCGCGAAGGCCGTCCAGGGCACCGGGGACGCCAACGGCGTGGTCCAGGTGGACAGTTCGGGCGCCAGCCCGGTGACCGCCGGGGCTCCGGCGCACACGTTCGTCTACTCGCCGATGTGGTTCACCGACCTCGGCAAGGGCGTCCGCACCGACCAGTCGTACGGGAAGGCGGGCAACAACCCGCTGGTCTCCGGGCACTGGCGCGCGGGCGAGGACGGCACCGGCGGCCCGAAGGACGCGGCGGGCCGGGCCTCGGTCGTCAGCGGTACGTCGGCGAAGGGCGCGGAGGTGGTCCTGTTCGGCACCGAGCCGCTGTTCCGGGCGCACCCCAAGGGCGAGTTCGCGCAGATCGCCCGGGCGCTGTACGTAACGGCTGGATGAACGGGCAGGTGAGAGCGGAATAGCGCGCGGCGGCGGTGGCTTGATCCCCGGTACAGGAACCACTCGGGCACCTCGTGCCACGGGCAACAACAGGGGAGCTGATCGAGCGATGAGCGAGATCGACGTACAGGCCACCGCCGTCCAGGGCACCGCCGTCAAGGACACGACCGTCCAGGGCACCGTCGCCGCCGGATACGAGGACGTCCGCGAGGAGTTCGCGGCCGCCCTCGCCCACCCGGACGAAGGCCCGGACCACGCCGCCCAGCTCGTCGCGTACGTACGCGGCGAGAAGGTCGTGGACCTGTGGGGCGGCCCGTACATCGGACCCGACTCGCTGACTCCGGTCTACTCGTCGACCAAGGGCGCCGCCCATCTGGTGGTGGCGCTCCTCGTGCAGGACGGAACGCTGGACCTGGACCGCACGGTGGCCTCGTACTGGCCGGAGTTCGGGGTGCACGGCAAGGACCGGCTGACGCTGCGCGAGCTGCTGGCGCACCGGGCCGGGCTGGTCGGCGCGGACACCGGGTTCAGTGCGGAGGAAGTGATCGACGACCGGCTGATGGCGGAGCGGCTGGCCGGGCAGCGGCCGTACTGGCGGCCCGGCACCGCCTTCGGCTACCACGCGTACGTCATCGCCGCACTGACCGGCGAGGTGGTGCGGCGGGTCACCGGCAGGACGGTCCAGGAGTGGTACGAGGAGCGGGTGCGCGCCCCGTTCGGCCTGGACTTCTACCTGGGCGAGCCCGACGAGGTCACGCCGCGCTTCCTGGACACGCTGCCGATGACGCCCACCCCGGCGCAGCAGGCCGAACAGGCGGCCAATCCGGTCGGTGCGCACAGCCTCGGCGGGATCGCGTTCAACCTGAACGGCAAGGAGCCCACCGACCTGGTGGCGACGGCCAATTCGGCCGCGAGCCGGAAGGCCTCTCCCGCGTCCTACGGCGGAGTCGCCTCCGCACGCGGCCTCGCGGGAATGTATCTGGCGATACTCGGCGGCGGACCCGACGGGGCACAGCCGCTGCTGAACGCGGACACCCTCGCCGAGTTCGGGCAGATCCACTCCGAGGGCATCGACCTGGTCGGCGGACAGCGCGCGGTCTTCGGGCTGGGCTTCGCGGCGGTCGCCGCCGACAAGTACCCGGTGCTCGGGCACGGCTCGATCGGGCACAGCGGCGCGGCGGGCTCCGAGGCCTTCGCCGACCCGCGCAACCAGATCGCGTACGGGTACAACCGGCGCCGGTTCGCCTACCCGGGCGGGGCCGCCCCGGAGAACGTGCACCTGATCCGGGCGCTGGTGCGGGCCGCGTCGGCGTAGTCCCGCGTCGCAGCACCCGTACGGCACTCGTACGGCACTCGTACGGCCCTCGTACGGCAACCGGCGGCACGGGGGTCCACCGGCGTCCCGGACGGGAGAGGGGCCGCCCCGGATCACTCCGGGGCGGCCCCTCCGCCTTCGTCGCGCTACCGTCGTCAGCCGACGGAGAGCTCGACCTTGATGTTGCCGCGGGTGGCATTGGAGTACGGGCACACCTGGTGCGCCTTCTCCACCAGGGACTTGGCGGTGGCCTCGTCCACGTTCGGGATGGTGGCCGAGAGGGCGACCTCCAGGCCGAAGCCGCCTTCCTCGGTCGAACCGATGCCGACCTTGGCCGTCACCGTGGAGCCGGAGATGTCGACGTTCTCCTTGCGGGCCACGACGCCCAGCGCGCCCTGGAAGCAGGCACTGTAACCGGCGGCGAAGAGCTGCTCGGGGTTGGTGCCCGCGCCGCTTCCGCCCATCTCCTTGGGCGGGTTGACGACCACGTCCAGCTTGCCGTCGTCGGTGGCGACGCGGCCGTCACGGCCGTTCTCGGCGGTGGCGACGGCGGTGTACTTGACGTCGATCTTGCTGATGCTCATGCGGGTGGATCCTCCTGCTTGGTTCGCCGCGACTCGCGCCCACGGATCGCGGCGGCTGCCAGCGAGCTTAGCGGGTGAGCGAGACGATCATCTTTCCGGTGTTCGCGCCGCGCAGCATGCCGAGGAAGGCCTCGACGTTGTTCTCGATGCCCTCGACAACGGTCTCGTCGTACTTGAGCTCACCGGAGCGGATCCAGCCGGAGACCTCCTCGACGAACTGCTTCTGCAGGTCGGCGTGGTCGGCGACCAGGATGCCCGTCAGGCGCAGCCGCTTGCCGATGACCATCATCATGTTGCGCGGGCCGGGGGTCGGCTCGGTGTCGTTGTAGCCGGAGATCGCACCGCACAGGGTGGCGCGGCCGTGCACGTTGAGCGCGCCGATCGCGGCTTCGAGGTGCTCGCCGCCGACGTTGTCGAAGTAGACGTCGATGCCCTCGGGGGCGGCCTCGCGCAGCTGCTGGGCGACCGGGGCGTCGTCCTTGTAGTTGAACGCGGCGTCGAAGCCGTACTGCTCGGTGAGCAGCTTGATCTTGTCGGTGGAGCCGGCCGAGCCGATGACCCGCGCCGCGCCCTTGAGCTTGGCCATCTGGCCGACCTGGCTGCCGACGGCGCCGGCCGCGCCGGAGACGAAGACGGTGTCGCCCGGCTTGAAGGAGGCCACCTCGAAGAGGCCCGCGTAGGCGGTGAGGCCCGGCATGCCGAGGACGCCGAGGTAGCTGGAGAGGGGGGCGAGCTCGGCGCTGACCTTGGTGGCGAAGTCGGCCTTCACATCGGCGTAGTCGCGCCAGCCGAGGTCGTGCAGGACGTGGTCGCCGACCGAGAAGCGCTCGTCGCCGGAGGCGATGACCTCGCCGACGGCGCCGCCGGTCATCGGCTTGTCGAGCTCGAAGGCGGGAATGTACGACTTCACGTCGTTCATCCGGCCGCGCATGTAAGGGTCGACGGAGAGGTGCAGGTTGCGGACCAGGATCCGGCCCTCGGCGGGCTCGGACACCGGGAACTCGACCAGCGAGAAGTCCTCGGGCACGGGCCAGCCGTTCGGACGGCGGACGAGGTGCCAGGCGTGGCCGGTGGTGGGGAGAGTGGTCATGGGGGTTCGGCCTCCGGGTCGGCGTACACAAAACTTTACGATCTGGATGAACCTTGCTCCTCAATGATTGAGATTGTCAAGTAAGTGAGGTGGATCATGGTGGGAGTGTCGGGTGGCGCGGGTGGGTCCGGCGGCGCGGGTGGGTCCGGGCCTTTCGGGCCGCAGGACTTCCAGCTCGTGCTGCTGCGCCGGATGGCCGACCACCAGCCGGGGCTGGCCGAGGACGCCCGGATCTCGATGGGCGTCTCGCTCACCGCGATGCGGGACGTGAACCGGCGCTGGCAGGCGATGGTGCGCTCGCCCCGGGCCCGCGACGCCGTGGCGCGTTACCACTCCGTGCTCGGCCGCCCGGAGACCGTCGTACGGCGCAGGATCGGCGACCTGGAGTGCGAGGCGCTGCTGTGGCGGCTGCCGCTCTGGCCGGACCTGCGGTTCGAGGCGATGTGCGGGCCCGACGGGCGGGTGTGGAACGAGTGGCTGGTGCGGGCGCCGGACTCCCCGTCCCCCGTACTGGAGTCGGCGGACGATCTGAGCCCCTGGTCGGCGACGGTGGACGAGGTGGCGCGGGCGTTTCCTCCCGTACGCATGCGGGACGGCGGCACTCCGCACCGCTCGCACCTGGAGGTGACGCTGCCGGGCGGGGAACGGCTGGTGGCGGAGTTCACCTGGGGGCTGTTGCAGCGTGTGCTGACGGTGGATGGGGAGGAGGTTCCGGGACCGGCGGCGGACTGACGCCCCGTGAGCCGGTGGTCTGGCGCTGCGTCAGCTCGCCTACCCCGTGCGGCGCATCCCAGCGCGCGGCAAGTCCGGGCCAACCGCACGATGCCACTATGACCGTCAGTCTTGAGCAGTTGCGCCGTTGCCATGTCGCCGTCGATCTGGGGGCCTCCCGGACCCGCGTGTTCGTGAAGGGGCTCGGTCTCGTGGTCGACGAGCCGAGCTGTGCCGCAGTCAACACCCGGACCGGGGCGCTCATCGCGGTCGGCGCGTTCGCGGAGAAGATGACCGGCCGCACCCCGGACTACATCCGGGTGGTGCGCCCGGTCTCCGGCGGCACCGTCGTCGACGTGGAGATGGCCCGCCGGATGCTCCGTCAGCTGCTCGGCGACAAGCTCCGCCGCCAGCTGCGCCGCAAGCCCGGCCTGCGGGCCGCCGCCAGCACCCCGCACGACGCGGATCCGCTCGCCCAGCGCGCCACCATCGAGACGCTGGTGGGCATCGGGGCCCGCAAGGTGGAGCTGGTGGACACCCTCATCGCGGCGGCGGTCGGCTGCGGGCTGCCCGTCGAGCAGCCGTCCGCCACGATGATCATGGTGTGCGGGGCTGCGACCACCCAGATCGCGGTCCTCTCGCTCGGCTCGATCGTCGCCGCCGAGCGGATCCCGGTCGGCGGCAACGCCATCGACCACGCCGTCATCCAGCACCTGCGCCAGGCGCACGAGCTGATGCTGCCCTCGCAGTCGGTACGTCCCCTGCAGCTCGCGCTCAGCGGCACCGGGCTCGCGGCCGGGGGCCCGGCCTCCACCGAGATCCACGGCCGGGACGTGGCGACGGGCCTGGCCCGTTCGGTGCTGGTCGACACGGCCGCCGTACGGCACGCCATCCACACACCGCTGACCGCCGTCGTCGACGGCATCGGCCGGATCCTGCGGGTCTGCCCGCCCGACCTGGTGGCCGACCTCGCGGACTGCGGGATCATGATGGTCGGCGGCAGCGCCCTGCTGCCCGGCCTGGACCAGATGCTGCGCGACTCGACCGGGATGCCGGTACGGATCGCGGAACGGCCGGATGTGTGCGCCGTACTGGGGCTCGGGGAGATGCTGGAGGGCAAGGTCAGTCCGATGGCACTGGAGCCCACGGTGGCCGAGTCCCGGCCGGAATGACAGCCAGAGCGACAGCCGGGCCCTGAGCGACCGAGCGACGGGGCCACGCACGGACGAGCGGCGGAAGGATCCCGGGACCCGATGCACGACGAGGTACGACACACCTCCCCCGGCCTTCCGCTCCTCCTCGACGCGGTCCTCAACGTCGGTACGGACCTGGAGCTGCGCGCCACCCTCCAGCACATCGTGGACTCCGCGCTCGAACTGTCCGGGGCGCGGTACGGGGCGCTCGGCGTGCTCGACGCCGAGGGCGGCCGGATCACCGAGCTCTACACGGCGGGGCTCGACGAGGAGGCCAGGCAGCGCATGGACCGGCTGCCGGACGGGCACAGTGGGCTGCTGGGCGTCCTGGTGCAGGAGCCGCGCCCGCTGCTCGTGCCGGACATCTCCGCCGACGTCCGGTCGGCCGGACTGCCGCCCGGCCATCCCTCCATGAACTCCTTCGTCGGTGTCCCGGTGAGGGTGGGCGCCACGGTCTTCGGCAACCTCTATCTGACCGACCGCCGCGACGGCACCGCCTTCACCCAGGACGACCTGTCACTGCTGCGGGTGCTCGCCGCGCAGGCCGGCATCTCGATCGGCAACGCCCGGCTGTACGAGACGGCGCGGCTGCGCGAGCGCTGGATCGAGGGCGCCGCCGCCGTCACCACGGCCCTGCTGCACGACGGCACCGTCTGCGACGCGCTGACGACCGTCGCGGAGAAGGCCAGGTCGCTGGCCGGGGCGGCGGCCGGGATCGTGCTCCAGCCGACGGAGTCCGGCGGGATGGAGATCGTCGCGGCGGCCACCGAGCCCGGCGACGACAGCGCGGACTACCTCGGCGTCGCGATCGCCCCCGGCAGCGCCGTACTGGAACAACTCCTGGGCGGGGAACCGGTGTTCGTGGCGGACTCGGCGACCGACGAGCGGATGACGACCTCGGTGCGGTCGCGGTTCGGCCCGAGCATGCTGCTCCCGTTGCAGAGCGGCGGCAAGCTCATCGGCACGCTGGCGCTGCCCAGGCGGCGCGGGGCGGCCCCGTACACGGGTGTGGAACGCCTGCTCGCCTCCCAGTTCGCCTACCAGGCCGCGATGGCGATGGTGCTGGCCGACGGGCGGGGCGCGCGCGAGCGCCTCGCGGTCTTCGAGGACCGGGACCGGATCGCGCGGGACCTGCACGACTTGGTGGTGCAACGGCTGTTCGCCACGGAGATGATGCTGGAGTCGACCCGGCGCAGGGCGGGGTCGGTCAAGGGGACCTCCGACGCGTCCGAGGCGATGGACGAGCTGCTGGGCCGGGCGGTCGACGAACTGGACTCGACCATCCAGGAGGTGCGCACCGCGATCTTCGCCCTCCAGCAGCCCCCTGCGGACGCCCCCACGACGGTCCGGGGCAAGGTCCTGAGGGAGACCGCGGGCGCGGGCACCCTCCTCGGCTTCGCCCCGTCGGTCCACTTCGAGGGCGCGGTGGACTCCCTGGTGGGACCCCCCGTCGACAAACAGCTGGTGGCGGCCCTGCGGAGCGCACTGGCGGCGGCCCACCGGCGGAGCGGGGTGACGTACGTGAGGGTGCGGGTCGACGCGACGGCGGTACTGGAGGACGGCCGGCCGGGGGTGCGGCTGACGGTCACGGACGACGGGGTGGGCGGGGGCGAGAACGGGGGCGGTGTCGGGAACGGGAACGGGAACGGCAACGGGACCAAGGACGCGGGCCCCGGCTCCGGCTCCGGCGGTACGACGGTGACCTGGCAGGCCCCGCTGTGAGCCCCCGCCCTCAGGTGTTCCGCAGCCCGTAGACCCGGTCCGCCACTCCCCCGAACACCTCGTCCCGCTCGCTCGCCGAGAGGGACGCCATCAGCTCCCGTGCCGTCGTCAGCACCTCCTCGTACGAGGAGGCCAGCAGGCACACCGGCCAGTCCGAGCCGTACATCAGCCGCCCCGGCCCGAAGGCCTCCAGCACGGTTTCCGCGTACGGGCGCAGATCGTCGGCCGTCCACCGCTGCCAGTCCGCCTCGACCACCATCCCGGACAGCTTGCACACCGTGTTCGGCAGTGCGGCCAGCTCGCGCAGAGCCGTGGCCCACGGTTCCAGGGCGCCGGAGGCGATCGGGGGCTTTCCCAAGTGGTCGAGTACGAAGGTGAGTTGCGGGTGCCGTTGGGCTGACCTGGTCGCGGCGGGGAGCTGCGAAGGGGTGATCACCAGGTCGTACACCAGGCCCGCGTCCGCGACCGCCGCCAGGCCCCGGCGCACCTCGGGCCGCAGCAGCCATTCCGGGTCCGCCTCTCCCTGCACCTGGTGGCGGATGCCGACCAGGTGGGTGCCGCCGGGCAGGGCGCGGAGCTGGGCCAGGCGTTCGGCGACGTCCGGGGAGGTGAGGTCCGTCCAGCCGACCACGCCCGCGATCAGCGGGTGCTCCGCCGCCAGGGCCAGGTACTCGGGGGTCTCCTCGGCGACCGTGACCGTCTGGACGACCACGGAGGCGTCGACACCCGCCGAGGCCGCTTCCGCCGCCAGCTCGTCGACGAGGAAGTTGCGGCGCAGCGGGGCCAGTTGGGGGCCGCTGATCCAGTCCTGGTCGCGGACGGAGAGGTCCCAGAGGTGGTGGTGCGCGTCGACCACGCGGGAGGCGGTCCCCCGGCCGGCCACCCGGTCGGTCATCGCGCCTCTCCCTCCACTCCTTCCACTCCTTCCACTCCTTCCAGCAGGCCCTCGGCCCGCAGTTCGTCCCAGAGTTCGTCCGGTACGTCGACGGCGAGCATGGCCGCCGCGTCCGCCGCCTCGGCCGCCGTCCGCATGCCGACGAGCACGCTCGCCACGGCCTCGTACCGGAAGGGGAAGTGCAGGGCCGCCGCCCGCAGCGGTACTCCGTGGCCCTCGGCGACCGCCTTGATGCGCAGGGCGCGGCCCAGCAGGTCGACGGAGGCGGCCTTGTAGTCGAAGGTGGCACCGGGCTGGGGGTCGGCGAGGAGGCCGGAGTTGAAGACTCCGCCGATGACGACGGAGCGGCCGCGCTTCTCGGCCTCCGGGAGGAGGGAGAGGGCGGCCCGCTGGTCGAGCAGGGACAGGCGGCCCGCGCAGAGCACCACGTCGGCGTCCGTTTCGCGGAAGTACCTCTCCAGCGGGGCGACTTGGTTCATGCCCGCCCCGATGGCGCCGACGACTCCCTCGGCGCGGAGCCGTTCCAGGGCGGGGTAGGCCTCGCGCAGGGCCTGTTCGCCGCCGTCGCCGCACTCGTCGGCGTCGTGGAGGTAGACGATGTCGACGCGGTCGAGGCCGAGCCGCTCCAGGCTGGCTTCGAGGGAGCGGCGTACGCCGTCGGCGCTGAAGTCCCAGACCCGGCGGTGGGTCAGCGGGACGGCGAAGCCGGAGTCCGTGCCGCCCGCGTCGGTGGGCTCCAGGAGGCGGCCGACCTTGGTGGAGAGGGTGTACGAGTCCCGGGGGCGGTCGCGCAGTGCCTCGCCGAGGCGCCGTTCGGAGAGGCCGAGGCCGTAGTGCGGGGCGGTGTCGAAGTAGCGGACCCCACAGTTCCAGGCGGTGTCGACGGCGGCGTGCGCGTCCTCGTCGGTGACGGGCGCGAAGAGGTTGCCGAGCGTCGCCGCCCCGAAGCCGAGCGCGCTGACGGGCACGGAACCGGCGCTCCCGGCCGCCGGGAGCCCTTTGCCCCGGCCGCCGCCGCTGCCCGGGCCGCTGCCCCGGCCGCCCACTACTGCCCCTCCGGGCGCAGCCGCAGGCCCTGCATTCCGCCGTCCACGGCCAGCGAGGTCCCGGTGACGGAACCCGCTGCCGGGCTCGCCAAGTAGGCGATGGCGGCGGCCACTTCGGATGCGCTGACCAGTCGGCCCATCGGCTGGCGGGCGTGGAGCGCGGCCCGCTCCGCCGCCGGGTCGTCGGCTGCGTCCAGGAGCCGGCCGACCCAGGGGGTGTCGGCGGTGCCCGGGTTGACGCAGTTGACGCGGATGCCCTCGCGGACGTGGTCGGCGGCCATCGCCAGGGTCAGCGACAGTACGGCGCCCTTGCTGGCGCTGTAGAGGGCGCGCTGCGGGAGTCCGGCGGTGGCGGCGATGGAGCAGGTGTTGACGACGGAGGCGTGCGCGGAGGCGCGCAGGGTGGGGAGGGCGGCGCGGGTGACCCGGACCATGCCCAGCACGTTGACGTCCAGCACCCGGTGCCACTGCGCGTCGTCGTTGTCCTCGACGGTGCCCGCGGCGCCGATGCCCGCGTTGTTGACGAGGATGTCGAGGCCGCCGAGCGCGTCCACGGCCGACGCGACACCGGCCCGTACCGACTCGTCGTCCGAGACGTCCGCGGTGAAGCCGAGCAGCGGGGCGACGGCTCCCGAGGGGTCCAGGTCCAGTACGGCGACCTGTGCGCCGCGCTCGGCGAGGAGCTGTGCGGTGGCCAGGCCGATGCCGGAGGCACCGCCGGTGACCAGGGCCTTCAGCCCAGCGAGCTCGCTCATACGATGGCCTCCTCGGCTATGTCCTTCGGGTTCGCTGCGGTCGGTGCGTCAGGCGCGCTCCGTGCGCCCTGTGCGAGGTCGGCGGCCCAGAACCGGCCGTCCGGATAGGTGAATTCGGCGATCGAGGCGGGGTGCATGGCGGCCGAGAAGCCGGGTGTCACGGGCGCGACGTAGTGTCCGTCGCGCATCACCACGGGGGTCTCGAAGTGGTCGTGCAGATGGTCGACGTACTCGATGACCCGGTCCTCGGTGGTGCCGCTGAGGGCCACGTAGTCGAACATCGACAGGTGCTGGACCAGCTCGCACAGTCCGACGCCGCCCGCGTGCGGACAGACCGGCACCCCGAACTTCGCGGCGAGCAGCAGGATCGCGAGGTTCTCGCTCACCCCGCCCACCCTGGCCGCGTCGATCTGCAGGACGTCGATGGCACCGGCCTGGAGGAGCTGCTTGAAGACGATGCGGTTCTGAACGTGTTCGCCGGTGGCGACCTTGATGCCGTCGGGGGCGACGGCCTCGCGGATGGCGGCGTGGCCGAGGATGTCGTCGGGGCTGGTGGGCTCCTCGATCCAGTACGGGTCGAAGGCGGCCAGGGCCCTGGTCCACTCGATGGCCTCGCCGACGTTCCAGCGCTGGTTGGCGTCGATGGCGATGCGGATGTCCGGGCCGACGGCCGCGCGGGCCGCCCGCATCCGGCGTACGTCGTCGGCGAGGTCGGCGCCCACCTTGAGCTTGATCTGCGTGAACCCGTCGGCCACCGCCTGCTGGGCGAGCCGGGTCAGCTTCTCGTCGGTGTAGCCGAGCCAGCCGGGCGAGGTGGTGTAGCCGGGGTAGCCGCGCTCGCGCAGCACGGCCTCCCGGCCGGCCGCTCCGGCCCGGCCCGCGCGCAGCAGTTCCAGGGCTTCGGCGGGGGTGAGGACGTCGGCGATGTAGCGGAAGTCGACCTGCTCGACCAGCCACTCGGGCTCGGCGTCGGCGAGGAACTTCCACAGCGGCACGCCGGCCCGTTTGGCGGCGAGGTCCCAGGCGGCGTTGACGACCGCGCCGATCGCCATGTGCATCACGCCCTTCTCGGGGCCGAGCCAGCGCAGCTGGCTGTCGCCGATCAGGGCGCGGCCCAACGTGCCGGGGTCCGCGGCGAGTTCGTCGACGGAGCGGCCGATCAGGTGCGGCTTCAGGGCGTTGATGGCGGCGACCTGGACGTCGTTGCCACGCCCGATGGTGAAGGTGAAGCCGTGGCCCTCGATGCCGTCCCCGGCGTCCGTACGCAGCACGAGGTAGGCGGCCGAGTAGTCCGGGTCGGGGTTCATCGCGTCGGAGCCGTCGAGCTCGCGCGAGGTGGGGAAGCGGATGTCGTACGTGTCGACTTCGCGGATGACGGCGCCGGTGGCGGGCGCGGCGGTGGTGCTCACGTCGGTTCTGGTCACGTGGCTGGGCCTTTCACGCCTGGGCGAAGGTCTGGCGCTGGCTGCCGAGGCCGTCGATGGACAGCTCCACGGTGTCGCCGGCGCGCAGATAGGGGTTTCCGGGCAGGCCCAGGGCGACGCCGGCCGGGGTTCCGGTGTTGATGACGTCGCCGGGTTCCAGGACCATGTACCGGCTCAAGTAAGCGATCACCTCGGCCACTTGGAAGATCATGTCCTTGCTGTGGCCGTCCTGCCTGCGGACGCCGTTGACGTCGAGCCGCAGCCGCAGGTCCTGCGGGTCGGCGATCTCGTCGGCGGTGACGAGCCACGGCCCCAGCGGGTTGAAGGTCTCGCAGGACTTGCCGAGGTCCCACTGCGAGGAGAAGTCGAGCTGGAACTCGCGCTCGGAGACGTCGTGACTGACCGCGTACCCGCCGACGCAGGCGAGCGCCTCTTCGGGTCCGGCCAGGTAGCGGGCCCGGCTGCCGATGACGACGCCGAGCTCCACCTCCCAGTCGGTACGGGTGGAACCGCGCGGGATCAGCACCTCGTCGTACGCCCCCACGACGGTTCCGGGGTCCTTCATGAAGACGACGGGGCGGGGCGGGATGGCGGCCCCGGTCTCCTCGGCGTGGTCCCGGTAGTTGAGCCCGATGCACACCACCTTGCCGGGCCGGGCGACGGGCGCCCCGACCCGCAGCAGGTCCGCCCCTTCGAGGAGCGGCAGCTCCCCGGCCGCGTGTGCGGCCCGTACCCGCTCCACACCGCCGCCGGCGAGGAAGGCCCCGTCGATTTCGGCCGTGATCCCGGCCAGGTCATGGACCCGCCCGTCGTCGGCAAGCAGCGCGGGCCGCTCGTGCCCCGCATCACCAAGTCGCTGCAGTTTCACGTAAGTTGACTCCTCAGTGAGGGCGCACCTCAGGGCGCGCTGAGCAGTGTTGCGGAGCTGTGTGGCCGGGCGGTGTGGCCGAGCTGTGTGGCCGGGCGGTGTGGCCGGGCTGTGCAACGGAGCCCGGCCGGACGCCTCAGTCCTGGGCCCGGCCGGTCGTCACCCGGGCGATCATCAGCGCGATCAGGATGATCGCCCCGTAGATCGCGTCGACCCAGAACGAGGGCACCTGGGCCAGGGTCAGCAGGTTCTTCACGACTCCCAGCAGCAGCACGCCGGTCAGCGCACCGAACATGCTTCCCTTGCCGCCGTCCAGGCTGATCCCGCCGATCACCGCGGCCGCGAACACCGTGAAGATCATGTTCTGGCCCTGGTTGGCGTTGATCGCCCCGACGTAGCCGGTCTGCATGAGACCGCCGAGCGCCGCGAGCACACCGGCCGTGATGAAGACGCCGAGCATCACCCGGTCGACCCGGATGCCCGCCGCGCGGGCCGCCGCCGGGTTGCCGCCGATGGCGTACAGGGCGCGGCCCACCCGGTGGTACTTCAGTACGAAGCCCGCGATGCCGAAGGCGATCGCCGCGACCCACACCGACAGCGGGATGCCGAGGAAGGTGGAGGTGGCCAGGGCGAAGAAGCTGTCCGGCATGCCGAAGAGCGTCTTGCCCTCGGTGGCACCGACCAGCAGTCCGCGCAGCACGATCAGCATGGCCAGGGTCACGATGAACGCGTTGAGCTTGAGTTTGACGACGAGCACGCCATTGCAGGCACCGATCAGCGCACCCACAAGCAGCATCGCCAACAGCCCGACGCCGACGGGCAGTTCGGTGCCGAACCCGGCCTGGAGCGCGGGCAGCACCAGCAGCGCACCCACGGCGGGGGCGA
This sequence comes from Streptomyces sp. NPDC032721, assembly GCF_055579625.1. Taxonomy (NCBI): domain Bacteria; kingdom Bacillati; phylum Actinomycetota; class Actinomycetes; order Kitasatosporales; family Streptomycetaceae; genus Streptomyces; species Streptomyces sp. NPDC032721. Next base: position 380,268 of record NZ_JBVIMX010000002.1, on the reverse strand, counting down.
TGCCGACCACCGACTCCAGCGACAGGTCGAACTTGCCGGTGATCAGCACCAGCGCTTCCGCCAGCACCACCATGGCGAGCGCCGCGGAGGCGCCCAGGATGGAGATGATGTTGCCCTGGGTGAAGAAGGTGTCGTTGGTTATCGCACCGATCACCACCAGCACCACCAGGGCCGGTACCAGGGCGAGTTCACGCGCCCGGCTGAGCAGCAACGACTTCTTGCGGTGCGCTCCGGCGTCGCCGCCGGAGGGGGCGCGCTTGTCGAGCCGAGGGCCACTCGCGCCCGTTGCCTGCGAGGCCGTCGTCTCAGCCACGGTCTACTCCTTCAATGGATGCGATCAGCTCGTGGTCGTTCCAGCCGGCCGCGTGGTCGGCGACCACCTGGCCGTGGAACAGGACCAACACCCGGTCGCAGCGCCGCAGATCATCTATCTCGTCCGACACGACGAGCACCGCCGTGCCGTCCTCGCGCGCACTGTCCATGCGCGCGAGGAGGGATTCCTTGGACTTCACGTCCACACCGGCAGTCGGGTTGATGAGCACCAGGAGCCGGGGATCGGACGCCAGCGCCCGGGCCATGACCACCTTCTGCGCATTGCCGCCCGACAGGTCGGAGACCGGCTGGTGCGGGCCCTCGGCGTGGATGTCGAGGCGCTGGATCAGCTCCTCGCCGACCGCCCGCTTCTTCTCCGTACCGACGAAGCCGTACGAGCCGAGCTTTCCCAGGACGCTCATCGTGGCGTTGTCGCCGATGCTCATCCCGGAGACGAGGCCCTGCTCGTGCCGGTCGCGCGGTACGCACCCGACGCCCGCCTTGAGGGCGGCGGGCACGTCCCCGAAGGGCAGTGCCCGGCCGTCCAGCCAGGCGGTGCCCCGGTCCGGGGAGTAGAGCCCGGCGAAGGTCTCGGCCAGCTCGATCTTGCCGCTGCCGCTGGTGCCCGCGAGGCCGACGACCTCGCCCCTGCGCACCGTCAGACCGATGTCCCGGTACGCGGGTGAGGACAGGCCGGACACTTCCAGGCGTATCGCGGCGCCCGCCGAGACCCCCGCCCCGGCCGCGCTCCGGGCGGCCGTGACCGCCTCGCCCGCCATGGCCTCGACCAGGGCGGCGCGGGGCAGTTCGGCGACCGGGGCGGTGGTGATCCAGCGTGCGTCGCGCAGCACGGTGACCGCCTGGCACACCTCGTACACCTCTTGCAGGTGGTGGGAGATGAACAGGAAGGTCACCCCGGACTCCTGGAGGGTCCGCATGCGGGCGAAGAGCCGCTCGATCTCCTTGTTGTCGAGCTGTGCGGTCGGCTCGTCCAGGACGATGAAGCGCGCCCCGAAGGACAGCGCCCGGGCGATCTCGACCATCTGCCGGTCCTCGACCTTGAGGTCGGCGGTCCTGGCGTCCGGGTCGACCCGTACGTCCCACGTGCCGAGCAGCTCGGCGGCGTCCGCCCGCAGCTTCTTCCAGTTGATCATTCCGCCGAAGCCGGTGGGCTGCCGGTGGATGAACAGGTTCTCCGCGACGGTCAGTTCGGGCACGACCGTCGGCTTCTGGTAGACGCAGGCGACCTTGCGCCGCCATGCGTCCCTGTCGTGCAGCGCGGGCGCCGGTTCCCCGTCGAAGAGGACGGTGCCCGCGTCCGGTGCCTGCAGTCCGGTGAGTACGGTCACGAGGGTGGACTTGCCCGCCCCGTTGCGTCCCACCAGGGCATGCGATTCACCAGGCAGCACGGTCAGGCGGCCGTCCTGGAGCGCGGTCGTCGGACCGTACCGCTTGGTGATCCCGGACGCCTCGACCAGCGGTCGCATCGAGGCGTCAGTCCGGGTCACTTCATTCACTTGAGGTTGTTGCCCCAGAGCTTCGGGTCATCGACGTTCTCCTTGGTGACCAGCGGCGCGGGCAGCTGGTCCTCCAGCGACCCGTTCGGGTGCTTGACGATGGTGGAGCCGTGGTCGGTCGGGCCTTCCTTGAAGGTCTCGCCCGCCATGGCCTTCTTGATGTAGTACATGCCGTACTTGGCGTAGGTGTCGGCCGGCTGCGAGACCGTCGCGTCGATCTCGCCCTTCCTGATCGCCGCGAACTCCTGCGGGATGCCGTCGTTGGAGACGATCGCGATGTGCTTGGGGTCGCCGGCCGGCTTGAGCAGGCCCTTGCTCTTCAGGGTCTGCAGGGTGGGGGCGAGGTAGACGCCGCCCGCCTGCATGTAGATGCCCTTGAGGTCGGGGTTGGAGTTGAGGAGGGTGTCCAGCTTGGAGGCAGCCGTGTCCGACTCCCACTTCGCGGGGATCTCCAGGACCTCCAGGTCGGGGAACTTCGACTTCACACAGCTGCGGAAGGCCTCCGAGCGCTCCCGGCCGTTCACCGAGGCCAGGTCGCCCATGATCTGGACGACCTTGCCCGACTTGACCTTCCCGCCGAGGAACTCACAGGCCTTCTGGCCGTACGCGACGTTGTTGGCGCGCACGATCATCGCGACCTTGCCCTTTTCGGGCGCCACGTCGACGGCGACGACGGGGACGCCCTTGCGCTCGGCCTGGTCGAGGCCGGCGGCTATGGCGGCGCTGTCGAGGGGGGCGACAACGATGCCCTTCACACCCTGGTTGAGCTGGTTGTTGATGTCGGTGATCTGCTGTGCCGGGTCGCTGTTGGAGTTGACGGTCTTCAGTGCCTCGACCTTCTCCTCCTTGGCCATCTTCGGCACGTAGTCGTTGTACGACTGCCAGAACGGCGAGGTCAGCAACGGAAGGATCACTCCGACCTTGCCCTCGCCACCGGCCGCACCCGAGGCCCCGTCGGTGGTACTGCCACATGCGGTGAGTGCCAGGGAAGCACCTGCCGCGAGAGCCACCCAGCCCATCGCACGTGCCTTCGCCCCGTGCCCCGTACCCACTGCTGTCCTGCCGGTCATCTGACGGCTCCTCGTCGCAAAGATTGGGTGCACGGCCGCGCCGGGCCGTCGCACGTCACCCGCCCTCGCACAGCAGAGCGCCAACTCGGCCGGACGAAAAAGAGGTTGTCGACGGGCCCCACAAGGCCGCGCAGAATATTTATCAGACCTATCCGGGCTTCCAACACCCCTCAAGGCCCTTTTTCCCGAGAAAGTGACCACATTGGTCCGATGACTAGGCCATCGCTGACCCATGGCGCCGGGCTAGACTCGCGACTCGAAACTCGCGACTCGCATGCAACCGTCGAGCCCCCGGAGGGACCCCATGGCCGTCAGCAGCGCCGAGAGCACTCCCACGAACAATCCCGAACTCCCCTCCGAGAAGGGGACGGTGACCCACCGCGCCATCGAAGCCATCAAAGCAATGATCACCGAGGGGCAGCTTACGTCGGGGCAACGACTGCCCACTGAACGGGACTTGGCCGTACACCTCGGGATCTCCCGCAGTTCCATGCGCGAGGCCATCCGCGCGCTCACCGTGCTGGGCGTCCTGGAGTCCCGCCACGGCTCCGGCATCTACGTCACCAACCTGGAGGCGGTCGACCTCCTGGACACCTTCGGCATCGTCGCCGAGATCTCCCCCAAGTCCCGCCTGGTGGAGTTCCTTGAGGTACGCCGCATCCTGGAGGCCTCCGCGACGGCGCTGGCCGCGGCCCGTATCGACGCCACCCAACTGGCCGCGCTGTCGGACCAATTGGACGCCATGAACGGAACGGACGACCCGGAGGAGTTCCTGGCCGCCGACATGTCCTTCCACCGCACGATCACCCAGGCGGCCGGAAACGAGGCACTGGCCGCGATAGTGGAGGGCCTGTCCTCCCGCACCTTCCGCGCCAGGGTCAGCCGGGGCCACCAGGAGGCGGACGCCTTCGCCCGGACGAGGGAGGAACACGCCCGCATCTACCAGGCATTGGCCGACCGCGACCCGGAAGCGGCCAGAACGGCGGCGGCGGCACACGTGGGCGCGGTGGAAAACTGGCTGAGGGGCCAGCTGACGTAACCCAGCCCGTCCGGCGTTTGAGGACGCACGGGCGCAGCCCGTGCACGGGGGCGCAGCCCCCACCCTCACACCACCACTACTCCCCGCACCACCCCCCGAACCCCCTCCGGCCCCCTCTCCCACCCCTCCCCGTACGCCGCCTCATAGGCGGCACCACAACCCCCCATCCCCTCCCGGCACTTCGCCTCGATCCGCGCCACATCCCCCCGCTCCGCCACCGGCAACGGCGCCCCGGCCGACTCCCGCGCCGCAGCCGCCGCCCCCAGCAGCCGGGCGGCGTCCTCGTACCCGCCGCGCATCGCAAGCGCCCCCGCCACCCCCTCCAGCCCCAGAGCGATGGCCCGGGGGTCCCCGGTGCCGAGCGCGGTCGCATGCCCTTCCACCTGCAGCTCCATCGCCCCCTCGGCGTCCCCCCGCAGCTCCGCCACGAACCCCAGCTCCGCCAGGATCAACCCGTTGGCCCCGTCGAGCCCCACCTCCCGGTGCCACTGGAGGACCCGCCGCAGGTACTCCTCCGCCGCGTCCAGGTCGCCCGCCCGCCGCGCCCCGAGCCCGAGCCCGAGCTCCGCGTTGGTCTCCCCCGCCCGGAACCCCTGCGCGGCGGCCAGCCGGCGGGACTCCTCGTGGTACTCGCGGGCCTCGGCGAGGTTCCCGGTGAGCAGGGCGATCCGGCCGAGCCCGGAGAGCAGGTCGGCGGCCTGGGTGGCGAGCCCGAGACGGCGGGCGGTGCGCAGGGCGGCGTGCTGGAGCCGGGCGGCGGTGGCGTAGTCGCCGTGGATCTCGGAGATCGATGCCTGGGTGTGCACGGTCCACAACCGGGCGGCCTGGTCGCCCAGTTCACGGAAGAGCCGGTCACTGTTCACCGCGTCTTCCCCGGCCCCGTCGAGGTCGCCGCGCAGCAGCCGCTGCACGGAGCGGTCGGCGAGCGCGGCGGCGGTCCCCCAGTCGTCCCCGTACTCCCGGAAGCTCTCCAGGGCACCGGCGGTGAGCCTCTCGCCCAGCGTGGTGTCCCCGGTGCCGCACAGCGCGTGCGCGAGGAACCAGCGGGCCCGCGCCTGTTCGTGCGTCTCGCACAGACCCTCGTACGCCTTCAGGGCGGCGGCGATCCGGCCCGTACGGTCCCTGCCGTCGCCGGAGAGGATGTCGACGCCGACCCGCCACGCCCCGACGCACGCCCGCAGCGCCTCGTGGTCCCCGGTGGCGGGGACGGAGAGGGCGTCGGCGAGCGCCCTGCGCCCCTCCACGATCCGCCCGCGCAGCACCCACGACCAGGACAGCGCGGCCACCAGCCGCAGCGCGCCCTCCTCGTCCCCGCCGCGTACCGAAGTGTCCAGTGCGGTACGGAAGTTGGCGGATTCGGCGGTGAGCAGCTCCAGCCACTCCTGGGCGTCGCTCCCGCACACCAGGGGCTCCGCCCGCTCGGCGAGGGCGGTGTAGTGGGCGAGGTGGCGGGCCCGTACGCCGCTCTCCTCGTCCGCCTCCCGCAGCCGTTCGACGGCGTACGCGGCGACGGACTCCAGCAGCCGGTAGCGCGGCTCGCACGCACCGGCCCGCACGGGCACCACGAGGGAGCGGTCGACGAGCCGGGTCAGCAGGTCGAGTACGTCGTCGGCGGCGACCTCCCCGCCCGCGCACACCGCTTCGGCCGCTTCGGCGGTGCAGCCGTCGGCATGGGCGGCGAGACGGCGCAGCACGGCGCGTTCGGGTCCCGAGAGGAGTTCCCAGCTCCAGTCGATCATCGCGCGGAGGGTCTGCTGACGTGCGGGGACTCCGCGCGAGACGGAGGTGCCGAGCGCCCGGAAGCGGTCGTCGAGGCGGTCGAGCAGCCGGTGCACGCCCAGCGCCCGGACGCGGGTGGCGGCCAGTTCGAGGGCGAGCGGAATGCCGTCGAGACGGCGGCAGATGGCTTCCACCGCAGCGGAGTCGGCGTCGTCGGGTCCGATGCCCTGGGCGCGGGCGGTGAAGAGCGCGACGGCGTCGGCGAGGCCGAGGGCCGGCACGTTCCGGACGCTCTCGCCCGGCACGGCGAGGGTCTCCTGGCTGGTGGCGAGGACGCGCAGGCCGGGTGCGGCCGCGAGCAGTGGTCCGGCCAGGGCGGCGACGGCCTCGACGAGGTGCTCGCAGTTGTCGAGCACGAGGAGGGTGTCGCGGGGCTTGAGTGCCGCGGCGAGCCGCCCGGACGCGGTGGCGGTGTCGGCGTCCGCGCCCCAGGTGCCGTCGTCGCGGATGCCGAGGGCTCCGGCGACCGCGGCGGCCACGTCCTCGGTGTCGGCGGTCGCGGGCAGAGCGGCCAGTCCGGTGAGCCAGACCCCGTCGGGGAACTCCGGGACGAGGCGCTCCCCGACCGCCACGGCCAGCCGGGTCTTGCCGACCCCGCCGGGCCCGACGAGCGTCACCAGCCGTGCGGCGCCCAGCAGTTGGACGACTCCGTCGACCTCTTCCGCCCTGCCGACGAGTTCGGTGAGGGCGGCGGGCAGGTTGCTGCGCGGGGCGGCGGGTGCGGGCGGCACCGGGGCGGCGGTGAGCCCGGGGTCCTGGGTCAGCACCGCCTGGTGGAGGGCGACCAGTTCGGGCCCGGGGTCGAGTCCGAGCTCGTCGGCGAGCCGGCCGCGCAGCTCCTCGTACGCGGCCAGGGCCTCGCTCTGCCGTCCCGCCCGGTAGAGGGCCTTGAGCTGTACGGCACGGAGGCGTTCGCGCAGCGGGTGGCGGGCGACGAGGTCGGCGAGCTCCCCGATGAGCGCGGCGTGCTCCCCGAGGGCGAGCCGCGCCTCGGCCAGCTCCTCGGCCACGACGGCCCGGTCCTCCTCCAGCCGGTTGGCGGCGGCGAGCGCGAAGGGTTCATCGGCGAAGTCGGCGAAGGCGGGCCCACGCCACAACTCCAGTGCGGAGGTGAGTATTTCGGTACGGGAGCGGGGGTCGTCGGCGCCCCTGGCGCGGGCGAGGAGGTCCGCGAACCGGTGCGCGTCGAGGGCTCCGGTGCCCGGCTCGATCAGATACCCGGGCGGCCGGGACACGACGGCGTCCCTGGCCCCTGGCTCGGCCTCGTCCAGGACGCGGCGCAACTGGGAGACCTTGGCCTGGAGGGCACGCAGGGGCTGCCCGGGGTGCCGGTCGGGGTAGTCGCCCCACAGCGCGTCGATGAGCCGGTGCGAGGGAACGGGGCGGCCGGGGTCGACGAGGAGGGCCGCGAGCAACGCCCTGACCTTGAGCTCCGGCACCCGGACGGGCGCCCCGGCATCGGTGACGACCTGGACAGGACCCAGCACTCCGTATCGCATGCGCCACGGTAACCCGGCCCCCGAACAGGCCCGTAACAGTGTCCGAGCAGGGCCCGAACAGGGCGGCCGGAGAGTGAGGTTCACCGAGAGCGGGGCGCACGGCCCCCTCCGGAACATGCGGAACACCCACCCCAAGGAGCCCTGCCCCCATGACCACCCCCACCACTCCCACCACTCTCACCTCCCCCACCCGCCCCCTCACCGGCAAGACCGCACTCGTGACGGGCGGCAGCCGGGGCATCGGCCGGGCGATCGCCCTGCGACTGGCCCGCGAGGGGGCCCTGGTCGGCGTCCACTACGCCGCCAACGAGCAGGCCGCCAAGGAGACGGTCGCCGCCATCGAGGACGAGGGCGGCCGCGCCTTCGCCCTCCGTACCGAACTCGGCATCCCGGGCGACGCGCAGGCCCTCTGGGCGGCCTTCGACCTGCACGCGGACGGCGTGGACATCCTCGTCAACAACGCGGGGATCGCGGGCCCCGGCCAGATCCAGGACGTCACCGAGGACGACTACGACCGCGTCTTCGCGGTGAACGCGAAGGCCCCCTTCTTCATCATCCAGAAGGGCCTGGAGCGGCTGCGCGACGGCGGTCGCATCATCAACGTGTCGTCGGGCGTCACGAAGGTCGCGTTCCCGGGCATGACGTCGTACGCGGCGAGCAAGGGCGCGGTGGAGGTTCTGACCCTCACCCTGGCGGCGACGCTGGGCTCCCGGGGCATCACGGTCAACGCGGTGTCGCCCGGCACCATCGAGACGGACATCCACCCGTGGATGGCGGACGCGGACGCGAAGGCGCACGCGGCGGCGTTCTCGGTCTTCAACAGGGTGGGCCAGCCGGCGGACGTGGCGGACGTGGTCGGCTTCCTCGCCTCGGACGACGCGCGCTGGATCACCGGCCAGAACATCGACGTGAGCGGCGGCTCGGGCCTGGGCGTCTAACCCGGCCCTCACCCCAACTCCCCCTGCACCAGCACCACTCAACCAGGAGCACCCCATGCCCCACACCCTTCTCGTCGTCGCCCACCCCCGCCCCGACTCCCTCACCGGCAAGGCCGCCGCCCGCACCCGTGAACAACTGGAGGCGTCGGGCCGCACGGTGGACTTCCTCGACCTGCACGCCGAGGACTTCGACCCACGCATGACGGAGGCCGACGAACCGGACTGGTCGGACCCCCACAAGACGTACAGCCCCGAAGTGCGGGCCCACATCGAGCGGATCGGGGCGGCGGACGAGGTCGTCGTGGTCTTCCCCCTCTGGTGGTACTCCTTCCCGGCGATCCTCAAGGGCTGGTTCGACCGCACCTGGACGCACGGCTTCGCGTACGGCAACCGCGCGTCGCGCACCCCGTTCGCCGAGAAGCGGATGCTGTGGCTGGTACTGGCGGGGGCGGGCCCCGAGGACATGGCGGAACGAGGACTGGACGAGGCGCTGGACCGGCAGTTGCGGGTGGGCATCTCGGAGTACACGGGCATGACGGACACGCGGATGAAGGTGGTGTACGGAACGGTGGTGGAGGACGAGGTGGACGCCAAGCGCGTACTGATGGAGGCGGAGTCGACGGTCGCGGAGTTCCTCGCGGCCCCCTGACCCCTCCCGCACCCTCCCGAAGCCCCCGGACGGCAACAGCCGCCCGGGGGCTTCGGCGTTCACTGCCCGGGGTTGACGGTGCTGTACGAGGTGGTACGCGCGCTGCTCGTCCGCCCCGACGTGGCGACGACCAAGGTGCACGCGCAATACCGAACGCCCGAAGACGAGCCGCTCTACGTGATGCTCAGGGGGCGGGCAACGGCACCTAACCGCCTGCCAGAACACGGAGCCACTCGCCTGACAGCGAGCACACGGCCACACTGCCACGCGCCCGTGCCCCCGTACCGCCCCCCGCCCAATTGACCGTATGGCCACACCGCTGCACCACCACGCGCCCGTGCCCCCGCACTCTGCCACGCCCCCCGTACCGCTTTACTGCCACGCGTCCGCACCTCCACACTGCCACGCGCCCGTACCGCCGTGCCCCCACACCCCTGTACCGCCACGCCCCCGTACCTCCGTACTGCCACGCCCTCGTGCCCCCGTACCGCCACCCGTCCGTACCCCACACCGCCGCACCTCAGCACCGTGCCCCGAGGGCCGGTCATCCCCCCCCGACGCCGATGAGGGGCTTGCCGCTCAGCGGCAAGCCCCTCATCCCCTGGGCCCCCCTCGGCCCCCTCGGCCCCCTCACTCGCCCCCGACCACCGGCACCTTCCTCAACAGCACCACCACCAGCACCCCCGCCAGCACCGCGACCGCCCCGCTCATCACCGCCGCCACCTCGAAGCCCCCGACGAAGGCCGTTCGGGCCACCTCCACCAGACGGTCCCCCAGCGCGCCCAGTGGTTCGGCCGCGGCGATCGCGCCGCCCACCGTGTCGCCCGCCGCGGCCACCGCCGATTCCGGCAGCCCCTCCGGTGCGCCCTCCGCGACACCGCCCCGGTAGACCGCAGTCGCCACGCTGCCCGTGACCGCGATGCCCAGCGCCAGGCCCAGGTCGTACGCGGTCTGGCCGACGGCCGCCGCCGAACCGGCCTTCTCCGGCGGGGCCGAGCCCACCGCGAGCGCGGTGCCGAGCACGCTGATCGGGGCCACCCCGAACATCACCAGGGCCGCGCCCACGGCCGCACCCGCCACTCCGCCCCCGTACACGACCCCGAAGCCGACGAGCGCGACGGTCAGGCCGCCGGCCACAACCCACGCCGGGCGCACCCGCCGCGCCAGCACCGGCGTCAGCTGCGAGCCGAGGATCAGGCCCACCGCTCCCGGCAGCAGCCACAGGCCCGCCACCAGCGGGGACAGTCCGCCCACGGAGAGGAGGTACTGCGGGACCAAATACTCGATCCCGTTCAGCGCGGCCATGCCGAGCAGGAGCATCACCAGCGCCCCGGTGAACGCCCGGTTCCCGAAGAGCCGTACGTCCAGCAGCGGCGACGCGAGCCCGAACTGCCGCCGTACGAAGGCGACTCCGACGCCAAGACCCACCACCAGCGCGATGCCGGACGCACCGCCGGGCCCGTGCTCCGCGGACTTCTTGATCCCGTACACCACCGGCAGCACAGCCCCGAGGAACAGCACCACGCTGACCCCGTCGATCCGCCCGGCCGCCGGGTCCCGGTACTCCGGCAGCAGCAGCGGCGCCGGTGCCATCGCGAGCAGCATCACCGGCACGCCCACCAGGAACACCGAGCCCCACCAGAAGTTCTCCAGCAGCACGCCGCCCACGATCGGGCCGATGCCGACACCCACCGACAGCGCGGTGACCCACATCGCGATGGCCGTGGCCCGCTGCCGGGCGTCGGCGAACATGTGGCTGATCAGGGAGAGGGTGGAGGGCAGTACCGCCGCGCCCGCGACCCCGAGCAACGCCCGTGCCGCGATGAGGACTTCGGGGCTCCAGGCGTACGCCGCGAGAAGCGAGGCCGCGATCACCCCGGCCGACCCGTACAGCAGCAGTCTGCGCCTGCCGATCCGGTCGCCGAGCGACCCCATCACCACCAGGAACCCGGCGGTCATGAACCCGTACATGTCCGTCGCCCACAGCAGCTCGGTGCCGGTGGGACGCAGATCGGCGGTCAGGTACGGGGTGGCCAGCCACAGCACGCCGAGGTCGGCGGTCATCAGGGTGACGGGCAGCAGCAGTACGGCGAGGCCGAACCACTGGCGGGCGGTGGCTCTCGGTGCGGCGGATACGGGTGTGTCGGCGTCGAGGGACATCTCTTCTCCCAGGGGTGCGTCGGGTCGTCGGCACGGCACTCGTGCTGACCACCGGACTCTCGCCCCGGGCGGCTCGGATCCCGTTCGGAACGGGTTCGGGCCGAGTTCGGGCCGGTTGGGCCCCGGTCCGCACACCGGGGCCCCGGTCCGTACACCGGAACCCCGGCCCGTACACCGGAGCCCAGGCCCGTACTCCGAGGCCCTGGCCCCCTACTCCGGAGGAGTCGGCGTGTCCGGCCCCTGGAACATCGTCTGCACGTCCATCTCCAACCGCACCGTGGGCCCCACGATCGCGATCCCCCTGGCCAGCATGTTCCGCCAGTTCAGCGTGTAGTCCTCCCGGTGCAGCTCCGCCGTGGCCCGCGCCGCGCACCGCAGCTCCTCGCCGTAGCCGCCGTTCACCGCGCCCAGGTACGCGGTGTCCAGCGCCACCGAGCGGCTCACCCCGTGCAGGGTCAACGCCCCTTGCACGGACCACGAGTTGCCGCCCCGGTAGACGAACCGCTCGCTCACGAAGTCGATGTACGGGTAGTTCTCCACGTCCAGGAAGTCCGCCGACCGCAGGTGGTTGTCGCGCGTCTTGTTGCCGGTGGTCAAGCTGGCGGCCTCGATGCGCACCCGTACCTCCGACTCCTCCGGGTTCTCCGCCACCCGCACCCCGCCCTCGAACTTCTGGAACCGCCCGTGCACATTGGCCATGCCGACGTGCTTGGCGATGAAGCGGATCGCGGTGTGCGGCGGGTCGATGGTCCACATCCCCGGCGACGGCGGCTCCAGCTGCTGCGCCACCTCCATCTCGACGCGCCCCATGGTCAGCGCCTCGCCGGGCTCGATGTAGAAGCTCCAGCTGGCGGGACTCATCCCGTCGGCGGTCATCAGCAGCCCGTACTCCCCGGCCGGCAGCGCGGCGGTGAACAGGCCGAACAGGTCCGTGGTGCCCTTGGCGGCGACGCGCCCGTCGGCCTTGGAGGTGACGGTGATCTCCGCCCCGCCGAGCTTCTGCCCGACCGGGTCCACCACCTCGCAGCCGACCGTGCCCGCACCCCTGGGCACCGGCAGCACCAGCCCGCCGCCCCTGCCGCCTGCCGAACCGGTCTTCGCCCGCGCACGCCTGAGGAGGGAGAGGACCATGGAGTACACCTTTCAACGGACCGGAATGTTCCGTTCAGTTGTCTCATAAACCAAACGAAGATCCGAAACCGCCCCGATGCCCCACCCGAACCTGCCGTCGCCCCTTCGGGCCTCAGGTCCGGTCCGCCGGCCGATCCGGCGTGATCCGCTGCCCCTTGTGCTGCCGCCGGTACCTCCGGTCCCACTTGTCCCGCTGCTCGCGCCGCAGGCGGTACTCCTCGTACCCGCCGGGCTCGGCAACCCTGCGGATCCCGTTCCCGTACCGTACGAACGCGTAGATCAGGACACCCCCGATGAGCCACCACACCGGCTGCGGAACCCCGAGCGCGAAGAGAACGACCACACCCACAACCAACAGAACGACCATGACATGCCCCCATGTCGTCGCACGCCCCTCGGCAGAGAACTCATGCCGGGTACAGCGTGGAGAGGGCCCAGCCTAGACCCGCCGGATGCCCGCGAGAAGAGTCGTGCAGAGCGTCGCGCAAAGCTCGTACGGCGCATCGCCCACGGTTCAGCCGCTCCGCCGGACCCGGACGCCTACCCCCGTGCCCCCACCCCACTCCATGAGTTCGATCATGGGCAATCTCCGCAGGTCGGCCTACGCTTTCGCGCCGTGAACACTGACCAGGCAAGCCCGGTACGCCCGATGCGCAAGAAGTCCGTACTGCTCGCGGGGGTGGGTGTCCTCACCACCGCCGTCGTCGCCGCCACCGCACTGTGGCCGGACACCGAGGCGACCGCCGCCGACGGCGCCCAGCAGCGCACGCAGCACGCGGTGAGGGCCGAGCTGAAGCACTGGCCGGCGCCCGTGGCGAAGCAGCTCGCGAAGACCGTCGCCGCCCACGAGAACCGGGGCGCGTACGCGGTCTTCGACGCGGACAACACCTCGTACCGCAACGACCTGGAGGAATCCCTCCTCCCCTTCCTGGAGCAGAAGGGCGTCCTGTCCCGCGCCACCATGGACCCCTCCCTCAAGATCATCCCCTTCAAGGACACAGCCGCCCGCAAGGAGACCCTCACCGAGTACTACGAGCGCCTCTGCGAGCTCGACGACCAGGTCTCCTACCCGTGGGCCGCCCAGATCTTCTCCGGCTTCACCCTGAAGCAGCTCAAGGGGTACGTGGACGAACTCCTCGCCCACAAGGGCCCACTGCCCGGCGGCGCGAAGCCCCCGCAGCTCTCCACCGGCATGCAGGAGCTCTACCGCACCCTCACCAAGCACGGCATCGAGGTGTACGTGGTGAGCGCCGCGCACGAGGACCTGGTGCGGATGGTGCTCGCCGACCCCAAGTACGGCTACGGGGTGAAGCCCGAGAACGTACTGGGCGTCTCCACCCTCCTGAAGGACCGCCGCACCGGCGAGGTCACCAGCTCCCGCAAGGAGATCGCGGCCGGCACCTTCGACCCGAAGAAGCTCGCAAACCACGAACTGACCCCGTCCCTGTGGGCCCCGGCCACCTGGTACGAGGGCAAGCCCGCCGCCATCAGCACGTACATCGACCCGTGGCAGAAGCCGGTCCTGTCCGCCGGCGACACCCCCAAGAGCGACGGCCCGATGCTCTTCCGCTCGACGGACGTGGAACACGGCGGAGTCCGCGTCTGGGTCAACCGCAAGGACAGCTACCTGAAGGAACTCAACGGCATGAAGGCCGCAGGCGCGAAGCGCCAGAAGGAACTCCACCAGAAGGTCACAGCCGACAAGCACTGGCTCACGGTGACCCCGGACCAGATCCGCTGACCGACCTGCAACCAGGTCAGAACGTTTCTGCTGAGCTTGCCGAAGTGGGGCGGGTGGGACTCGAACCCACGGCCGACGGATTATGAGTCCGCTGCTCTAACCGGCTGAGCTACCGCCCCCACTCGGCGTGGCGCGTACAAATGTGCGCGCCGTCTGCCGCAGCATAGCCGGTCATACGATCTCCTGCCTCGGATGGTCGGCAACGCATGACCATGAGGACCGCAGGGCTGCCGGGACGGTTCCCCAACGTGCCGCACGCCACACCAAAGTGGTGAAGTGGAACGGGTGGGCGGACGAAAAAGAGGGCCTCCGAAGAGGCCCTCTTTCCTTACTGCTCCCCCGACTGGACTCGAACCAGTAACCCTCCGGTTAACAGCCGAATGCTCTGCCAATTGAGCTACAGGGGACCGCGCTCCCCCGACTGGACTCGAACCAGTAACCTGCCGGTTAACAGCCGGCTGCTCTGCCAATTGAGCTACAGGGGATTGCTGCGGTTGCACCGAATGCACCTCCCGCCGGGTCTCCCGGGGGCGTGCGCTCGCTGCGAGACATACATTAGCGCAAGCAGGGGGGTGCTCCGCCAATCGGTATGGCCCGGGATGATCAGCGGGCACCGCGGGTAGGCGGATCGCACACCGACACCGTTGCAGGAGAAGGGTGGCAGCCATGCGCTACCGGCTCACGTTCGTCGCCGGACTGGCCCTCGGATACGTGCTCGGCACCCGGGCCGGGCGCGAGCGGTACGAGCAGATCAGGAAGTCCGCCCGGCGGATCGCGCAGAACCCGGCCGTGCGGAACACCGCGGAGTCGGCGGCGCAGACCGGCCGCGAGTTCGCGGGCCGGGCGATGCACACCGTCACCGACAAGGTCGGGGAGATGGGCGGCCGGGTTCCCGACTCGGTGGCCCAGCGGGTGCGCTCGCTCAGGGAACGCGGGCAGAGCGGTGAGGACGACTGGGGGACCAGTAACACCTGAGCCGCTTCCCCTCCGAAGGAACAGGCACGGTCACGGCTGCCGCATTCCGCCCCGGTGGAGTGCGGCAGAATCGTGTCCATGGGCATAGTCGCGGGGTTGGACAGTTCCTCCGGTTTCACACACGTCGTGGTCTGCGACACGGACACGGGCGCGGTACTGCGCGAGGGGTACGCCCCTCATCCGGTCGAGGAGAAGGCCACCGAGGCGGATCCGCAGGCATGGCTGCTCTCGCTGGGCGAGGCCGCGGCGGACGGGCTGCTGGACGACGTCCAGGCGATCGGGGTGGCCGCGCAGCAGCACACTCTGGTCACCCTGGACCAGGCGGGCAGTCCGGTGCGGGCGGCGCTGCTCGGCAACGACAAGCGGGCGCAGGTCGCCGCGGCCGATCTGGTGGAGGCGCTCGGCGGGAAGCAGGCGTGGGCCGAGGCGGTCGGGGCGGTGCCGACGGCGCCGTTGCCGGTGGCGAAGCTGGCCTGGCTGCGGCGGCACGAGCCGCAGAACGCGCAGCGGATCGCCGCCGTGATGCAGCCGCACGACTGGCTGGTCTGGCAGTTGCTCGGCCGGCCCGCGCAGCAGACCACCGACCGGGGTGCCGCGTCCGCGACCGGGTACTGGTCGGCGGCCACGGGTGCGTACCGGCCGGACCTGGTGGAGCTGGCGCTCGGGCACCAGGCCGCGCTGCCGCAGGTGCTCGGTCCTTCCGACAGTGCGGGGACGACTCCGGAGGGGCTGCTGATCTCGGCCGGTACGGGCGAGACGATGGCCGCCGCCTTCGGGCTCGGCGTCGGGGTCGGGGACGCGGTGGTCTCGCTGGGGGCCTCGGGGTCCGTGACGGCGGTGCACCACGAGGCGCTCGCCGACTCCAGCGGGATGATCACCTCGTTCGCCGACGCGACCGGCATGCACCTTCCCGTGGTGCACACCTCCAACGCGGTACGGGCGCTGCGCGGCACCGCCGAGATGCTGGGCGTGGAGAGCCTGGAGGAGCTGTCCGCGCTGGCGCTGAAGTCGACGCCGGGCGCCTCCGGTCTCGTACTGCTGCCGTACCTGGAGGGTGAGCGCACCCCGTGGCTGCCGCACACCGCGGGCACGCTGTTCGGGCTGCGGCGGGAGTCGATGAAGCCGGAGCACCTGGCGCGCGCCGCCTTCGAGGGGATGCTCTGCTCGCTGGCCGACGCGATGGACGTGCTGCGTTCGCGCGGGGTGCAGGTGCGGCGGGTGTTCCTGCTGGGGGCGGCGGCCGAACTGCCCGCCGTACAGGCGATGGCGCCGATGCTGCTCGGCACCCAGGTGGTCGTCCCCCAGCCCGCGCAGTACGCGGCACTGGGCGCGGCCCGGCAGGCGGCGTGGGCGCTCGGGGTGGCGCAGGGCACGCTCGCCCCGCACACCCCGCCGGCCTGGCAGGGTGCGGTGGCGCAGGTGCTGGAGCCGGGCGACGACCTGCCCGTGGGCAAGGCGCTGCGGCAGCAGTACACGGCGGCCCGGGACCAGATCCACCCGGAGGCTTTCGGTCCGGTTCACTAGGCCGGGGGCCGGTCCGGTCTTGACCCGGGTTTGGGGAAATCCCTTGGGCGCGGGCGCGGCGGTTGACGGAGGATGGGGGCCGATCCCTGTCCCGAGCGACCACCGCCGCGACAACCGCCGCCGCCCGACGAAAGACTGCGCGTGCTCCTGAAGCTGCTGCGGGCCCATCTCGGCCCGTACAAGAAACCCATGGCACTGCTGGTGCTGCTGCAACTGCTGCAGACGAGCGCCTCCCTCTATCTGCCCACCCTCAACGCCGACATCATCGACAACGGTGTCGTGAAGGGGGACACGGGTTACATCCTGGAATTCGGCGCGATCATGATCGGCGTCAGTCTCGTCCAGGTGGTCTGCAACATCGGGGCTGTCTTCTACGGTGCGCGGACGGCCGCCGCCCT
Source organism: Streptomyces sp. NPDC032721 (assembly GCF_055579625.1). Taxonomy (NCBI): domain Bacteria; kingdom Bacillati; phylum Actinomycetota; class Actinomycetes; order Kitasatosporales; family Streptomycetaceae; genus Streptomyces; species Streptomyces sp. NPDC032721. The sequence continues at coordinate 363,536 of NZ_JBVIMX010000002.1, read as the reverse complement.
CGGGCGGGACATCCGGGCCGCCGTCTTCGAGCGGGTGCAGAGCTTCTCCGCGCGGGAGGTCGGGCAGTTCGGGGCGCCGTCGCTGATCACCCGTACGACCAATGACGTCCAGCAGGTCCAGATGCTGGTGCTGATGAGCTTCACGCTGGTGGTGGCCGCGCCCATCATGTGCGTCGGCGGCATCGTCATGGCGCTCGGCCAGGACGTGCCGCTGTCGGCGGTGCTGCTCGCGGTGGTGCCGGTGCTCGGCATCGCCGTCTCGCTGATCGTACGGAGGATGCGTCCGCTGTTCCGGTCGATGCAGGAGCGGCTGGACAACGTGAACCGGGTGCTGCGCGAGCAGATCACCGGCAACCGGGTCATCCGGGCGTTCGTGAAGGACGACTACGAGAAGGGCCGCTTCCGGAAGGCCAACGAGGACCTCACCGAGGTGTCCCTGGCCACCGGCCGGCTGATGGCGCTGATGTTCCCGATCGTGATGACGGTCGTGAACGTGTCGAGCGTGGCGGTGGTCTGGTTCGGGGCGCACCGGATCGACAGCGGGGGCATGGAGATCGGGGCGCTGACCGCGTTCCTGGCGTATCTGATGCAGATCGTGATGTCCGTGATGATGGCCACCTTCATGTTCATGATGGTGCCGCGCGCGGAGGTGTGTGCCGAGCGGATCGAGGAGGTGCTCGGTACGCACTCCAGTGTGGTGCCGCCGGTGGCGCCGGTCACCGAGCTGCGCAGGCACGGCCAACTGGAGCTGCGCAACGTCGAGTTCAGCTACCCGGGCGCCGAGGAGTCGGTGCTCAAGGACATCGTGATCGAGGCCAGGCCGGGCGAGACGACGGCGATCATCGGCTCCACGGGCAGCGGCAAGTCGACGCTGCTGGGGCTGGTGCCCCGGCTGTTCGACGCGACCGGCGGCGAGGTGCTGGTCGACGGGGTCGACGTACGCACCCTGGATCCGGTGCTGCTCGCCAAGACGGTCTCGCTCGTCCCGCAGAAGCCGTACCTCTTCTCGGGGACGGTCGCGAGCAATTTGCGATACGGAAATCCGGACGCCACGGACGAGGAGCTGTGGCACGCGCTGGACACTGCGCAGGCCAAGGACTTCGTGGAGCTCCTGGAGGGCGGGCTCGACGCCCCGATCTCGCAGGGCGGCACGAACGTGTCCGGCGGCCAGCGCCAGCGCCTGTCGATCGCGCGGACCCTGGTCCAGCGCCCGGAGATCTACCTCTTCGACGACTCCTTCTCCGCCCTGGACTACGCGACGGACGCGGCCCTGCGGGCGGCGCTGGGGCGGGAGACGGCCGAGGCGACCGTACTGATCGTCGCCCAGCGGGTGTCGACGATCAGGGACGCCGACCGGATCGTCGTCCTCGACGAGGGCCGGGTCGTGGGCACCGGCCGGCACCACGAGCTGATGGACACCAACGAGACCTACCGGGAGATCGTGCTCTCCCAGCTGACGGAGGCTGAGGCGGCATGAGCGGGCCCGGTGGACGGATGATGGGACCCCCGGTCGAGAAGTCGACGGACTTCAAGGGGTCGGCGAAGCGGCTGGTGCGGCAACTCGCGCCGGAGAAGGCCGTGTTGTGGGTGATGTTCGTGGCGCTCGTCGGAAGCGTCGCGCTGTCGGTGATAGGACCGAAGATCCTCGGCTCGGCGACCGACCTGCTGTTCGGCGGGATAATCGGCCGGACCATGGAGCCGGGCACGACGAAGGCGCAGGCCATCGAGGGCCTGCGGCAGGACGGCCGGGGCGGGTTCGCCGACATGCTCACCGGGGTCGACTTCACCCCGGGCCGGGGCATCGACTTCGGGGCGGTCGGCGAGGTCCTGCTGATCGTGCTCGTGGTGTACGTCGGGGCCGGGCTCCTGATGCTCGTCTCGACGCGGCTGGTGAACCTGGCGGTCAACCGCACGGTGTACCGGATGCGCCAGGACGTACAGGCGAAGCTGTCGCGCCTGCCGCTGTCGTACTTCGACCGGGCCAAGCGCGGTGAGGTGCTCTCCAGGACGACCAACGACATCGACAACATCGGCCAGACCATGCAGCAGACCATGGGCCAGCTCATCAACTCGGTGCTGACCGTGGTGGGCGTCCTGATCGTCATGTTCTGGATCTCGCCGCTGCTCGCGGTGGTCGCGCTGGTCACGGTGCCCTTGTCGGTGGTGGTGGCGGCGAAGGTCGGCAAGCGGTCGCAGCCGCAGTTCGTGGCGCAGTGGAAGACGACGGGCACGCTCAACGCGCACATCGAGGAGATGTACACCGGCCATTCGCTGGTGAAGGTCTTCGGCCGGCAGGACGAGTCGGCGGCGGCCTTCAAGGAGCAGAACGACCAGCTCTACGAGGCGAGTTTCAAGGCCCAGTTCAACAGCGGCATCATGCAGCCGCTGATGATGTGCGTGTCCAACCTGAGCTACGTCCTGGTCGCGGTGGTGGGCGGTCTGCGGGTCGCCTCGGGCGCCCTGTCCATCGGTGACGTCCAGGCCTTCATCCAGTACTCGCGGCAGTTCTCGATGCCGCTGACGCAGATCGCTTCGATGGCGAACCTGGTCCAGTCGGCGGTGGCGTCGGCGGAGCGGGTCTTCGAGCTGCTGGACGCCCAGGAGCAGGAACCGGACGCGGCGACGGCGGAGCTGCCGGTGACGGACCCCGACGTGCCGCGCGGCGCGGTGGAGTTCGAGAACGTCTCCTTCCGCTACGAGGCGGACAAGCCGCTGATCGAGGACCTGTCGCTGCGGGTCTCCCCCGCGCAGACGGTCGCGATCGTCGGCCCGACGGGTGCCGGGAAGACCACGCTGGTCAACCTCCTGATGCGGTTCTACGAGGTCACCGGTGGGCGGATCACCGTGGACGGCGCGGACATCGCGAAGATGTCGCGGGAGGAGCTGCGTGCCGGGGTCGGCATGGTCCTCCAGGACACCTGGCTGTTCGGCGGGACGATCGCGGACAACATCGCGTACGGGGCGAGCGGCGAGGTCGGCCGGGAGGCGGTGGAGGCCGCGGCCCGGGCGGCCCACGCCGACCGCTTCGTACGGACGCTGCCGGACGGGTACGACACCGTCATCGAGGACGACGGGGCAGGGGTCAGCGCGGGCGAGAAGCAGCTGATCACGATCGCGCGGGCGTTCCTGTCGGACCCGGTGATCCTGATCCTGGACGAGGCGACCAGCTCCGTCGACACCCGTACCGAGGTGCTGATCCAGAAGGCGATGGCACGCCTCGCCCACGGGCGCACGTCCTTCGTGATCGCGCACCGGCTCTCCACGATCCGGGACGCGGACGTGATCCTGGTGATGGAGGACGGGTCGATCGTCGAACAGGGCACGCACGAGGAGCTGCTGGCGGCGGAGGGCGCGTACGCGCGGCTGTACGCGGCCCAGTTCGCCCAGGCGGTGGTGGAGGTGGAGTAGGCGCAGTGGTGGGCGGAGCGGTGGCCCGGACTCCGGTGTGCGGGGCCGGAGTTCAGTCCAGGTAGCCCCTCAGCTGGTCCGCGAAGGCGTGGTCGCGGAGTTTGTTGAGGGTCTTGGACTCGATCTGGCGGATGCGTTCGCGGGTGACGCCGAAGATGCGGCCGATCTCCTCCAGGGTGCGCGGACGGCCGTCCGCCAGGCCGTAGCGGAGCTGGACGACCTTGCGTTCGCGCTCGCCGAGGGTGGAGAGGACCACCTCCAGGTGTTCGCGCAGGAGCAGGAAGGCGGCGGACTCCACGGGGGACGTGGCGTCGCCGTCCTCGATCAGGTCGCCCAGGGCGACGTCGTCCTCCTCGCCCACGGGGGCGTGCAGGGAGACGGGTTCCTGGGCGAGGCGCAGGACTTCGCCGACGCGCTCGGGGGTGAGGTCGAGCTGGGCGGCGACCTCGTCCGCCGTCGGTTCGCAGCCGCGTTCCTGGAGCATGCGGCGCTGGACGCGGACGACGCGGTTGATGAGTTCCACGACGTGGACCGGGACCCGGATGGTGCGGGCCTGGTCGGCGAGGGCCCGGGACATGGCCTGGCGGATCCACCAGGTCGCATACGTCGAGAACTTGTAGCCGCGGGCGTAGTCGAACTTCTCGACGGCCCTGATCAGGCCGAGATTGCCCTCCTGGACGAGGTCGAGCATGGTCAGGCCGCGCCCGACGTACCGTTTCGCCACGGAGACGACCAGGCGCAGGTTGGCCTCGATGAGACGCCGCTTGGCCATCCGGCCGCGTACCACCAGCTTGTCGAGGTCCAGGGCGAGTTGGGTGTCCAGATCGGTGGAGCCGGCGAGCTTCTCCTCGGCGAAGAGGCCGGCTTCGACGCTGCGGGCGAGTTCTACCTCGTCGGCGGCGGTGAGCAGGGGGATGCGGCCGATCTCCCGTAAGTACTGGCGGAAGAGGTCGGAGGAGGGGCCGGCGGATTCGGCGGCACGCAGGGGGCGTTCGGGCGGCTCGGGGCGTTCCTGCTCCTGCTCCCGCTCCTGTTCCCGTTCGCGGTCCTGGTGTTGTTCCTGGCCCGGTTCGTCCACGGGGACCTCGGCGGGCTCGGCGGCTGCTTCCGGGTGGTGCTCGGCGCGGCTCTGTGCGGGTACGGCCGCGACCGGATCGGTCAGGGTCTGGGTCTGCACGGGGGCGACCTCCAGGGTGAACGCTGCCGGTTCGGGGCCTCAGGCACCGCAACCAGTGTGGGGTGCGACACATGGCCGCCGCGAGGGGCGTGCGTTGACTTTTTGAGTCCGGTCCGTGACCGGGTGGTTACCCGGACGATCCCTGGACGTGCCCCGTGGCGCACCGGCAGTGCCTGCCGGCCGTTCCGCTCGGCAGTGCTTAGAGGGCTGCCGCGCCGTGGTTGCGGAGCGACTGGGCGTACTGCTGGAGGACCCACAGCTCGTTCTGGACGGTGGCCAGGGTGGCCGGGTCGCCGTGGCTGCCCGCGCGGGACAGGGAGCCCTGGACCTCCAGGATGCGGCGGTCCACGGCGCGCAGCCGGACCTGGACGAGCTGGACCCCGGCGTAGATCTCGTCGACCGACTTGGCGTGGATCGCTTCGACGGCGAGCTCGGTGACCATGGCCCTGACCTGGTCGTTGACGGCGGACTCGCGGACCCGGGCGAGGTAGTCGGCGGGGGCCTGGGCGCCCAGTTCCGCGCCGCCCGAGTCCTCGATGGTCTGCCGGACGGCGGCGTACGGCGGGGCGGTGAACTCGTCGGCGCCGTAGGCGTCGAAGGCGGGCGAGACGAGGTCCGGGCGCTGGAGGGCCAGCTTGAGGAGTTCGCGCTCGGTGCGGTGGACCGGGCTGCGGAGGTTGAGGGCGGGGCCCGCGACGACGGGGGCGGCGGGCGCGGCGGCCTCGTAACCCTGGCCGCCCTGCCTGCGCTGCTGCTGCGGGCCGCCCCGGCCGCCCTTGTCCTTGGCCCAGCGGGCGAGCTGCCCGATGCGCTTGACCACGAACTGGGTGTCCAGGATGCCGAGCATGCCCGCGAGCTGGACGGCGACCTCGTGCTGGGAGGCGCTGTTCTTGATGCGGGCGACGACCGGGCCCGCCTCGTCGAGGGCCGCCGCGCGGCCGGCCGGGGTCTCCAGGTCGTAGCGCGCGATGATCTGGCGCAGCGCGAACTCGAAGAGGGGGGTGCGCGGCTGGGTGAGGTCGGCGACCGCCTCGTCGCCCTTGGCCAGGCGCAGGTCGCAGGGGTCCATGTTGTCGGGGGCGATCGCGATGTACGTCTCGGCGGCGAACTTCTGGTCGTCCTCGAAGGCGCGCAGCGCGGCCTTCTGGCCGGCCGCGTCGCCGTCGAAGGTGAAGATCACGCGGGCGCTGCCGTTGTCCATGAGGAGGCGGCGGAGGATCTTGATGTGGTCGTTGCCGAAGGCGGTGCCGCAGGTCGCGATGGCCGTCGTGACCCCGGCCAGGTGGCAGGCCATGACGTCGGTGTAGCCCTCGACGACGACCGCCCTGCTGGTCTTGGCGATCTCCTTCTTGGCCAGGTCGATCCCGTACAGGACCTGGGACTTCTTGTAGATCGGGGTCTCGGGGGTGTTGAGGTACTTGGGCCCGTTGTCGGTGCCGTCGTCGCGGAGCTTGCGGGCGCCGAAGCCGACGACCTCGCCGCCGATGTCGCGGATCGGCCACATCAGACGGCCCCGGAAGCGGTCGATGGGACCGCGGCGGCCGTCCTGGGAGAGGCCGGAGGTGATGAGTTCCTTGTCGCTGAAGCCCTTGCCGCGCAGGAAGCGGGTGAGGTGGTCCCAGCCGGCCGGGCTGTAGCCGACGCCGAAGTGGGCGGCGGCCTGCTGGTCGAAGCCGCGCTCGGCGAGGAACTTCCGGCCGATCTCGGCCTCCGGGCTCTCCAGCTGCTGGATGTAGTAGTCGGCGGCCGCCTTGTGCGCCTCGACGAGGCGGGTGCGCTCGCCGCGCTGGGTGGAGGGGTTGTAGCCGCCCTCCTCGTACCTGAGGGTGATGCCCGCCTGCGCGGCGAGGCGCTCGACCGTCTCCGCGAAGGTGAGGTGGTCGATCTTCATCACGAAGGCGATCGTGTCGCCGCCCTCCTGGCAGCCGAAGCAGTGGAAGAGACCCTTGCTCGGACTGACCTGGAAGGACGGGGACTTCTCGTCGTGGAAGGGGCAGAGGCCCTTGAGGTTGCCGCCGCCCGCATTGCGGAGCTGAAGGTATTCGGACACGACGGCGTCGATCGGGAGCGCCTCCCGGACCGCCTTCACGTCGTCGTCATTGATCCTGCCTGCCACGCGTGAAGTGTACGGGGAGGGTCGGACAGTCCGGCGTCCAAGGGGCTCCCGGTGATCACCGGTCAGGAGGTGAGCAGCGACTCCAGGGGTACGGAGGGGTCGGCCAGGGCGTGCTGGTCCACGGGTTCGCCGCTGCTGATGAGCCGCTTCACGTGGTCGGTGACGTCCCACACATTGACGTTCATCCCGGCCAGCACCCGCCCGTCCTTCAGCCAGAAGGCCAGGAACTGCCGCTTGCCCGCGTCGCCGCGCACCACCACCTGGTCGTAGGTCCCCGGCGGCGCCCAGCCCACGTACTCCAGGCCGAGGTCGTACTGGTCGGAGAAGAAGTACGGGATGCGGTCGTACGGTGCCCCGCGCCCGAGCATCGCCCTGGCTGCCGCCGGTCCGCCGTTGAGGGCGTTCGCCCAGTGCTCCACGCGCAGCCGCTGCCCGTGCAGGGGCGAGCCCGGCAGGTGCAGGGGTACGGCGGCGACATCGCCGGCCGCGTGGATGTCGGGGTCGCTGGTGCGCAGGTGGGTGTCGACGGCGATGCCGCCGCCGTGCGCACGGTCGACGAGGGCGAGTCCGGAGGACTCGGCGAGGACGGTGCGCGGGGCGGCGCCGATGGCGGCGAGGACGTCGTGGGCGGGGTGTTCCTCGCCGTCGTCGGTGCGGGCGGCGAGCACCATGCCGTCCTGGCCGACGATCTCGGTGAGCCTGGCGCCGAAGTGGAAGCGGACGCCGTGCTCGGCGTGCAGGTCGGTGAAGAGCTGGCCGAGTTCGGGGCCGAGGACGGCGTGCAGGGGGGTGGGCTCGGCCTCGACGATGGTCACCTCGGCGCCGTAGCCGCGGGCGGCGGCGGCGATCTCCAGGCCGATCCAGCCCGCGCCGGCGATCACCAGGTGGCCGTTGTCGCGGCCGAGGGTGGCGAGGACCCCGCGCAGCCGCTCGGCGTGGGCGAGGCGGCGCAGGTGGTGGACCCCGGCGAGGCCGGTGCCGGGGATGTCCAGGCGGCGGGGCTCGGAGCCGGTGGCCAGCAGGAGCTTGTCGTAGCGGATGAGGGTGCTGTCGCCGAGGCGGACGGTCTTGGCCTCGCGGTCGAGGTGCACTACGGGCTGGCCGAGGTGCAGCTCGACATCGTTGGCGGCGTACCAGCCGGTCTCCTGGACGAAGACGCTGTCGCGGTCGGCCTTGCCCGCGAGGAAGCCCTTGGAGAGGGGCGGCCGTTCGTAGGGGTGGTCGCGTTCGTCGCCGATCAGGATCACCCGCCCGGTGAAGCCCTCGGCGCGAAGGGTTTCGGCCGCTTTCGCCCCGGCCAGCCCTCCGCCGACGATCACGAACGTCTGATCTGCGTCGACCACTTGATGCCTCCACCACTGTGCCCTGTGCTGCTTTCGCGCTGCTCCGGCGCGCTGTCCCCGGACGCAGTACACACGAGCTTCGCCCGTACGGCGTCCCCAGCGAGCGTCCCGCACCCGGTGACCACACGGAAGAGGGGGGTGGGGTTTAGGGCGGCGGCACCCGGTACGACGTGCGGGGCGGGGTCAGGGGTGGGGGTTGGTGTCGAGGAGGGCGTCGCCCAGGGGGGTGCGGTGGTGGAGGACGGTGGGGCCGCGGCGGTGGGAGGTGACGAGGCCGGCCTCGCGCAGGACGGTGGCGTGGCGGCTGGCCGTGGAGAGGGTCAGGCGCAGGGCCGAGCCGAGCTGGGTGGTGGTCATCGGGCGGTCGAGCACGTCCAGGACCGCCGCTCTGGTGTGGCCTATCAGCTGGGCCACCGGGAGTGCGGCCGTGCCGTCCCTGGCGGCGCGCGAACGCACCAGCCAGCCGGGCTCCGGCGTCAGCGGGTGCACCAGGACCGGTGGCAGCAGCGGGTCGGCGAGTGCGACCGGGCGGCGTACGCAGAAGAAGGCGGGGATGAGGGTCAGGGAGCGGCCGTCCAGGGTGAGTTCGCGGTCCACCGGGTACTCCGCTTCGAGCAGCCGGCCGCCCTCCCGCCAGATCAGTTCGGGCTGGTAGCTGGCGAGGAGGCCGTCCGCGCCGCCTTCCAGGGCGGCTTCCGCGCGGGCGGGCCGGTCGGCCGCCACCGCAGCCCGGATCTCGCCGAGGTAGGGGGCGACCAGGACCGCGTAGACGCGGCGCAGTGCCTCGCCCAGGCGGGCGAGCGTCGGTGGGTCGCCCTCCGCGAGGCGGCGGGCGAGGGCGGGGGCCGGTCCGCTCTCGGGGAACACCTGACCCAGTTCCGCCGCCAGCCGCTGCTTGGGGGTCGACAGCACCTGGTCGAGGCCGGTCTCCAGGTCGGGGGTGCCCCGGCCGGGGGTGAGGAAGTCGGGGAAGTACGCGGCCCACGGGCACAGCCGGTTCAGCGCGGCCACCGTGGACGTCAGGCCCTCGCGGGCGAGGGCGCACTGCACCTCGCGCCGCCACGGGTCGAAGACGAGTGCGGCCTGCCGGTTCTGGAGGAGGTGGAGTGCGTGGACGAGTTCCCAGAGCGGGTCCGGGCGGGCGGCCACCCGCAGCCGGTGCAGGTCTTCGGCGGTGAAGTGGATACGTAGCACGCGTGCCGGCCCCTTCCTCCTCCGCAGCCGCGCGGTTCACGCCTCCCCGGCGCTTTCACGAGCGTAGCCACCCTTCACCGGAAGGGGTGGCTCCCTTTGCGTTGTGCACGAAAGCCCCGCCGGTCGTCCACATCGGTACGACCCTGGGGTGGCGGCGGCCGCGGAGGTCCGGCGGGGGAAACCTCTGCGGCCGTTGCGCGCGGGTGGCAAGTGCGCGGCGCTCCGCCGGGGGCCCGGGGGCCCGGGGGCTTCGGGTGGCCCGGGTGCTCCGGGATCTCCGGGTGCTCAGCGGCGCACCGTGAGGCGTGCGTGCAGGGAGCGGGCCGAGGAGTCCGTGAGGGCGGCGATCTGGTCGACCAGGACGCGCTTGCGGGCGCGGTCGTCGGGTGCCGTGTCGAACAGGGCCCGGAACTGCGGGTCGAGCCCCTCCCCCGGTGCCCGCAGCGTCAGCGCCTCCGCCAGTTCGGCGATCACGATGCGCTGGTCGGCGCGGAGCCTCTCCTGCTCGTCGCGCTGCATGACGTACCGGTCGGCGACGGCCTTGAGCACCGCGCACTCGTTGCGGGCCTCGCGCGGCACGACCAGCTCCGCCCCGTACCTGGTGAGCCGTCCGCTGCCGTACGCGGCCCGGGTCGCGGTCTCGGCCGCCAGGCAGAACCGGCCGATGAGCTGGCTGGTCGCGTCCTTGAGGCGGGCCTGGGCGAGGGCGGAGCCGTCGTAGCCGTGCGGCCACCACTCCTGGTCGGTCAACCGGTCGAGGGCGTCGGCCAGTTCGGCGGGGTCGGTGTCCTCGGGGACGTAACGGCCGAGGGCGACCCGGTAGATCTCCTGCCGCTCGGGTTCGGCGAGGAGGAAGTTCGGGTCGATGTGGCCCGCGTGCAGGCCGTCCTCGAAGTCGTGCACCGAGTAGGCGACGTCGTCGGACCAGTCCATGACCTGGGCCTCGAAGCACTTGCGGAGCTCGGGGGCGCCCTCGCGCACCCACTCGAAGACGGGCAGGTCGTCCTCGTAGACCCCGAACTTCACCGAGTCGGGTTCGGTGGGGTGACCGCCGCGCGCCCAGGGGTACTTGGTGGCGGCGTCCAGGGCGGCGCGGGTGAGGTTGAGGCCGACGCTGACCAGTTCGCCGGTGGCCGAGCTGGGGACGAACCGCTTGGGTTCGAGGCGGGTGAGCAGGCGCAGCGACTGGGCGTTGCCCTCGAAGCCGCCACAGTCCTTGGCGAAGTCGTTGAGCGCCTGTTCGCCGTTGTGGCCGAAGGGCGGGTGGCCCATGTCGTGGGAAAGGCAGGCTGCTTCGACCAGGTCGGGGTCACAGCCCAGGGCGGCGCCCAGCTCACGGCCCACCTGGGCGCACTCCAGGGAGTGGGTGAGCCGGGTGCGGGGGCTGGAGTCCCACACCTGGCTACGCGAACCGGGCGTCACCACCTGGGTCTTGCCCGCCAGTCTGCGCAGCGCGGCGGAGTGCAGCACCCGGGCGCGGTCGCGCTGGAACGCGGTCCTGCCGGGCCGTTTGTCGGGCTCGGCGTCCCAGCGCTGCGTCGCGGCCGTGTCGTATGCGGTGCTTTCCATGGGACTGACCGTAACCGCACCCACTGACAGCCGTCCCCACCCGCCGTGGGCCCCCACCCGCCGTGTGCAGCTCAGGCGGCGGGCAGGGGCGAGGGCGGTATGCCGGGGCCGCCGTCGAGCCGGCGGCGCCCGTCCGGCGAGATCCGGCCGAGCTGGGCGGCGAGCTGGGAGGTGATGCGGGTGAGGAGTTCGGTGGTGCTGTCGAGGGGCAGGGTCGCGTGCTCTCGCGGTAGTGCCGACTCAGGCGTCATGCACCGAATGCTCCCGGTCCGACGTTGCGCCGGCATTGCGCGAGGGTGACGGCTGCCGCTCGGCGCCGGGCGCCCGGTCCGCGGCGAGCTCCTTGAAGAAGTACACGTCCTCGTTGCCGCCCGGGATGCCGGGCAGGCGGCCGACCTCCCGGTACCCGAGCCCCCGGTAGAAGTCCGGCGCCTGGAAGGTGAAGGAGGAGACCGTCATGCGGTCGCAGCCGCGCCGCAGGGCCTCCGCCTCGGCCGCCCGCATCAGCCTGCCGCCCCAGCCCGCGTGCCTGGCGTCCTCGCGCACCCACAGCATGTGCACGACGCCGAGGCCGCCCCAGGTCCAGCCGGTGAGGCCGCCGATCAGTTCGCCGTCGTCGCCGGTGACGCGTACGGACAGTTCCCGCTCGTCGTAGGCGCCGGTGGCCGCGCTGTTGAAGGCGGTGAGCTCCTTGTCGAGCCGGTCGCTCAGTTCCTTGTCGTCCTCGCCGACGCTCAGGGCGGCGTTCTGGTCGGTCGTCATGCGGGGAGTATGCGGGCGGCGGGTGCGACGGCTCCAACGAATTGCGGGGCCGGCCGGGTGTGGTCCCGGCCGGCCCCGCGCGGTCCGGTGCGCTGCCCGTCGCAGGGCTGCCGCGAACCGCTCGGATGCTGGTTCCTCGGACGCGTGTCCCGGACGCGTTTTCTCGGACGCGTCTCTCAGACGCGGCGGTGCTTGCCGTAGTAGCCGCCGATCTGCTCGTGGTAGCCCGGGTCACCGAGGTGCTTGTCCTTGTCGAACTCGGGCGCGTCCTTGATCTGGTCCTTGGTCAGACCGACATAGATCTTCTTCTCGGCGGCGTCGATGCGCTCGACGGTGCCGGCCGGCAGCAGCACGTGCTTCCCGAAGATCCAGACGCCGGTGTCGACGACCAGATAGGCGGAACCGACCTCGTCGGAGTACTTGTCGACCTTGCCGATGCTTCCGTCGGTGGCCTCGACCTTGAATCCGGCCAGGGTGAGACCGGAACGGTGGCCGGTCGTCGGCCGGTAGCCCCAGATGTTCTCGCTCATGAATGGCTCCTTCATCTTCGGCGTGCGAACGGTATGTGCAACGGTGGAAACCCATCCGCCGGGCAAGCGGAATTCCCCACCGCCGGTCGAGTGCCCCGGCTTCCCTCCGCTACACGGGGAGGTTCGGGGATTCCCGAATCGGCCGGAATTCATCATGCCGGTGGCCCGGACGGAATTCCGCCCGGGCCACCGGCACCTCGACGCCGCAGCTACGCAGCTCCTTTTACACCTCACCTACCAGCGGTACCAACGTCCGCGTCGGCCACCGCTGCCACCGGACCGGGCCACAAATCCGAGCAGCCACAATACGAGTACCGCGATGGCGATCCACCAGAGAATTTTGACCGCGAATCCCGCACCGAAAAGGATCAGGATCAGCAGGAGTACCAGAAGCAGGGGAACCATGATTATCAACCTCCAGGCAGACGTGTGCCCCGAGAAATCCGCGCCATGCACCACACATTCGAACCCCCGTGCCCGGGCATTGCGACCAGGAGAAGATCGCCTGCACCTGATCGACCGAGCGGGGCCCGTGGCCGACCGTCCGCGCCGGGGCCGGAACTTATCCGGCCCCCCGGGCGTCGGAAGGGCAAGGGATCACAGGAGGCCGGTACGCGGCCGACGGGGGGAACGACATGCGGCTCTGGCGCTTCGAGGTGAAGCGGCCCCGGCTGCCCGAGGGACGGCGGGGCAGACGGCGCCTGGTGCAGGCGGTGATGGCCGGGTGCGTGCTGGCGCTGCTGCCCTCGACCTGGACGTACGCGGCGACCGGCGGGCGGGTCGGTGAGGTGGCCGAGGCGCCCGACAGCCAGGTCGCGATCGTCTTCGGCGCGGGCCTGTGGAACGGCGAGCCGACCCCCTACCTGGCACGCCGGCTGGACGCGGCGGCCGAGCTGTACCGGGCGGGCAAGGTGCGCGTGGTGCTGGTGACCGGGGACAACGGGCGCGAGGAGTACGACGAACCGGACGCGATGCGCGGGTACCTGGTGCGCCACGGGGTGCCGGACAGGCATGTGGTGAGCGACTACGCCGGGTTCGACACCTGGGACTCGTGCGTACGGGCCAAGAAGATCTTCGGGGTGGACCGGGCGGTACTGATCAGCCAGGCCTTCCACATACGGCGGGCCGTCGCCCTCTGCGACGCGGCGGGGGTCGAGGGCTTCGGGGTCGGCGTCGACGACGTGCACGACGCGACCTGGTACTACGGCGGCGCCCGGGAGATGTTCGCCGCCTCGAAGGCCGCGCTGGACGCCGTGCTCAAACCCGATCCGCACTTTCTCGGTGAGCGGGAAAAGGGTGTGACCGAGGCGTTGGCAGACGCACCCGGGCGCTGACACACTGACCGCCGTCCAGATCGGGTATGCCGGTTAGGCATACGAGCGGGAGGCGGGTGGGCCGAGTGGCCGTTGCGGGCGGGGCGTCGGGCGGGCTGGACGGCAAGGTCGTGCTGATCACCGGGGGTGCCCGGGGGCTGGGAGCGGCCGCGGCCCGGGCCGTGGTGGAGGGCGGCGGGCGGGTCGTCATCGGTGACGTACGCGAGGAGGAGGGGACACGGCTGGCCGGGGAGCTGGGGAAAGCGGCGGCGCGGTTCCTGGCGCACGACGTGACGAGCGAGGAGAGCTGGGAGGAGGCCGTCGGGTTCGCGGTCGACGCGTTCGGGCGGCTGGACGGGCTGGTCAACAACGCCGGGATATCCAGCGGGGAACTGCTGGCCGAGGCGAGCGCCGAACGGTTCCGGGCGATCGTCGAGGTGAACCTGGTGGGGGTGTTCCTCGGGATGAGGACGGTGGTGCCGGTGATGCGCGAGGGCGGCGGCGGATCGATCGTCAACGTCTCGTCCGCCGCCGGACTCACGGGGATGGCACGGACCGCCGGGTACGGGGCGTCCAAGTGGGGTGTGCGCGGACTGTCCAAGATCGGGGCGGTGGAACTGGCCGGGGCACGGATCCGCGTGAACTCGGTGCACCCCGGGATGACCTACACCGATATGACGGCGCACGTGGGCATCGAGGTCGGCGAGGGCAAGTACCCCGGCGCCCCCATGGGCCGGGTGGGAGTGCCCGAGGAGATCGCCGCCGCGGTGGCCTTCCTGCTGTCCGACGCGGCCGGTTACATGACGGGGGCGGAGCTGGCCGTGGACGGGGGGTGGACGGCGGGGGTGGTGCCGGCGAGGAAGGACGGCTGAGGGAGCGGCGGTCCGGAACAGCTGGGGGCCGGCCGGGTCAGCCGAAGTTGATGCGCGTGATGGTGCCGTTGTCGTCGACGTAGAGGTTCAGCCGGTCGGGGCTGTACTCCTGCGTCACGAAGGAGCCGGGGGCGATGATCCGGTACGGCTTCGGGAGGTCGCGCTCGTGGACGAGCCGGTCGGCGGGGAGACCGGCCGGGGGCTCAGCGCCGTCCCGGACCAGCGTCCTGCCCACCCACTGGGCGTAGTCGGGTGCGGCTGCCACCGGGGAGTGGGGCTCGGCGGCGCGGGATTCGGCTGCGTGGGACTCGCCGGTGGGGGCGAAGAAGGTGGCTGCCAGGGCTGCGGCGGTGACGAGGGTCTTCAGGTGGGAGCTGTGCATGCAGGGCAGGTTGCTACTGGGGGTGTGCAACTACCAAACCCGTTACACCCGTTCGGGTGGGCAGGGCGGTGGAGTGTTCGAGAGGAGGAACATCCGGAGGGGGGCGGGGCGAGGGCCGGCGGGTGGATGGGTGGCTGTTACAGAATGTCTTGGTTGCCGTGATGTGTAGTACTTAGGGTCATAGGGAGACTCCCCCTCCCTCCTTCTTCCCCCCGGCTCACAGGCGGCATCCATGAGTAGCAGCACGCGCAGGCCGGGCGTGGTGGTCGCGCTCGTGACGGCCGGGGCCGTCGGGGCGGCCGGGGCGCTCAGCGGGTGCGGTGCCCCCTCGGGGCTGGGGAAGGGCGAGCCCGCACCGTCGGCCAGTGCCCAGCCGGTCCCGCAGACGCTGTGGCCCGCCTGGTCGCCGACGTCCTCCTCGCCGTCCGACGCCGTCACCGACCCCGAGCTGCTGCCCACGCCCGAACCCCTGGCGCACGGGCCCGCCGTTCCGCCGGGCGGGCTGGCCGCGATGGACCAGCTGGCCGTGCTGCGGGCCGACCCCCGGATGAAGCGGCTCACGCGGTACGGGGTCGTCGACGAGCCGGGAAAGCCCGGTGTCCGCCCGGCGGTGCTGCACGACCTGACCAGCGACAAGCAGCCCGAGCTGATCAGTGCGGTCGACCTGGAGAGCGGGCGGGTGCTGATGGCGGTGTACACGGTGCGCGAGGGGAAGATCGTGCCGATCCTCTACACCAGCGGGCTGCGGCCGGTGATCGAGGCCGTCGGGCCGGACCTGGTGGTACGGAGTTCCTCGACCGACGGGGGCGAGCAGTCGATCCGGTACCGGTGGGACGGGAACCGGATGATCACGGTGAGCGAGGTACGGAACTACCGCACGGAGGACGGGGGCGAGTCCGGCGACGGAGACGGAGAGGGGAACGGGAACGGGAACAGCAGCGGGTCGGACACCGGCCCGGACACCGGGGGCGGCACCCCGAAGCCGGTCGCACCGCAGGTGCCGCCCCGGTCGACCAGCCCGGAGCCCACCCCGTGATCCGCCGTACCGTCGAGCGGGTGCGCTGCTTCTTCGCCGGGCTCAGCCTCCGGTGGAAGATCGCGGCGCTGCCGGCGTTCGGGGCGGCGGTGGTCGCGCTCGCCATCGGCGGGCTGATCCACCAGGCCCGTACCACCCAGGTGTCCGACACGGCGCGCGAGTCGGCGATCGCGGAGCTGTACCGCGTACGGCAGCTGTACGAGCTGACCGGGCACGTCGACCCCTCCGACACGGGGTCCTCGCTCGACTCCGCGGTCCTTCCGGCGCCGCTGGCCGCCGACGCGAAGGCGGGCGGCCGCAACACCTACCTCGATCTGACGGGGGACGATCCGGCCGTGTGGGCGGCGCGCCCGATCGGCGAGCACGTGCTGTCGGTTCGGCTGCCGCTGACCGCGCAGCGGGCCGAGATCCACGAGCTGGACCGGAACCTGGTCGTGTGGGGCGCCCTGGTCGTCGCGCTGGCCGCGCTCGGCGGGGCGGCGCTGGCGTCGCGGCTGAGCCGTGAGCTGCGTACGGCGGCGGCGACGGCCCGCCGGATCAGCGGCGGGGAGCTGGACGCGCGGATCGAGCGCAGGCCGGGGCGTGCGGAGGGTTCGGGGGACGAGGTGGCGGAGCTGGGTGCCGCGGTGAACACCATGGCGGCGTCGCTCCAGCGGCGCATCGAGGCCGAACAGCGGTTCACGGCGGACGTGGCGCACGAGCTGCGGACGCCGCTGACGGGGTTGCAGACGGCGGCGGAACTGCTGCCGCCGGGGCGGCCGACCGAGCTGGTACGGGACCGGGTGACGGCGCTGCGGACGCTGACGGAGGACCTGCTGGAGGTGGCACGGCTGGACTCGGGGACGGAGGAACCGGAACTGGCGGTGCAGCCGTTGGGGGCGTTTGTGGCGGGCGCGGTGGGGCGGTTGGGGGGCGAGGTGGTGGTGTCGGTGCCGGTGGCGGCGGAGGAGACGTATGTGCTCACGGACGTACGACGGCTGGAGCGGATCGTCACCAATCTGGTGGTGAACGCGCGGCGGCACGGGGGTGATCCGGTGGAGGTACGGGTGGAGGGGCCGTGCATCGTGGTGCGCGACCACGGGCCGGGGTTTCCGCGGGAGCTGCTGGAGGAGGGTCCGCAGAGGTTCCGGACGGGGACGGCGGAGCGGGGGCACGGGACGGGGCTGGGGTTGACGATCGCCTTTGGGCAGGCGAGGGCGGTGGGGGGTGCGGTGGAGCTTTTCAATGAGGGGGGTGCGGTGGCGGTGGTGCGGTTGCCGGAGGCGGGGGTGGGTGAGCGGTAGGGGCTGGGCGGGGGCCATGGCGGAGGTGGGGCGGGAGCGAGGGTCCGAGCGGGGTCGGGGGGCCGCCCCCCTTGCCCACCCGTCCCGCCCCCGGGGGGCGGCCCCGGTGCCCAAGGGGGGCGGGGGCGGCGGCGGCAACGCCGCCGAGGGGGGCGGCGGCGGGGAGGCGCCCCTTTAGGGGCGCGGGGAACTGCGCGACCAGCCACGACGCACCCGCACGTACGAACCCCTGGCCCCGCGGAGCGGTTTAGGTGAAGGGGTGGGGAGGGGCATCCAGCCCGCCGCAGGCGCGACACCGCCGAACGGCTTCGGGGGCCGCGCGGCGGCAGCCGCGAATCCAGCACAGCGGGGAGGGGCATCGGGTTACGCCGTGGTCGCGAATTGGGAGGCGTAGAGGCTGGCGTACGCGCCGCCCGTGTTCAGGAGGGTCTCGTGGGTGCCCTGTTCGACGATGTGGCCCGCCTCCATCACCAGGATCACGTCCGCGTCCCGGATCGTCGACAGCCGGTGCGCGATCACGAACGACGTCCGCCCCCGCCGCAGCGAGTTCATCGCCCGCTGGATGAGCACCTCGGTCCGGGTGTCCACGGAGCTCGTCGCCTCGTCGAGCACGAGGATCGACGGCTCCGTGAGGAAGGCCCTGGCGATCGTGATGAGCTGCTTCTCGCCCGCGCTGAGGTTCCCGCCCTCCTCGTCGATGACGGTGTCGTACCCGTCGGGCAGCGTCCGGATGAAGCGGTCCGCGTAGGTGGCCATGGCCGCCTCGACGATCCGTGTCCGCGACACCTCGCCCGGTACCCCGTAGGCGATGTTGTCGGCGATGGTGCCGCCGAACAGCCAGGTGTCCTGGAGGACCATGCCGGTCGCCGACCGGAGCTCCTCCCTCGGCAGGGCGGCGATGTCGGTGCCGTCGAGGGTGATGCGTCCGCCGGTGACCTCGTAGAACCGCATCAGGAGGTTGACCAGCGTGGTCTTTCCGGCGCCCGTCGGGCCGACGATGGCGACGGTCTGGCCGGGGTCGACGTTCAGGGTGAGGCCGTCGATGAGGGGTTTGGACGGCTCGTAGCGGAAGGAGACGTCCTCGAAGGCGACCCGCCCTGTGACCTTGGTGCGGCGGTCGCCCGCCGGGGGCTGGGCGGGCTCCTCCTCCGCGTCGAGGAGGTCGAAGACCCGCTCGGCGGAGGCCACTCCGGACTGAAGGAGGTTGGCCATGGCGGCGACCTGGGTGATGGGGCCGTTGAACTCGTACGAGTACTGGACGAAGGCCTGGATCTCGCCGATGGTCAGCGATCCGGAGGCCACCCGCAGGCCGCCGACGACGGCGATCAGGACGTAGTTGAGGTTGCCGACGAAGCTCATCGCGGGCTGGATGATCCCGGAGATGAACTGGGCGCGGAAACTGGCCCCGTACAGCTCCTCGTTGTGCTTGTCGAAGGTGTCGACGGCCTCCTGCTTGCGGCCGAAGACCTTCACCAGGGAGTGGCCGCTGTACATCTCCTCGATGTGCCCGTTGAGCCGCCCGGTGACGGCCCACTGCTTGACGAACTCGGGCTGGGCGCGCTTGCCGATGAGGTACGCGCCGTACAGCGAGAGCGGCACGGTGGCCAGGGTGACCAGGGCCATCAGCGGGGAGATCCAGAACATCATCGCGAGGACGCCGACGAGGGTGAGCAGCGAGCGGACCATCTGGCTGGAGGCCTGCTGCATGGTCTGGCTGACGTTGTCGATGTCGTTGGTGGTGCGGGAGAGGAGTTCGCCGCGCGGCTGGCGGTCGAAGTAGGAGAGCGGCAGAGCGGCCAGTTTGGTCTCGGCGCGTTCGCGCAGGCGGAAGGCGAGCCGCTGGACGACGACCATGGCGATCCGGGACTGGATCCAGGTGAAGGCGGCGCCGCCGGCGGTGAGGGCGAGGGCGAGCAGCAGGACACGGGCGACGGCGTCGAAGTCGATGCCGTTCGGGCTTCTCGCGCCGGTCACCACCAGGTCGGTGGCGTCGCCGAGGATCTTCGGGGAGAGGACGGCGAGGGCGACGGCGAGGATGCCGGAGGCGAGGACGGCGAGCAGGAGGTGCTTCTCGGGGGCGGTCATGCGCAGCAGCCGCAGGCCGGAGCGGCGGAAGTCGAGGGAGCGTTCGAGGCCGGGGGCGGCCGCGGCGCCGGGGCCGCGCTGCGGGGGCGGCCCCTGCCGGGCGGGAACCGCCCTGCCGCCGGCCCCGTCGTGCGTCTCCTTCTCCGTCGTGGTGCTCATGCCGCTTCCTCCTCGGTCAGCTGGGAGAGGACGATCTCCCGGTAGGTCTGGTTGTCCCGCATGAGTGCGTCGTGGGTGCCGGTGCCGACGACCCGGCCCTCGTCGAGGACGACGATGCTGTCCGCGCCCCGGATGGTGGAGACGCGCTGGGCGACGATGACGACGGTGGCGTCGGCGGTCTCCTCGGCGAGTGCGGCGCGCAGGGCCGCGTCGGTGGCGTAGTCGAGGGCGGAGAAGGAGTCGTCGAAGAGGTAGATGCCGGGGCGGGTCACCAACGCCCTTGCGATGGCGAGGCGTTGGCGCTGCCCGCCGGAGAGGTTGGTGCCGCCCTGGGAGACGGGGGCGGCCAGCCCTTCGTCGAGTGCTTCGACGAAGTCGCGGGCCTGGGCGACGTCGAGGGCGTGCCACAGTTCGGCGTCGCTCGCGTCGGGGTTTCCGTACCGCAGGTTGGAGGCGACGGTGCCGGAGAAGAGGTAGGGCTTCTGCGGTACGAGGGCGACGGTGCGGGCCAGCAGGGCCGGGTCCACCTCGGTGACGTCCACTCCCCCGACCAGGACCTGTCCGCCGGTGGCGTCGAAGAGCCTCGGGACGAGGTGGAGCAGGGTGGACTTGCCGCTGCCGGTGGAGCCGATGACGGCGGTGGTACGGCCGGGGCGCGCGGTGAGCGAGACGTCGCGCAGTACGGGTTCCTCGGCGCCGGGGTAGCTGAAGTGGGCGCCCCGGACGGTGAGTTGGCCGCGTCCGAAGAGCTGGGTGACGGGGGCGGCGGGCGGTACGACGCTCGGTTCGGTGTCGAGGACCTCCCTGATGCGCTCGGCGCTGACCTCGGCGCGCGGCAGCTGCATCATCAGGAAGGCGGTCATCATCACCGCCATCAGGATCTGCATCAGATAGCCGAGGAAGGCGATCAGCGAGCCGACCTGGAAGCCGCCGGAGTCGATGCGCTGGCCGCCGACCCAGATGATGGCGATGGTGGCCAGCTCCCACACGAGGAGGATGGCGGGCATCATCAGTGCCATCAGCCGGCCGGTGCGCAGCGAGACCCGCATCAGGTCGGCGTTGGCGTCGGCGTACCGTTCCTGCTCGTAGCGGTCGCGGACGAAGGCGCGGATGACGCGGATGCCGGTGATCTGCTCGCGCATCATCCGGTTGACGGCGTCGACGCGCTGCTGCATGTCGCGGAAGAGCGCGGGCATCCGCCGCATGATGAGCCCGATCGCCCCGCCGAGCAGCGGTACGAAGACCAGCATCAGCAGTGCCAGGGGTACGTCCTGGCTGAGCGCCATCACGATCCCGCCGGCGCACATCAGGGGGGCTGCGACCAGCATGGTCAGCCCCGTCACGGTGAGCGTCTGCACCTGCTGGACGTCATTGGTGGTACGGGTGATCAGCGAGGAGGCCCCGAACTGGCCCACTTCCCGCACCGAGAAGTCCTGTACCCGCGAGAACACGGCACGCCGCAGGTCCCGCCCCACTCCCATCGCGATCCGCGCCCCGAAGAAGACGGCGGTCGCGGAGGCCAGGATCTGGAGGAGGGTGACGCCGAGCATGACGCCGCCGGAGGACAGGACGTATCCGGTGTCACCGGTGAGGACGCCGCGGTTGATGATGTCGGCGTTGAGGGTGGGGAGGTAGAGGGTCGCGGCGATCTGGGCGAGCTGAAGGGCCACGACCAGGGCGATCGTACGGCGGTGCGGGCGGAGGTGGACGCGGAGCAGCCCG
Source organism: Streptomyces sp. NPDC032721 (assembly GCF_055579625.1). Lineage (NCBI taxonomy): Bacteria > Bacillati > Actinomycetota > Actinomycetes > Kitasatosporales > Streptomycetaceae > Streptomyces > Streptomyces sp. NPDC032721. The sequence goes on along the minus strand of NZ_JBVIMX010000002.1, from coordinate 342,585 downwards.
GGCAGTGCGGACATGGCGGGTACCGGTTCTCGTCGTCGGGACGGCGGAAGGGAAGGGCGGAAGGGAGACCTGAAGGGAAGGGCGGAAGGGAAGGGCGGCCCTGCCGGCTCCGCCGAGGTCGGCGGGGCCGTGGGGCCGTGGGGCCGTGGGCGTCAGGCCGCGAAGGGCCGGACGGTCTTGGCTTCGCGCAGGGCCTGGGCCCACCAGGTCAGCTTGTCCAGCAGGGACTTGGCGGCGGTCTCGCAGGCGTCGGGGTCGGTGTGCCGGCCGTCCTCGTCGAACTGGCCCCACGGCCCGTGGAAGGAGACGGTGTCGCGGATGGTCACCGCGTGCAGCTCGGCGAAGACCTGGCGCAGGTGCTCGACCGCGCGCAGGCCGCCGGAGAGGCCGCCGTAGGAGACGAAGCCGACGGGCTTGGCGTGCCATTCGGCGTTGTACCAGTCGATGAGGTTCTTGAGGCCGGCCGGGTAGGAGTGGTTGTACTCGGGGGTGATCACGACGAAGGCGTCGGCGGCCGCCAACTGGGCCGATGTCTTCGCCAGTTCGGCCCGGACGGCATCGGAGGGGTTGAAGGAGAGGGAGGTCGGCAGGGCGACGTCCGCCACGTCCACCACGTCGATCTCCAGCCCGCCGAACTGCTCGGCCCGGGAGAGGAACCACTGCGAGATGACCGGGGCGAAGCGGCCCTCGCGGTTGCTGGCGACGATGACGGCGACTCGAACGGGCTTGTCCGCAGGGGAGTTGGCGGTGGCGGTGGTCTCGGGTGCGTTGCTCGCGATGTCCATGCCGAGAAGATTCCAACCTCAAGCATGATTGAGGTCAAGCGCGCCCGGAAGTTTCTTGCCCGCCCGGTCGCACGGGCCCTCCCGGACCGCCCCGTCACCCATTCGGTCCGGTCGGCGGGCTGATCCCCCGTCACCGCCGCTGACCTGCCCGAACAGGCTGGCGTACGGGTGACGGGGTGGCTCACGGCCGCCCACAGGCCACCGTCTCGGCAGGCGCGCCGGGCCCGGCGCCGCTTATCTCGGAGGGAGAGGTACGACGAGTACGAGCGGGACGCCCCCGGAGGACCCCATGCGCAAGCCACCCGCCCGACGCCGACACCGCCGCGCCGACGTCCGTGTCCGCGTCCGGACCCGCAGCGGCGTGGTGGCCGGCGCGGTCGCGGTCGCCGCACTCGCGGTCGGCGGGACGGCCGCCCACGCGGCGGGTCACGTGGCGGATCACGCGATGGCTACCGCAGCGGCTCCCGCCCCCGCCCCCGCCGAGAACGACGAGAACGCCGGGAACGCCGAGACCGGGCAGCTGGAGTTCAACCCGGAGACCGTCTCCCCCGGCACGGAGGTCACCGTCAACACCACCGCGTGCGGGCCCCACCAGGCCGGTGCCGGTGACGCCAGCTCGCTCGGCCTCGGCGAGTTCCCCATGAAGACCGCCACCCACAAGGAGGTGCTGGTGGGGAAGTTCACGGTGCCCGCCCACACCGCCAAGGGCGAGTACGGCATCAGCGTCTCCTGCGCCGACGGTGTGAAGGCCGCGATGGGCGAGCTGTGGGTGACGGCGGGGTCGTCGGACTCCGACTGGCCCGGCCCTTCCCCCTCGCACACCAGCAGCCCCTCCACTCCCACCGGGCACGTCCGTACCGGTGTCGGCGGCGGTACGTCCGGCCCCGGCACCCCCCAGATCGCGGCGGGAGCGGCCGTACTGGCCGCGTCCGCCGTGGGCGGCAGCTGGCTGCTGCTGCGTCGCCGGGCGAGGGAGACGCAGCAGCGCGGCTGAACCGCCGCCCCGTGTCCCCGCCCCGCACCATGAGTCCCGGGCGGGGACACGGGCCGTACGCACGAGTGCACCAGTGGGAGTGCCCCCAATGCCTGTGACTCCGCCGCACGGATTCCCGCGCCGCCCCGCCGACTCCGCCAGGCCCGACTTCACCAAGCCCGGCTTCACCAGGCCCGACTCCACCAAGTTCGACTCCGCGAGGCTCCGCACCCAGTGCGCCCTGATCGCCATCGCCGCGCTGACGGGGCTGTGGCTCGTGCAGGAGGGCGTGTCCGACGGCAAGGCACCGCCGCAGCCGACCGCCGCCGAGGCGTTCGCCCCCGGCCGCGCGGACCGCACGGGGACCCGGACCGGCGAACGGCCCGCCGCCGTCGCTCCCGCCCCCGCCCCGCTCCCGCCGTCCGACCCGGTCCGGCTGCGCATCCCGCAGATCCGCGTGGACACCCCCGTGATGCGGCTCGGTCTGGATGCCGGCGGCGGTCTCGACGTACCGCCCGAGGACAACCCCAACATCGCCGGCTGGTACGGGGACGGCACCCCGCCCGGCACCGCCGGCACCGCGATCGTCGCCGGTCACGTCGATACGTCGAGCGGTCCCGCCGTCTTCTACCGGCTCGGCTCGCTGCGCAAGGGCCACACGGTCGAGGTGCTGCGCAAGGACGGCCGCACCGCCGTCTTCACGATCGACGCGATCGAGGTGTACGACGCCCAGGAGTTCCCCGACCGCAAGGTCTACGGGAAGGCCCTGCGCCCCGAACTCCGGGTGATCACCTGTGGCGGCGGCTTCGTCGAGGGCCAGGGGTACCGGGGCAATGTGGTGGCGTACGGGCACCTCACGGGGGTGAAGGCGGTCACCGCACGCGGGTAGCAGGTCCGGGACGGGCCCCGTCTCAGACCGCCACCCACTGGTCGTACGCCAGCTTGGCCACCAGCGTGAACACCACCACCAGCAGCACCACCCGCACGAACCCGCTGCCCTTCTTGAGCGCGGTGCGCGCCCCGAACATGCCGCCCGCCAGGTTGAACACCGCCATCAGCAGGGCGAGTTGCCACAGCACGTAGCCCTGATAGGCGAACATCGCGAGCGCCCCGGCGTTGGTGCACACGTTGACGATCTTCGCCGTCGCCGAAGCCGTGACCATGTCGAAGTGCAGGATCGCGGTCAGCGCGAGCACCAGGAAGGTGCCGGTGCCCGGCCCGAACAGGCCGTCGTAGAAGCCGATTCCGCAGCCCGCGAGGAGGATCGCGGCGAGGATCCGCTGCTTGGTGGCGGGGCCGGTGGCGGGCGCGGTGCCGAAGTTCGGGCGGAAGATGACGAAGGTGCCGACGCCCACGAGGACCACCATGATCATGGGCCGCATGACCTCGTTGCTGATCCCGGCGGCGAAGAACGCCCCCGCCATGGACCCGGCGAGCGCGGCGAGCCCGATCCGTACCGCGATCCGCACGTCGATCGGTGCCTTGCGGACGTACGTGATCGCCGCGCCCGTGGTGCCGACGATCGCGACCGCCTTGTTCGTACCGAGCGCGAACGTGCTCGCCATGGACCCCGGCAGCCCCATGACCAGGGCGGGCAGGAGCAGCAGTCCGCCGCCGCCGACCACCGCGTCGACCCAGCCGGCAACGGCTGCCGCCAGACAGAGGAGGACGACGGCGGTGATCGATATATCAGGCATGAGCACGACAGTACGGAGCGCAGATGCCCTGGACCACTTACTTGATGGAAAGTTGAGCAAGATCGGAACTGCCGGAACCGTCGGAACCGGTCACGGCCGGACCCCTGTCGGGCGCGGGCGGAGCCGCCGGTTCCACGGCCACGGCCAGGAAGGTCGCGGCGAGCGCGCTCACGCCGAAGAGCCCGGCGGCGACCTGCCGACGGGCCCGGCCTGCGACGGCGGCGGTACGAACGGGGACGGGTCTGCGGTGGCGGGCCATGGGTGTGCTCTCCGGAAGGGGTGAAGGAGCGGCAGGAGGAGGCGGGGGCTAGAAACTGAAGACCTCGGCGTGGATACGGGACTCGGGCACGCCCGCCCGTACCAGCGACGCGGTCGCCGCGACCGCCATCCCCGGCGGCCCGCACAGGTACACGTCGTGCTCCGCGATGTCGGGCAGCAGGTCGCGCAGCGCCTGCGGGGCGAGGGGGTCGTACGCCGCGTCGGAGGCGCCGAGCAGGAAGTGCAGCCCCGCCTCCCTGACCCGGGCGATCTCCTCCAGTTCCGCCCTGAGCACCAGCTGGGCGGCGTTGTTGGCCCGGTAGAGCAGGGTCAGTTCGCCAGGGCCGCCCGGCAGGGTCTCGAAGAGTGCCCGCATCGGGGTGATCCCGACGCCTCCCGCGAGCAGCAGCACCTTGCGGCGGGTGCGCCGGTGGGCGGTCATCGCGCCGAAGGGGCCGGTGGCCAGGACCCGGGTGCCGACCCGCAGCCTGCGCAGCCGCCGGGTGTGGTCCCCGGCCGCCTTGACCGTGATCCGCAGGGTGTCGTCCTTCACGGGCGCGGACAGCGAGAACGGCAGCGCCGTGTGCCACACCCTGCGTTGCAGGAACCGCCACCGGAAGAACTGCCCCGGCTCGGCCCTCAGTTCGTCGAGCCCGATGCCCTGCACCACCACCGACACCACACCGGGCGCCTCGTCGCGCACCTCACGCACCCGCAGGCTGTGCCGCAACGCCTGCCGCACCGGCACCACCGCCCGGTACCAGACCAGCAGCACCGCCACGCTCGCGTGCATCATCGCCCACACCCACAGCACCAGCGGATGCCCCGCCACGTCGGGCCCGACCAACTGGTGCGCGAACCCGAGACCGGCCCCGAGGTACGTCAGCAGGTGTACGGCCCGCCAGGTCTCGTGCCGGACCCTGCGGCGCACCGAACGGGCCGAGGTGACGCCCACCGCCGCCAGCAGCAGCGTGCCGAGCACGGCCGCGAGGATGCCTCCGTAGCCGAGCAGTTCCACCCCGGCCGTGAACAGGTCCGTCCCGCTGTGCGCGGCGTACCCGCACAGGGCGAGCAGTCCGTGGCCCGCACACAGGGACAGTACGTACCGTCCGCCCAGCGCGTGCCAGCGGGCGAGCCGGTCCGCGCCGACCCCGTGCTCGACGGCGGGCACCCGCGCCATCAGGAAGAGCATGACGAGCACCCCGTAGCCCGCGAGCAGCCCGCTCAGGTGCGCCCCGGACGCGAACAGCACATCGAGCCGGAACGACGGCACGGCCTGTACGCCCCACAGCAGACAGACGGCCCCGAGCCCGGCCACGATGCCGGTGCGGACGGTACCGGGCGTCAGGCGCGGGGGTGCGGACACGGACGGCACGGCGGCCACGGCTGCGGCGGACCCGGCACCCCAGGGGACGCCTGCGACGGGGGTCACCGCAGGAGCGGCAGGTACGGCGGGGGCAGAAGGAACAAAGGGAGCGGCAGGAGCCGCCGGGGATGCCCGGGTGGCGCCCGGGCGGGACAGGTATGCCGTCAGGGCGGGATAGGCATCCGTCGGCGGTGGGGTGGCCTCGATCGTCACAAGCGGCAGACTAGGGGCAGCGATGCCCGCGAAATCGCTGGTCAGAGGCGTGCGAGCGGATCCTTAAGGCGGCCTTGAGGGAGGGCTGAAGGATGGTTAACCGGGCGCCCTAGAATGGGTCGATGATCTTTATTGTCGTGAAGTTCCCCGTTAAGCCCGAGTACTCCGATTCGTGGATGGACCATGTCGAGGCGTTCACCGCCGCGACGCGCGCCGAGCCCGGCAACCTGTGGTTCGAGTGGTCCCGCAGTGTCGAGGACGCCGACTCGTACACCCTGGTCGAGGCGTTCCAGGACGACGCGGCGGCGGCGCACGTCGACTCGGACCACTTCCGTGCCGCCATGGAGACCATGCGGCCGCTGTTGCGCAGGACGCCGGAGATCGTCAGCACGACGATCGAGGGGCAGACGGGCTGGAGCACGATGGGCGAGCTGACGGTCGACTGAGACCGGAACCGCACGAGGGGAAGGAGGTGCCCGGGGGCAGCCCGGTTTCCTCCTACCCCTCCAGGTACCTGAGGACGGCCAGCACCCTCCGGTGGCCGCCCTCCTCCACCGCGAGGCCCAGCTTGGCGAAGATGTTCGCCACGTGTTTCTCGACCGCCCGCTCGGTCACCACGAACCGGTCCGCGATCGACTGGTTCGTCAAGCCCTGTGCCATCAGGCCGAGCACCTCGCGCTCGCGCGGGGTCAGCCCGTCCAGCGCCGACCGCCGGCGGCTGGCGCCGAAGAGCTGGGCGACCACCTCCGGGTCGAGCGCGGTGCCGCCCGCCGCGACGCGGCCGATCGCGTCCACGAACTCGCCGATGTCGACGACGCGCTCCTTCAGCAGATAGCCCACGCCGGCGGCACCCCGGCCGCCGCCTGCACCGGCGCCACCGCCTGCGCCGCCCAGCAATTCCGCCGCGTACCGCGTCTCCACGTACTGCGAGAAGATCAGCACGCCGACCTCGGGCCGGGTCCTGCGCAGCCGTACGGCCGCCCGCAGCCCTTCGTCGGTCTGCGTCGGCGGCATCCGTACGTCGGTCACCGCCACATCCGGACGGTGCTCGTCCACCGCCGCCAGCAGACCCTCCGCGTCACCGACCGCCGCGACCACCTCCACACCGCGCATGCCGAGCAGTTGCACGAGGCCGTCGCGCAGCAGCGCGGAGTCCTCGGCGATGACGACGCGCAGGGGCACTCGCGGTGCGCCTGGCGGCGGTGCGGCGGCGGGTGATGGATCCATGGGCCGGGGAACTCCCTCTCACGGTGCGGTTAGCCGTACGGCAGCACGACAGCGATCACCGTAGGCCCACCGGGCGGACTGTCGCACTCCAGCGTCCCGTCCACCGCCCGGATCCGCCCCAGCAGTCCGCTCAGCCCGCTGCCCGCGCCGACCACCGCTCCCCCGCGCCCGTCGTCCCGTACCACCAGCCTCAACTCACCCTCCGCTCCCGTCACTTCCACCCGTACCTCGCTCGCGCCGCTGTGTTTGGCGGCGTTGGCGAGGAGTTCGGCGGTGCAGAAGTAGGCGATGGACTCCAGCGCCGGGGACGGCCGCACGCCGATGTCCGTCGTCACGGTCACGGACAGCGGGGAATCCGCGGCCAGGGTGGCGAGGGCGGCGTCGAGGCCCTGGTCCAGGACGGGCGGGTGGATGCCCTTGACGAGGTGGCGGAGGTCGGCGACGGCCTGTTTGGCGTTGTCCCTGGCAGTCTCGACGAGAGCGAGTACCTGCTCCTTCTCCGCGCCGCCCGCGACGAGTTCGCGGATCATCGTGAGGTGCATGCCGAGGCCGACGAGGCGGACCTGCGTCCCGTCGTGCAGGTCGCGCTCGATCCGCCGGAGGGTGGCCGCCGCGTCCTCGACGGCCTGCGCACGGGTCTCCTCCAGGGTGCGGATGCGCCGGTCGGCGGCGCCGGGACCCAGCAGTGCGCGCAGGACGATCTCGTACGGTACGAGGGCCCGGCGGACCAGCCAGGGGGCGAGGGCGAGCAGCAGCGCGCCGAGTGCGACGACGGCCGCCCAGCGGGGCCAGGTGTCCATCTGCACGCCGAAGAATTCGAGCGAGACGTGCCGCTCGCTGCCGTCGGGGCCGTACTCCGTGGCGTAGTTGAGGTGCCGGAGGAAGGGGTGCAGCAGGTAGAGCACCCCGAAGACGTAGCCCATGGCCGCTGCCGCCAGGACGGGCAGCGCGAGCAGCGGTGCGGCGAAGGCCCAGCCGACGGCCCGCCAGCCGGCCCGGTCGGCGAGCGCGGCCCGCCGCCACCCGAGCAGCCCGGACTGCTTCGGCTGTACGGGGGTCTCGACGTCCACTCCCAGCAGTCCTCGCGCCAAGCGGCGCTGGAAGGCGCCCAGCCCGGCCGCGCCCCGTACGGTCAGCGCGAGCAGCCACGGCCCGAGCGCGGTGACGGAAAGGGCCCCTCCGGCGAGCAGCCCGGCGAGCACCAGCCCCATGCCCGCCAGGGCGAGCGGCAGGGCGAGGAGTGCGTACAGAAGGGCGGGGGCGTGACGGCGCATGGTGGCCACTAAAGCTGATGGATGATCGGTACGGACAACAGCCCGCAGAACGCCGCCACGGCGAGCGCGAGAGCGACGGTCCGCGCGAGACCGGTGCGGTCCCGGCCCAGCAGCCCGGCCGCGAGCCGCACCTGGAGCGCGGCGAACCCCTTGGCGATCCACGGCGTCAGCAGCAGGAATCCCAGCCCGCCCGCGATCCCGTGCACCGCCCACGCGCCGGCCATGGTGGGGCCGCCCCAGGAGTCGGTGGGGTCGTTGTCGGGGCGCAGCGGATAGCCGAGGTTGATGGCGACGACGAACCAGCAGAAGAGGACGAACACGGCGGAGACGAGCGCGACGGGTGCGGCGATCAGGGCGTGGACCACGCCGAGCACTCCGGACCGCTCGCGCACCTCGGTGCCAGGTTCCTCCCCCAGCGGCTCCCCCAGCACCCTGCGGACCAGCCAGAACTGGATCCGGCCGACCGGTGCGCCGACGAGGGCGAGCGGGATGCAGAGCAGGGCCGTGGGCAGGGCGAGCACGAGGTACGCGACCCGGCGCCAGGTGGCCGCGCGGAACGGCTCGCGCAGGATCGTCCTCGGGGCGGGGAAGCGGCGTCGGGCGGCGCGGGGCGGGGTGCCCGGTGCGCGGTGAGGGGCTTTGGCGGTGTCGGTGTTCATGTCTCAAGGCTGTCGGGCGGGGGTCCTCGGATCGACCGTGCCAGTACGGCGGTCGGGGGTTCGGTTTACCCCACCCCTGCCTGCACACTGCCGTCTTTCTTGACTGGTCGTTCTGGATTGGACTAGGGTCTCGTTCGTGGCCAGGACCAAGGAATTCGACCCCGATGCCGCACTCCAGTCAGCCCTCGAACTGTTCTGGCAGCGCGGTTACGAAGCGACCTCGATGGCCGATCTCGTGGACCGGCTGGGCATCGGGCGCGCCAGCATCTACGCCACCTTCGGCAACAAGCACGAGCTCTACCTGAAGGCCCTCGACCGGTACGCCCAGTCGAACAATCCACGCCTGCTGGACGAACTGTCCCAGCCGGGCTCCGCACTGCCGGCCGTGCGCGCGGTGGTACGCCGCTTCGCCGCCGAGGCGGGCTCCGAGGAGTGGCGCCTCAAGGGCTGCTTCGTCACCAACACCGCCGCAGAGCTGGGGCCGCACGACCTCGACGCGGCGCGCCGGGTGGACCACAGCTGGACCCACATCGAGACGCTGCTGCACTCCGCGCTCGTACGGGCGCAGGCGCAGGGCGAGCTGCCGGAGGGGCGGGATCCGCGTGCGCTGGCGCGGCTGCTGCTCGTACTCCTGCAAGGGATGCGGGTGACGGGCAAGGCATCCAGCGATCCGGCCAGGGTGCGGGACGCGGCCGAGCAGGCGCTGACCCTGCTGGACTGAGACCGCACCACCGCGCCGCCACATCACCGCACCGTCACATCACCGCACCACCATCGGGACCCGTAGCCGGGGTCCCGTTTTTCCGGCATCGATATTTGACCGATCGTTCTTTATAGAGAGACGGGAATCCTCCTCATGACTACCGCCACCGCAACCGCCTTCGCCACCCCCACCCGCGCCCGCTTCTCCGGCCGTACCGCGCTCGTCACCGGCGCCGGTTCCGGTCTCGGCCGGGGCATCGCGCTCGCCTTCGCCGCCGAGGGCGCCCGGGTGGTCGTCGCCGGGCGCACCGCGGCTCCGATCGAGGAGACGGTCGCGCTGATCGCGGCCGCCGGGGGCACCGCCGCCGCGTTCACCGCCGACGTGACACGGGCCGAGGACGTCACCGCACTGGTCGCGCACACCGTCGAGAAGTTCGGCCGTCTCGACATCGCGGTGAACAACGCCGGGGTCTTCCGGGGCGGCGCCCCGGTCGCCGACCTCCCCGCCGAGGACTGGCAGACCCTCCTCGACATCAACGTCACCGGGGTCCTGAACGCACTGCGGGCCGAGGTCCACCAGATGCGCGCCCAGAACCCCCGCGAGGACGGCGGTGCGGCCCCCGGCACCAAGGGCGTGATCGTCAACATCGCCTCCAACCTCGGCGCCCACACCCGCATCCCGAACGTCACCGGCTACCTCACCTCCAAGGCCGCCGTGTCCGCGCTGACCAGGGGTGCCGCCCTGGACCACATCGCCGAGGGCATCCGGATCAACGCGGTCAGCCCCGGCGCCTCGGAGTCCGCCATGTCGCTGCGGCCCGGCGAGACGGACGCCGAGCGGGCCGTCCGGATGAAGTCGGAATCGCCGCTCGGCCGGATCACGACCGCCTCCGAGGTGGCGGCGGCCGTGCTCTACCTGGCCTCCGACGACGCCGCGTCCTCCGTCGGCACGGACCTGGTCGTCGACGGCGGGGCCTCCGCGTAGCCCCTGGTCACCTCCCGGCTCGTACGCTGGCCGCATGACTACCGGCTGGAACGCGAGCGACATCCCCGACCAGACCGGCCGCACCGCGGTCGTCACCGGCGCCAACAGCGGCATCGGTCTGGTCACGGCCCGGGAGCTCGCCCGTCGCGGCGCGCACGTGATCCTCGCGTGCCGCGACGAGGGGCGGGGCAGGGCGGCGGAGGAACACGTCCGGCGCGAAGTCCCGGGCGCGTACGTGGAGTTCAGGCCGCTCGACCTGGCGGACCTGTCGTCTGTACGGGAGTTCGCGACGTCGTACGCGAAGCCCGGCACCAGCGACGGCACAGGCGTCGCCGCCGACTCGCCCCGCCTCGATCTCCTCATCAACAACGCCGGAGTGATGGCCCTCCCCCGTGGCCGCACCGTCGACGGTTTCGAGACGCAGTTCGGGGTCAACCACCTGGGCCACTTCGCCCTCACCGGGCTCCTGCTCCCCCACCTGCTCGCCACCCCGCGCGCCCGCGTGATCAGCCTGTCCAGCTCACTGCACGCACTGGCCAACATCGAGATCGGCGATCTCAACAGCGAGCACCGCTATCAGCGCTGGATCGCGTACGCCCGCTCCAAGTCGGCCAATCTCCTCTTCGTGCACGAGCTCGCCCGCCGTCTGCACGGCACCTCGGACCTGCTCGCCGCCGCAGCCCACCCGGGCTACGCGCACACCAACCTGATGACGGCGGGCCCGAACATGGAGGGGCGCAGGCGGATCGCCGGAATCATCGACACGGCCACCCGGTTCCTGGCCCAGAGCGCGGAGGCGGGCGCACTGCCCACCCTCTACGCGGCCACCGCCGCCGAGGTGCGCCCCGACTCCTTCACCGGCCCCCGCCTCCAGGGCTGGCGCGGCGCACCCGCCCCGTCGTGGCGCGCGCCCTGGACCCGTAACAACATCGCCGGTGAGCGGCTGTGGGCGGCATCCGAGCAGCTCACCGGCGTCACGTACCCGAAAACGGGCACCGACGCGTGACGCGCAGGGCTCAGCCCTCGACGACCGACGGGTCCATCCACATGACCTCCCAGTTGTGCCCGTCGAGGTCCTGGAAGGAGCGGCCGTACATGGTGCCGTAGTCCTGCGGGTCCTTGGAGTGCGTACCGCCGGCGGCGAGGGCCGCGTCGCACAGCTCGTCGACCTTGGCGCGGCTCTCGGCGCTCAGCGCGATGATCGCCTCGGCGCGGGTCGAGGTGTCCGCGATCTCCTTGGGCACGAACTCCTTGAAGCGCGGCTCGTTCAGCAGCATCACGACGATGGTGTCGCTGATGACGATCGAGGCGGTGTTGTCGTCGCTGAACTGCTTGTTGTGCGCGAAGCCCAGCCGGGCGAAGAAGTTCCTGGAGGCCTCCACGTCCTTGACGGGAAGGTTCACGAAGATCATCTGCTGGTACTGCGACATGGTGTGGTCTCTCGTCTCTCTCGTCCGGCGCGGCCCCACTGCCGCCGCCTTTCACAGATGTAGACCGGGGGTGATCCGAAAACTCATCGCCCCACGGGAAGAAAAATGCCAAAGAATTCGAACGGCGTCCCCTCGGAAGACCGGGCCTCGAAAGACCGGGCCTCGGAAGGCCGGGCTCCCGCCGGCAGGAGCATCGTCGAGAAGCTCTCCGGCGAGGCCCTGTACGCCGAGACCGGCAAGGACTGGCCCGCCTGGTTCGCCGCACTGGACGCCTGGGACGCCACCACCCGCACCCACACCGAGATCGCCCGCCACCTCGTCGAGGAACACGGCGTCGGCGGCTGGTACGCCCAGTCCGTCACCGTCGCGTACGAGCAGGAACGCGGGCTCCGCAAGCCCGGCCAGTCCTCCACGGGCGACTGGCAGGCAGGTGCGAGCCGTACGGTCGCCGCCGCTCCCGCCCCCGCCCTGGAGGCCTTCACCGACGAGGCGGTACGCCGCCGCTGGCTGCCAGGGGGCGACTTCGCGCTCCGTACGCACCGGCCCGGCAAGTCCCTGACCGCCGACTACACCCACCCCCGGGCGGGCATCTCGGGCCGCCTCTCGGTCGGCGTCACCGCCAAGGGCGAGGACCGCACCGTCGTCGCCCTCGCCCACACCAAGCTCGCCGACGCCGAAGCCGTGGCGGCGGCGAAGCAGTTCTGGACGGCGCACCTGACAGCCCTGAAGGACCTGCTGGAGCGTTGACGGCAAAGGTGCCGGGAGACGGTCATGCCGTCGCAACACCCTGGCCGTAATCCCGTCGCATGGTTGATCGTTGGGCCGTCCGGCTTCACCATGGCCCGGTCCCGTCGATCAACCAGTGGGGGAACAAGGCATGTCCATCAGTCGCAGAAATCTCCTCGCCGCAGGTTCCGGCCTCGCCCTGACCGGCGCGCTCACCGCGTGCGGCTCCAACACCGGTCGCGGCGGCGGCAGTTCGACCCCGGGCCCGGACGGCGGGGACGGCCCCGGCGGGGAGGGGCTCGCCCAGTGGTACCACCAGTACGGCGAGTCGGGCACCGAGCAGGCGGTACGGCGGTACGCGGCGGCGTACAAGAAGACCAAGGTCACCGTGCAGTGGCGGCCCGGCAACTACGACCAGCAGACCGCCGCGGCCCTCCTCACCGCGACCGGCCCCGATGTCTTCGAGGTCAACGGGCCGAGCCTGGACCAGATCCGGGGCGGACAGGTCGCCGACCTCACCGACCTCTTCGACGGTGTCAAGGACGACTTCAATCCGGCCGTGCTCGCCCCCAAGACGTTCGACGGCAAGATCTGGGCCGTGCCGCAGGTCATCGACATGCAGCTGCTCTTCTACCGCAGGAGCATGCTGGAGAAGGCCGGCGTCCAGCCGCCCCGCACCCTCGACGAACTCGTGGACGCGGCGAAGGAGTTGACGGAGTCCGGCGACAAGAAGACCAAGGGGCTCTTCCTCGGGAACGACGGCGGCGTCGGCGCCCTGGGCGGCACCCCGCTCTACGCGGCGGGCCTCTCCCTGGTCACCGAGGACGGCAAGGTCGGCTTCGACGACCCGGCCGCCGCCCGCGCGCTCGGCAAGCTGCGGCAGCTGTACGCGGACAAGTCGCTGCTGCTCGGCGCGCCGACCGACTGGGCCGACCCGTCGGCGTTCGTCCAGGGGCTGACCGCGATGCAGTGGTCGGGGCTGTGGGCGCTGCCCGCCGTGCAGAAGGCGCTCGGGGACGACTTCGGGGTGCTGCAGTTCCCGAAGGACGGCGCGGGCGGAAAGCCTTCGGTGGTCATCGGGGCGTACGGGGCGGCGGTCAGCGCGCGCAGCAAGCAGGTGGCCGCCGCCAAGGAGTACGTCAAGTGGCTGTGGATCGAACAGGCCGAATTCCAGACGGACTTCGCCCTGTCGTACGGCTTCCACATCCCGGCCCGTATCTCCCTCGCCAAGAAGGCGGACAAGCTGAAGTCGGGTGCCGCCGCCGACGCGGTGAAGTACGCCACCGAGAACAGCTACGCCCAGCCGCTGCTGTGGACCCCGGCCGCACAGACCGCGTACCAGGACGCGCTGAGCCGCATCATCAAGGACGGCGCCAACCCGGACACCGAGCTGAAGACGGTCGTGCGCAAGACGAACGAGGAACTCCAGCGCGTGAAGAAGAAGCCGTAGTGAGCACGGGAACGGCTCCGGGGGCCCGGCGGAGATCCACGGCGGAACCCAAAGGACGGTCCAAGATCTTCGGCACCCAGAACCGCACCCTCTGGTTCTGGGTGTTCGTCGGCCCCTTCGCCCTCGGGCTCGGCCTCTTCACCTACGTACCGCTGCTGTGGAGCCTCTACCTCAGCTTCTTCGACGCGCACAACACCGTCTCCCCGACGGACTTCGTCGGCTTCGACAACTACGCGGCGATGCTGCGCGACGACGCGTTCACCAGCAGCCTGGGCACGTTCGTCCTGTTCACCGCGTTCATCGTGCCGGCGACGTACGCGCTGTCCCTGGCGCTGGCGCTGATGGTCAACCGGCTCCGCTTCGCGCAGGCATTCTTCCGCTCCGTGTTCTTCCTCCCGGCGGCCTGCTCGTACGTCGTCGCCGCCCTGATCTGGAAGATGTCGATCTTCAACGGGGTGCGGTTCGGGCTGGCGAACACGGTGCTCGGCTGGTTCGGCGCGGACCAGACCGCCTGGCTGTCGACCACCGATCCGCCCTGGTACTGGCTGGTCATCGTGACCGTACGGCTGTGGCTCCAGGCCGGTTTCTACATGATCCTCTTCCTGGCCGGGCTCCAGCGCATCCCGCCCACCCTGTACGAGGCCGCGTCCGTCGACGGCGCCCGCCCCGGCTGGCAGGTGTTCCGCCACATCACCTTCCCGATGCTGCGCGCCACCTCGGTCGCGGTCGTCCTGCTCCTGGTCATCAATGCCTTTCAGGCGTTCGACGAGTTCTACAACCTGCTCTCCGACTCGCGCGGCTATCCGCCCTACGCCCGCCCGCCGCTCGTCTACCTCTACTACACGGCGCTCGGCCAGGGGCAGAACCTCGGGCTCGGCAGTGCGGGCGCGATCATCCTGGCGCTGATCATCGCCGTCGTGACGATCTTCCAGGCCCGTTTCTTCGGCCTCGGCCGGAAGGAGGACTGAGACCCGATGGACGACGCTCTGGTACGGGTGGGACGGGCGCTGCGCGTGGTGCTGCTCGTCGCGCTCGCGCTGCTCTTCCTGGTCCCCTTCTACCTGCTGCTGCGCAACGGGCTGGCCACCGATGCGGAGATCACCTCCCCCGAGTGGACGTTCTTCCCGTCCGCCCTCCGGTGGGGGAACATCGGGGAGCTCTTCGACGACACGGCGATCCCCTTCGCCCGCTCGCTGCTCAACTCCTCGCTGATCGCCGTCGCCACCACCCTCGGCACCGTGCTGCTCGCCTCGCTCGCCGGGTACGGGCTGGCCCGCATCCCCTACCGGCACGCCCACAAGGTCTTCTACGCGATCCTGGGCACGCTGATGGTCCCGGCGGCCGTCACCTTCGTGCCCAGCTTCGTGCTGGTGTCCTCACTGGGGTGGATCTCCACGCTGCGCGGACTGATCATCCCGACGCTGTTCTCCGCCTTCGCGTGCTTCGTCTTCCGGCAGTACTTCCTGGGGTTCCCCCGCGAGCTGGAGGACGCGGCCCGCGTCGACGGGCTCGGCCACTGGCGTACGTACTGGCGGATCGTCGTGCCGAACTCGCGAGCGGTGTTCGCGGCGGTCGGCACGATCGTCTTCATCGGCGCGTGGAACGCCTTCCTGTGGCCACTGGTCATCGGCCAGGACCAGCGGTCGTGGACGGTGCAGGTCGCGCTGTCCACGCTGAACACCGCGCAGACCGTCAAGCTGCACGAGCTGTTCATCGCGGCGGCCGTTTCCATCCTGCCGTTGCTGCTGGTGTTCCTGTTCTTCCAGCGGTGGATCGTGGCGGGCGTGGAGAGGTCCGGCATCGACGACTGATTCTCCTTGTCTTCACCGGTAGTTGAGACACCGTCAACCCCTCGCGCCTAGGTTCCGGGGGCACACCAGAGCCGCATCGAAGCCCCTCCCCGTCCCCGGAACCATGGAGCGAGCACTCATGGAACGTCGTACCTTCCTGCGCACCGCCGTCATCTCCACCTCCGTCACCGCCTTCGGCGGCACCCTGTGGCGCGGCGCCGCCCACGCCGACCCGGCACAGCCGGGCACCGGCCCCTACGGCGCGCTCGGCAGCGCCGACGCCAACGGCATCCAGCTGCCGGCCGGCTTCCGCAGCCGGGTGATCGCCAGGTCGGGCCAGAAGGTCTCCGGCACCGGCTACACCTGGCACAACGCCCCCGACGGCGGGGCCTGTTACGCGGACGGAACGGGCTGGATATACGTCTCGAACTCCGAGATCAACCCGTCCGGCGGCGCGGGCGCCGTGCGCTTCTCCTCGACCGGCGCGATCACCGGCGCGTACCGGATCCTCTCCTCGACCCGGCAGAACTGCGCGGGCGGCAAGACCCCGTGGAACACCTGGCTGTCCTGCGAGGAGGTCGACCGGGGGTACGTCTACGAGAGTGACCCGTGGGGCGTGAAGGCGGCCCAACGCCGCGACGCCATGGGCCGCTTCAAGCACGAGGCGGCCGCCGCCGACCCCGACCGCAAGGTGATCTACCTGACCGAGGACGTCAGCGACGGCTGCTTCTACCGCTTCACGCCCACCAGCTGGGGCAACCTGGCCTCGGGCCAGCTGGAGGTCCTCAAGATGGGCTCCGGCACCAGCGGCCCCGTCACCTGGGCGAAGGTCCCCGACCCGTCCGGCGCGTCCAAGGCCACCCGCGACCAGGTCTCCGGCGCCAAGCGCTTCAACGGCGGCGAGGGCTGCTACTACGCGGGCGGCATCTGCTTCTTCACCACCAAGGGCGACAACCGGGTGTGGCGCTACGACGCCGCCGCGCAGACCCTCGACCTGGTCTACGACGACTCCCTGGTCACCGGCGGCTCCGCCCCGCTGACCGGCGTCGACAACGTCACCGGCACCTCGTCGGGCGACCTGTTCGTCGCCGAGGACGGCGGCAACATGGAGATCTGCGTGATCACCCCGGACGACGTGGTGGCGCCCTTCCTGCGGATCGGCGGCCAGTCCGGCTCGGAGATCACCGGACCCGCCTTCTCCCCCGACGGCAGCCGCCTGTACTTCTCCAGCCAGCGCGGCACCAGCGGCAGTTCGTCCGGCGGCATCACCTACGAGGTGACGGGCCCGTTCCGCGCGTAGCTCAGCGGCGCAGGGGCCGCCGCCCCGCCCCTGAGCAGGGCGGCGCCCAGCGGGGTCAGCGAGTGCAGTACGGCGCTGCCGTGCCGGAGTGTCACCACAAGACCCGCCTCCCTCAGCACGCACGCGTGCTGGCTGGCGGAGGCGAGGGACACTCCGGCCCGCACCGCGAGCTCGCTGGTCGTGCAGCCGTGGTCGATGGCGCGCAGCACGACCGAGCGGGTCTGCCCGACGAGCCGGCCGAGGTACGGGCTGGAGACGGTGGCGGGGGCGGGCGGCGGGGTGTGCGCCACCGGATAGACCAGCACCGGCGGCAGCCCGGGGTCGTACAGCATGACCGGCGCCCCCTGACAGAAGAACGACGGCTGGAGCCGCAGCCCGCGCCCCCGCAGGTGCACCTCGCGCTCCACCGGGTAGTCCGCCTCCAGCACGGGCGAGCGCCAGCGCAGCACCGGCGGCAGGGAGGCCAGCAGCGCGTCGGCACCGCCGTCGAGGAAGGCACGCCCCCGGGCGGCCCGGTCCGCCTCCACGCGCGCGTGCAGATGCGTCCAGTACGGGGCGACGGCCGCCCGGTGATAGTCGCCCAGGGCATCCACCAGCGGGCCGAGTCGCGGCGCCTGCGCCGCCTCGCCCTTCAGCAGGGCCACTTCGCCGTGCACCCGGCTGTCGGGGGTGGCCCGTACGGCCTCAAGCCCCTCGTCCCAGCCGTCCACGCCCTCCGCGGGGGTGAGGAAGTCGGGGAAGTAGCCGCGCTCGGGCACCAGGGACGCGAGCGTCCTCCTGGCGTCCCGGCCGACGCCGCCGCCGAGCCGGGTCCGCGCCTCCTTGCGCCACTGCCCGTACACCCGGCCGCCGCGCCGGTCGCGCAGCCGGTGGAAGCTGAGGACCGTCTCCCACAGGGCGTCCGGCCGGGGGGCGAGCCGCACCCGCGCGAGATCCTCCACCGTGAAGTGGATACGCAGCACCACCGGCCCAACTCCCCACCTTCGCCCGAAGGTTGCATCCGCAACCGTCCCGCAGACGAGTATGCACGCCCTCACACGCGGTCACCACGGCCTTTCGGCCAGAGTTGAAACGCCTCGCGGCAGCTGGGCCGAAACGAGAGGCTTTGTCATGTCGGGCACCGGAGCCGAACGGGTACCAAGAGGGTGGGGCGAAGGCCGTGGGGGGCTTCGTCGCACTTGACGGCGGTGTGCACGGCCGGCTCACCGGCCGCCCGACGGAGGTGCAGGGGCGCGTACCACGGGTGGGGATCCGAGGTGCGCGCCCCGCACCTCTCCTGCTTCGCCCGCCGTCCACTGCCCGTACTGCGAAGGTCCACTTTTCAACTGCCACTTCGCGCAGGTGGGTTGGCGCCGGGTGGAACCGCACAGAACCGAACGCCGGGGCGGGGCAACGAACGCTACGGGCGGACCTCGAACCGCCACAGCGAGTACCCGTAGGCGGACTGCCTCTTGCGCCCCTGCATCCGGATGTGCCGTGCTTCCACCGGCTCCGCGAGCTCCACGGCGTCCTCCCCGGCGGTGGTCCGACCACGCCGCTCGGCGACGGTGCGCCACTGGGTGCCGTCGCCGGACACCTGGAGGTCGTAGTCCTTGCCCGCGGCGGCCTCCCAGTCGAGCAGGATCCGCCGCACCGGGTGCGGCGCGCCCAGGTCGACCGAGAGCCACTCCCCGTCGGTGTACTTCGACGCCCACCGCGTCCCGGGGTCACCGTCGGTGGCCAGCGCCGCGCCCAGGTGGGCGGCCTCGGCGGACGAGGCGGCCGTCGCCCGCCCGCGCGCCAGGTCGGGCACGTCGAAGACCTGCACGGACCACAGGGTGTAGCGCGCGGCCCGGCCCTCCCGCCCGCGCACCCGTACGTAGCGGGCCTCGGCCGCGTCGAAGGCGAGCTCGTCGCGCCCCGGCGCCCGGTGCCCGCGCCGCTCGGCCACGGTCCGCCAGCCGTGCCCGTCCCGCGAGACCTCGATGTCGTACGAACGCCCGTACTCCTGCCCCCAGTCGAGCCGCACCCTGCCGACCCCGCGCACCTTCCCGAGGTCCACCGTCAGCCAGGGCGAGCGCTCGGGGCGGCTGCTCCAGCGGGTGACCGGGCTGCCGTCGGTGGCGGCGGCCGGCTTCGTACCGTACGAGGACGAAGAGGCCGAGGCAGCCGCGCCGAAGGAGATCTGATCGGGCTCGGCGAGCGTCGGTCCGACCACCTTCAGCCCGGGCCCGAGCGCCCCGCGCCGCATCGACGCGGTGAAGGCCGTATACGGAACCCCGGCCGCCGCGCCGCTCCACATCTTCTGGGCGAGCACCCCGAAGGTCTTCTCGATCAGGGTGTGCACGTCCTTCTCGGTGTACGTGGCGTGCACGAGGTCGTTCCAGACGGCGGACATGGCGCCGCGCAGGGCGGGGTCGAAGGGCGCGAGGCTCTCGCCGCCGGGGAAGACGTGCGGCTCCCAGCTGTCGTAGAGGGAGCGGCCGTCGAGGCCGAGGGGGTGGTAGTAGGTGGCGAAGGGGACGACGTAGAGCAGCCCGTCGTTGGTGTTGACGAGGTCGGTGAAGCCGTCGCGCTTGGCGGCCTGCGGCCCGTACCAGCCGTTGTTCCAGCTGTGGACGGTGACGTCCTTGTCGTAGGCGGCGGGCTCGGTGGTCAGCCGGGACAGGGAGCCCCACGCGCGCGGGTGCTTCTTCAGCTTCTCGCGCAGATGGGCGGCCATGGAGTTGAAGTAGGTGCGGTAGTGGGACTCTGGGCCGGTGTACTCGTCGGCCCCGTAGTGCACTTCGGGGCTGCGGAACCAGGGGGTGAACTCGTCGAAGACCTCCTTCATGAAGGTCAGCGTGTCCGGGTTCCCCAGGTCCAGGTGGTCGCTGTTGGGCCCGCCGAGGCCGATGTCGGGGCGGAAGCGCACGAAGGACCGGGAGTGCGCGGGGGCGTCGATCTCCGGGGTGAGCTGGACGGCGTGCGCGGCGGCGGTGTCCTCGAAGGAGTCCCAGTCGGCGCGGTCGTACGCACCGTCCTTCGCCGCGAGCCCGTCCCACCTGCTCTTCTCGCTGCGCAGGCGGAAGGCGTCGTACGCCTTGGACCAGTCGCCGCCGGGGGCCTGGATCTCGTTGTCGTTGAGGTGCAGTTGCAGGTCGTTGAGCTTGAACCAGCCCATGATCCGCAGGTAGTCGCGGAGGAAGCCGGGGGTGAAGTAGCGGCGGGCGACGTCCAGCATGAAGCCGCGCAGCGGGTAGTTCGGCCAGTCCCGGGCGGTACCGGCGGGGGCGCGGGTGCGGCGGTCGTCCTGGAGGAGTATCTGGAGGAGGGAGCGGGTGCCGTAGAAGGCGCCCCGGTAGGTGGGGGCGACGATCCTCAGGTCCCTTTCGGTGGCGGTGAGTTCGTATCCCTCCTGGGTGTAGCGCTCGCCGCCCTGCGGGTGGGCGGCGCGCGGGTCGACGCGCAGGACGATGTCGCCGCGCCGGGCGTCGCCCTGCCGGGGAGCGCCGATCCGTACGCCGGTGACTTCCGCGATCTCCTGGGTCAACGTACGGGCGAGGGAGAGGAGTTGACGGTCGGCGCGGCCCTCGACGACGACCCGGGTGCCGTCGTCGATCCGGTACGTACCGCGGGCGCCGGTCCACTCCTGGAGGGCGGGGACGACGACCGGTCTGGCGTTGGTCCCGTCGGCGGCCCTCGCGGGCTCGCGCAGCGGCGGAGCGGGTTCGGCGGCGTACGCGGAGAGGGCGGGCAGCGGCAGCGCGGTGGCGGCACCGGCGACCGCGACGGCGGTGACGAGGGTGCGGCGCGAGACACGGGTGCGGGGCGGCGGTTCCTTGCTCATGCGGGGGTCCTCCTGGGGGACGTCCGTGGCGTACGAGCGGGGGGTGACGCGAGCGATCCACAGTGGTCTATACCGGTATCCGAACCGTGACGACAAGAGTGCGCACCAGAATCGCCCAGGACCGCACAGGAAGAGGCACGTGCGCAAAGGGGTACACACCGAAGCGGCGGCACCCCCGCACAGGGTGCCGCCGCTTCGTCATGGGCCCGGGTCCGCCGCCGGGGGTGAGGGTGGGACTTGCAACGTCCCGGGGGCGGATCCGGTGGTCTTACGGGGTGGTGCCGCTCGCGCGGTGGGTCAGCGGCTGTCGCTGCCCGTCGCCTGGGCCGCGGCCCGGCCCGCTTCCAGCCGGGCGACCGGAATACGGAACGGGGAGCAGGAGACGTAGTCCAGGCCCACCTCGTGGAAGAAGTGGACGGACTCCGGGTCGCCGCCGTGCTCGCCGCAGACACCCAGCTTGAGGTCCGGGCGGGTCTTGCGGCCGGCCTCGACGGCCTGCTTCACCAGCGAGCCGACGCCGTCCTTGTCGATCGTCTCGAACGGGGAGACGCCGAAGATGCCCTTCTCCAGGTACGCCGTGAAGAAGCTCGCCTCCACGTCGTCGCGGGAGAAGCCCCAGACGGTCTGGGTCAGGTCGTTGGTGCCGAAGGAGAAGAACTCCGCGGCCTCGGCGATCTGACCGGCCGTGATGGCCGCACGCGGCAGCTCGATCATGGTGCCGAGCGCCAGCTTGAGGTCTATGCCGTGGGCCGCCTCGACCTCGGCGATGACCGCTTCGGCCTCCTCGCGGACGATCTCCAGCTCCTGGACCGTGCCGACGAGCGGAATCATGATCTCCGCACGCGGGTCGCCCTTGGCGTTCTTGCGGGCGGCGGCTGCCTCGGCGATGGCGCGGACCTGCATGGTGAACAGGCCGGGGATGACCAGGCCCAGGCGTACGCCGCGCAGGCCGAGCATCGGGTTCTGCTCGTGCAGGCGGTGCACGGCCTGGAGCAGGCGCAGGTCGTTCTCGTTGGCGTCCTTGCGGGACTCGGCGAGGGCGACGCGCACCGACAGCTCGGTGATGTCGGGCAGGAACTCGTGGAGCGGCGGGTCCAGGAGACGGACGGTGACCGGCAGGCCGTCCATCGCCTCGAAGAGCTCTATGAAGTCCTTCTTCTGGAGCGGCAGCAGGCCCTTGAGGGCTTCCTCGCGCTCGTCGTCGGTGTCCGCCAGGATCAGCTTCTCGACCATCGAGCGGCGCTCGCCGAGGAACATGTGCTCGGTGCGGCACAGGCCGATGCCCTGGGCGCCGAAGCGGCGGGCGCGCAGTGCGTCCTCGGCGTTGTCGGCGTTGGCCCGTACGCGCAGCCGACGGCGGCGGTCGGCGTACGCCATGATCCGGTGGACGGCCTCGACCAGCTCGTCGGCGTCGTCGGCGCCGGCGTGCATCCGGCCCTCGAAGTACTCGACGACCGGGGACGGGACGACGGGGACCTCACCGAGGTAGACCTTGCCGGAGGAGCCGTCGATGGAGACGACGTCGCCCTCCTCGACGACCGTGTCGCCGACGGTGAGGCGGCGGCGCTTGGTGTCGACCTCGATCTCCTCGGCGCCGCAGACACAGGTCTTGCCCATGCCCCGGGCGACGACGGCGGCGTGCGAGGTCTTGCCGCCGCGCGAGGTCAGGATGCCCTCGGCGGCGATCATGCCGTCCAGGTCGTCGGGGTTGGTCTCGCGGCGGATCAGGATGACCTTCTCGCCGGACCGCGACCACTTGACGGCGGTGTACGAGTCGAAGACCGCCTTGCCGACCGCGGCGCCCGGCGAGGCGGCGATGCCCCGGCCGAGCAGCTGGGTCTTCGCGTCCTCGTCGAAGCGCGGGAACATCAGCTGCGCGAGCTGGGCGCCGTTGACGCGCTGGAGCGCCTCGGCCTCGTCGATCAGGCCCTGGTCGACGAGCTGGGTGGCGATGCGGAAGGCGGCACCGGCGGTGCGCTTGCCGACGCGGGTCTGGAGCATCCACAGCTGGCCGCGCTCGATGGTGAACTCGATGTCGCAGAGATCCTTGTAGTGGGTCTCCAGCGTCTCCATGATCTGCATGAGCTGGTCGTACGACGTCTTGTCGATCGACTCCAGGTCGGCGAGCGGGACGGTGTTGCGGATGCCCGCCACCACGTCCTCGCCCTGCGCGTTCTGGAGGTAGTCGCCGTACACGCCCTGGTGTCCCGAGGCGGGGTCGCGGGTGAAGGCGACGCCGGTGCCGGAGTCGGGGCCGAGGTTGCCGAAGACCATGGAGCAGACGTTGACCGCGGTGCCCAGGTCGCCGGGGATGCGCTCCTGGCGGCGGTAGAGCTTGGCGCGGTCGGTGTTCCACGAGTCGAAGACCGCGTTGATGGCGAGGTCCATCTGCTCGCGCGGGTCCTGCGGGAAGTCCCTGCCGCACGCGTCCGAGACGATCTTCTTGAAGCTCTTGACCAGCTTCTTGAGGTCGGCGGCCTCAAGGTCGGTGTCGACCTTGACCTTCTTGGCCGTCTTCGCCGCTTCGAGGGCCTCCTCGAAGAGCTCGCCGTCCACACCCAGCACGGTCTTGCCGAACATCTGGATGAGACGCCGGTAGGAGTCCCAAGCGAAGCGCTCGTCGCCGCCGGACTGCTTGGCGAGCCCGGTGACCGACTTGTCGGAGAGACCGATGTTGAGGACCGTGTCCATCATGCCGGGCATCGAGAACTTCGCGCCCGAGCGGACCGAGACCAGCAGCGGGTCGCTCGCCTGACCGAGCTTCTTGCCCATCTTCGCCTCAAGGGCGTCCAGGTGGGCGCTCACCTCGTCGCGCAGTTCCTTGGGGGCCTCACCGCTGTCGAGGTAGACCTTGCAGGCCTCGGTGGTGATGGTGAACCCGGGGGGCACCGGCAGGCCGAGATTGGTCATCTCGGCGAGGTTGGCGCCCTTGCCGCCCAGCAGGTCCTTGAGGTCCCTGTTGCCTTCGGTGAAGTCGTAGACGAACTTCTGCGCCGAAGACGACTGCGGTACGTGGGGTTCTTTGTTTTCCGACACGGGTCTCGGCTCCTCGAAGACGCGGTGGCTGCCCTGACGGCCAGGAACATACCCAGATCGAAGGTGTCTGGGTACGTCCACTTAACCGTCATACGGCTTTAACCACCCGTCCGCCAGCAGATCGAAAGCCGGGGGGACTTCGGAGCAAAACCATGAGTACGTTCAAGACTTATACGCAGCACTACGTTCCGTTGATAGACCTTCGCAGATCATCGACGCAACGTAGTGGAATGGTTCACCCGGGAAACGAAGAAGGGGTGGCACCGAGTGCCACCCCTTGGAAAGGTGCAATCCCTCATTTGCTGCTCATGTGAGCAACTACATCATCAGGCGTGGCGAGAATCACGCTCACAAGTGAGCGCGGATCTCAGGATGCAGACCCGCGCTCAGCGGCGAATATCGACGGCCCGCACTCGGACGGTCACCCTCCGGATGTGTCCAGCTCGGCATCGGCGCTGATACCCGCGCAGTCGTACGGGTCCTTCAGCCAGCCATCCGGCAGGACAACCCGGCCATTTCCGGACGTACGACCCCGAGGGCCGTCCGCACCCACCGGCCACGGCTGATCAAGGTCCAGCTCGCTCATATGAGCGTCCATTTCGGCCAGCGAAGAGGAGATCGCGAGCTTCTTGCGCATCTCCGAGCCCACCGAGAACCCCTTGAGGTACCAGGCCACGTGCTTGCGGAAGTCGATGACACCGCGTGCCTCGTCACCGATCCACTCCCCCAGCAGCTCCGCGTGCCGCCGCATGACCGCCGCGACCTCGCGCAGCGTCGGCTCGACCCGCTCCGGGCGGCCCTCGAAGGCCGCCACCAGGTCCGCGAACAGCCACGGCCTGCCCAGGCAGCCGCGCCCCACGACCACCCCGTCGCAGCCGGTCTCGCGCACCATCCGCAGCGCGTCGTCCGCCGACCAGATGTCGCCGTTGCCGAGCACCGGGATCTCCGGTACGTGCTCCTTGAGGCGTGCGATGGCCTCCCAGTCGGCCGTACCGCCGTAGTGCTCGGCCGCCGTCCTGCCGTGCAGGGCGATGGAGGTGACGCCCTCGTCGACGGCGATGCGGCCGGCGTCCAGGAAGGTGAGGTGGTCGTCGTCGATGCCCTTGCGCATCTTCATGGTGACCGGCAGGTCCCCGGCGTTGCCCACCGCCTCGTGCAGGATCGCCCGCAGCAGCGGCCGCTTGTACGGCAGCGCGCTGCCGCCGCCCTTGCGCGTCACCTTCGGCACCGGGCAGCCGAAGTTGAGGTCGATGTGGTCCGCCAGGTCCTCGTCCACGATCATGCGGACGGCCTTGCCGACGGTGACCGGGTCCACCCCGTACAGCTGGATCGAGCGCGGCGTCTCGTGCGCGTCGAAGTGGATGAGGTGCATGGTCTTCTCGTTGCGCTCCACCAGCGCCCGGGTCGTGATCATCTCGCTCACGAACAGCCCCTTCCCGCCGGAGAACTCACGGCAGAGGGTGCGGAACGGCGCGTTCGTGATGCCTGCCATGGGCGCCAGCACCACGGGTGGCTGCACGACATGGGGGCCGATGTTGAGCGAGGTCATTACCTCATTGTCGCCCACCCGCCGTCCGCGACCCGCCGCGCACAGCGGACAGGGCCCGCACCGCGCGCGGCGGTCCGGGCCCTGCCTGTCTGCTGGGTCGCACTTGGGTCGTCGTGTGAGCTACGCCACGCGGGCCTGGGTCAGGCCTGCGAGTCGGGCCTGCGTCAGGCCTGCGAGTCGCCGCCCGCCCGCTCGCGCATCTTGCGCAGCAGTTCCGCCTTCTTGTCGGCGGCGCTCTCGCGGTCGGCGTTGCGGTGGGGGCCGTTCTCCTGCTGTTCGGCGCGGGACAGCTTCTTGCGCTGTCCGCCCACGCCGAGGAGGTTGTTGCGCTTTGCCACGGGTTCTCCCGGAAGTGTTGAGAAGTGATCTACGGATTCGTCGGTGGGGGACGGTCGCCGCTCCTGGGGAGGGGCCCGTCACGCTCTCACTCGTAAATCGGCGTCTGGAAGAACATGCCACGAACGGTACCCCGGCCCCGTGGCCCCGGTCACCGGGTTTTCCGCCGGCCCAGGACGCTACGCGCCGCCCTCCAGAAAGCGCAGGACGGCGAGTACCCGGCGGTGGTCGGCGTCCGCGCGCGGGAGGTCGAGTTTGGCGAGAATGCTGTTGATGTGTTTGGCGACGGCGCTCTCGCTGACAACGAGCTGCCCGGCGATGCCCGCGTTGGAACGGCCTTCGGCCATCAGCGCCAGGACCTCGTGCTCGCGGGCGGTGAGCCGCTCCAGGGGGTCGCTCCGGCGGCGCACCAGGAGCTGGGCGACGACCTGGGGGTCCAGTGCGGTGCCGCCGTCGGCGACCCGGCGCAGTACCTCGATGAACTCCTCGACGTCGGCGACCCGTTGTTTGAGGAGGTAGCCGATGCCGCTGGTGTGGGCGGCGAGGAGTTCGGCGGCGTACCGCTCCTCGACGTACTGCGACAGCATCAGCACCGCTGTGTCCGGCCACCGTTCGCGCAGCCGCAGTGCGGCCCGTACCCCTTCGTCGGTGAAGGTCGGCGGCATCCGTACGTCGACGACGGCGAGGTCCGGCCGGTGCTCGGCCATCGCGGCGAGGAGCCCCTCGCCGTCCCCGGCCTGGGCGACGACCTCGAACCCGGCCATCTCCAGGACCTTCACCACGCCGATCCTGAGCAGGACGGAATCCTCGGCGATCACGGCGCGACGCACGGCAGCTCCACATTCATCACGGTCGGTCCCCCGGTCGGGCTGGTCATCCGGAGGGTGCCGTCGACCGAACCCACGCGCTGCGCCAGCCCCTTGAGGCCGGTGCCGCCGGACGGGTCGGCGCCGCCCACCCCGTCGTCGGCGACCGCCACCTGAAGTATCGCTCCCAGCCGGGTGACGGTCACCTCCGCCCGGGTGGCGTGCGCGTGCTTGGCGATGTTGGTGAGGGCCTCGGAGACGACGAAGTAGGCGACGCCCTCGACCGCGGGGGTGGCCCTTCCGTCCATCTCGACATGCAGCTTCACCGGGAGGGGAGCCCGTGCGGCCAGTCCTGACAGGGCTGCGTCCAGGCCGAGTTCGTCGAGTACGGCCGGGTGCAGACCGCGTACCAGTGCGTTGAGTTCCTCGATGGCTTCCTTGGCCTCCCGGTGCGCCTCGTCGATGACCTGTCGGGCTTCGGGGGACAGATCGGCCAGAACAATCTTTGCGATGCCCAGATTGAGGGCGAGGGAGACCAGGCGCTGCTGGGCGCCGTCGTGCAGGTCGCGTTCGATGCGCCGCCGTTCGGCGGCGGCGGCGTCGACGGCACCGGCCCGGCTTTCGGTGAGGTCCTCGACGCGCCGCTTCAGCGTTTCGTCGCGCTCGTCGCGCAACAGGGCGGGCGCGATCCGGTGTTCCAGCCGTACGAGGGCGGCGGCCAGCGGCGGGGTCGCGGCGAGCGCGGCGATGCCCGCGGCCATGACGTAGGCGGTGGTCGTGGTGTAGCCGGGGTGGGCGGTCCGCCAGCCGTCGGGGATCAGCGCGAATTCCCACGCGTAGACGGTGGTGGCCGCGGTCCCCGCCGCGCCGAGCAGCAGCACCAGCAGTTCCAGGGCGCCCAGGCAGGGCGCGACCAGCCAGTTGTAGGCCAACTGCCGTCCGAGGACGGCGAAGCGGAGCCGGGGGATGACGACACCGGTCAGTGCCCGGTGGCGCCACCGGTGCCCGTCGGTGAGCCCGATGCCCGCGACCAGGAGCAGGAGCACCGGCACGGGCAGGACGAACGGGGCCGCGTCGGACGACGCCTCCAGGACGCCGACGGCCTGTGTGGCCGCCCACAGGAACAGCAGCGGCGTCAGCAGGTGGAGCGGCACCCCGGACGCGAGGAAGGCGAGGTCGCGCCGCAGCCGCGTCAGGGAACGGCGCAGCCGTGGCGGCACCTTCATGATCCGGATCTGGCTTCCATGATCCGAGCCTAGAGCCACGCACAGCGCCGCCACCATGCACCCTGTTACCGCTCCCGGGGTGCAACCAGTGCCACCCCAAGACGGACAGCAGTGGCAATGACCTGCGAGGACGTGGCGGGGAGTGTGGATCACGAGCCCGGAGAAGCGGGTTCCCCGGACCGCCCGACGGCCGGGAACCCTCCCCCGGAAGGCAGCCCGCCATGGCGCTCACGGTCCTGAACTCCCCGGTCCGCACCCACCTGTTGACCGGCCGTCTGCTCACCGGCGCCGGTCTTGCCCTGCTGCCCTGGATGGGGTTCCTCGCCGCGACGCTGCCCCCGCCCGAGGCCGCCGCCTGGGTGCTGCTCGACGGCGTGGAGGCGTACTGCCTGATCACGGCGGGGCTGCGGCTGGCCCGTGGGGCGGGTGGGGTGCGCATACCGGCGGCCGGTGCGGCACTGCTCCTGCTGGCCGACGCGACGGCGGACCTGCTCACCTCGGCGCCCGGCCCTGAGTTCGCGCAGGCCGTCGCGATGGCGGTGTGCGCCGAGGTGCCGCTGGCCGTCCTGTGCACCGCCCTGTGCACACCCCTGGCACGCCGGAGCCCCCGGCCGCCTCGCTGAGAGGCGGCCGGGGGCCCCGGACGTACAGACAGAACAGGAAGGGACCGGGCTGCTAGCAGCCGATCAGCCGGACCGCCAGGTACTCCTGGATCATGTCCAGCGAGACGCGCTCCTGCTTCATGGTGTCGCGCTCGCGCACGGTCACCGCGTTGTCGTCGAGGGTGTCGAAGTCGACGGTCACGCAGAACGGGGTGCCGATCTCGTCCTGACGGCGGTAGCGGCGGCCGATGGCACCCGCGTCGTCGAACTCGATGTTCCAGTTCTTCCGCAGGTCGGCGGCCAGGCCCTTGGCCTTCGGCGAGAGCTGCGGGTTGCGGGACAGCGGCAGGACGGCGACCTTGACCGGCGCCAGGCGCGGGTCGAGGCCCATCACGACGCGCTTCTCCATGACGCCCTTGGCGTTGGGCGCCTCGTCCTCGCGGTAGGCGTCCAGCATGAAGGCGAGCATGGCGCGGTTGACACCGGCCGCCGGCTCGATGACGTACGGCGTCCAGCGCTCGTTGGCCTCCTGGTCGAAGTAGACCAGGTCATGGCCGGAGGCGGCGGAGTGCGCCTTCAGGTCGAAGTCGGTGCGGTTGGCGACGCCTTCGAGCTCGGAGAATTCGGTGCCGCCGAAGTTGAAGCGGTACTCGATGTCGGCGGTGCGCTTGGAATAGTGCGAGAGCTTTTCGGCCGGGTGGTCGTACCAGCGGATGTTCTCGGGGTTGATGCCGAGGTCCAGGTACCAGTTCCAGCGCTGCTCCATCCAGTATTCCTGCCACTGCTCGTCCTCGCCCGGCTTGACGAAGAACTCCATCTCCATCTGCTCGAACTCGCGCGTGCGGAAGATGAAGTTGCCCGGAGTGATCTCGTTCCGGAAGGACTTGCCCATCTGCGCGATGCCGAACGGCGGCTTCTTGCGCGAGGTCTGCTGCACCTGGGCGAAGTTGGTGAAGATGCCCTGCGCGGTCTCCGGGCGCAGGTACGCCTTGGAGGCGGTGTCCTGGGCCGGGCCGAGGTGGGTCTCCAGCATGCCGGAGAACTGCTTGGGCTCGGTGAACTGGCCCTTGGTGCCGCAGTTGGGGCAGTTGACGTCGGCCAGGCCGTTCTCGGGGGTGCGGCCGTGGTGCTTGGCCTCGTACGCCTCGATCAGGTGGTCGGCGCGGTGCCGCTTGTGGCAGGCGGTGCACTCGGTGAGCGGGTCGGAGAAGGTCGCGACGTGACCGGACGCCACCCACACCTCGGGGGCCAGGATGACCGACGAGTCGATGCCGACCACGTCCTCGCGCGCGACGACCATCGCCCGCCACCACTGACGCTTGATGTTCTCCTTGAGCTCTACGCCCAGCGGTCCGTAGTCCCAGGCAGCTTTGGAGCCGCCGTAGATCTCACTGCTCGGGAAAACGAAGCCACGGCGCTTGCTCAGGCTGACGATGGTGTCGATCTTGTCGGCGGCCACGGTGCTCTCTTCATTACGACGACGAAGGTCTGTACGTTCTCAAATTTCACTCAGCCGCCGGTGCGCGCGGCCCCACTGCATGGCCCCCCTGCACGGCCACGGCCCGGCGCGGCCCGGCGAAGCCTTCAGATTACCGGCGTGCGGGGGGCCCGGATCAAATCGGTAACCGGTGCAGAGCAGACAACCCCACTATTGACAATCGTTTCCACTTTTGTTGAAAATGAGTGTCATGAACGTACGACGCCTCATACCCGCCACCGCCACCGCCGCCGCGGTCTCCCTCTCCCTGGTCACCCTGTCCGCCTGCGGCGGCGCCTCGGCAGCCGACGACGCGAAGAACGGGGACGGCGGCAAGCTGAACGTGATCGCGTCGTTCTACCCGATGCAGTACCTGGCCGAGCAGATAGGCGGCGACAAGGTCGCCGTCACCCCCCTCACCAAGCCGGGCGTCGAACCGCACGACCTGGAGCTCAAGCCCAAGCAGACCGCGGAGCTCTCCGACGCGGACCTGATCGTCTACCTCAAGGGCCTCCAGCCGGCCGTCGACGAGGCCGTCAAGCAGTCCGGTGCCAAGGCCACCGTCGACGCGGCGACCCTCACCTCCCTGGAGGCGCACGGCACCGAGACCGGTGGCCACGAGCACGGCGAGGAAGCCGGGCACAAGGGCGAGGAGGCCGGGCACGAGGGCCACGACCACGGGCACGACCACGGCGCAGACGGCGCCTCCGACCCGCACATCTGGCTGGACCCGGTGAAGTACGCCGAGGTCGCCAAGGGCGTCGGCAAGGCCCTGGAGAAGGCCGACCCGGCCAACGCGGCCACGTACCAGAAGAACACCACCGCCCTGGTCGGCAAGCTGGACGGCCTGAACACCGCGTTCAAGGACGGCCTGAAGAACACCGCCACCAAGACCTTCATCACCACCCACTCCGCCTTCGGCTACCTCGCCGAGCGCTACGGCCTGGAGCAGGAGGGCATCAGCGGCGTCGACCCCGAGTCGGAGCCCAGCCCCGCCCGGATCAAGCAGCTCCAGAAGATCGCCAAGGAGGACAAGGTCTCGACCGTCTTCTTCGAAACACTTGCCAGTGACAAGACTGCTTCGACCCTGGCCAAGGACACCGGTCTCAAGACGGACGTCCTGGACCCCCTCGAAGGCATCACGGACAAGTCCAAGGGCTCGGACTACATCGAGGTCATGCAGTCCAACCTCGCGGCGCTGAAGAAGGCCCTCGGCGCCAAGTGAGCAGCCCCTCTCACCCCGCAGCAGCATCGGAGGCCCCCACCGTGCCCAACGACGCCGTCATTTCCCTGAGCGCCGCCACCGCGACGCTCGGCTCACGCCCCGTGCTGCGCGGGATCGACCTCACCGTGCGGCGCGGCGAGGTCGTCGCGCTGCTGGGGGCCAACGGCTCCGGCAAGTCCACGGCCGTACGTTCCGTGATCGGCCAGGTGCCGCTGACCGGCGGCTCGGTCGAACTGTTCGGTACGCCGCTGAAGCGGTTCCGGCAGTGGGCGCGGGTCGGCTACGTGCCGCAGCGGACGACGGCTGCGGGCGGGGTGCCGGCGACGATACGCGAGGTGGTGTCGTCGGGACGGCTTTCGCGGGCCCGCCTGGGGCTGCTGTCGAAGGCGGACAAGGCGGCCGTCGAGCGGGCCATCGGCCTGGTCGGGCTGAGCAGCCGGGCCAGGGACTCGGTGAGCGCACTGTCCGGCGGACAGCACCAGCGGGTGCTGATCGCCCGCGCGCTCGCCTCCGAGCCCGAGCTGCTGATCATGGACGAGCCGCTGGCCGGCGTCGACCTGGCCAGCCAGGAGATCCTCGCGGCGACCCTGCGCGAACAGGTCGCCGCCGGTACGTCGGTACTGCTCGTGCTGCACGAGCTCGGCCCGCTGAAGCCCCTGATCGACCGCACCGTCGTCCTGCGCGACGGACTGGTCGTGCACGACGGGCCGCCGACCTCCGCCGGGTCCCTGCCGGGGCACGACGACCACCACCTGACCAAGGAAGACTGCCACCCGCACACGGCGCCCGCCGCCGTGTCCGGCGTACCGACGGGACTGCTGGGCTGACATGAGTGAACTCCTGGACATCTTCAGCACCCCGTTCATGCAGCGGGCCCTGATCGCCGCCGTCCTGGTCGGCATCACCGCCCCCGCGATCGGCATCTACCTGGTGCAGCGCCGGCAGTCGCTGATGGGCGACGGCATCGGCCATGTCGCCATGACCGGTGTCGGCCTCGGCTTCCTGCTCTCGGCCAGCCCCGTCTGGACGGCCACCGTCGTCGCCATCGCCGGTTCCGTCGTCATGGAACTGATCCGCTGGTACGGCAAGACGCGCGGCGACATCGCCCTGGCGATGCTGTTCTACGGCGGCATGGCGGGCGGTGTGCTGCTCATCAACCTGGCGCCGACCGGCTCCAACGCCAATCTCTCCTCGTACCTCTTCGGCTCGCTGTCCACGGTCTCCGCCGAGGACGTGACGGCGATCGTGATCCTGGCCGCCTTCGTCGTCCTGGTCACCATGGGACTGCGCAGGCAGCTGTTCGCGGTCAGCCAGGACGAGGAGTTCGCCCGGGTGACCGGGCTGCCGGTGCGGGCGCTCAACCTGCTGGTCGCGGTCACGGCCGCCGTCACGGTGACCGTCGCGATGCGGGTCGTGGGGCTGCTGCTGGTCAGCGCGCTGATGGTGGTGCCGGTGGCGGCGGCGCAGCAGATCTCGCGCAGCTTCACCGTGACGTTCGTCCTCGCCGTGGCGATCGGTACGGCGGTGACCCTGGCCGGAACCGTCACCTCGTACCAGTACGACGTGCCGCCGGGCGCGACCATCGTGCTGCTGGCCATCGGCGTCTTCATCGTGCTGACTCTTCTCGCCGCGCCCCTGGCACGGCGGCGCTCGCGCGCGGGACACTCTGCCGAGGGGCCGGCCGACGCGCTGGTGGCCGCTGATGCGGTGAAGGCCTGAGTCGTGCCGGTGGACAGCACTGGCACAATGGCCCGACGTATCTATTCGCGTAATGGGCGACCAGAGGAGGCACCTGTGACGACGGCGCCGAACGGGGCGACGGCGAACGCCGCACCGGTACGTGGGCGCTCCACCCGGCAGCGGACCGCCGTGGCGGCGGCGCTGGACGAGGTGGACGAGTTCCGCAGCGCGCAGGAGCTGCACGACATGCTCAAGCACAAGGGCGACTCGGTCGGCCTGACCACGGTCTACCGCACGCTCCAGTCCCTGGCGGACGCGGGCGAGGTCGACGTACTGCGCACCAGCGAGGGCGAGTCGGTCTACCGGCGTTGTTCCACCGGTGACCACCATCACCACCTGGTGTGCCGGATGTGCGGCAAGGCGGTCGAGGTCGAGGGCCCGGCGGTCGAGTCGTGGGCCGAGTCCATCGCGGCCCAGCACGGCTATGTGAACGTGGCGCACACGGTGGAGATCTTCGGTACGTGCGCGGAGTGCGCGGCCGGCTGACCCACCGCCCTCACGGGTGACCGAACGCCCCCGCTCCCTCGTGGAGCGGGGGCGTTCGCCATTTCCACTCGGCTCCGCTCGGCTCCGCTCGGTGCCACTCGGTGCCACTCGGTTTCGGCCAACCCTCGACCGCACTCCTGACAGTTGTTCAGCAACCGTGGCAGCCTGCCTCACGCACACCGATTTCCGCACCGCTCCCCTCTTCGCAGAAGGAGTCAGCGTGAGACGTCGTCCCCACAGTGCACTGTTCGGCCTGGCAGCGGCGGTGGGTGGCCTGCTGGCCACCGGAGCGGCCCCGGCCGCCGCGTCCGCCCCGGCCGGCCCGGCCCCGACCGCCGAACAGCAGGTACGTGACTTCTGGACCCCGGAGCGGATGCGCTCCGCGACCCCGCTCGACGTACTGAAGGTGGCCCCCTCGAAGGTCGCCCCGGCGAAGGCGGGCGGCCCGGCGGTCTCCGTCCCGGGCACCGCCCCCACCGCACCCGCCGGCCCTTCCACCAAGGCGTTCCCGCAGAAGGGCGGGGCGTGGACCGGTGGCGGGGCGGTGGTGAAGACCTCCGGGCGGGTGTTCTTCACCTATCAGGGCCGTACGGCTTCCTGTTCGGGCAACTCCGTCACCAGCGCCAACAAGTCCACGGTCGTCACCGCGGGCCACTGCGTGAAGATGCAGGGCGCCTGGCACACCAACTGGGTGTTCGTACCGGCCTACAACGACGGCCAGACGCCGTACGGCACCTGGACCGCGGCGAAGACCTCGGCCACCGACCAGTGGGCGGCCAGCGAGGACATCAACTACGACGTCGGCCTGGCCGTGGTGAACCCGCTCAACGGCCAGAAACTGTCCGACGTGGTCGGCGCGCAGGGCGTCCAGTTCAACGGCGGCTACAACAAGGCGATGTATGCCTTCGGTTTCCCGGCAGCCGCCCCGTACGACGGCAAGAAGCTCATCTACTGTTCCGGGAACACCACCAAGGACTTCCTGTTCTCCAAGGACCACAGTCTGGGCTGCGACATGACCGGCGGCTCCAGCGGCGGCCCGTGGTTCAACTCTTTCAACGAGTCGACGGGGACGGGTCTCCAGGCGTCGGTGAACAGTTTCGGCTACACCTTCCTGCCGGGGCGGATGTTCGGCCCGTACTTCGGCAATGAGGTGAAGGCGGCGTACGACAAGGCTCAGGCGAGCTAGTCGGCCTGAGCTCTTCCGCGGTGCGGCCACTGGACCTGTTCACGCGGACAGTGGCCGCATGCGCGGTGTTCACCTGTGGGGCGGAAGTTTCACCACGGTCACGAAGAAGTTGTCGATCTGCCGGACGGCCGCGATGAACTGGTCGAGGTCCACGGGTTTGGTGACATAGGCGTTGGCGTGGAGTTTGTAGCTGCGCAGGATGTCCTCCTCCGCCGCCGAGGTCGTCAGCACCACCACCGGGATGTGTGCCAGCGACTCGTCCTTCTTGATCCGCTCCAGCACCTGACGGCCGTCGTACTTGGGCAGGTTGAGGTCGAGCAGGATCAGGTCCGGACGCACCGCGCCGGTGTGCGCGCCGTGTCTGTAGAGGAAGTCCAGTGCCTCCTGTCCGTCGCGCACCACGTGCAGCCGGTTGCGGATCTTGTTCTCCGCGAAGGCCTCACGGGTGATCAGCTCGTCGCCGGGGTCGTCCTCGACGAGGAGGACCTCGATGGGGCTGAGAGGGGCGGGGATGCTCATGCGCTCGCTCCTGCGGGGGTGGCGGCCGACGGGACGGGGGAACCGGTGACGGTTGTGCCCGGCACCGGCAGGCTGAAGCACACCTTCACCCCTTGCGGGGCCGAGGTGTCGAGGCGGATCGTGCCGCCGTAGTACTCGACGATCTTCCGGCAGAGCGCCAGGCCGATCCCGGTTCCCGCGTACTCCTGGCGGGAGTGCAGGCGCTGGAAGATGACGAAGACCTTCTCCGCGAACTCGCCGGGCACCCCGATTCCGTTGTCGGCCACGCAGAAGTGCCAGTCGTCGCCGCTCCGTTCGCAGGTGACGCGGATGACCGGGAGCCGGCCGGGGTCGCGGAACTTGACCGCGTTGCCGAGCAGGTTCTGCCACAGCATGGTGAGACTGGTCGGGTCGCCGGTCACCACCGGCAGCGGCCCTGAGGGCAGTTCAACGCGCGCGCCCGACTCCTCGACGGCCAGGGCGAGGTTGCCGAGCGCCTGGTGCAGCACCTCGCCCATGGCGACCTCGACGGGGTCGTCGTCCAGCCGCCCCACCCGGGAGAAGGTCAGCAGATCGGTGATGACGACCTGCATGCGCTTCGCACCGTCCACGGCGAAGTCGATGTACTGCTTGCCCCGGTCGTCGATCTCGTCCCCGTACCGCTTCTCCAGGAGCTGGCAGAAGGCGGCCACCTTGCGCAGGGGTTCCTGGAGGTCGTGCGAGGCGACGTAGGCGAACTGTTCCAGCTCGGCGTTGGACCGGCGCAGTTCGGTGGCCTGGAGGTCGAGGTCGGTGGCCTGCCGGGCGAGCTCCGCCTCCCGGCTGCGGGCCTCGGCGAGTTCGCCCGCGATGCGCCGGCGCATCGAGTCCACGCTGTCGCCCACCGCCCGTACGTCCTCCGGCCCCGGCACCTCGATCCGCCGGCCGAACTCGCCGCCCGCCGCCCGGTCCGCCGCCGTGCGCAGCTCCGCCAGGGGGGTGACGACCATGCGGCTGAGCAGCAGCGCGAGCAGCACCCCGGTCGCCACGATCACCGCCAGCATGCCGAGGAACGTCCAGTCGCGCAGGGCCCGCAGGTCCGTCATCTCGGCGCGGGCCGCAACCCGCGCCCGGTCGATGTGGATCTCCTGGGTCCGCAGCAGGGCGCGCAGTTCGTCGAAGCCCCGTTTGCTGGCCTCGATGCGCGGCTGTACGGAGTTGACGTCGGCTCCGGCGCGGATCACGGCGATCAGCGGCGCTGCCTCGTCCCTGCGCCACTGGGCCGCCTTGGCGGTGACCCCGGCCAGGTCGGCGCCGAACTGCCCCTCGGTGCCCAGCAGCCGGGCCGTCTCGTCGCGGTACCTGCGCTCGGCGCGCAGGCCCTCCTCGTACGGCACGAGGAAGGACTCGTCGCCGCTGAGGGCGAAGCCGCGCACCCCGGTCTCCTGGTCGAGGAGCGACTTCTGGAGCAGGAGGGCGGCGGACCTGCCGGGCTGGATGTGGTCGAGGAGGTCGGTGGTGCGGGCGCTGGTGCGGCCGAGCAGGGTGGCGCCGACCGCCGCGCAGAGCACGAGCAGGACGGCCATGGCGAGGAGCACGAGCCGGATCCAGCCCCGTACGGACAGCCGCGCGAAACCCTTCGGGGCCTCCGGGCCTTCCGGGACTTCGGGGACCTCTGAGGCTTCCGGGGCCCCCGGGGCCTCCGGGACTTCCCCGGCCATCTCAGCCGCTCCCCCAGGCCAGGTGCAGTACCGCTATGTCGTCGGCGAGACCGCCGTGCGGGGCCGCGGCGTCCGTCGCCGCCTGGACCAGGGTCTGGACGAACTTCCGGGCGGGCAGGGCCTCGTACTTCCGGGCCAGGTCGAGCAGCCCCCGCTCGCCGAGCCGGGCGCGCGGGCCCGTGAGGCCCTCGAACAGTCCGTCGGTGAAGACGACGATGCCGGTGCCCGCCTCCAGCGGCAGGTCGGTCTCGGGCCAGCTGCCGGAGCCGGGAGCGATGCCCAGCGCCATGCCGCCGGGCGGGTCGTACCACGTGGTGCCCGAGGGGCTCCGGACCAGCAGCCCCGGGTGCCCCGCCCGCACCACGCGCACCGAGGACCGGTCGGCCGGGAAGACCAGGCTGGTGAGGGTGGCGAAGACCTGCTCGGCGGTCCGCTCGGCCGCCATGATCTCTTCGAGGAGCCGCAGTTGGGCCGGTCCGGTGCAGCCGGTGAGCACCGCGGCCCGCCACGCCACCCGCAGGCACACCCCGAGCGCGGCCTCCGCCGCCCCGTGCCCGGAGACGTCGCCGATGACGGCGTGCACGGTGCCCTCCGCGGTCTGTACGACGTCGTAGAAGTCCCCGCCCAGCAGGCCCTGTTCGCGGCCGGGGTCGTAGCGTGCGTCGACCTCGAAGCCGGTGCCGCGCATCAACGGCACCGGGAGCAGGCCGAGTTCGAGCCGGGCGTTCTCCTCGGCGCGCAGCCGGCCCACCCGCAGTGCGGCCGACGTCTGCTCGACCTGCTTGCGCTGGACGGCGTACCGCAGCGCCCGGCTCAGGGTCTCGGCGTCCAGGCGCCCCTTGACCAGGTAGTCCTGTGCGC
Source organism: Streptomyces sp. NPDC032721 (assembly GCF_055579625.1). Lineage (NCBI taxonomy): Bacteria > Bacillati > Actinomycetota > Actinomycetes > Kitasatosporales > Streptomycetaceae > Streptomyces > Streptomyces sp. NPDC032721. Next base: position 305,214 of record NZ_JBVIMX010000002.1, on the reverse strand, counting down.
CCTCGGCCACCGCGTGCTGTCCGGCCTCGCCCTCGACGAGGCCCGTCAGGACGACGATGGCCGCGTCCGGGTGCGCGGCGAGCACCTGCCGTACGGCGTCGAGCCCGCGTACGTCCGGCAGGTGCAGGTCCAGGATGACGCACACCGGCCCGATGTGCCCGGCGAGGAACGTGCGGGCCTCACCGAGCGAGGTGCACCAGTGGACGTCCGCCCGCAGGTCGCTGTCCTGGAGTACCTCCGTGAACAGCAGGGCGTCCGCGGCGTCGTCCTCGACCAGCAGCAGCGCAGCGTCGAGTTCCCTCCGCCCGGCCGTCGTACCGGACACCACGAGTCGCTCGGTCACCGCTCAACTCCCGCCCCGGGAGGCCGGTCCGGTGCGGCCGGCACCTCCCTCTTCGGCCGAATAATACTGCCGGCAGCGGGACCATCAGCCCTGTTCGGGAACCTGCGGAACGGGCGAAATCTCCTGCTCCCGCTGCTCGTTGGGAACGGCTCCGCCGAACCTCCGGTCACGCTGGGCATACGTGTAACAGGCGTCCCAGAGGTTGCGCCGGTCGAAGTCGGGCCACAGCACGTCCTGGAAGACCATCTCGGCGTACGCGCTCTGCCAGAGCAGGTAGTTGGAGGTGCGCTGCTCACCGCTGGGGCGCAGGAACAGGTCCACGTCCGGCATGTCCGGGTAGTACATGTACTTGGCGAAGGTCTTCTCGTTGACCTTCGCGGGGTCGAGCTTTCCGGCGGCGACGTCGCGGGCGATGGCCTGCGCGGCGTCCGCGATCTCGGCCCGGCCGCCGTAGTTGACGCAGAAGTACAGGGTCATCGCGTCGTTGTCGACGGTCTGCTCCTGGGCGACCTGGAGCTCCTGGACGACCGACTTCCACATCTTCGGCATCCGCCCGACCCAGCGGATGCGGATGCCGAGTTCGTTCATCTCGTCGCGGCGGCGGCGGATGACGTCGCGGTTGAAGTTCATCAGGAAGCGGACCTCGTCGGGGGTGCGCTTCCAGTTCTCGGTGGAGAAGGCGTACAGGGAGAGGTTCTTGACGCCCATCTCCAGGCAGCCCTTGAGGACGTCGAGGACGACGCCCTCGCCGACCTTGTGGCCCTCGGTACGGGGCAGGCCGCGCTCCTTGGCCCACCGCCCGTTGCCGTCCATGACGATCGCCACGTGCTCCGGGATCAGCTCGCCGGGGATCTTCGGGGGGCGCGCACCGGACGGGTGCGGCTCGGGAACCTTGTACTCGCGCCGGTTGCGTCCCAGGATTCCGCGTCGTGCCATGGGTCGTGTCTCCCTTGTTGCCTTACGTCTTCTCTACGTACCGCAGCGAGCGCAGTCCGCGCTCCAGGTGCCAGTGCAGATACGCCGACACCAGCCCGCTGCCCTCGCGCGCGTGCCTCGGCTCGCACGCGTCGGCCGCCGCCCAGTCCCCCGTGAGCAGTGCGCTCAACAGCCCTACGGCCTCCGCAGAGGGTACGACGCTGCCCGGCACCCGGCAGTCACCGCATATGACTCCGCCCGCCGAGACGGAGAACAGCCGGTTCGGCCCGTCGATGCCGCACTTGGCACAGGTGTCGAAGCTGGGGGCGTACCCGTTGACCGCGAGCGAGCGCAGCAGGAACGCGTCCAGGATCAGGTTCGGCGCGTGCTCGGCGCGCGACAGGGTGCGCAGTCCGCCCACCAGGAGCAGGTACTGCTGTACGGCGGGCTCGCCCTCGTGGTCGGTGAACCGCTCGGCGGTCTCCAGCATGGCCGTACCGGCGGTGTAGCGGGCGTAGTCGGTGACGATGCCACTGCCGTACGGGGCGATGATCTCGCCCTGTGTGCAGAGCGGCAGCCCCCGGCCCACGAGCTCGCTGCCGCGCGCGAAGAACTGCACGTCCACGTGGCTGAAGGGCTCCAGGCGGGCCCCGAACTTGGACTTCGTACGCCGCACCCCCCGGGCAACGGCACGGATCCGCCCGTGGTGGCGGGTGAGCAGGGTAATAATCCGGTCCGCTTCGCCCAGTTTCTGGGTGCGTAGGACGATGCCGTCGTCGCGGAACAGGCTCATGGGAACCATTGTCCCGTACATCAGCACAAGGCCGGGACGGGACAGGGCACGGGCCCCTAGGGCAGTTCCCCCCGGCTTCTGGCGTTGACGTAGGCCGTGGTGGCGCTGAGGCGTTCGGCGGTGGTGGCGGGGCGGACGTCGTCGTGGTCGCAGTTCCACTCGCGGCCCGCGCCCACCGGGACCAGCCGCAGCAGCCGGCCGACCCTGGCGACGACGCTGCCGACCCGTCCGGTGGCGAGGTCCACCACGTACGAGCCGAGCGGCGGCGGCTTCACCGCTCCCCTGCCCCGGCCGTCGGCGGCACGATGCGGGCCCCCTCCAGCACCGCACGCAACTTCTTCACATTTCCCTCCGCCTGTTCGACTCATTCCGCAGAGCGTTGCGGCATTTCCATCATTGCCATGGCTTCCCGGCCGGAATGGATTTCACGTTTCGCATTACGCGGAGGAGGCGGAATGGCTACTCTCCTAGTGATCCATGACCTCTTCGCGGGACTTCACGTCGACCTCGTTCAGAATCAGAAAGTGCCGGTCCTTTTCCGTCATGAACTTGAGGAATCCGGGCTCGGCCTCCAGCACATATCCCAGCAGGGGGGCCGACCGCCCGGCCACCTCGACCCGCTCCAGCGGCATCCACGGAGTGCGCACCAGGGCCGCGCTGATGAGCATGGCCCCGATCACCAGGCTCATCACCAGTCCCATGAGGTGCTGCCCGACCCAGCGGGACGCCGCACCGACCTGCCCGTGCTGTCCCCGGGCCAGGACGCCCAGGAAGACCATCACGGCCGTCACGCCCAACGAGACCGGCAGCAGCCACCAGGCGTGGAAGCTCCCGATGTACGCGGCCACCCCGGCCAGCACGATCGCGAGCATCCCCACCCCGGCCAGATCCACCCGGTAGCGGCCCCGGCTCCCGCTCCCCGTGGGCACGCCCTCCGCCGCACCCCGCCGGATCCGTACCGTCAGGAGATAACCGCCGACCACCCGGAAGAGGAAAGCCGGCAGCAGTACGGCGAGCAGAACCGCCGCGACCACCGAATCGGCCATTACCGTGCCGAGCACGATTCCGATGCTGTCTTCCAGATCAAGGGTGTGCAGTACGGCGAATGCGGTGTGCCACTGATATCCGGAAACCGCGAACAGCCGGAGCATCAGGAAGAGGAAGGCCGCCGTGGTGAGCGTGAGCCCGCTCCACCCGTGTTCCCGCTCCCGCTCGTGCTCCGGGACCGGCCCGCGCGCCGCATCGGTCTCTGTGTGTGCCATGCGGCCAAAACTGCCACAGCGGTCAGGACGGAGTGCGCGCCGCCGCCAGCAGTCGTGCCGTGTCGTCCGCGCACAGTTGGAGTGCCGCACCGACGGTGGTGAGTACGTCCCGCTCGGCCGGGCTGTAGGGGCCGTCGGCGAGCGCGATCCGGGCACCCTGCAGCAGGATCGACTCCCGCCCCGCGGGAGCGAGGTGGGGGGCGAGCGGTTCGAGGGCCTCGTGCAGTTCGATGGCGAGACCGGCGCTGTACGGGCCGTCCTGGCCGTAGGGGCCGCCGTCCTGGCCGTACGGACCGCCGTCCTGGCCGCCCGTGCCCGTGCCCGCGCCTTCGCCGCCCGGCAGGTAGCGCCCGGTGTCCTGGGAGAGTGCCTCGATGAGGTAGCTGAGCCCTTCCTCCGTACAGTCCTCGAAGCCGGCGGAGCGGACCGTGGCCGCCGCCGTACCGGTCACCGTGGGAGAGGACGTACCACCGGCGGCGAGGACCGCGAGGGCGACCGTGTGGACGGCGTCGCGCAGCATCGCGGAGAAGCGGACGGTGGTGGGGTGGTCGAGCGTCTCGGTGCCGAACCGGCCGTCACAGGAGGCGCATTGGACGACGGGCCCGGTGAAACCGCGCGCGAGGAGCGGGATGCCGAGGACGGCGAGACGCCGACGGCCGGTACGGCGCGCGTAGTTGCGGTCGCCGCCGCAGCCGGGGCAGAAGAACTCTCCGTCGCCGACGGTGGTCCAGGTGGTGCGGACGCCCCACAGGCTGCCCCACGGGCTGAGCGATCGGCCTCGCACTGGCAGCACGGCGCACCTCCGTAACGCTTCGGCATCTTTGCCGGGGTTGGACGTGATGTTAGCCACATCCGGCGGGCCCCGTCAGCACCCCGGGAAAAGACGCCGGTCCCGCCCACCGCACTGGTGGCCGGGACCGGCTGGAAACAGCGGGGGTACGCCCGGGTCAGCGCGCGGCCCGGTTCACCGCGGAGACAACTGCCTTGAGGGAGGCCCGAGTCGTGTTCGGGTCGATGCCGATGCCCCACAGGACCTTTCCGTCGATGGCGCACTCGATGTACGAGGCTGCCTGCGCGGACGCGCCCTCGCTCATGGTGTGCTCCTGGTAGTCCAGCAGCCTGGCGTCGACCCCGACGGCGGCCAGCGCCTCGAAGAAGGCGGAGATCGGACCGTTGCCGACACCGGTCAGCACGGTCTCCTCGCCGTCCACGACCGCTTCCACGGTCAGGGTGTCCCGGCCGTCGGTGTCGGTCGTGGTCTGGCCGGAGTTGACCTGAATACGACCCCACGGGTTCTCGGCGTTGGGCAGGTACTCGTCGCGGAAGACCGACCAGATGGCCTTCGGGGTGACCTCGCCGCCCTCGGAGTCCGTCTTCTGCTGGATGATCCGCGAGAACTCGATCTGCATGCGGCGCGGCAGGTCCAGCTTGTGGTCGTTCTTCAGGACGTACGCGATGCCGCCCTTGCCGGACTGCGAGTTGACCCGGATGACGGCCTCGTAGGAGCGGCCGACGTCCTTGGGGTCGATCGGCAGGTACGGGACGGCCCACTCGATGTCGTCGACGGACTTGCCCTGCTTCGCCGCGTCCGCCTCCATGGCGTCGAAGCCCTTCTTGATGGCGTCCTGGTGGGAGCCGGAGAAGGCGGTGTAGACCAGGTCGCCCGCGTAGGGGTGGCGCGGGTGGACCTCCATCTGGTTGCAGTACTCGCTGGTGCGGCGGATCTCGTCGATCTGCGAGAAGTCGATCTGCGGGTCGACGCCCTGCGAGAAGAGGTTCATGCCCAGGGTGACCAGGTCGACGTTGCCGGTGCGCTCGCCCTGGCCGAACAGGCAGCCCTCGACGCGGTCGGCGCCGGCCATCAGCGCCAGTTCGGCGGCGGCGACGGCGGTGCCCCGGTCGTTGTGCGGGTGCACGGACAGGCAGACATGCTCGCGGCGGGTCAGGTTGCGGGACATCCACTCGAAGCGGTCCGCGTGGGTGGACGGCGTCGAACGCTCCACGGTGGCGGGCAGGTTGAGGATGATCTCCCGGCCCTCCTCCGGTCCCCATACGTCACATACGGCCTCGCAGACCTCCAGGGCGAAGTCCAGCTCGGTGTCGGTGAAGATCTCCGGCGAGTACTGGTAGCCGAAGATCGTCTCGGGGCCGAGGATCTTCTCCGCGTACTCCATGACCAGCCGGGTGCCGTCCACGGCGATCTGCTTGACCTGGTCCTTCGTGCCGCGGAAGACGACCCGGCGGAAGGTCGGCGCGGTCGCGTTGTACAGGTGGACGGTGGCCCGGTGGGCGCCGCGCAGGGACTCCACGGTCCGCTCGATCAGTTCCTCGCGGGCCTGGGTCAGGACGGAGATCGTCACGTCCTCGGGGATCGCACCCTCTTCGATGATCGAGCGTACGAAGTTGAAGTCGGTGTCGCCGGAGGACGGGAAGCCGACCTCGATCTCCTTGTAGCCCATCCGCACCAGCAGGTCGAACATCTCGCGCTTGCGGGCGGGCGACATGGGGTCGATCAGAGCCTGGTTGCCGTCGCGCAGGTCGGTGGAGAGCCAGCGGGGCGCCTTGGTGATGCGGGCCTCGGGCCAGGTCCGGTCGGGGATGGCGACCGCGTCGTAACCGGCGTACTTGTGGACCGGCATGCCGGACGGCTTCTGGGTGTGCGTGGCGTTGGTGATCGGCGTGGGCGAACCAACGGACTGCTCGGTCATTGCGTAGGGCTCCTCGGGTCTCCTGCAAGGGGACGGCCGACTTCGTTGAGCGCAGCACCAGATCCCGCGGGGAGGGAGTCGGCCTACGACTACAGGCCCTCGCCGCGGCAGCTAAGGAGAAGCAGCCCGAAACGCATGATGTGCCGCAGCCTAACCGAGGGGCGGCGAGGATGCCGTTCCCGTATCAGTATGCAAGACCTGCATGAGACTGTATTGATGTCGGCGAAACAGTGATCCATCCCTCGAAGCGTTGAAATATGACGCAAATTTCCGTCGCAGGTAGTGACACAGCCATGACCCAGTGCCACATTGCTCGCCATGGAAGCCATCCATCCCGTTTTCTGCACCATCGTGCCGCCCCACGTCCTCGACAAGCTCGCGCGTGCCGAGGACCCCGCGCTCGCCGGTCCTGCCCGCCGCACCCTTGAGGCGGACGCCGCGCAGCGCACCCACCGCCGGCTGACCACGGTCATCGGCGCACCGTCGATCGCCCCCGCGCCGGGGGCCGCCGACAACAAGGTCCACCGCACCATCTACGACGCCCGCAACCGGCGCGAACTGCCGGGCCGTGTCGTACGGAAGGAGGGCGAGAAGCCCACCAAGGACGCCACGGTCAACCGTGCGTACGCCGGTCTCGGCGCCACCTTCGACCTGCTCCTGAAGGCCTTCGAACGCAACTCCATCGACGGCAACGGCCTGCCGCTGAACGCGACCGTGCACTTCGACAGGGAGTACGGGAACGCCTTCTGGGACGGCGAGCAGATGGTCTTCGGCGACGGTGACGGGGAGATCTTCCTCGACTTCACCCTCCCCGTCGACGTCATCGGCCACGAGCTGGCCCACGGCCTGACCCAGTACACGGCGAACTTCACCTACTTCGGCCAGCCGGGCGCGCTCAACGAGTCCGTGTCCGACGTGATCGGTTCGCTGGTCAAGCAGTACGTCAACGACCAGACGGCGCACGACGCCGACTGGCTGATCGGCGCCGGGCTGCTCGCCGAGCGGGTCACCGGTGTGGCGCTGCGCTCGATGAAGGCCCCGGGCACGGCGTACGACGACGACGTCCTGGGCAAGGACCCGCAGCCCGCGACGATGGACGACTACGTCACCACCGGCCGCGACAACGGCGGCGTGCACATCAACTCCGGCATCCCCAACCACGCGTTCTACCTCCTCGCCGACGCGCTCGGCGGCAAGGCGTGGGAGCGGGCGGGGCAGATCTGGTACGACACCCTGACCGCGGGGACGCTCACCGTCACACCGACCTTCGCGGACTTCGCGCGGGCCACGGTGGTGGCCGCCCGCACCAGGTTCGGCGAGGGCGAGGAGCTCCAGGCGCTGCTCAAGGCGTGGGAGCAGGTCGGGGTTCCGTCGCACTGACTCGGCGCGGGGTGACCGCGCGCGGCAATGACCTGACTCGGATTCCGCGCGCGGCAACGCCCTCTATCGGCGAGGCCTCCCTCGTACTAGAACGGACCCCATGCGTATCCAGGTAGTCCGTACGGGAGGTTTCGCCGGGATCGAGCGCCGGGCCGAGGTCGACACCTCCGCCCGGCCCGATGCCGCCGCATGGCACGCCCTGGCCACCGAGGCGCTCGCCCCGGGCCAGGGCCTTCGTCTGCCGCCGACCGGGATCGCGGACGGATTCAGTTACGAGATCACGGTGGACGGGCGGACCGTCCACTGCGCGGACCCCCATCTCACCGAACCGCAGCGGGAGTTGATCTCACGCGTGCTGAAGGAAGGTGCCTAGCGGGGCTCCCCCGCAAAAGATGAAGATCTTTCACGTTTGATCGTTGACAGGGTTACCCAGCGGTATCCACCATCTCCCTCATGACAACGCCGCCCGCCGCGCCCCGGTCCCCGCTGCCCCGTTTCCCCGCCAACTTCCTCTGGGGAGTGTCGACCTCGGCCCACCAGATCGAGGGCGCGGTCGCCGAGGACGGCCGGGGCCCGTCCTCCTGGGACGCCTTCGCCGCCACGCCAGGACGCATCAAGGACGGCTCCGACGCGGCCGTGGCCGTCGACCACTACCACCGCTACCCGGAGGACGTGGCCCTGCTGAAGGACCTCGGGGTGGACGGCTACCGCTTCTCCGTCTCCTGGTCCCGGGTGCTCCCCCAGGGCGCGGGCGCCGTCAACACGGCGGGGCTCGACTTCTACGACCGGCTGGTCGACGCCCTGTGCGACGCGGGCATACGCCCCGTACCGACGCTGTTCCACTGGGACACCCCGCTCGCCCTGGAGCAGGCGGGCGGCTGGCTGGAGCGGGACACCGCGCACCGGTTCGCGGAGTACACGGAGGTGGTCGCGGACCGCCTCGGCGACCGGATCGGCCGCTGGATCACCCTGAACGAGCCCGCCGAACTCACCATGCTGGGCCACGCCCTGGGCGAGCACGCCCCCGGCAAACGGCTCCTGTTCGACGCCCTGCCCGTCGCCCACCACCAGCTCCTGGCGCACGGCCTGGCGGTGGAGGTGCTGCGCGCGCGGGGCTCCGGAAGCATCGGCATCGCCAACTCGCACGGCCCCACCTGGGCCGCCTCCGGCTCGGACGAGGACAAGGCCGCCGCCGACTTCTACGACCTGCTCCTCAACCGGCTCTTCGCCGACCCGATCCTGCTCGGCGAGTACCCGGAGGGCATCGCCGACATGCTGCCCGGCCCGGTCGCCGACGACCTGAAGCTGATCTCGCAGCCGCTGGACTGGTACGGGATGAACTTCTACCAGCCGACCAGGGTGGGCGCCCCCGACCCGGACGCCTCCACCGACTTCGCCGGCATCACCATCCCCCCGGAGATGCCCTTCTCGGTGCGCCCGGTCGAGAGCGAGCGGCGCACCGCCTTCGACTGGGCGGTGGTTCCCGAGGCCCTGACCGAACTCCTCGTCTCCTTCCGCGACCGCTACGGCGAGAGCCTGCCGCCGGTGGTCATCACCGAGAACGGCTGCAGCTACGAGGGCATCGACGACCAGGACCGCATCAGCTACCTCGACGGCCACCTGCGGGCGCTGCACCGGGCGATGGACGAGGGCGTCGACGTACGCGGGTACTTCGTGTGGTCGCTGATGGACAACTGGGAGTGGGCGGAGGGGTACGCGCAGCGCTTCGGCCTGGTCCACATCGACTACGAGGGCGGCACCCTGGACCGCACCCCGAAGGCGTCGTACGGCTGGCTGCGGGACGCGCTCAGGGCGCAACGGTGACGACCGCCCCCGGCACGTCCGAGGAGGGCGGTACGTCAGGGAAGGGCGGCATGTCGGGGGAGGACGGCATGTCGGGGGAGGGCGCCCCCGCCGCCCTGCGGTAACCCTCCGCGGAGGTCTCGCGCGGCTGGACGAGGACGCTGTCGCTGGCCAACGGAGCGATCTGGGTGGGCTGGTTCGGCCCGATCCAGATCCTCCTCGCCCTCCAGGCGGCCGAGATCGCCCCGGGCACGGGGATGTCGAAGGAGTCGGTGCTGGCCTGGGTGACGGGCATCGGCGCCACCGTCTCGATGCTCTCCAGCCCGGTCTTCGGCGCCCTCTCGGACCGTACGGCCTCACGCTTCGGGCGTCGTACGCCGTGGATCGTGGGCGGTGTCGGCTCGGGCGCCGCCGCGCTGGTCCTGCTCTCGCTGGCCCCCGGCATCGTCACGATGACGCTGGGCTGGTGCCTGGTGCAGCTGACGCTGAACGCCGCGTTCGCCGCGATCACCGCGTCGGTGCCGGACCGGGTGCCGCACCGGCAGCGGGGTGTGGTCGGCGGCTGGCTGGGGGCGGCGCAGATCCTGGGTGTGGTGGTCGGCACGGGGCTGGCGACGGTGGGCGGCGGGGTGGTCGCGGGGTACGCGGCGTGCGCGGTGTTCTGCGTGGTGGGGGTGCTGCCCTTCGTGCTCCGCCACAGGGACCCGGTGCTGGACCGGGCGGCCCGCCCGCCCTTCGCGTGGGGCGCCTTCGTCCGGTCGTTCTGGCTGAGCCCGCGTACGTATCCCGACCTGGGCTGGGCCTGGCTGACCCGGTTCCTGATCAACCTGGGCAACGCGATCGCCCTGCTCTACCTCCTGTACTACCTGCGCGACCGGCTGCACCACGACGACCCGGAGACCGGCGTACTGATCCTGACCGCCGTCAACGGGGTGACGCTCCTGGCGACGGTGGTGGTCAGCGGGTCCTGGTCGGACCGGGTGGGCCGCCGCAAGCCGTTCGTCCTGTGGGCGGGCGTCCTGATGGCGGCGGCGACCGCCCTGCTCGCCGTCTGGCAGACGTGGCCGGGGGCGCTGGTCGCGGCGGCGCTGCTGGGCGTCGGCTTCGGGGTGTTCACCTCGGTGGACTTCGCCCTGATGACCGATGTCCTGCCCAGGGCCGCGGACCGGGGCAAGGACCTCGGCCTCATCAACGTCGCCAACTCCCTGCCCCAGGTGGCCGCCCCGGCGGTGGCGGCCCCGATCGTCACCGGCTTCGGCGGGTACGTGGGGCTCTACGCGATCGCGGCGGGGGTGGGGCTGGTGGGAGCGCTGCTGGTGACCCGGATCCGGGGAGTCCGGTAGCCCGACGGCACCAGGCGGCGCCTCATCCTCAGAAGCCCAGCTTGCGCAGCTGCTTGGGGTCCCGCTGCCAGTCCTTGGCGACCTTCACATGGAGGTCGAGGAAGACCGGCGTCCCCAGCAGCGCCTCGATCTGCTTGCGCGACTTCATCCCGACGTCCTTCAGCCGCTGCCCCTTCGGGCCGATGATGATGCCCTTCTGGCTGGGGCGCTCGATGTAGACGTTCGCGTGGATGTCCAGCAGCGGCTTGTCGGCCGGGCGGTCCTCCCGGGGGATCATCTCCTCGACGACGACCGCGATCGAGTGCGGCAGCTCGTCGCGCACACCCTCCAGCGCCGCCTCGCGGATCAGTTCCGCGACCATCACCATCTCCGGCTCGTCCGTGAGGTCGCCCTCCGGGTACAGCGGCGGGCTCTCCGGCAGCATCGGTGCGATCAGGTCCGCCAGCAGCGACACCTGCGAGTCCCCGACCGCCGACACCGGCACGATCTCCGCCCATGCGATGCCCAGCTCGCGGCCGAGCTCGTCGATCGCCAGGAGCTGCTCGCGCAGCTGCTTGGGCGAGACGAGGTCGGTCTTGGTCACGATGGCGATCTTCGGGGTCTTCCTGATCCCGGCGAGTTCCTTGGCGATGAACTTGTCACCGGGGCCGAGCTTCTGGTCCGCGGGCACGCAGAAGCCGATCACGTCGACCTCGGCCCAGGTCGTACGGACGACGTCGTTGAGCCGCTCGCCGAGCAGCGTGCGCGGCTTGTGGAGGCCGGGGGTGTCGACCAGGATCAGCTGCGCGTCCGGCCGGTGCACGATGCCGCGCACCGTGTGCCTGGTGGTCTGCGGGCGGCTGGAGGTGATGGCCACCTTCTTGCCGACCAGAGCGTTCGTGAGGGTGGACTTGCCCGCGTTGGGGCGGCCCACGAAGCAGGCGAAACCGGCCCGGTGCGGGGCGGGGCCGGCTGCGGGGTTTTCGGGAGTACGAGCGCTCATGGCGCCCATTCTCCCCGATGTACGACGAAGGGCCGACCAGAGGTCGGCCCTTCGGGACGGGAGGGGTTGCCTCAGGCGGTGGCCTCAGGCCAGTCCGCCCTTGACGCCGCAGGAGCCCCAGGCGCCCGCGCCCTGGGACGCGAGGACCTTCTCGGCGACGGAGATCTGCTCCGCCTGGCTCGCCTGGTGCGCGCTCGGCGCGTGCGCGGTGCCGCCGAAGGCCGCCCAGGTCTGCTGGGTGAACTGGAGGCCGCCGTAGTAGCCGTTGCCGGTGTTGGTGGCCCAGTTGCCGCCCGACTCGCACGCCGCGACCGCCGACCAGTTGGCACCGGAGGCGGCGGAGGCGCTGCCCGAACCGGCGAGGACCGTGGCCGCCGCGGCGCTTGCCATGACGACGGAACCGGTGATGCGGCGGGCAACGGTGGAACGGATCAGGGAGGAGAACACGCAGTGACCTAACTCTGGGGGACGTGGTCCGCCGAGCCGGGGCTTCGCTTGCTGCCCCGTTCGGCGTTCCTCCACAGTCCCAGCGCGGCGACGCCCGATCCACGGACCTTCGCGAGTGCCCGGGGGGCCGAAGGTCCCGCCCCCACGGCCCGCCCCGGAGGGCCGAAAGACCCGGGCCGAAGGTCCCGCCGCGCGCACCACGCGCCCGGAACGCCCCCGCCGCCAAGATCGCCCGAAGGGCCTCCCGGCCCCCGCCCGGGGCCTGCGTGTGCTACGTCACGCCGGGCGTGCCGCTCAGACCTCGCTGCGCCCCCGCAGGACCCCGTCCGCCCCCGCGACCAGCACCGGAGTGCCCGCGCCGCCCAGATCACGTACCGCCGAGAGGTCGGCCTCCGCCGCGCCCTCGGCCGCCGTGACGACCGCCGCCGCCTCCAGCGACCCCGCCCCGCTCGCCACGGCCATCGCCACGGCCGTCTGGAGCGCGCTCAGCCGCAGCGAGTCGAGCGCGACGGTCCCGGCGACGTACGTACGGCCGGTCTCGTCGCGTACGGCAGCGCCTTCCGGCACCCCGTTGCGGGCCCTGGTGCTGCGGGCGAGCGTGATGAGCTTCTGGTCCTCGGGGTCGAGGGTGATGTTCTGCGGAGTCTCGGCTGTGGTCATGGCTCCGAGCATAGGAAGCCCCGGAGCGGGACCGCCCGACGGGGCGGGCGTTCCTGCCGTCCGGTCGGGCGTTCTTCCCGTCCGGTCCGGCGTTCCTGCCGTCCGGTCAGGCCTTCTTGCCGTCCGGGCCGGCCTTGGTGGCCTTCTCGGTCTTGGCGACGGCCTTGGTGAAGGCGTCGGCGAAGGCCTGTACGTCGGCCTTCGTGAAGCTGATCTCCATGACGGAGACGACCGCTCCGCCCACGCGCGCGTTGGCCAGGTCGAACTGCATGACCGGCATCTCCGGGTCCTCCGAGGTGAACTTCAGCCGCACGCCCTGCGAGCCCTGACCGGCCGCAGGCACGGAGAGGTCCTCGTACTTCACGGTGACCTTGGCGCCCTCGGAGTCGGTGGCGGTGAAGTTGCGGCACTTCTCCGGCAGCGGCTGGTTCTTGATCAGCTTCGTGGCCTCGGCCTCGGTGTAGGCGGTGACCCCGTTGACCATGAACGGGCCCTCCTCCGACTTGGTGAAGCCGATGACCCCGGTCTGCTGCGGCTTGGGGCCCTGCTCGGCGCCCACCACACCGTCGAGGAGGAACTGGCACTCCTTCTTGTCCGCCTTGCCCATGCCGAACTCGCCGTTGCCCGCCTCGGTGGAGGAGATCTCGCTGTCCTTGCTCCAGCCGGTGGGCATCTCCTTCACCTCCAGCAGGGCGGACTCCACCTGGCGCTGGGTGAGCGGCGCGACGGGCTGGGGCTTGGGCGTGGCCGACTTCGTCGCCGTGGTCTTCTTCGCGGCGGACTTCTCCTCCGCGTCCGCGGCACCCCCGCACGCGGTGGCGAGGAAGAGGGACGAGGCGGCCAGGGCGATGCCGGAGGCGCGGAGGGTACGGGTACGCACGAGTGCTCCTGAAGAGGATGTTCGAATATCCCGGCAAACTTAAATGGGAAGTAAAGAAACACCAAATCCGCACAAGTTTGCACGCCAGAGGCCCTGGGGCAGCCCTTTGGTCCCTGGGCCCCCTGGGCTACCCCGCGACCGGGTACATCCCCTCGCGCCGTCCCTCCGGCGTCGCCAGCCACTCCAGCTTCTCCGCCGTGCCGGTGTCCGCGCGCGGGGTGTGCAGCACGATCACCAGGTCGGGGCGGGCCGGGATACGCAGCTGGGTGGCCTCGAAGGACAGGTCGCCGACCAGCGGGTGCGCCAGGTCCTTGCGCAGCAGGCCGCCGGGGGCGATGTCCCGCCGTTCCCACAGCTCGGCGAACTCCTCGCTCGCCGCCTTCGCCTCCCGTACGACCGCCTGGAAGCCGTCGTCCTCGCCGCGCTCCGAGCACGCCGCCCGGAACTGGGCGACCACCTGCGGCGCCAGCTCCCGCCAGCGGGCGGCGCGGGAGCGGTAGACGGGGTCGGTGAAGAACGCGATCAGGCAGTTCTGCACGATGTCGGGGCGCAGACCCAGCACGGCGGCGGCCGCGTCGTTGTAGATGACGGTGTTCCAGTACGCGTCCATGATGTGCGCCGGGAACGGCATCCACGCGTCGATCAGCCTGCGCAGCCCCGCGCACATGTCGGCGTCGGCGGGATCCACCTCGGGGGCGGGCGGGTTGAGACCGGCGAGTACGTAGAGGTGGCGGCGTTCGGCGCTGTTGAGGCGCAGCACCCTGCCCACGGAGTCGAGCACCTGCGGCGAGACGGTGATGTCGCGGCCCTGCTCCAGCCACTGGTACCAGCTGACCCCCACCCCGGCGAGCACCGCGACCTCCTCGCGGCGCAGCCCGGGGGTGCGGCGGCGGGCCCCGCCGTCGGGCAGTCCGGCCTCGGCGGGGGTGACGCGGGCGCGGCGGCTGCGCAGGAACTCGCGGAGTTCGCCCAGCCGGTGCGCCTTCATGTCCGTACCGCCTGCCGGGCCCGATATCGCGTCGGTGGACTTCGGTGCCGGTGTCGCCATGCTGCGGTTCCCCCCTGGGTGGTGGTGCGGGCACCAGGATAAGTACCCGCTCCCCACGGGTATTCCGGCGGTTCCAGAGTGTGGGTCATGGCACTCGACACCGCTCCCTCCCCTTCGTCCCCAGCTTCGTCCCCGGCTTCGTCCCCGGCCCGGACGCGCCCCGGCGCTCCGGCCGGTTCCCCGCTCACCCCCGGCCGTTCCGCCCTGGTCCTGTTCGTGCTGTGCGCGGCGCAGTTCATGGTCTCGCTGGACTTCTCCGTACTGAACGTGGCGCTGCCCGCCCTCGGCGCCGACCTCGGCATGAGCCAGTCCGCGCTCCAGTGGGCGGTCACCGCCTTCGCACTGCCGTCGGGCGGCTTCCTGCTGCTCTTCGGGCGCACCGGTGACCTGTTCGGCCGCCGCAAGCTGTTCCTGACCGGACTCGTCGTCTTCGGCGCGGCCTCGGTGCTGGCCGCTTTCGCCTGGAACCCGGCGGTCTTCCTGGCCGCCCGCGCCCTGCAAGGACTGGGTGCCGCCGCGATCGTGCCGACCGGCATGTCCCTGCTGACCACCACTTTCCCGGAGGGCCCGCAGCGCGACCGGGCGCTGGGCATCAGCGGCACCCTGCTCTCGCTGGGCTTCACCGTCGGCATGCTGGCGGGCGGTGTGATGACCGACTTCCTCGGCTGGCGCTCGACGATGGGGCTGCTGGCCCTGTTCACCCTGATCGTGCTGCCGCTGGCGCCGGGCGTGCTCGGCGAGTCCCGTACCCCCGAGCGGCCGAAGCTGGACGTTCCCGGCGCGGTCACCGTCACCGGCGGTCTGCTCGCCCTGATCTACAGCCTGTCCTCGGCGGCCCAGCGCGGCTTCGGCGACCTGGACGTGCCTCTCACGCTGGCCGCCGGCCTCGCCCTGCTCGTCGCGTTCGTGGTGATCGAGTCGCGCTCCGCCCAGCCGCTGGTGTCGCTGCCGATGCTGCGCCGTCCTTCGGTCGCCTGGGGCAACCTGGGCGGTCTGCTCACCTTCTCGCTGATGACCACGGTCGTCTTCGTACTGACCCTGTACCTCCAGGAGGTACTGCACCTCTCGGCGGCCATGACCGGTCTGGTCTTCGGTGTGCAGGGTGTGCTGTCGGTGCTCGCCGGAATGCTCGCCCCGAAGGTGATCGGCCGGATCGGCGCCCGCCGCACCCTGTGGATCTCGCTCCTCGCCCAGGGAGTGCTGACGGCCGGGCTGCTCGGCATCGGCGCCTCCTCGGGCGCGCTCCTCGCCACGGCCGCGGTGTCCCTGTCGAGCATGGCCCACCTCGGCGCGATCATCGCGTACGGACTGACCGTCACCTCCGGCGTACCGGATCACGAGCAGGGCCTGGCGACCGGTCTGGTCACCACCACCCAGCAGGTCAGCATCACGGTCGGGATCCCGCTGCTCGGTGTCCTGGCCACCACCCAGGGCGATCTGCTCGGCGGGGCCCGGCTGGTGCTGGGCATCGCGTCGGGGCTGCTGATCGCCGGTGCGGCACTGATCGCGGTGGGACTGCGCCGCAAGGTCTGATCAGCCGGTACGGACAGGCACGTTCGGACGAGCACGTTCGGACGAGCACGTTCAAGGGCGGTCCAGCCTCAGCCGGACCGCCCTCGGCATGCCCGCCACCACCAGGTCGTACGAATCCTCGATCAGCTCGCGCACGAGCCGGTCGGGGAGCGAGCCGTCGAGGGTGACGGTGTTCCAGTGGCGCTTGTTCATGTGCCAGCCGGGGACGATGGCGGGGTGCTCGGCGCGCAGCCGCAGCGCGTCCTGGGGCTCGCACTTGAGGTTGACGCTCAGCGGTGCGGCGTCCAGGGCGCTCAGCGCGAACATCTTGCCCAGCACCTTGAAGACGGACGTCTCCGGCGTGAAGGGGAACTCCTCGACGGCTTCGTTGAATTCGAGGCAGAAGGCGCGGAGTTGTTCGGGCGTCATGCGGGAGCGTCCTTGCCCTTGTCGTCGGGGTCCACCGGCTCGGCGAGCACCGTCACGATTCTGTTCCGGCGGCCCGCGGGCGATTCCGCCGTCAGCCGCAGCGCCCGCCCGTCGGGCAGGTCGACGAGGGCCGAGGCGCCCGCGATCGGCACCCTGCCGAGCGCCTTCGCCAGCAGTCCGCCGACCGTCTCGACGTCCTCGTCGTCGAACTCGTCGAGCCCGTAGAGCTCCCCGAGGTCGTCGATGTCGAGCCGGGCGGTGACCCGGAAGCGGCCGTCGCCGAGGTCGTCCACCTGGGCGACCTCGCGGTCGTACTCGTCGGTGATCTCGCCGACGATCTCCTCCAGGATGTCCTCGATGGTGACGATGCCGGCGGTGCCGCCGTACTCGTCGATGACGACGGCGACGTGGTTGCGCTCCTGCTGCATCTCGCGCAGCAGGTCACCGGCGTTCTTGGTGTCGGGTACGAAGACGGCGGGGCGCATCGCGGTGGAGACCAGGTCGGCCTCGGCGTCGCGGTTGATGTGCGTCTTGCGGACCAGGTCCTTGAGGTAGACGACACCCACCACGTCGTCCTCGTTCTCGCCGGTCACCGGGATGCGGGAGAAGCCGGAGCGCAGCGCGAGCGTCAGAGCCTGCCGGACCGTCTTGAACCGCTCGATGGAGACCAGGTCCGTGCGCGGCACCATCACCTCGCGCACCAGGGTGTCGCCCAGCTCGAAGACGGAGTGGACCATGCGGCGCTCGTCGTCCTCGATGAGCGACTCCTGCTCGGCGAGGTCGACCATGGCGCGCAGTTCGGCCTCACTGGCGAAGGGGCCCTTGCGGAAGCCCTTTCCGGGGGTGAGGGCGTTGCCGATGAGGATGAGCAGCTGCGGGATCGGGCCCATGATGCGGGCCAGCGGCAGCAGTACGTACGCGGAGGCGGTGGCGGTGTTCAGCGGGTGCTGGCGGCCGATGGTGCGCGGCGAGACGCCCACGGCGACGTAACTCACCAGGACCATCACCGCGATGGCGACCAGCAGCGCTTCCCAGGTCTTCTCGAAGAGTTCCAGGAAGCCGTACGTGACCAGGACGCCCGCCGCCATCTCGCAGGCGACGCGCACCAGCAGTGCCACGTTCAGGTAGCGGGTGGGGTCGGCGGCGACCTGGGCCAGTTTCGCGCTGCCGCGTCTGCCCGCCCGCCGGGCCTCGTCGGCCCGGAAGGTGGAGACGCGGGCGATGCCGGCCTCCGCGCACGCCGCCAGCCAGGCGACGACGACCAGCGCGACGGCGCCGAGGATCAGCTGGGCGCTCATGACACGGTCGGCGCCGGGGAGGGGCCGGTGTGGCCCTTCTCCGCCCGCCAGCCGTCGACGATGGCCGCCTGGAGGCCGAACATCTCGGTCTTCTCCTCGGGCACCTCGTGGTCGTAACCGAGGAGGTGGAGCACCCCGTGCACGGTCAGGAGCTGGAGCTCCTCGTCCATGGAGTGCTCGGTGGGGGCGTCCTTGCCCTGCTGCTCGGCGACCTCGGGGCAGAGCACGATGTCACCGAGGAGCCCCTGCGGGGGCTCCTCGTCGTCCTTCGCCGGCGGACGCAGTTCGTCCATCGGGAAGGACATGACATCGGTCGGTCCCGGCAGGTCCATCCACTGGATGTGGAGCTGCTCCATGGCGTCGGCGTCCACGACGATCACCGAGAGTTCGGAGAGCGGGTGGATGCGCATCCGGGTCAGGGCGTAGCGGGCGATGTCGAGGATCGCCTGCTCGTCGACCTCGGTTCCGGACTCGTTGTTGACGTCGATCGACATGGTGCGCTTCTGCTCTACTTCCCGGTTGCGCCGCCCTGCCCGTTCCGGGTCCCGGTGCGGCTGTCGTACTGCTCGTACGCGTCGACGATACGGCCGACGAGCTTGTGCCGTACGACATCCTCCGACGTGAGCCGCGAGAAGTGGATGTCCGGGACGTCCCCGAGGATGTCCTGGACCTGGCGCAGACCGCTCTTGGTGCCGTTCGGCAGGTCGACCTGGGTGACGTCACCGGTGATGACGATCTTCGAGTCGAAGCCGAGCCGGGTGAGGAACATCTTCATCTGCTCGGTGCTGGTGTTCTGCGCCTCGTCGAGGACGACGAACGCGTTGTTCAGCGTGCGTCCGCGCATGTACGCCAGGGGGGCCACCTCGATCGTCCCGGCCGCCATCAGACGGGGGATGGTCTCGGGGTCCAGCATGTCGTGCAGCGCGTCGTAGAGCGGGCGCAGATACGGGTCGATCTTGTCGAAGAGGGTGCCCGGGAGGAAGCCGAGGCGCTCACCCGCCTCGACGGCCGGGCGGGTCAGGATGATCCGGTCGACCTGCTTGGACTGGAGCGCCTGGACCGCCTTCGCCATGGCGAGGTAGGTCTTGCCGGTGCCCGCGGGGCCGATGCCGAAGACGACGGTGTTCTTGTCGATGGCGTCGACGTACCGCTTCTGGTTGAGCGTCTTGGGGC
Organism: Streptomyces sp. NPDC032721; assembly: GCF_055579625.1. Lineage (NCBI taxonomy): Bacteria > Bacillati > Actinomycetota > Actinomycetes > Kitasatosporales > Streptomycetaceae > Streptomyces > Streptomyces sp. NPDC032721. The sequence continues at coordinate 286,238 of NZ_JBVIMX010000002.1, read as the reverse complement.
GGATGGTGCGGCCGCGGTGGGAAAGGATGTTCTGGGTGAGTACGTCGGCGGGGGTCTCGGTGACGGCCTGGCCGTTCTTCCCGCCGGTGTCGGTACCGGTCCCGTTGCCGTTCGCCCTGAGCATGGCGATCGAGCGTTCCACTGCGTCCTCCGTCATCGGCGCTCCGGTGCGGAGCACCAGCATCATCTGGTCGAACAGCCGCTGGATCAGGGCGACTTCCGCCGTGTCCCCGGTAGCGCTGATCTCATTGCCCCGGACGTGGATGTCGGCCGCCGGGAAGGCCTCTTCGATCACGCGCAGCAGTGCGTCGCCGGATCCCAGGATCATCACCATGGGGTGAGTGGCGGGGATCTTGAACTCGGCGCGGGCCTGCGGCCGACGTGTGGGTGTCTGAGTCATGGGCCGGCACTGTGGCCTGCACATACCTCCCGTTGCAGGGTTCTCGCTGCTCGACAACCTCTGGATTCCCAAGCGTACGACTCACCGCTGACATCACCGAGGGGTTTTACCCTCAGGCCCGGAAACCGATGGTCGGCACGGCCCTGCGCAGCGGCCACGGCCTGGCGTCGGCGGGGAGGATGCCCTCCAGGAACGCGTACCGGCGCAGCGCCTCCTGGTCCTGGGCCCGGTACCCGCGCACCTGCTGCCACCAGGCGCCGATCTCCGCCCAGCCGGGCGCGGACAGGGAGCCGCCAAACTCCTGGACGGAGAGGGCGGCGGTCAGCCCGGCGAAGGCCAGCCGGTCGGCGAGCGGCCAGCCCGCCAGGGTGCCGGTGACGAATCCGGCGACGAAGACGTCCCCGGCGCCGGTCGGGTCCAGTGCCTCCACGGCGATGGCGGGCACCTCGGCGCTCTCGCCGGTCGCCCCGTCCACGGCGTAGGCGCCTTCGGCGCCGAGGGTGACGACGGCGAGCGGCACCTTGTCGGCCAGCTTGTGGGCGGCCCTGCGGGGGCAGTCGGTGCGGGTGTAGCGCATGGCTTCGCCGGCGTTGGGGAGGAAGGCCTCGCAGTGCTCCAGGTCGGCGAGTCCGGCCAGGTCCCAGCGCCCGGTGTCGTCCCAGCCGACGTCGGCGAAGACGCGGGCGCCGTTGCGGGCGGCGGACTCCACCCACTCCTGCCGGTGCCCGGGGACCAGGGAGGCGATGGCGGCACGCGCGCGTGGGGGGCAGGCGGGGAAGGGTGCGGGGCCGCCGGGCGGCGGGGCCTCGTGGCCGTGGGAGACCATCGTGCGCTCGCCCTCGTACGCCATGGAGACGGTCACCGGGGAGTGCCAGCCGGGCACGGTGCGCGACATGCCGAGGTCGATGCCCTCGCCGTCGGCCAGGGCGTCCCAGCAGTACTCGCCGTAGTGGTCGTCGCCGAAGGCGGCGGCGAGCGCGGTGCGCAGGCCGAGGCGGGCCAGGGCGGTGGCCATGTTGGCGACGCCGCCGGGGCTGGAGCCCATGCCCCGGGCCCAGGACTCGGTGCCGCGCACGGGGGCGCTGTCGAGGCCGGTGAAGATGATGTCGAGGAAGACCGTGCCGGTGAGGAACACGTCGCAGCAGGGGCCGCCGGGGGCGCGCAGACCGTCGAGCGGGTCGAGTCTCGCGGCGCTGCCCGGCGCGTGCTGGTGCCCGCCGGAGGTGACCTTCTCGCCGTGGTGGTCGCCGTAGTGGTGGTGCGTGCTCACTTGCGCTCCCCGTGGTGCGATGCGTGTGCTGCTGTTGGTGTGGTGCGGTGCGCACTGTTGGTTGCGGTGCGCGCTGTGCCCTGTGCGGCCGCCGTTTTGCGGCCAGTGTGCACGATCGACGCGCTTCGGCGGAGCACTGTGAACAGGGCGTGACGGGCGCGCCGGACAAGCCGAGAGAACCGGAAAATCCGCGCGTATACCCGGCTCGATTCCCGCCAAACACAATGTGTCGCAGGTCACAGCCTGTTTTCCCTTTTCCTGTGGTCTGCGCGCTTGATAAGAATTGGGCCGCGTTCCTGTCCGTCGACGGTCGCTCAACCCCTTTCCTCCATGGCCGTCATGACGTCCTGTCATTACGCACGTCTCCTCCAGGAATGCCCGTGTTCTCGCGCTCTCGCGCTCTGTCGGCGCGCCCTCGCGCCCTGTGGCCGCTCGTCGCCGTCTTCACCTCCGGTTACCTCGCCTCGTACCTGCTGCCGACCCTGGTCGGTCGGCTCGGTTCCGGCCTCGGCCTCTCCCCCGCGGGTGCGGGCCTGGTCGGCAGCACACTGCTGCTGTGCTCGGCCACGGCCGGTTTCACCCTGGCGTCCCGGGTACAGCACATCGGCCCGCGCAGGGCGGCCCGCACCGGCCTGCTGCTGATGCTGCTGGGGTACGGCTGCGCGGCCCTGGCCTCCACCGTCCCCACCGTCGTCGCGGGCGCCGCGCTGGGCGGACTGGGTTCCGGTACGGCGACGGCGGTCGCGGCCGCCGGGATCGCCACCGCCACCGACCCGCACCGGGCGTCCGTACTGGGCCTGCTGAGCGTGTCGGCGACGGCGGGCGCGCTCTATCTGTCGGTGCCGCACCTGGACGGCGGCCACCGCCCGCCGTTCGTGGCGCTCGCGCTGATCGCGGCACTGGTGTGGCCGGCCGCCGGGCGGCTCGACAGTGCCCGGTCCTCGGCCTGCGCCTCCGTACCGCAGGCGCCTCTTGAGGTGCTCGGGGCCGCCGCCGCGCACCCGTCCCGGCTGCCGCACCTGCGGTCCGGTCTGGTGCTGGCCGCCGCGATGCTCTGCTGGTCGCTCTGCCAGAACGCGCTGTGGGGAGTCAGCAACCGCATAGGCACCGTGCAGGCGGGCCTGTCCGAGGTGACGGTCGGCGCGGTCTTCGCCGCAGGACTCGGGGCCGGTCTGGTCGGAGTGACCGTGGCCGGTGCGCTCGGGTCGCGGCTGGGGCGGGCGATTCCGGTCGGCGGCGGCACGGTGGCCATCGCCCTGTGCATCGCGGCGAGTTCGTCGGCGAGCGGCCTGACGTCCTTCGCGTCGGGCGAGATCCTGTGGAACGCGGTCTACCCGGTCGTCCTGTCGTACCTGATCGGGCTCGCCGCCTCGATGGACCCGCGCGGCCGGTGGGCGGTGTTCGCCGGTTCGGCGTCGTCACTGGGGGTGGCCTGTGGCCCCGTGGTGGGCAGTCTGCTGTCCGCGTGGGCGGGGTTCCCGGTGATGGGGCTGGTGCTGGGCGGCGTCCTGCTGCTGACCGCGCTGCCGATGACGGCGGTCGCACTGCACACCGGCGGGCGTCCGCTGGTGGCGGGGGCGGTACGCCGCAGGGGCGGCGCCGCGGCGGCGGTCCTCGCGGGCACGACGGGCGCGCCGGCCGGTCAGGTACCGCAGGTGGGGGCCGCGGAGCAGGAGGTCGCGGAGATCTCCGTACGGCCGCTCACCCGGCGGGTGCGCTCGCCGTTCGCCCGCTCCGCCCCGCGCCCCGCGCGCGTGGCGCAGGTGCGGGGTGCGGAGCGGGAGCGGACCGGGGCCGACGTCTGAGCCGGACTCCCCCTTGGGCGGTGGATCCGTCAGAGGATCCGGTGCTGCTTCCAGAACGGTCCGAGGTCCTTCGTGGTGGCCGCCTGAGCGGCGCGCTTGAAGTCCTGGAGGGTGGACACGCCCTGCCAGTGGTCGCGGACGTAACGGCGCAGCATGGCGGCCATCGCGGGGCTGCCGATGACGCGTTCCAGGTCGTGCAGGGCGCAGGAGCCGCGGCGGTAGATCGTCTGCGACCACTCGTTGCGGCGTCCTTCCGCGAAGTAGCCCATGGTGCGGGTGAGGGCGGCGGTGTCGCTGGGCCAGGGGCCGAGGGCGCTCCAGCAGTCGCGGGTGTCGTCGCGGTAGTACAGCTGGTTCGCGTACTGCGCGAAGCCCTCGTCCAGCCAGGGCTCGGTGAACTGGTCGTTGCCGACGATGCCGTACCACCACTGGTGGGCCAGTTCGTGCACCACGGCCGACCCGTCCTCCTCGGTCCACAGCAGGACGAGGCCGGAGTGCTCCATACCGCCGACGGTGTCGAGGTTGTCGCTCATCACGAGGTCGACCTCGCCGTGCGGGTAGCGGCCGAAGCGGCGGCCGAACTCGTCGATGGAGCCGGAGCCGTCCCTGAAGGCGGCTTCGACGCCCTTGAGCGGGGTCGTGGCGGTCCAGTAGCCGTGCAGCCTGACGCCGCCGGGCGAGGTCACGGTCCTGGTCAGGAAGGGGCCTGCCGCCCAGGCGAAGTCCCGTACCCCCTTGGCCGTGTTCGTGGCTACGGTGCGGCCGGGGGCGCCCGCGCGGCGGGTGGTGGTGCCCGTCGCGGGGACCTTGAGCGCCGTGGGGTGGTCGAGCACCACCCGGAAGTCCCCGGTCAGGGTGTAGAAGCTCTCGCCGAAGCCGACGTCGGGGTCGAGGTGGCGGCCCTTGGCGTCCTGCACCGACAGCACGGGCAGGGCGTTGCCGATGAAGCGGTGCGCGCCGTCCCTGCCGAAGCGGTGGATCCGGTCGGGCACGGTGATGGCGACGTCGAAGGACACGCTCGCCCGGGCCCCGTACGGCACCGGCTCGTCCAGGTCGATCCGCAGCGCGGAACAGGCGACGGCGAGCGGCTGCGGGGTGCCGCCGGTGACGCGGCCCACGGTGACCGGGGAGGGCCTGGCAGGGGTGCCGCATCCGTCCTCGGGGTGGCCGTTGCCCCACAGCCGTACGTCGACGAAGCGCAGCGGCGTCCGTGCGGCGTTGCGGAACGAGATCTTCTGGCGGCCCTTCCAGTGCGAGCCGTCGGCGTCGCTGCGCAGGGTGACGTCGTAGGACGGCCGGTCGGGGGTCCGCCGGTCGGGGGTCGCGGCGGACCGCGCGGGCCCTGCCGGGGCCTGAGCCGCCGCCTTCGTGGGGGCGGGATTCTGTGCTGCCGCGGCCTGTGGGGCGAGCAGCAGGGCGGCCGACAGCACGAGCAGCAGCGGACGCCAACGCCTGATCGAGGTCATGACAAAGCAGGCTAGGGCGAGGAGGCGCCCGGACGAGGAAGTTCCGGGCGCCCGGGCCCGGTCACAGCCGCTTGGGCACCGGCACCCGCATCAGATCGTCCGCGACCGTCAGCTCGCCCTCGAAACCGGCCGCACGGGCCTGCCGCTCGAACTCCTCGGGCTCGCTGTAGCGCTGCGAGAAGTGCGTGAGGACCAGGTGCCGTACGCCCGCGTCACGGGCCGCCCGGGCCGCCTGGCCCGCGGTGAGGTGGCCGTGGTCCTGCGCGAGGCGGACGTCCTCGTCGAGGAACGTCGACTCGATGACGAGCATGTCGCACCCCTCGGCGAGCGCGTGCACCCCGTCGCACAGCCGGGTGTCCATGACGAAGGCGAAGCGCTGCCCGCGCTTCTCCTCGCTGACGTCGAGCAGGTCCACGCCGTTCAGGGATCCCTCCCGCTGGAGGCGGCCGACATCGGGCCCCTTGATGCCGTGCTCGGCCAGCTTCTCCGGCAGCATGCGCCGGCTGTCGGGCTCGACGAGCCGGTAGCCGTAACTCTCCACCGGGTGCGACAGCTTGTGCGTCTCCAGGGTGTACGCGCGCGTGGTGGCGAGTGTCCCGTCGGCGGCGACCGGCGCCTCGGTCAGCCGCACCGTCTCCCGGTAGGCGGTCGCGTGCCGCAGCCGGTCGAAGAAGTGCTGCCCGCTGGCCGGGTAGTGCGCGGTGACCGGGTGCGGCACCTGGTCGAGGTTGATGCGCTGGATGACTCCGGCGAGACCCAGCGAGTGGTCACCGTGGAAGTGCGTGACACAGATCCGGTTGATGTCGTGCGCGGCGACCCCGGCGCGCAGCATCTGGCGCTGGGTGCCCTCGCCGGGGTCGAAGAGGATGCCCTCGGCATCCCAGCGCAGGAGGTAACCGTTGTGGTTGCGACGGCGGGTGGGAACCTGGCTGGCGGTGCCGAGGACGACGAGTTCGCGTGCGGACACGGGGTGCGCCGGGCCTATCCGGGCGGCCAGTTGAGGCCCCGGCCGCCCAGCACGTGGGCGTGCGCGTGGAAGACCGTCTGTCCGGCACCGGCACCGGTGTTGAGGATGACGCGGTAGCCGCTCTCGGCGATGCCCTCGTCGAAGGCGACCTCTCCGGCCTCGCGCAGCACGTCCGCCGCGATCAGCGGTTCGGCGGCGGCCAGTGAGGCGCCGTCCGGGTGGTGCACCTTGGGGATGACCAGGACGTGCGTGGGCGCCTGCGGGTTGATGTCGCGGAAGGCGAGCGTGGTCTCGCTCTCGCGCACGATCGTCGCCGGGATCTCCTTGGCTACGATCTTGCAGAACAGGCAGTCGGCCTGCGCTTCACCTGCCATGTCGGGCTCCTCGTCGCTGCGTTGATCGGATACCGCGCATGGTATCCGCTGCTATCCGCCGGACCGCTGCGACGGCTGACCGGTGCCCTGTCGCAGTGGCTGCGCCCACAGCGCGCGCTCCTTCTCCCGCTGGACCCGAATTGCGGCCCGCTCGAACCACACGGTGAGCAGGGTGGGCACCAGCGCCGCCCAGAACAGCACCTGCGGCACCAGCCGCTCGGTCCACGGCACGGCCACCACCACGACCGCGCAGAGCATGCACCACAGGGCCTGCCCGAACGCCACCCGCGCCCAGAAGTCCGTCGCCAGCAGCGCCCGTACGGAGAGCCGGGCGCCCGCCCGCATCCCCCGGTAGCGCCGCCACGCGCCGAACGCCCAGACCGCGGCCATCACCCCCAGCGCGTACATCCGCGTCCCGGGGTGCGCGGGCAGCTCGGAAGGTCCGCCGCCGGGGAACAGGCGTCCGGTGACCCCGGCGATCGCCACACACAGCAGGGCCAGCCAGCGGGTGCCGCGCAGCATCCGGTAGACGGCGCTCTCCAGGCCCCTGCGCAGCCCGTCGCTGGCGGGGACTGCGGCCAGGGCGTCGGCGTACGCGTCGGCCATGTCGGGGAGCTTCGCGTCCGGTGCGGCGGCCGCCGTGTTCGCCCGTACCGTGTGCGCCCAGCGGCACTGCGGATCGATCGCGAGCGCGGCGGCGACGGCCTGTGCCGCCACGTCCTGCCTGCCCAGCAGGTACGCGGCCGTCCACAGCGCGTGGTGCGCCTCGGTCTCCTCGGGCCCCAGCCGTACCGCCGCCAGCGCGACGTCGTACGCCTCCTGCCGGGCCTCCTCGGGGTATTGCAGCGCCTCGGACAGGGCGACGTGGGCCGCCCAGTGCTGCGGGTGCGCGTGGACGGCGAGGCGCCCGGCGTGCTGCGCCTCGGGGCGGCGGCCGAGGATGCACATCAGCCGCTGGCGCAGGATCAGTGCGCCCAGTCCCTCGGGGTCGTGCGCGAGGGACTGGTCGAGTGCGTACTCGGCCCCGGCGAGGTCGGCCGTGCCGGAGAGGTGGCAGCGGGCCAGGTGCACCCAGGCGGCGGCGTCACCGGGGTCCTCGGCGAGGCGTGCGGCGAGCAGCGGCCGGGCCTCCTCGGGGCGCCCGAGGTCGAGGAGTGCCTCCGCCTTTGCGGTGAGTTGGGGCCCGGTCACAGCTTCTTCTTCCGCTTCAGGTACGCGAGCAGGTCGTCGTACGTGCCGCCGTCGTTGGCGAACATCGCGACATTGCGCGCGGCCGCGAACCAGGGGTCGGTGGAGGGCCGGATCTGTCGTACGGCGCCCAGCAGGTCCTTCGTGTTGATCATGCGGATGGTGCCGGTGCGCGCCGAGTCGAGCAGTGCGGTCTCGGACGCGCTCTCGCAGACGTACGCGAGGTCGGCGCCGGAGAACCCGTCGGTCGCCTTGACCAGTTTGCCCAGGTCGACGGCTTCGATGGGCCGGTCCTTGAGGTGGTGGCGCAGGATCGCCTCACGGGCCGGTCCGTCGGGCGGCAGTACCAGGAGGGTGCGGTCCAGCCGGCCGGGTCTGCGCAGGGCGAGGTCCACGTCCCAGGGGACGTTGGTGGCGGCGAGAACGAAAACACCTTCGTTGTTGTCCTCGACGCCGTCCAGTTCCATCAGGAGCTGATTGACGGCGTTGCGCAGCCCACTGTGGTGCGAGCGGCTGCGCTTGGCACCCAGGGCGTCCAGTTCGTCGAGGAAGACGACACAGGGGGCCTTGCGGCGGGCCGCCCGGAACACTTCGTGAATGTTCCGCTCGGACTGTCCGATGTACATGTCGAGCACGTCGCTGAGCGACACGGACATGAAGGAAGCGCCCAACTCCCCCGCCACCGCCCGTGCGATGAAGGTCTTGCCGCAACCGGGCGGCCCGTACAGCAGCAGTCCGCCGCGCAGACTCTTGCCGAACAGTTTGCGCAGTTCGGGATTGCGCATCGGCGCCAGGAAGGCGGCTTCCAGGCGGTCCTTGACCTCCTGCATGCCGCCGACGTCGGCGAGCCGGAGACCGCCGGGCGCTTCGACGTCGTACGCCTGGGCGTCGCCCGGGTCACCGCCGCCGTCGGCCGCGAGGGGCAGTTCCGTGGCGCTCGGCCCGGGCTCGCTGTCCTGGGCCGTACTGTCCGGGGCCGTGCTGTCCGGGGTCGCGAAGCGGGGCGGGATGACCTCGCCGACCTCCTGGGCGGCGGCCTGCCAGTCGAACCCTGCGGGCGGCGGCGGCAGTTGACCGTGCGCGGCCACCGGAGCAGGAGGGAGGTGCGGGGCGGCGGTCGGCGTCGCCGCCCCTCCCATGGCCCGTGCCATGAGTTCCCTCGCCTGTGTGTCCCCGGGTGCGTGCGTCAGCGCCACGGCCGCCTCGGCGACCGCCGCGTTCCCCAGCCCGGCGTCGAGCAGCAGTTGGGCCAGATGCAGTCGCAGGGGTACGTCGTCGGGGGCGGCCGCGACGGCCGCGCGCAGGCTGTGGATCAGGGGTGACTCGTCGGACATGCCGCCACCCTACGAAGGCCCCCCGGCCACCCGCCTACGCGGGTCCCGCCGCGCCACCCCGGCCCGGCCCGCCCCTAGGGCCTGCCCAGCCCCTCCAGCAGCAGTTGCCCGTACTCGCGGTGGGCCAGCGGCAGCCGGTAGCCGCCGTCCTCCGGCAGCACCACCGACGCGTCGATCAGCGCGGCCAGTTCGCCGTCGCCCGCGAACACCGTCCGCACCTGTTCGGCGGTGAAGGTCCCGGCGAACGCCGAGAGACGCGCCCACAGCAGCCGCTCCGCCCGCCCGCACAGGTCGTGGCTCCAGGCGATGGCCCGCAGCAGGGTGCTGTGCCGGGCGGGCTGCTTGGGACCGTGTATCAACACTCCGAACCGCGCCCCCGGCTCGCACAGACTGCCGTACAGCTGCTGCGGGGTGGCCGTCCTGCCGAGCGAGCGGGCGGCGAGCAGCACGCTCAGCGGGTCGCCGTCGAGGCGTTCGGCGAGCAGCCTGGTCCAGAAGACGGGCAGGTCGACACCGTGCATCGCGGCCTTCTCACGGAGGAGTTCGACGGTCTGCTCGCGCGAGAGGGGCCGCAGCGGGATGCGCTGCTCGTCGGGCACCCCGATCGGGGTGCGGCTGGTCACCAGGATCTGCAGGCCGGGGCACGCGTCGTGCAGCCGGCCCACCAGATAGGCGCAGCCCGCCCTGACGTGTTCGCAGGTGTCCAGTACGAGCAGCCCGCGCCGCCCGGCCAGCAGCCGCAGCACCGCCTCCATGGGATCGGTGCCGCTGCCGGGCGCCGTCCCGGCGTGCAGGGCGGCGGCGACGGTCTGCGGGACCAGGGCGGCGTCCGCGCAGTCGGAGAGGTCGGCACGGTGGACGGGGAGGTCCGTGACGGCCTCGGCGACGCGGGCCGCGAGGTGCGACTTGCCGACCCCGGCGGGACCGGTGAGGGTCAGCAGCCGGGTCTCGGCGAGCAGTTCGCGGAGTTCACCGAGGGCGGGCTCGTGGGGGATACGGGGAACGGGGAGGCCGTATGCGGGAGGCATGCGCCCACTGTGACCGGGCACGGCCCCGCCGCGCGCCCCTGCGGGCCGGAGATCCGTACACCTAATTCCCCAGGTGGGGGCTACGTAGGTATGTGCTGCCGTACGCACGGGTACGGCAGTGCTACGAACACCGCCCCGAGGGCCCCCGGATTACTGCCCACCCCTCGGGCCCCGCGAACCCCGCAACGGCGCCTTTCGTCAACTCCCCATAGTAGGAGGGCAGTCCGGCACTGTGTGGGCAGTCGGTCACGGAGAGGGCTGTCGGCGGGGATCATTTCTCCGGGTGGCAACTGCACGTGGGTTCAGGAGAGCGGGACGGGGGCGGGGGTGGCGGGTCGGCGGTCACCGTGACCGTGACAGTGGGGTGCGGCCGGGGGCCGCCGGTGGGCGGCTCCGGGTCCCGGGTGGGTGTCGGCGGACGCCAGGTGGGCGGCGGGTCCCAGGTGGGCGGGGGCTTCCAGGTGGGGCGGGTGGTGGGCTTCTGCGGAGGGGCCGAAGTGGGCCTGTCCGTACGGGCGTCGCAGTCGCCCAGGACGTTGGCCCGGAACACGGTGCGGTCCGCCACCCGGGCGGTCAGGTCGCCCCGTACGCACCGCCCGTCGCGCTCCTCGGTGACCTTGCCCTCGATGCTGATCTCCCGGCCGTCCTTGGTCTGGCCCTCGCAGGCGACGGTGGCGACGTTGCGCACCGTGGGGCGGGGCCGCGGGGTGCCGCCGGGCAGGGCGGTGACCCTGCCGTTCTCGCCGACGGTGGAGGTGCAGGTCATCCAGTTGACGTCTACACCGACTCGCTCCAACGCGCGCGTGCCGGTCTGGTCGGTGGTCAGTGCCACCGCGAACGAACTCAACCCGCCGGCCGTGCCGCCGGGCTCGCATGCCGCGACTCCCGCGACCGCCCCGGTGGCCACACCGATCGCCGCGAGGGTGCGCCGGTACCGTAATCGCCTCAATGCCCCCATGACAGGCAGCCTGCCACCGGCCGCCCCCGGCGAACAGTCCGGTTGCGGCCACTGTGCGCCGCTGTGCGCCTTCTCGGGGCAGGCGCGGGGGCCGGTGGCGGGTCGGGTGCGGGTTCAGCCGCCGAGGAGCAGCCACTCCTGGAGTTCCACCAGGTTGCCCTCGGGGTCCTTGAGGTGGGCGGCCCGCATGCGTTCGGTCATCACCGCCGGGCCGTGCACCAGCACCGCACCCCGCCCGGTGATCTCCGCGCAGTACCGGTCGAGGTCGTCGACCCGCAGCACCACGAACGACCGGTGCCCCGCCGGGTCCTGGGCCAGCTCCCCCAGCAGCCCGGCCATCATCGCCCGGTCCTGCAAGGCGATCCCGGCGGACCCCACCGACAGCGAGAACTTCTCGTAGGGGCCGTTCTCGAACCCCGACTGGGGTTTCAGCCCGAGCACTTCACCGTAGAAGCGGTAGCAGGCGGCGAAGTCGGACACCAGCAGCCGTACTTGTGCGAGTTCCATGACTCTCTCTTCCTGGTCGAAGCCCCCTGTGAGGATGCCCCCGCCGGTCCGCCGGCCACCGTCCTTCAGGACCACCGTCCGGTGCGCCCCAGCAGCAGTGCGGTGGCCGCTGTTCCCGCCGTGGACGTACGGAGCACACTGCGGCCCAACCGGTACGGTTGCGCCCCCGCCGCCGCGAACACCGCGAGCTCCTCGGGCGAGACCCCGCCCTCCGGCCCGACGACCAGCACGATGTCACCCGCCCCGGGAAGCTCCGCCACAGCGAGGGCGCCGCTGTCGGCGTCCCGGTCCTCGTGGAGGACGGCGGCGAAGTCAGCGGTGGCCAGAAGTGCCCCCACCTGCTTGGTGCTCATCAGGTCGGCGACCTCGGGGAAGCGGAGCCTGCGCGACTGCTTCCCGGCCTCGCGGGCGGTGGCCCGCCACTTGGCGAGGGATTTCGCCCCCCGCTCGCCCTTCCACTGGGTGATGCAGCGTGCCGCCTGCCACGGCACGACGGCGTCCACCCCGGTCTCGGTCATCGTCTCGACGGCCAGTTCCCCCCGGTCGCCCTTCGGCAGTGCCTGGACGACGGTGATGCGCGGCCGGGGCTCGTCCTCGACGAGGGTCCCGGTCACCTTCACGACGAGCCGGTCCTTGCCCTCCGCGGCCACCACGACGGCCTGGGCGCCGTTGCCGAGGCCGTCGGCGAGCACGACGTCCTCACCGGCCCGCAGCCGCCGCACGGACACCGCGTGACGCCCCTCGGGGCCCTCCAGCACGAACTCGCCGCCCTGCGGCACGTTCTCCACCACGAACACCGGCGCCGTCATGACGTCGACCTCCTCAAAGCCATCTCCGTCCACGCCGAGTCCGCCTCCGCGCCCAGCACCTGCACGAGCCGCCCGGCGGGCAGGTCCCTCGCCAGCCGGTGCCCCTGTCCCGCCCACAGCGCCATCCCCTGGGCGTCGCCCACGCGCGCGGCGGCCCTGCGCAGGCCCGCCGTCATGAAGTGCACCTCGGGGTACGCGGACGGCGCGTACGGGCCGTGCTCGCGCATGAAACGGTTGACCAGTCCGCGCGCGGGCCGCCCGGAGAACGCGCGCGTGAGTTCCGTCCGTACGAACAAAGGGTTCTTCAGCGCCTGCTTGTGCATCGCGTGCGCACCCGACTCCGGGCACGCCAGGAACGCCGTCCCGAGCTGCGCCGCGTCCGCTCCCGCGGCTCGTACGGCGGCGATCTGCGCACCGCGCATCAGCCCGCCCGCGGCGATCACCGGCAGCTGTACGGTCTCGCGGACCTGCGTCACCAGGGACAGCAGCCCGAGCCCGCTGCTGCCGTCGGTCTGCGGGTCGTCCCGGTGGGTGCCCTGGTGGCCGCCCGCCTCGATGCCCTGGACGCACACCGCGTCCGCACCGGCCCACTCGGCGGCCTGCGCCTCTTCGGGAGTGGTCACGGTGACCACCGTGTAAGTGCCCGCATGGGCGAGGGCGTCGAGTTCGTCCCGGGAGGGGCAGCCGAAGGTGAAGGAGACCACCGGCACCGGATCGTCCACCAGGAGCGCCAGTTTGGCCTCGTAGCCGTCGTCGGTGCCGCGCCGGTCGTCCTGCTCGTCGATCGGCGTCTCGTACCAGGCGCTCTCACTGGTGAGCTGCTGCCGGTAGAGGTCGAGGGCGGCCGGGTCACCGGCGGGCTGCGGCATGAACAGGTTGACCCCGAAGGGCTTGGCCGTCAGCGCGCGCAGCTGCTTGATCTCCTCGTACATCCCGTCGGCGGTCTTGTACCCCGCGGCGAGGAAACCGAGCCCACCGGCATCGGAGACCGCACCGGCCAGCTCGGGGCGGGAGACCCCGCCGGCCATGGGCGCAGCGACGATTCCACGCCGGCACAACTCCGCGAGCGCGGGAACCGCCCTGGACGTAACAGACATGCCCGCATAGTTTCACGCGACGGCCGACCCGCCGAATCGAAAACGAGCGGGACCGGACCACCAGGTCCGGCCCCACTCCGTTCGATTCGTCCCAGGCACCCGGGGCCACCCGGCCCCGAACCTCAGGTCCGCCCGTTGAACGCGTCCTTCAGCCGCGAGAACAGCCCCTGCTGTCCCGGCTGACCCCATCCCCCGGGGGACAACCCCCGGACCCCCGGCCGTACCTCAGGTCCGCCCGTTAAAGGCATCCTTCAACCGCGAGAACAGCCCCTGCTGTCCCGGCTGGAACTGCCCCTGGGGGCGCTCCTCGCCGCGCAGCTTCGCCAGCTGGCGCAGCAGGTCCTCCTGCTGCTGGTCCAGCTTGGTCGGGGTGAGCACCTCGACGTGCACGATCAGGTCGCCCCGGCCGCCGCCCCGCAGGTGCGTGACACCGCGCCCGTGCAGCGGCACCGACTGGCCCGACTGCGTACCCGGACGAATGTCGATCTCCTCGACCCCGTCGAGCGTCTCCAACGGCACCTTGGTGCCGAGCGCGCCCGCCGTCATCGGGATGGTCACCGTGCAGTGCAGATCGTCGCCGCGCCGCTGGAACGTCGGGTGCGGCAGCTCGTGGATCTCCACGTACAGGTCACCGGCGGGGCCGCCGCCGGGGCCGACCTCGCCCTCGCCCGCGAGCTGGATCCGGGTGCCGTTGTCGACACCGGCCGGGATCTTCACGGTGAGCGTGCGACGCGACCGTACGCGGCCGTCACCGGCGCACTCCGGGCACGGCGTGGGCACGACCGTGCCGAACCCCTGGCACTGCGGGCAGGGCCGCGAGGTCATGACCTGGCCGAGGAACGACCGGGTGACCTGCGAGACCTCACCGCGACCGCGACACATGTCACAGGTCTGCGCGGAGGTGCCGGGGGCCGCGCCCTCGCCACTGCAGGTCGTGCACACCACAGCGGTGTCGACCTGGATCTCCTTGGTGGTGCCGAAGGCCGCCTCGTTGAGGTCGATCTCCAGACGGATCATGGCGTCCTGGCCCCGGCGGGTCCGCGAGCGCGGTCCGCGCTGCGAGGCCGTGCCGAAGAAGGCATCCATGATGTCGGAGAAGTTCCCGAAACCGCCCTGGCCGAAGCCACCGGCCCCGCCACCGCCCGAAGCGGACAGCGGGTCGCCGCCGAGGTCGTAGACCTGCTTCTTCTGCGGGTCCGACAACACCTCGTAGGCGGCGTTGATCTCCTTGAAGCGCTCCTGGGTCTTCGGGTCCGGATTCACGTCCGGGTGAAGCTCACGAGCAAGACGCCTGAACGCCTTCTTGATTTCGTCCTGGGAAGCGTCGCGGCGCACGCCGAGTACGGCGTAGTAGTCCGTGGCCACTTACGACTCCGCCAGGATCTGTCCGACGTAACGTGCCACTGCGCGTACCGCTCCCATCGTTCCGGGGTAGTCCATGCGGGTCGGTCCGACCACGCCTAGTTTGGCGACTGCCTCGTCGCCCGAACCGTAGCCGACTGCGACCACGGACGTAGAACTGAGTCCTTCATGGGCGTTCTCGTGCCCGATACGTACGGTCATACCGGACTCGGTCGCCTCACCGAGCAGCTTCAGCAGAACCACCTGCTCCTCCAGCGCCTCCAGTACGGGGCGGATGGTGAGCGGGAAGTCATGGCCGAAGCGTGTGAGATTGGCGGTGCCGCCGATCATCAGCCGCTCTTCCGTCTCCTCCACGAGCGTCTCCAGAAGAGTCGCGAGAACCGTCGAAACGGTTCCCCTGTCCTCCGGGTCGAACGACTCGGGAAGCTCCTGCACCAACTGCGGCACATCGGCGAAACGACGGCCCACGACACGGCTGTTGAGCCGCGCCCGCAGATCCGCCAGTGACGTCTCGCCGAACGGCGCCGGGCAGTCGATCATCCGCTGCTCGACCCGCCCCGTGTCGGTGATCAGCACCAGCATCAGCCGCGCGGGGGCAAGTGAGAGCAATTCCACGTGCCGCACCGTGGAACGCGTCAGGGACGGGTACTGGACGACCGCCACCTGCCGGGTCAGCTGCGCGAGCAGCCGCACCGTACGGGCGACGACGTCGTCGAGGTCGAGGGAGGCGTCCAGGAAGTTCTGGATGGCCCGCCGCTCCGGTGTCGACAGGGGCTTGACCCCCGCCAGCCGGTCGACGAAAAGCCGGTAGCCCTTGTCGGTGGGGATGCGCCCGGCGCTGGTGTGCGGCTGGGCGATGAACCCCTCGTCCTCCAGGGCCGCCATGTCGTTGCGGACGGTGGCCGGGGACACACCGAGCTGGTGGCGCTCGGTGAGGGCCTTGGAGCCGACGGGCTCCTCCGTGCCGACATAGTCCTGGACGATGGCGCGCAGCACTTCAAGTCTGCGTTCACTGAGCATCGCGCACACCTCCAAGCCGTGTTGTTCCCTGGTGCAGGTCGGTCATGGGGGGGCATGTTCCCCGCTGCCCTGCCTGGCACTCCCCCTGCACGAGTGCCAGCGTTTCCCCGGGCCAGTGTACGGCGGCGGGGTGCCGACCGAACAAGGGCGGCTGCTCACGCTAGCGTCACGGTATGGACTTGCGATGGGAAGAGCTGGGCGCTGATACGGGCTGGGAAAGTCTCGCTCCGGGTGTCGCCAGGCGCCGGCTGCCGGGCTGGGACGCCACTGTCGGCCTGGTGGCAGGGGCCCACGGGGCACTGCTGTACGACACCGGTTCGTCGCTGCGCGAGGGCGCGGAACTGCGGATGCAGGCCGAGGTGCTGCTGGGCCGCAGAGTGACGCACATCGCGCTCAGCCATCCGCACTTCGACCACGTACTGGGGACGGGCGTCTTCGCGGGCGTGGAGGTCCTCGCCGCCGCCGGCATGGACATCCTGCTCACCACGGAGCGCGAGTCGATCGCCACGGACGCGGCACGGCAGGGGGTGGAGCACGGCGCCGCCATCGAAGCCGCCGAGCTCCTGGCCGCCCCGCAGCACCTCGTCTCCGACGAGCGCACCCTCGACCTGGGCGGCGGCCGCAGCGTCCTGTTCGCCAACCTGGGCCCCGCACACAGCGGGCACGACCTGGTGGCCCTCGTACCGGGCCTGGAGGGCGGCCCCGAGGTGGTCTTCTGCGGCGACCTCGTCGAGGAGTCCGGCGAACCCCAGGCGGGCCCCGACGCCGTCCCGGCGCGCTGGCCCGCCGCCCTGGACCTGCTGCTCGCCCTGGGCGGCGAGAGCGCCGTGTACGTCCCCGGCCACGGCGCCACGGTGAACGCCGCTTTCCTCCGCGCCCAACGCGACGCCCTGGCGGAGCGTTTCCCCGCCTGACTTCACCGCCCAGCTTCACCCCCTGGCTGCGCCCCATCGGGAACACCCGCGCCGCGCCCCCCTGTAGCGTTCGGCAAATGCGCAGCTACAGCCCGGACTTCACCCCGCCCTGGAAGAAGTCCACGCCCGCCCCCGAACTCCCCGCCGAGACCGACCTGGTGGTCGAGGAGGTCTCCACCGGCTTCTGCGGTGCGGTGATGCGCACCGAGAAGACCGCCGAGGGCCCCACCGTCACCCTTGAGGACCGCTTCGGCAAGCACCGGGTGTTCCCGATGACCCCGGCCGGCTTCCTTTACGAGGGCAAGCCGGTCACCCTGGTCCGGCCCACGGCGGCCACGGCCCCGGCCCGGCCCACCCGTACCGCCTCCGGCTCCGTCGCCGTCACGCACGCGCGCGCACGCGTGGCGCGAGCGGGCCGCATCTACGTGGAGGGCCGGCACGACGCCGAACTGGTGGAACGCGTCTGGGGCGACGACCTGCGCATCGAGGGCGTCGTCGTCGAATATCTGGAGGGCATCGACGACCTCCCCGCGATCGTCGCCGGGTTCGCCCCCGCCCCGGACGCCAGGCTCGGCGTGCTGGTCGACCACCTGGTGCCCGGCTCCAAGGAGTCCCGCATCGCCGCCTCGGTGACGGACGCGAACGTCCTGGTCGCCGGACACCCGTACATCGACGTGTGGGAGGCCGTGAAGCCCTCCTCGGTGGGCATCCCCGCCTGGCCGGTGGTCCCGCGCGGCCAGGACTGGAAGACGGGCGTGTGCCGCGCCCTGGGCTGGCCGGAGAACACGGGCGCGGCCTGGCAGCACATCCTGGGCAAGGTCCACTCGTACCGCGACCTGCAGCCCGAACTGCTCGGCCGGGTCGAGGAACTGATCGACTTCGTGACGGCACCCGCCGAATAACCGAAGAGACGGAAGCAAGGGAAGAGACCGGACAAGAGGCAGGCGGACCAGCACCCTGGTCCGCCGCCCGCCCGGCCCCTCTCCGCCCGCCCGACACTCTCCGCCCGTTCGGCCCCCTCCGCCCGCCCGGGCCCGCTCAGTCCACCAGGTCCCGCACCACCGCGTCCGCCAGCAGCCGCCCGCGCAGCGTCAGCACCGCACGCCCCTGCGCGTAAGGACCGTCCTCCAGGAGCCCGCCCCTTACCGCCTTCTCGGCGGCGGCCAGTCCCGCCGGTTTCAGCAGCGACAGTTCGCAGCCCTCCACCAGCCGCAGTTCCAGCAGGATCCGTTCCACCCGCCGGTCCTCCTGCGACAGCACCTCGCGCCCGGCGCCCGGGGAGCGCCCGTCGCCCAGGGCCTGTGCGTAGGCGCCCGGGTGCTTCACGTTCCACCAGCGCACCCCGCCGACGTGACTGTGCGCACCGGGGCCCGCACCCCACCAGTCGGCGCCGCGCCAGTACAGCTCGTTGTGCAGACAGCGGCCCGCCTCGGAGGTGGCCCAGTTGGACACCTCGTACCAGGAGAAACCGGCGGCCGACAGGGCCTGCTCGGTCATCAGGTAGCGGTCCGCGTGCACGTCGTCGTCGGTCATCGGGACCTCGCCGCGCCGGATCCGCCGGGCCAGCTGGGTGCCCTCCTCGACGATCAGCGCGTACGCACTGACGTGGTCGGGGCCCGCCCCGACGGCCGCGTCCAGGGAGGCCTGCCAGTCGGCGTCGGACTCCCCCGGGGTGCCGTAGATCAGGTCCAGGTTCACATGGTCGAACCCGGCGGCCCGCGCCTCCGCGACGCACTCCTCGGGGCGGCCCGGGGTGTGCGTACGGTCCAGGATCTTCAGTACGTGCGGCCGCGCGCTCTGCATGCCGAACGACACCCGGTTGAAGCCGCCCTCGCGCAGCTCCGACAGATACGCCGGATCCACCGACTCCGGATTGGCCTCCGTGGTGACCTCGCAGTCGTCCGCGAGGCCGAACTCCTCGCGGATCGCCCCCAGCATCCGTACGAGATCGGCGGCGGGGAGCAGCGTGGGAGTGCCCCCGCCGACGAACACGGTCCGCACCGGCCGCGGGTCGTCGCCCAGGACCTTGCGCGCGAGGCGCACTTCCTCCACGAGGGTCGCCGCGTAGTTGTCGCGGGAGGCGAGCGCACCGCCCGAGCCGCGCAGCTCGGTCGCCGTATAAGTGTTGAAGTCGCAGTACCCGCAGCGAGTCGCGCAGTACGGAACGTGCAGATAGAACCCGAGGGGCCGCTCCCCCGCCCCCCGCAACGCGTCGGGAGGCAGCGCCCCGTCCTCGGGCATGGGCTCACCGTCAGGCAGTACAGAAGGCATGAACCCCATTGTCCGCCCTCGGGCGGAAAGCTCCGGCCACCTCGCCCCCGGCCAGGAGCGGCCGCCCCGACCGGCCCACCCCGGCCGGTCGCTCCGCTACTCCGCCCGCAGCACCAGCAGCGCCAGGTCGTCGTCCGGCGGCTCGGCGGCGAAGGCGTGCACCGTCCGGGTGATCCGCTCCACGACCCCCTGTGCGGACAGCCCCACGCACCCGGACAGGACCTTCGCCAGGCCGTCCCCGTCGTCGAACATCACCCGCCCGTTGCGCCGCTCCGTCACCCCGTCGGTGACGCTCAGCAGGGCCTCCCCGGACTGGAGCACGAACGTCTCGCTGTCGTACGCCGCGTCGTCCAGCACTCCGAGCAGCACCCCCGGCTGTCCGGCCACCCGTACGTCGCCGTCGGGACGCAGCACCAGTGGAAGCGGGTGTCCGGCGCTGGAGACCGTGCAGCGCACCCCGCCGCCGTCCGGCAGCGGCTCCAGCTCGCCGTACAGCATCGACAGGAACCGCGCCTGCGGGCCCTCGGGGAGCTCCTGGCCGCCCGCCGCGGCGACCAGCCTGGCCGCGGCGTCCGCCGCTTCGGTCGCGTCATCGAGCAGCAGCCGGTTCAGCCGGTCGAGGACCTCGGAGACCTGGTAGCCCTCGCGCGCCAGCAGCCGCAGCCAGGGGCGCACCAGGCCGGTGACCACTGCCGCCTCGGGGCCGTTCCCCTGTACGTCGCCCAGGGCGAAGCACCAGCGGCCGTCCGCCGCGTGGAAGATGTCGTAGAAGTCGCCGCCGGCCAGGCCCTCGCCCCGGGGCTGGCAGACGAGGGCGCTGGTCATGCCGGGGATGTCCGCGACCCGGCTGGGCAGCAGGGCCCGCTGCAGCACGTGCGAGATGGTGGCCTGCTGGGTGTAGCGGCGGGCCGCGCCCACCGCAAGCGCCACCCGGCGGACGAAGTCCTCGATCAGGCCGGTCACCTCGTCGGGGATGCGCACCATCCCGGCCCGCCCCAGCATCAGGACGCCGACCCGGCGCCCGCCCACCACCATCCGGCAGGCGACCACCGCTCCGGCGCCGCCGAAGATCTCCCCGGCGGCGGGCCAGGGCAGCGACACGGGGCCGCCGCGCGCCGAGTCCGGCAGCCGGGGCGGTTCCTTCTCCAGCAGGGTGCGCAGTTCCTCCATGCAGGCCTCGCGCGCGTGCCAGACCCTGGCGAGCCGGGGTTCCGCCGCCGGACCCCCGCCCTCCGGGTCGAGCCACACCGCGCACCAGTCGGCGAGCCGGGGCACCAGGAGCTGTGCCGCCAGCGCCACCACCATGTCCTGGTCGAACTGTCCGGCCAGCAGGTCGGAGGCCTCGGCGAGGAACGACAGGGCACCCCGGTTGATCCAGTCCGGGTCCTCGTCGCGGGCGGACCGCCGGGGCAGCGGGGCGAGGAGCTCGGCGGTGCGCAGCCCGCGCTGGAGGGCCCGCTCGGAGGCGAGCACGGCACGGCCGGGGAAGGTCCCGTCCGCCTCGGCGGACGCCTGCTGCCAGCTGTCGACGACGAGCGCGGCCCAGACGGTCTTGAGTCCGGTGCGGTAGGTGACGCCCCAGCTCTCGGCGAGCCCGGCTACCAGGTGCAGCCCGCGTCCGTACTCCGGGGCGCCGTTTCTCTCGCGGCGCTGCGGCTGGTTGTGCACCACCCGGGAGGGGTGGTGGTCGGAGACCTCGACGACGAGGACCACGGAGTCGCCCTGCGCACCGCGCTGCCCGGCGTTCTGCTCGATCCGGCACAGCAGCTCGACGGTGGTGCCGGCGTGCACGACGGCGTTGGTGACGAGTTCGTTGACGACGAGGGCCGCGTCGTCGGCGAGCCGTCCCACGACGCCCTCGTCGTCGGGCAGCAGGGAGGTACCCGACCAGTCGGCGACGGCCGCGCGGACGAACTTCCGTGCGGCGGAGGGCGCGAGTGGATTGCCGGGCAGGCTGGTGCGGGCCTCGGACTGGATCTCGTACCTCCCGGCCTGCGGGGCGATCTCGCGGGCGCCTTCGTCCCGCTGTGTCGGAATGAGTGTCACGGTGCGGCTCCTGACGGGTTGTCGCAATGCGCCGCTTACGACAACCACAGGGTGACAGACTGAGCCCGCCCATAAGCACCGAGTCACTGAAGTGGGCCTCAATGAACGAAGATCGTGCCATTCCACGCCCCGGGGCCCGCTTCCACGCCCGCACCGGCATCCTCGCCGACGTCCGGCCGGGAGACCCTCCCGCCGACGACGGGCATCCCGGCGACGGCTGGGTGCACACCTCCGAACTCCGTCCCCTGCTCGCCGCGATGACCTCGCTGCGGGACGGGGACTTCCGGGTACGGCTGTCCGAGAGCCATGCGGGTACGGCGGGCGAACTCACCGCCGTCTTCAACCAGATCGCCGACCGCAAGGAGCACTTCGGGGCCGAACTGGCGCGCGTGCGCCGAGAAGTCGTCCGGCACGGCAGGCTCGACGAGCGGCTGACCGTGAGCCCGGGCCAGGGCGGCTGGGCCTCCAACATCAACAGTACGAACGCACTTCTCGACGCCCTCGTGGTGCCCGCCGCCAACGCCACGCGCGTGCTGGACGCGGTCGCGGGCGGCGACCTCACCCAACGGGTCGACCTGCACGACGGGAACCGGCAGCTGCACGGCGATCTGCGCCGCCTCGGCCGGGCCGTCAACAAGATGGTCGATCAGCTTTCGCTCTTCACGGGTGAAGTGACCCGGGTGGCTCGCGAGGTCGGCACCGAGGGGCGGCTCGGCGGCCGGGCCAAGGTGCAGGGACTCTCGGGAAGTTGGCGGGACGTCACGGAGGCCGTCAATACGATGGCGTCCCGGCTGACCGACCAGGTCCGCGACATCGCGGCGGTCACGACGGCGGTGGCGCGCGGCGACCTGACCCGTACGGTCACGGTGGAGGCGACCGGTGAACTCCTCGAACTGAAGCTGACCGTCAACACGATGGTCGACCAGCTCTCCGCCTTCGCCGACGAAGTCACCCGCGTCGCCCGCGAAGTCGGCACGGTCGGCCAGCTGGGCGGCCGCGCCCAGGTCCGGGGTGTCAGCGGGGTCTGGAAGGACCTCACCGACAACGTCAACTTCATGGCGTCCAACCTGACCTCCCAGGTCCGCAACATCGCCCAGGTCACCACCGCCGTCGCCAACGGCGACCTGTCGCAGAAGATCACCGTCGACGCCCAGGGCGAGATCCTGGAGCTGAAGTCGACGATCAACACGATGGTCGACCAGCTCTCCGCCTTCGCCGACGAAGTCACCCGCGTCGCCCGCGAAGTCGGCACCGAGGGAAACCTCGGCGGCAGGGCACAGGTCCGAGGTGTTTCCGGCGTCTGGAAGGACCTCACCGAGAACGTCAACTTCATGGCGGACAACCTCACTTCCCAGGTCCGCAACATCGCACTCGTCTCCACGGCGGTCGCCCAGGGAGACCTCGGCAAGAAGATCACTGTCGAGGCGAAGGGCGAGATCCTGGAGCTGAAGTCGACGATCAACACGATGGTCGACCAGCTCTCCGCCTTCGCCGACGAAGTCACCCGCGTCGCCCGCGAAGTCGGCACCGAGGGAAACCTCGGCGGCCAGGCACAGGTCCGAGGTGTTTCCGGCGTCTGGAAGGACCTCACCGACAACGTCAACTTCATGGCGTCCAACCTGACGTCCCAGGTCCGCAACATCGCCCAGGTCACCACCGCCGTAGCCAACGGCGACCTGTCCAAGAAGATCACCGTCGACGCGCGCGGGGAGATCCTGGAGCTCAAGGACACCGTCAACACGATGGTGGAACAGCTCCGCGCCTTCGCCGACGAAGTGACCCGTGTCGCCCGCGAGGTCGGCACCGACGGACGGCTCGGCGGCCGCGCCCAGGTCCTGGGCGTCAGTGGCGTCTGGAAGGACCTCACCGACAACGTCAACTACATGGCCGACAACCTGACCTCTCAGGTCCGCAACATCGCGCAGGTCGCCACCGCCGTCGCCCAGGGCGACCTGTCCAAGAAGATCGATGTCGACGCGCGCGGCGAGATCCTGGAACTCAAGACCACCATCAACACCATGGTGGACACCCTGTCGTCGTTCTCCTCGGAGGTGACCCGCGTCGCCCGCGAAGTCGGCTCCGAGGGCCAGCTCGGCGGCCAGGCCCGGGTCGAGGGCGTGTACGGCACCTGGAAACGCCTCACCACCAACGTCAACGAACTCGCCCTGAACCTCACCACCCAGGTCCGTGCGATCGCCGAAGTGGCCTCCGCCGTCGCCCAGGGCGACATGTCCCGCTCGATCACCGTCGAAACCCGCGGCGAGGTCTCCGAACTCAAGGACAACATCAACCTGATGGTGTCCAACCTCCGCGAGACCACCCGCGCCAAGGACTGGCTGGAGTCCAACCTCGCCCGCCTCGCCGGCCTGATGCAGGGCCACCGCGACCTGATGGAGGTCGCCGACCTCATCCTGCGCGAACTGACCCCACTGGTGAATGCCCAGTTCGGCGCGTTCTTCCTGGCCGACCCGGACACCGACGGCACCCCCTCGCACACCACCAACGTGACGATGCCGCAGCGCGGCCTCGCCTTCATCGCCGGCTACGGATCCGCACAGGGCGCCACCGTCGACACCCACGGCATGCCCGGCCACGGCCTGGTCCGCCAGGCGGCCCTGGAGAAGAAGCGCATCCTCGTCGAGGAGGCCCCGCCGGACTACATCAAGATCAACTCAGGTCTGGGTGAAGCGGCCCCCGCGAGCGTCGTCATCATCCCGATCCTCTTCGAGGACAAACTGCTCGGCGTGATCGAGCTGGCGTCCTTCTCCCGCTTCTCCGACGTCCACCTGGCCTTCTTCGACCAGTTCGTGAACACCATCGGCGTCGCGATCAACACCATCATCGCCAACTCCCGTACGGAGTCGCTCCTCAGCGAATCCCAGCGGCTCGCCATCCAGCTCCAGGACCGCTCCAACGAACTCCAGCGCCAACAGGCCGAACTCCAGCGCTCCAACGCCGAACTGGAGGAAAAGGCCGCCCTGCTCGCCACGTCCTCCCAGTACAAGTCGGAGTTCCTGGCGAACATGTCGCACGAGCTGCGCACCCCGCTCAACTCCCTGCTCATCCTGGCCCGGCTGCTCTCCGACAACCCGGACGGTCATCTCTCCGACCAGGAGGTCCAGTTCGCGACGACCATCCACCGCTCGGGTTCCGACCTGCTCCAGCTGATCAACGACATCCTCGACCTGTCCAAGATCGAGGCCGGCCGGATGGACGTACGGCCCAAGAAACTCCCGCTCATCAAACTTCTCGACTACGTCCACGCGACCTTCCGGCCGGTCACCCTCGACCGGGGACTGGCCTTCGAGGTGGCGGTCGGCGAGAACGTGCCGCGCGAAGTGTTCTCCGACGAACAGCGACTTCAGCAGATCCTGCGCAACCTGCTGTCCAACGCCATCAAGTTCACCTCCACCGGGCGCGTCGAACTCCACGTCAGCTGGATCTCCGACCCGGAGAGCACCCTCCTGAAGAACACCCACGACGTGGTCGCCTTCGCCGTCTCCGACACCGGCATCGGCATCGCCCCGGAAAAACTTCCCGTCATCTTCGAGGCGTTCCAGCAGGCGGACGGCACCACCAACCGCAAGTACGGCGGCACCGGACTCGGCCTGTCCATCAGCCGGGAGATCGCCGGACTGCTGGGCGGCCGCATCATCGCCGAGAGCGAGCCGGGGCAGGGCTCGACTTTCACGCTGTACGTACCCGTGCGCTACCCCGGGCACATCGACACCGAACAGCTCACCCACCAGGCACCCCCGCGTGCCCTCGCCATGACCCCGTCCGAACGGCTGTCGGCCAACCATGTGACCCTGCCCGACCAGGACAACGACTGGCCCACCACCACCAAGCTGGACGAGTGGAAGTCCGGCCGCGCCGGCGCCGTGCTCCCCGGCCGCCGTGTCCTGATCGTCGACGACGACATCCGCAACGTGTTCGCCCTGACACATGTACTGGGCCGGGTGGGAATGCCGGTGCTGTACGCGGAGAACGGCCGGGAGGGCATCGAGATGCTGGAGCGCAACCCCGACGTCGAACTGGTCCTGATGGACATCATGATGCCCGAGATGGACGGTTACGAGACCATCGAGGCCATCCGCAACACTCCCCGCTGGACCGACCTGCCGATCGTCGCCCTCACCGCGAAGGCGATGCCGGGTGACCGGGAGAAGTCGATCGCGCAGGGAGCCAATGAGTACGTGCCGAAACCGGTGGACGTGGACCGGCTGCTCTCCGTCGTCTGTTCCGTTCTCGACCCGGAAGGGGAACCGGTGGGAACGGCCGAACCGGACCGGGAGGAATGCGCGTCACAAGGTTTTGTCACCCCGGCAGTTCCAGGAGTTGTGGACAATGACCACTGAGCCACCGAGAACAGCGCACAGCGACCACGCCAGCATCCTGCTCGTGGACGACATGGAGGACAACCTCATCGCTCTGGAGGCGGTACTCGGCGCCCTCAACGAGCCCCTGGTGCGGGCCCGTTCGGGCGAGGAGGCGATGAAGGCGCTGCTGCGGCAGAAGTTCGCCGTTGTACTCCTGGACGTCCGGATGCCCGGCATGGACGGCTTCGAGACCGCCTCCAACATCAAGCGCCTCGATCAGACCAAAGACATTCCGATCATTTTCCTGACCGGCACGGAGGGCGATTCCGGCTACGCCTTCAGGGGCTACGCGACGGGCGCGGCCGACTTCCTGACGAAGCCGTTCGATCCCTGGGTCCTGCGCGCCAAGGTCAACGTATTCCTTGAACTCCACAGGAAGAACCGGCAACTTGAGCGAATGCTCAATCAGGAACGGCAGCAGTACGGGCTGCTCGCCGCACAGTTGACGGAGATCGAGGAGCAGGTCGCCAGGGACAGCCCGGCCGAGGACTCACTGCTGAAGGAGCGAGTGGCCCGGATACGGGAAACCCTGACGGAGATGCGCCGCGGCCACTCCCTGTGAGGACCGCGGCACTCCACCGTGCCGTGATGAACAGCGGGGGTCAGGCCTCCCTGCTCCCCGCGTACATCTCGTCGATCAGGTGCTTGTACTCGCGCTCGACGACCGGCCGCTTCAGCTTGAGGCTGGGCGTCAGCTCACCGTTCTCCACGTCGAGGTCTCGGGGCAGCAGGCGGAACTTCTTGATGGTCTGCCAGCGCTGCAGCCCCTCGTTGAGCTCCTTCACATACCCCTCCACGAGGGCCTGCGTCTGCGGAGCGGCCATCACGTCGGCGTACGTGGTCGCGGTCAGCCCCTGCTCCTGCGCCCAGGCCATGATCGTCGGCTCGTCGAGCGAGATCAGCGCCGTACAGAAGTTGCGGTCGCCGCCGTGCACCAGGATGTTCGAGACGTACGGGCAGACCGCCTTGAACTGTCCCTCCACCTCGGCGGGCGAGATGTACTTGCCGCCCGAGGTCTTGATGAGGTCCTTCTTGCGGTCGGTGATCCGCAGGTACCCGTCCGGGGACAGTTCGCCGATGTCACCGGTGTGGAACCAGCCGTCGGACTCCAGGACTTCGGCGGTCTTCTCCGGCAGCCCGTGGTAGCCCTGCATGATGCCGGGGCCGCGCAGCAGGATCTCGCCGTCCTCGGCGATCCGCACCTCGGTCCCGGGGAGCGGCTTGCCGACGGTGCCGGTGCGGTACGCCTCACCGGGGTTGACGAAGCTGGCGGCGCTGGACTCGGTGAGCCCGTACCCCTCCAGGATGTGGATTCCGGCTCCGGAGAAGAAGTAGCCGATGTCCGGGGCGAGCGCGGCGGAACCCGACACGCAGGCGCGCAGCCGCCCGCCGAACGCCTCACGGATCTTGGAGAACACCAGCGCGTCGGCGACCTTGTGCTTGGCGTTCAGGGCGAAGGGAGCGGTCGCCTGCCCGGTGCGCCGGAAGTTGTCCTGGGTGACCTTCGCGTACTCGCGGCCGACACCCGCCGCCCACTGGAAGATCTTGTACTTGGCGCCGCCACCGGCCCGCGCCTTGGAGGCGACTCCGTTGTAAACCTTCTCGAAGATGCGCGGTACGGCGGCCATGTACGTCGGCTGCACGACCGGCAGGTTCTCGATGATCTTGTCGATGCGGCCGTCGACGGCGGTGACGTGGCCGACCTCGATCTGGCCGGAGGTGAGCACCTTGCCGAAGACGTGTGCCAGCGGGAGCCACAGGTACTGCAGGTCGTCCTTGGTGATCAGCCCGGTCGCTACGGTCGCCTTGGCCATGTACGACCAGCAGTCGTGCGGCAGCCGCACGCCCTTGGGGCGGCCGGTGGTGCCGGAGGTGTAGATGAGGGTGGCGAGCTGGTCGGAGGTGATCGCCGCGACCCGCTCCTTGACCGCCTCCGGGCTCTTCTCCAGGTAGGCGTTACCGCGTGCCTCCAGGTCGGCGAGGGAGAGCACCCAGCCCTCGGGGTCACCGTCGGCCGCCACGGCGTCCTCGGCGTTCACCACGACGACGTGGGCGAGGTGGGGCAGGTCGGCGCGCTTCTCACGGGCCTTGGCGAGCTGCGCGGCGTCCTCGGCGATCAGAACCCGGCTCTCGGAGTCGGAGAGGATGTAGGCGCTCTCCTCGGCGTTCGTCGAGGGGTAGATCGTGGTGGTGGCGGCACCGGCACACATCACACCGAGGTCGGAGAGGATCCACTCCACCCGGGTGTTCGAGGCGAGGGCCACCCGCTGCTCGGGCTGCACCCCCAGGTCCAGGAGTCCGGCGGCGATCGCGTAGACCCGCTTCGCGGCCTGCCCCCAGCTCAGCGAACGCCATTCGTCGGGGCCACTTCCGCCGGCCGGCGGCACCGGGTACCGGTAGGCCTCTCCGTCCGGCGTGGCAGCCACGCGCTCAATGAAGAGGGCCGCGACGGACGGCGGCCGGTTCTCGATCAAGGTCTGTGTGTCGCTCACGACGTCCTCCGGGCCCACGGCATTGCTGCGCGACTGGCTGGTATTTAACTGGCGAGTAACAAACGAATCAGTGATCAGACTAGAGCTCCCGGGCCGGGTACGTAAGAGCCCGAGGCTCCTCCTTTTCTCCGAACGCCGCACGGCCCCGCGCACCACGCGGCGGGCCCGCCGCACCGGAGTGCGACGGACCCGCCCCAACTGCTGCTCTTTCAGGAACGCTTGACGGCCTGAGCCTCGGCAGCGACCTGCGCCTTGACCACGGCGTCCACGGTGGCGGCCGCGCTCGCGTCAGGACAAGCCGTGATGTCGGCCACCCGGTCGGCGGCAGCGTGGCGTCCTTGGTCGCCTTCAGCTTCTCGCCGGCCCCGCTGACCGCGCATCCATGCAAAAAGCGCCCGTCCGTGGCTCGGACGGGCGCTTGTGCGGAAAGCGCTCTGCGGTTGACGCAGATCTACTTCTTTGCCTTGCCGCCGGAGTCGTCGCTGGAAAGAACGGCGATGAAGGCTTCCTGCGGCACTTCGACACTGCCGACCATCTTCATGCGCTTCTTTCCTTCCTTCTGCTTCTCCAGGAGCTTCCGCTTGCGGGAGATGTCGCCGCCGTAGCACTTGGCGAGGACGTCCTTGCGGATGGCGCGGATCGTCTCGCGGGCGATGACCCGGGAGCCGATGGCGGCCTGGATGGGCACCTCGAAGGCCTGCCGCGGGATGAGCTCGCGCAGCTTGGCGACGAGCCGCACGCCGTACGCGTACGCGGCGTCCTTGTGCGTGACGGCGGAGAAGGCGTCGACCTTGTCGCCGTGCAGCAGGATGTCGACCTTGACGAGGGCGGCGGACTGCTCGCCGGTCGGCTCGTAGTCGAGGGAGGCGTAACCGCGGGTCTTGGACTTCAGCTGGTCGAAGAAGTCGAAGACGATTTCCGCGAGCGGCAGCGTGTAACGGATCTCGACCCGGTCCTCGGAGAGGTAGTCCATGCCCAGGAGCGCGCCCCGGCGGGTCTGGCAGAGCTCCATGATGGCGCCGATGAACTCGCTGGGGGCGAGGATCGTGGCGCGGACGACGGGCTCGTACACGTCCGAGATCTTGCCCTCGGGGAACTCGCTCGGGTTGGTGACGGTGTGCTCGCTGCCGTCCTCCATGACCACGCGGTAGACCACGTTGGGCGCCGTCGCGATGAGGTCGAGGCCGAACTCGCGCTCCAGGCGCTCGCGGATCACGTCGAGGTGCAGCAGTCCCAGGAAGCCGACGCGGAAGCCGAAGCCGAGTGCCGCGGAGGTCTCCGGCTCGTACACCAGGGCGGCGTCGTTGAGCTGGAGCTTGTCGAGGGCCTCGCGCAGGTCCGGGTACTCCGAGCCGTCGAGCGGGTACAGGCCCGAGAACACCATCGGCTTGGGGTCCTTGTAACCGCCCAGCGCCTCGGTCGCGCCCTTGTTCAGGGAGGTGATGGTGTCACCGACCTTGGACTGACGGACGTCCTTCACACCGGTGATGATGTAGCCGACCTCGCCCACGCCGAGACCGTCGGAGGGGGTCATCTCCGGCGAGGAGACGCCGATCTCCAGGAGCTCGTGGGTGGCGCCGGTCGACATCATCTTGATGCGCTCGCGCTTGTTGAGCTGGCCGTCGACGACTCGTACGTACGTCACGACGCCGCGGTAGGAGTCGTAGACCGAGTCGAAGATCATCGCGCGGGCGGGGGCGTCCTTGACGCCGACCGGGGCCGGCACGTCGCGCACGACGCGGTCGAGCAGCGCGTCCACGCCGACGCCGGTCTTCGCGGAGACCTTCAGGACGTCCTCGGGCTGGCAGCCGATGAGGTTGGCGAGTTCCTCGGAGAACTTCTCCGGCTGGGCGGCCGGCAGGTCGATCTTGTTGAGGACGGGGACGATCGCGAGGTCGTTCTCCATCGCCAGGTAGAGGTTGGCGAGGGTCTGCGCCTCGATGCCCTGCGCGGCGTCGACCAGCAGGACCGTGCCCTCGCAGGCGGCCAGCGAGCGGGAGACCTCGTAGGTGAAGTCCACGTGGCCAGGGGTGTCGATCATGTTGAGGACATGGGTGGTGCCCTTGTTGTCGCCCTCGGTGGGCGCCCAGGGCAGCCGTACCGCCTGGGACTTGATGGTGATGCCGCGCTCGCGCTCGATGTCCATGCGGTCGAGGTACTGGGCACGCATCTGCCGCTGGTCGACCACTCCGGTCAGCTGGAGCATCCGGTCGGCCAGAG
Organism: Streptomyces sp. NPDC032721; assembly: GCF_055579625.1. NCBI lineage: Bacteria > Bacillati > Actinomycetota > Actinomycetes > Kitasatosporales > Streptomycetaceae > Streptomyces > Streptomyces sp. NPDC032721. Next base: position 256,331 of record NZ_JBVIMX010000002.1, on the reverse strand, counting down.
TCGACTTGCCGTGGTCGATGTGCGCGATGATGCAGAAGTTGCGGAGCAGTGCCGGGTCGGTACGGCTCGGCTCGGGCACGTGGAGAGGAGTCGCGGGCACGCAGGGTCCTGATTCTTGAGAAGAGGGCACCACGTGCTGTGGGACGGCGTGCGTCGGGCGCGCGCGTGCCTCGTTCTCGTCTCGGTCCGGAAGTCTGAAGTCTTCCCATGGTCCCACGAGCGGGGACCTGCGGCCGGTTTGGGCCGGTCGGCGGACGGCTGGTAGCCTGGGCAGCTGTGTCTGGTGACCTTCACGGGTCGCGGGACACGAAGCGACATCCAAATCGAACCTGTAAAGGCTCTTTCAGTGGCGAACATCAAGTCCCAGGTCAAGCGGAACAAGACGAACGAGAAGGCGCGCCTGCGCAACAAGGCCGTCAAGTCCTCGGTCAAGACCGCGGTGCGCAAGGCCCGCGAGGCCGTCGTCGCCGGCGACGTCGAGAAGGCCACCCTGGCCGTTCGCGACGCCTCCCGTGCGCTCGACAAGGCCGCGAGCAAGGGTGTCATCCACAAGAACGCCGCCGCCAACAAGAAGTCGGCGCTGGCTGCCAAGGTCGCCACCCTTCAGGGCTGAGCATCACCTCTGAAGTACTTGTAGTGAATCGTCGGAGTCAGGACCCAGCGGACCCTCTCTACCGCTCCTGACCCGGCACCCCCGCCGCGCACCGAACGCGTTCGCCACGCGGGCGCGGTGGAACCAGCTCGAACCGGAACCCCGGTCCCGTCCTTCCCCAGGACGGGACCGGGGTTCCGGTGTTTTCCGCTGTGTGTTTATCGGGCGTTGCGCGCCCTGGCCGCCCGGGCCACCGCGACCACTGCCTTCTCCAGTGCGTACTCGGGGTCGTCCCCGCCGCCCTTGACGCCCGCGTCCGCCTCGGCGACCGCCCGCAGGGCGAGGGCGACCCCGTCCGCCGACCAGCCGCGCATCTGCTGCCTCACCCGGTCGATCTTCCACGGGGGCATGCCGAGGTCCCTGGCCAGGTCGCCGGGCCGGGCGCCGCGCGGGGCGGAAGCCAGCTTGCCGATGGCCCGTACGGCCTGGGCGAGCGCGCTGGTGATCAGTACCGGTGCCACGCCCGTCGACAGCGACCACCGCAGTGCTTCGAGCGCCTCGGCGGCCCGTCCTTCGACGGCCCGGTCGGCCACGGTGAAGCTGGAGGCCTCGGCCCGCCCGGTGTAGTACCGGCCGACGACCTCCTCGTCGATGGTGCCCTCGACGTCCGCGACCAGCTGCGCGACGGCGCTCGCCAGCTCGCGCAGATCGCTGCCGATGGCGTCGACCAGCGTCTGGCTCGCCTCGGGGGTGGCGGAGCGGCCCAGGGCCCGGAATTCCGACCGTACGAACGACAGCCGCTCGGCGGGCTTGGTGGTCTTGGGGCAGGCGACCTCGCGCGCGCCCGCCTTGCGGGCGGCGTCCAGCAGGCCCTTGCCCTTGGCGCCGCCGGCGTGCAGCAGGACGAGGGTGATCTCCTCGGCGGGAGCGCCGAGGTACGCCTTGACGTCCTTGATCGTGTCGGCGGTGAGGTCCTGTGCGTTGCGCACGACGACGACCTTGCGCTCGGAGAAGAGCGAGGGGCTGGTCAGCTCGGCCAGGGTGCCTGGCTCCAGCTTGTCGGGCGTGAGGTCGCGTACGTCGGTGTCGGCGTCCGCAGCGCGGGCCGCCGCCACGACCTCCCGTACGGCACGGTCGAGGAGGAGGTCCTCCTGACCCACCGCGAGGGTGACGGGGGCGAGCGGATCGTCGGTCGAATTCTTCCTGGTGGCCATCGCGGTCAAGCATCCCACGGGCCACTGACAGTGCCCGCCCTCGCCGGATCCGCCCCTACGGGGCCTCCAGCCACCCCTCGTACTCCGCGGCCAGCGCGTCCAGCACGGCGGGGTCCAGGCGCCCCTCGGGGTCCTCGACGACCACCAGCCACTGCGCGTCCTCGGCGTCGTCCTCGCCCGCCAGGGCGTCCCGGACGAGCTGCGGCTCCTCCGCCGTCCCGAAACGGCCCGGCAGCTCCTGAGCCACCTCTTCGGCGGCGTCCCGGTCCGGCAGCACCAATACATGTCGTACATCGCTCACCCGAACATTGTCGGGCACCGCGTGCTGCCGGACGCACCGTATTAGGTGCCCGGGGCTACTGGTGGAGCTGTTCAGGATGCCGGGGCGCCCGCGTTCTTGGGGATGATCTGGATGTCCAGCTCGACGGCGATGGAGGACCCGACGGCGGCGATGCCGTGCCCGAGCATGGTCTGCCAGGTGAGGGTGAAGTCCTCGCGGTGGAGTTCGGCGGTGGAGTGGACGGCCGCGCGGGTCTCGCCCTGGATGCCGTTGCCCATGCCGAGGTACTGGCTGTCCAGCGTGACGGTGCGGCTGACGCCGTGCAGGGTGAGCGCGCCGGTGACCGCCCAGCGGCTGCCGCCGCGGTGCACGAAGCGGTCGCTGTAGAACTCCATCGTCGGGTAGTTCGCGACGTCGAAGAAGTCCTTGCCCCGCAGGTGGTCGTCACGCATCTTGACGTTGGTGTCGATGGAGTTGGCGTCGATGATGACGTGCATGGCGGACTGTTCCATGCGCTCGCCGATCCGCACCGCGCCCGCGAAACTGTTGAACCGGCCTCGGATGCGGGCCAGTCCGATGTGCCGTGCGGAGAAGCTGATCTGGGAGTGCATCAGGTCGATCTCCCAGTCGCCGGGCTCGGGGAGCTGCGGCGGGGAGGCGATCTGGAGGGAGATGTCGCCGAGGCCTGAGTGACCGCTCTCGGTGACGGTGGCGCTGCCCCGGTACGGGGTGAAGCCCTCGGCGGTGACGGCGAGCCGGTAGTCGCCTGCGGGTACGGCGGCGACGAGGGTGCCGTAGGGGTCGGTCTCGCCCCCGACGACCCTGCGGCCCGCGCCGTCGGTGACGACGAACTCGGCCTGCCGGACGGGCTCGTTGACCGGGTCGAGGACCCGGCAGCTGAGGACGCCGGCCGATGAAGGTACGGAGAATCCGGCGAGTGGGTTGGCGTGGCTTCCGGTGGTCGGACGGCGGCCAAGCCAGCGGGAAATCATGAGGTGCGCACCCCCGTGCGAATGGTTTCTGCAGGGGCGCGCGGAGACACGACGAACCGCCGGAGCAGCGACCCTTTGACGAAAAAGCATTCGATCACTCATGGGGCGTTCGAGGCAAACGCGCCGCTCGGTGATGAGATGGCATCACCTGTCCACAGAGGTCTGAATTGAGCGTTCCGCTTATCCGTATCCACTGGTCACTGGCTCATTACCCGCAGTAACTCAGGTGTCGGGGGCAAGTTGCGGAGACCTCGTGGAGGCGGGTTGCGGGCACGCTGCGCAGCCAGTCGTACGGGTTGGCCCGGGGGTTGAGCCGTACCGCGAATACGGCTGGAATCAGCTCCCCAGCGGCACCGCCGCCAGCCCGTCCCCCGCGCCGGTCACCGCGATCGCACCGTCCCGGTCCGTACGCAGCACCACCGCCCCGAGGGCGGCGAGCGCGGCCAGGGCGGCGGGCGCCGGGTGACCGTACGGGTTGTCGCGGCCCACCGGAACGAGGGCCAGCCGGGGCGCGAGCCGATGGAGCAGGCCGGGGTCCTGGTGGGCCGAGCCGTGGTGGGCCACCTTGAGGACGTCGACCGGCGGGAGGCCCGGATGCGCCCTCAGCAGGCCCCGCTGGGCGGGTGGTTCGAGGTCGCCGGGCAACAGGAGGGTGAGAACCTCACCCGTCGCACCCCCGCCCCCTTCAGGGCCGGGACCGGGGCCGGGACCCGGACCGGGCGGGTGGATCCGTACGAACAGGGTGGCACTCGCGTCGTTCGCCTCCCGGGGTGCCGGGTACGGAGCCGGAGGCGGCCACAGCACCTGCCAGTCGAGCGGTCCGATCCGGCGCCGCTCCCCCGGCCGGGCAACGGTCACCGGCACCCCCGCCTCCGCCGCTGTCCTGCGTACGAACGCCGCCTGCTCCCTGGGCTCCGCGAACGTCGTCGTCTCGATCGCCCCGACCGCCCGGCCGCGCAGCACCCCGGGCAGCCCGGACACGTGGTCGGCGTGAAAGTGACTGAGCACGACCAGCGGCACCCTGGTGACACCGAGCCGCCGCAGGCACCGGTCCGCCAGCAACGGGTCGGGGCCCGCGTCCACGACCACCGCCGTGCCCTCCTCCCCGGCCGCGAGCACCGTCGCGTCGCCCTGCCCCACGTCGCACAGCACCACCTTCCAGTCCGGCGGTGGCCACCCCGTGAGCAGTCCGGTGAGCGGTGGCGGCCGCAGCACCGCGAGCAGCAGGAGCAGTACGCAGCCGGCGCTCAGCCACGGGTGGCGCCCGGCCCGGCGCGCGGCAAGCACCACGGCGAGGGTCACGACTGCCAGCAGCAGGCCGCCCCGCCAGCCACCCGGCCAGCCGATCTCCGCCCCGGGCAGCGCCGCCCCCGTCCTGGCCACCCCGGCGATCCACCCGGCGGGCCAGCCCGCCACCCCGGCGAGCAGTTCGGCGACAGGCATCGCCACCGGCGCCGTGGCCAGGGCGGCGAAGCCGAGGACGGTGGCGGGTGCAACGGCGAGTTCGGCGAGGAGGTTGCAGGGGATGGCCACCAGGCTGACCCGTGCTGCCATCACGGCGACCACCGGCGCGCACACCGCCTGCGCCGCACAGGCTGCGGCCAGCACCTCGGCGAGCCGCGGCGGCATCCCCCGCCGCTGCAGTCCGGCGCTCCAGACGGGGCCCAGGGTGAGCAGCGCCCCGGTGGCCAGTACCGACAGCAGGAATCCGTAACTCCGGGCCAGCCACGGGTCGTACAGCACGAGCAGCAGTACTGCGGCGGCCAGCGCCGGGATCAGGGACCTGCGCCGTCCGGTGCCGATGGCGAGGAGGGTGACGAGGCCGCAGGCGGCGGCCCGCAGCACACTGGGCTCCGGGCGGCACACGATCACGAAGGCGAGGGTGAGCACCCCGCCCGACAGTGCGGTCGTACGCAGTGAGATCCCGAGCCGGGGTGCCAGGCCCCGCCGCTCGGCCCGCAGCGCGAGGCCGGGCGGCCCGATGAGGAGGGCCAGGACGATCGTGAGGTTGCTCCCGGAGACGGCCGTCAGGTGTACGAGATCGGTCGCGGTGAAGGCGTCGTGCAGCTCCGGCTCCATCCGTGAGGTGTCGCCGACGACCAGCCCCGGCAGCAGGGCACGCGCATCGGGCGGCAGCCCTTCGGTAGCCTCCCGCAGCCCGGCCCTGAGCTCACCGGCCGTGCGCTGTACGGCGGTTGGCTGGCCGATGACGGCCGGGGCCCCGTTTCCCGGCAGGCGCAGCACGGCGGCGATCCGGTCGCCGTCCGGCAGCGGCGGTGCCAGCCGGGCGCCGCTCACCCGCAGCCGGGTGGAGGGCAGCAGCCGAAGCCACCGGGCGGTGGGGCCGCGTACCGGGGCCAGGACGAGGACCGGTGTCCGGACGAGGGTGGCCGCTCCGTCGGCGGTGGTGACGCGGGTGATCTCGGCGTCCAGCACGACGGACCGGGGTGCAGCGCGGTCGCCCCGTACCCGTGGCCGGGTCTGCCGAGGGTCGCCGGTGACGGTGAGCTCGGCCCCCACCACGGCGTGCCTGCGGGCCAGTTCGGGTACCGGCCCTCGGTGGAGGTCGGCCGAGTGCAGGGCCGCCGAGGCAGCTGCGGCCGCAGCGCAGAGCAGGGCGGTGAGGACGGCAGCGGCGCGACGGGGGCGTCCGCCGCCACCGGCCGCCTGCCTCCGCGCCATCACCAGCCCCACCACCAGCGCTCCCGCGAGAAGGACGCCCAGGAGGACGACCCCGGCTGCCTCCGCCCCGCCCACGGTCAGCGCGGCCGCTCCCCAGGCCGCCAGCGCCGGCGGCACCAGCCGGAGGTCGGAGGGGCCCTCCTGCATCGGGTCGGAGGAACCCAGCCTGCGCCCGGAGGCCGTGTGCACGGTGGGCCGGGCGGCGGGCGACGCACCCGTGGACGCCGCTGCCGCGTCGCGCCCCTCGCCCCGGCCGGCCCTCCTCACGGGCGTACGAGCCGCTGAAGGTCCGTGAACCGGCGGTCGCCGATCCCGTTGACTTCGCGCAACTCCTCCACCGAGCGGAATCCGCCGTGCAGCACGCGGTACTCGACGATGTGCCGGGCCAGGACGGGGCCGACTCCGGGAAGGGTGTCGAGCTGTTCCACGGTCGCGGAGTTGAGGCTGACCGGGCCGGTCGGCGGGACGCCGCCGGGCCCCGTTGCCGATGCTCCTGCGGCGGTCTGCTGGGGTGGGGCGGGGCCGCCCACCACGACCTGCTCGCCGTCGGTGAGCACCCGGGCCCTGTTGATCCCGCTGAGGTCCTGACCGGCCCTGACCCCGCCCGCCATCCTCAGCGCGTCCGCCACCCGCGACCCGGCGGGCAGTCTGTGCACCCCGGGCAGCTTCACCGCGCCGCTCACGTCGACGACCACGAACGTGCCGCCCGGGGCCTGAAGTGCGGGCATCGCCGTCGGCAGCGTCCCCGCGGGCTGCGGGGCACGGGGCGAGGGCAGTGCACGCGGCACGGTCGCCCGGGGGGCCGCCACGCCGCCCGCCTCCACCGTCTCCGGGGCACGCACGGGCTCGGGGCGGCCGGACCAGAAGTGGTGGAAGGCGAAACCCGCGGACACGACCAGGACCGCAGCGAGCGCTCCCACGGTCCGGGGCTCCATCCCGCACCTGACCTGCACCCACACCGGCACCCGCTCCCGCGCCGCGGCCCACGCCCGGCGCAGCCCGCCCGCTCGCCGCCGCAGGGTGCCGGGCGCGGCGGGAGCAGGAGAAGCGGCAGGAGAAGCTCCGGGTGTACGGACCGGAGCCGCCGGCCTCGGAGCCGGCGCCCGGGGCGGTGACACCGGTGACACCGGTGACACCGGTGACACCGGTGGCGCGGCGACCGGTGGCGCGGCGACCGGCGATGCCGCAGCAGCGGCCAGGGCCGCCACCCCCACTGCCCGCGCCACAGAAGCCCGTGAAGCCGGAGAAGCGGGTGAAGTCGGTGGAGCCGGTGCAGCGGGAGCAGCCGGTGCAGCGGGCACCCGCGGCCTGACGCCGGAAAGCCCCGGCAGCGCGAACAGCGCGTCCGCCCGCCGCCGGGACAGCGAGGCCGCCGCGGTGGTGGCAGCCGTCCCTCGCCGGCGCCGCCGCAGCCCCGGCGAGGCGCGGAACCTCGTACGCGAGGAGGACGGGGAGGACGAGGAGGGCGACGAGACCGAGGAGGAGGACGAGGAGTGGGAGGTACGACCGGGCGCGCGGCCCGGTCCTGTCGTTTCGTTGCGTGATCGCAGAGTCATGCGCCTGACGGTAGGCACATCGGCCCAACCCCGCTGATCTTGATCAAATCCTGTGGAAAGGCCGAGAGTTGTGGATAACTCGGTCACCCGCAGGAGTGACGGAACCTGCGCGTCCGGCGCCTCAGCGCGGCGAGACCACGGCTCCCAGCAGCCCGGGCCCGGTATGCGCTCCGATGACCGCACCCACTTCGCTGACGTGCAGGTCTGCCAGGCCCGGCACCCGCTCCCGCAGCCGCTGGGCCAGCGTGTCGGCCCGCTCGGGTGCCGCCAGGTGGTGCACGGCGATGTCCACCCGCCGCTCGCCGGCCCGCTCGACCGCGATCTCCTCCAGCCTGGCGATCGCCTTGGAGGCCGTACGCACCTTCTCCAGCATCTCGATGCGCCCGTCGTCGAGAGCGAGGAGCGGCTTCACCGCAAGCGCCGATCCGAACATCGCCTGCGCGGCCCCGATCCGCCCGCCGCGCCGCAGGTAGTCCAGGGTGTCGACGTAGAAGTACGCGGCCGTCTCCTCGGCGCGCTTCTCCGCGGCGGCCACCGCCTCGTCGACCGTGCCGCCCGCCTCTGCCACCTCCGCTGCGGAGAGGGCGCAGAAACCGAGCGCCATGGCGACCATCCCGGTGTCCACCACTCGCACCGGAACCGGGGCCTCACGTGCGGCGAGGACAGCGGCGTCGTACGTACCGGAGAGCTCGGCGGGGAGGTGCAGCGAGACGATCCCGGTGGCTCCGGCCTCGGCCGCCGCCCGGTACGTCGCTGCGAACATTTCGGGGCTCGGCCGGGAGGTCGTCACCGAACGGCGCTTCTGGAGCGCCTGGGCGAGCGAGCGAGCAGAGATCTCGGTGCCCTCTTCGTACGCCTGGTCGCCGATGACGACGGTCAGCGGCACCGCGGTGATGCCGTGCCGCTCCATCGTCGGGGGCGGCAGGTAAGCCGTTGAATCGGTGACGATCGCGACATGGCGTGACATGTAGCGGGAGGTTACCCGCAGGCGAAGCCCTGCGGCAGTCCCGGCCCCTCCCAACCGGCCATCGGCCGGTGGACGACGGCCGGCAGCCACCGGGATCAGGTCGTGCCCTCGGGCCGAGGCGCCTTCTGCCACGGGTAGGTGGGCTGCATCTGCGGGTCCCGTGCGGTGATCGCCTGCGGCCCGGACTCCCCGGCGCCGGATCCGGACCCGGAACTGGCCGATCCGGCCCTGTACTCGCCGCTCGTCACGTCGTCGCTCGCTTCTGCCCAGGTCCGCGAGGGCCCCTGCGCAGGAGTTCCGCTCCCCTGGGCCTCGTCCGGTTCCACTGCCGCCCAGTGCCGCAGCGCCCCCGACTCCATGCGGATCTGCTCGCTCAGCGACGCAAGGTCGTCGTCCGCGAACTTCCTCGCCCGGTCCCGTGCCGCCCAGCGCAGCGAATCGGCGGACTGCACGACCTGTTCGGTGCGTTCCCGCAGTTCCGGGATGCGCTCGGCGGCCCGCGTCTTGTCCGGGTCGCGCTCCAGGCGGCGCAGCTCGTCGTCCAATTGGTGGCCGTACTCGCTCAGCCGCTCGAACAGTGCGACCGACTCCGACAGCGAGGCGTCCGACGTGATTCCCGTGGCCAGGGCCTCCTGGGTGGCTCGCATGGAGGTGCGCAGCGAGAGGCGCAGCTGTGCGAGTTCTCCGCCCATACCCACCTGGCCGTAACTCTTCGCGCGCAAGGTGGTGTCCTCGACGGTGCGCCTGGCCTGGGTGATCGTACGGTCCACACCGCGTTTGGCGGCCCCGACAGCCTTCACCGTCACGTACACCCCCAGCCCTACGAAGGCGAAGAACAGCAGCGCCATGATCAGGATGACGACAGCTTCCATGACGCCCCTCCGCGGTAGGACTGAACAGTGACGGGTGTTCCTGCTCCTCCACCGTAAACGGAGCGGGCAGGTTGAAGGTTCCATCGGAACCCCCAACCTGCCCGTAGGGGAAAGCCCTCAGCCACTGCGCGAATACGCCCTGATCAGGCGATCCAGGACATCGGCGGCGGCCACCGCACTACGCCGGAACGATGTTCACCAGCTTCGGCGCACGCACGATCACCTTGCGGATGTCCGCACCGCCCAGGGCGGCGACGACAGCCGGATCGGCCAGTGCCAGCTTCTCCAGTTCCTCGTCGCCGATCGACGGCGAGATCTCCAGGCGCGCCTTGACCTTGCCCTTTACCTGTACGACACAGGTCACGGTCTCGTCCACGACGTACGCCGGGTCCGCGACCGGGAAGTCCTGGTGGACCACGGACTCCGAGTGGCCCAGCTTGCGCCACAGCTCTTCGCCGATGTGCGGGGCCAGCGGCGCGACCAGCAGCACCAACGGCTCGGCGACGGAGCGCGACAGGGGGCCGCCCGTCTTCGTCAGATGGTTGTTCAGTTCAGTGATCTTGGCGATGGCGGTGTTGAAGCGCATGCCGGCCATGTCCTGGCCGACGCCGTCGATCGCCTTGTGCAGGGCACGCAGGGTGTCCTCGTCAGGCTCGGTGTCGACGACGGTGACGTCGCCCGTCGTCTCGTCGACGATGTTGCGCCACAGCCGCTGCAGCAGCCGGTACTGGCCGACGACCGCGCGGGTGTCCCACGGACGCGACACGTCCAGCGGGCCCATCGCCATCTCGTACAGGCGCAGCGTGTCCGCGCCGTACTCGGCGGAGATCTCGTCCGGCGTGACGGCGTTCTTCAGGGACTTGCCCATCTTGCCCAGGACGCGGCTGACCTTCTCGCCCTGGTAGTAGAACCCGCCGTCGCGCTCCTCGATCTCGGCGGCCGGCACGGCGATGCCGCGGGCGTCACGGTAGACGAACGCCTGGATCATGCCCTGGTTGTACAGCTTGTGGAACGGCTCGCTGGACGAGATGTGTCCCAGGTCGAACAGCACCTTCGACCAGAACCGCGCGTACAGCAGGTGCAGCACCGCGTGCTCCGCGCCGCCGACGTACAGGTCGACTCCACCGTGCGGCATGCCGTCGCGCGGGCCCATCCAGTACTGCTCGACGGCCGGGTCGACCAGCTTGTCGCTGTTGTGCGGGTCCAGGTAGCGCAGTTCGTACCAGCAGGAACCGGCCCAGTTGGGCATGGTGTTGGTCTCACGGCGGTACTTCTTGGGGCCGTCGCCCAGGTCCAGGGTGACGTTGACCCAGTCCTGGTTGCGCGACAGCGGCGTCTCGGGCTGTGCGCCGGCGTCCTCGGGGTCGAAGGTGCGCGGCGAGTAGTCCTCGACCTCGGGCAGTTCCAGCGGCAGCATCGACTCGGGCAGCGAGTGGGCGATGCCGTCCTCGTCGTAGACGATCGGGAAGGGCTCGCCCCAGTAGCGCTGGCGGCTGAACAGCCAGTCGCGCAGCCGGAAGTTGACCGTGCCCTCGCCGATGCCTTCTGCGGTCAGCCACTCGGTGATCTTCACCTTGGCGTCGGCCACCCCCAGGCCGTCCAGCGACAGCGTGTCATGGGCGGAGTTGACCAGCTTCGCGTCGTACGAGGCGAACGCCTCGTCCCAGTCCGCCGGGTCCAGGGAGCGCCCGTCGGACGGCTCGACGACACAGCGCATCGGCAGTTCGAAGGCACGCGCGAAGGCGAAGTCGCGGCTGTCGTGCGCGGGAACGGCCATGATCGCGCCGGTGCCGTAGCCCATCAGCACGTAGTCAGCAATGAAAACGGGGACCTTTTCCCCACTTACCGGGTTGGTCGCAAAGGCACCGGTGAAGACGCCGGTCTTCTCCTTGGCGTCGGCCTGCCGCTCCACGTCGGACTTTGCGGCGGCCTGCTTGCGGTACGCGGCAACGGCCTCGGCCGGAGTGGCATGCCCACCGGTCCAGACGTCGTGGGTCCCCTCGGGCCAGGCGGCCGGAACAATCTCCGACACCAACTCGTGCTCGGGCGCCAGCACCATGTAGGTCGCGCCGAACAGAGTGTCCTGGCGGGTGGTGAAGACCGTGATCTTCCGGCTGTCGTCGACCGCGAAGTCGACGCGGGCGCCCTCACTGCGGCCGATCCAGTTGCGCTGCTGCAGCTTGATCGCCTCGGGCCAGTCCAGCCCGTCCAGGTCGTCGATCAGACGGTCCGCGTAGGCGGTGATGCGCATGTTCCACTGGCGCAGCTTTGCCTTGAACACGGGGAAGTTCCCGCGCTCGGAACGGCCGTCTGCGGTCACTTCCTCGTTGGCCAGTACGGTGCCCAGTCCCGGCGCCCAGTTCACCGGGGCGTCCGAGGCGTACGCCAGCCGGTACTCGCTCAGCACGTCGGCGCGCTCACCTGCCGACAGCTCGCTCCACGCGCGCGTGCCCTCGACCGCGCGCTCGCCGCTCTCGAACTGGGCGACCAGATCAGTGATCGGGCGGGCCTTGCGGGCGTCCGCGTCGTACCAGGAGTTGAAGATCTGGACGAAGATCCACTGCGTCCACTTGTAGTACTCGGCGTCGATCGTCGCGAACGAGCGGCGCTTGTCGTGGCCCAGACCCAGCCGACGCAGCTGGTCCTTCATATTGGCCATATTGGCCTCGGTGGAGGTGCGCGGGTGCGTACCGGTCTGCACCGCGTACTGCTCGGCGGGCAGGCCGAAGGCGTCGAAGCCCAGCGTGTGCAGCACGTTGTGGCCCGTCATGCGCTGGTGGCGGGCGTAGACGTCGGTGGCGATGTAGCCCAGGGGGTGGCCCACGTGCAGGCCCGCACCGGAGGGGTACGGGAACATGTCCATGATGAACTTCTTGGGCTTCGCGGCCAGCTCCGCGTCGCCCGACAGGTCTCCGTCGCCCGGGTTCGGCGCCTCGTAGGTGCCCTCGGCGTCCCAGAAGTCCTGCCAGCGTGCCTCGATGTCGGCGGCCATGGCGGCCGTATAGCGGTGCGCGGCTGCCACCTCGGCAGCGGCAGCGGAATTCGTCTCGCTCATGTTTTTTGAAGCTCCATCGATTCGTCTCTGCTCACGGAAATGAAAAAGCCCCTCGCACAGGAGGGGACGCCGCGCCGATGCCGACCAGGTTCTTCACCGGTCGGTACTGATCAGCGCGGCTCGATAAGCAGAAGGCGTACGGCACGCATGGCGTCAGGGTACCGCAGGGCCCGCACGGGCCGCATCGAGCGTTACCGGCCCCGGCCGACGGCAGCGTACGCAAGGACGTCAACAGGCGGCACCGCGGCCTCCGGGGCCATACGCAGCGCGGACCGTACCCGCCCCCGCCGCCCCTTCGGCGCCGAACCGCCAAACCTCCCACCACCCTCCACCGCCCCGCCTAGCCTCCCGCCACGGGACCACATTCCCGAGCCCCCCGGAGCCCTCCCCCATGAACCCCGCACACCGGCACCCCGTACACCTGAACCAGGCACACCCCGTGAAGCGCACGAAATCCCGGCCAGTGCCCCGCATCCTGCTGACGGCCGCGTTACCCCTGCTGCCGCTGCTCGCCCTCCTCGGCGGCGACGGCCTGCGTTCCGCCCTCGATTTCACCAGCGGCGTCCTGACCCTCGTCTCCCTCACGGCCGCCGTTGCCTGGGGTCTCCTCGCCACCGACCGGCTGCTGCTGCGGCCCCGGCACCGGCTGGTCGCCCAGGCCGTACACCGGGCCACCGCAGCCGCTTCCCTAGGCTTCCTCCTGCTGCACCTCACGGTGAAGGTCGCCCTCGGCCACGTCTCCCTTCTGGCAGCCCTGCTTCCGTTCGCGGGCGGCCTGTCGGGGACGGCCGTGCTCATCGGTTTCGGCTCGCTGGCCGGGCTGCTGATGGTGGTGGCCGCCACCACGGGCGCACTGCGCAGCGCCTTCGCCACTCCGGGCAGCATCCCCGGCCGCTGGCGAACACTGCACATGCTGGCCTATCCCGCCTGGTGCGCGGCCCTGCAGCACGGCCTGTTCACCGGCCGGCCGGCCGACGCCTGGGTCGTCACGATGTACGCACTGTGTCTGGCCGGAGTGGCCACCACGCTCTCCCTACGGCTGCTTCCCGCCCGTCTCAAGCGGCGCATCATCGCCCGCACTCTGCCCTCACCACCACCCACCGCCCCGCAGCGGCGCCTTCCCCTCGCACGCGGACCACGAGCCGTCGCGTCAGCTCCCCGGCATGCCCACACCCCCACAGGAGACCGCCGTTGAACGCCCGCGACCCCCACAGCACATCCGGCGCCCGCAACGCCCCGCTCCCCGACGTCCCACATGTGGTCACCGTCGGGCTCCCCCACCTCACCGCCGGCTTCGACCTCGCGGCCCGCCTTGACCTCAGTACCCACCTCAAGGTCCACGGCCCCCTCGCCCCCGTGCCGGGCGAGCACCTCGCCGCAATTGCCGAGGACATCGCACTGCAGGGCCGAGGAGGTGCGGGCTTCCCTTTCGCCCGAAAGTTACGGGCGGTGGCCGAGGCAGCCACCCGGCGCGGTGTGCTTCCCTCGGTCGTCGTCAACGCCAGCGAGGGCGAGCCCGCCTGCCGCAAGGACACCGTGCTGCTCAACCGCACCCCGCATCTCGTCCTGGACGGTGCGCTGCTGGCTGCCGAGGCGCTCGGCGCGCGCACCCTGTACGTCGCCGTCACCCGTGACTCCACCGAAGCGTCGGTACGGGACGCCTTCGCCGAACGCGGCCTGTCCGACCGGCGCCTGCGCAACAAGGGCATCCGCGTACGGGTGCTCCGTACGCCCGAGCGCATGGTCTCCGGCGAGGCGTCCGCGGTGATCCGCGCCGCGAACGGCGGCCCCGCTCTGCCACCCGGCCGCCGCGAACGTGCCTCGGAGTCCGGCGTCGCGGGCGCTCCGACCCTGCTCTCCAACGCCGAGACGTACGCCCAGCTCGCCGTCGCCGCCCGCCTCGGTGCCCCGCGCTACTCCCGCACCGGCATCCCGGAGGAGCCCGGCACCGTCCTGCTGACGCTGTCCGGCGCGCTCCCCCAGCCGCTGGTGATGGAAGTCCCCTCCGGCGTCCCGCTGGGGCACGTGCTGCAACTGGCAGGTGCTCCACCGGTCCCCCAGGGCGTCCTGACCGGCGGCTACCACGGCAGTTGGATCGACACGTACGCAGCGCACGATGCCGCCGTCTCCCGCGCGTCCCTGGCCTTCTTCGGCGGCGCTCTCGGCGCGGGGGCGCTGCTCCCGATCGACCAGGACACCTGCCCACTGGGCGAGTCCCTGCGCATCGCGAACTGGCTGGCCGCCGAAACCGCAGGCCAGTGCGGCCCCTGCAAACTGGGCCTGCCCGCCGCAGCGGGCAGCCTCTCCGACGTACTCGACGGAGGCGGCCAGGCAGCCCTGGAAGCTCTCCGCGAGACCACCCGGGCGGCGAAGGGGCGGGGCGCCTGCAAACATCCCGACGGCTCGGTCCGCTTCCTGCTGTCCACCCTGAACGCCTTCACGGACGACCTGGCGGCCCATGTCCTGGGCGGCGGCTGCGGTCGTCCCACGGCCGGCGTCCTGCCCCTCCCCGGCCCCGCCCCGCGCTCCTCCCGGCGCGGCAGGGGCGTTTCCAGTGGCGAGAAACTGGCCGTCGACTGGACCCTGTGCCAGGGGCACGGTCTGTGTGCGGACGTCGTCCCGGAACTGATCCGGCTCGGCCACGACGGCTATCCGGCTCTCGCGGACGCCGCCGTACCCCTGCATCTGCGCGAGCGTGCCCGGCGTGCGGTCCGCCGCTGCCCGGCCCTCGCCCTGCGTGTCGAGGCAGCCCCCGCCGAACGCCCTGCAGCCCCCGCCCGCAGGGCGCTTGACCGGCGCAGGGGCTGAGGCGGAGCGAAGAGCACACAGGGCCGTCGGCAACAGCGCACAAAGAAGCGGGCCGTCCGATGGACGACCCGCTTCTTGATTGTGGAGCTAAGGAGAATTGAACTCCTGACCTCCTGCATGCCATGCAGGCGCTCTACCAACTGAGCTATAGCCCCGTGCTGTGCACTTGGTGTCGTTTTCCGTGGTTTCCCCCGGCGACATCGCCAACTTTAGACGGTGGATCGCCGCTTCACCAAATCCCTTTTCCCGCTCCTCTTCGGCCACGCGCGCGTAGGCACAGTGTGACACTAACGTCACTGCACGTGACCACATCCCTCGTTGACCGTATCGCCACCGTCCGTCCCCTCCGCTTCCCGCGCCGGGTGCTCGCCGCCGGCGTCGCCTGCCTGCTGTCCTTCGCCGTTTTCTGGACGGTTCAACGGCTCGCCCAGGTGTCGATGATCGACCTGATTGTCTACCGCGCGGAAGGCGCGACGGTCCTCGCTGGCGGTGATCTCTATGCGATGCGGGTCACGGCCGCGCACCTCCCGACGACCTACCCGCCCTTCGCGGCCCTCCTGTTCACTCCGCTTCCGCTACTGGACATCGGTCTCCTGCGGACGCTCGCCACGGCCGGCAATCTCGGTCTGCTGATCGCCCTGGTGCATCTTTCGCTCAAGTTGATCGCTCGCCCCGAACCGGCTGTCACCTTGTGGGTGGCGGCCGTTGCCGTCTGGTGCGAGCCGGTATGGACGACGTTGAGGTACGGGCAGGTGAATCTCGCTCTCGCGGTTCTCGTGCTGTGGGACCTGACCCGTCACGACCGGCACCGTTGGGCGGGCGCGGGCATCGGGCTCGCCACGGCAGTGAAGCTCACGCCTGGACTCTTCGTCGCCTCCCTGTTGTTCACAGGGCTGGTACGGGCCTGGCGAAGCGGTGCTTACCGGGACGGCGGCAACACCTGGCTGCGGCGGGCGGCCGTGGCCTGTGGCACGTTCCTCGCTGCCACTGTCACCTCGGCAGTGCTGCTCCCCGCCGACTCCCTGAACTTCTGGACGCGGGCCCTCTTCGACTCCGCCCGGGTCGGCAACACGGAGGACACCGCCAACCAGTCCCTCAGCGGGCTCCTGGCCCGCCTCCTGCACACCGGCGAGCCCGGCATCTGGTGGGCCGTCTGCGCGGCGCTCGTGGCGCTTGTGGGGCTGTACGCGGCAGCCGACGCCGCCCTCCACGGCGAACGCGCCCGCGCGGCACTGACCTGTGCCGTGACGGCCCTGCTCGTCAGCCCGATTTCGTGGTCGCACCACTGGGTGTGGTGCGTGCCGCTGGTGCTGTTCCTCGCGTCCGAAGCCGTACGCGCAGGGCGGGCAGGTAGGGCAGCCGCCTGGGCGGCGGGAGTCGTCTTCTTCTCGTACGCGCTGTGGGCCGTGCCGCACGGAAAGCAGGGGCGGCCGGAACTGCGGCAGAACATCGGGGAGTTCGCACTGTCGGCCCTGTATCCCGCGATCGGCCTCGCCTTTGTGCTGGCGTGCGCCTACCGCTCCCTGGTGCGGACCCGGGCTCCCGCTCCGGAGCGGACTCAGGCTCTCGCGAAGGAGTAGAACCTCTTGAGGGTGCAGTGTTCGTCAAGCAGCCGGCCGTAGATCGGCTCGCCCTCCAGCTCCCGGTACGTCTCGATCGGGTCGCCTTTTATGATCAGCGCCCGCGCGCACTCCTCGCACCAGTACTGGTACTCGGAGTTGACGGGCTCCATGTCCCGGACGATCGGTGTACCACTGCCGCACCAGTCGCATTTCCGCCTGTGTGCGCCCATCGTCCCCTCCCCTGCCGCGGTCGCCCCCTCCGGCGGTCGATTCTGTCACGGCTCCGCAAGAGGGACAGCAAAAGATCCCGCCCCCTGACGGGGACGGGATCTTGATTGTGGAGCTAAGGAGAATTGAACTCCTGACCTCCTGCATGCCATGCAGGCGCTCTACCAACTGAGCTATAGCCCCGCGTGTTCTTGGTGCTGTGCGGGTGTTTCCCGCTCTGCGCTGCGAACAAGAAGAACTCTAGCCTGCGACCTGCCGGAAAGTGAAATCCGGGTCGGCCGCCGTCCGGGGAACCTCCCGGCGTGCTGCCGGGAGCGTTGCCGGACGGTTCAGTCGTCGTCCCCGAGCACGGGTTCCGGGAGCGTCCCGGCGTTGTGCTCCATGAGCCGCCAGCCGCGGGCGCCCTCGCCGAGGACGGACCAGCAGCAGTTGGAAAGACCGCCGAGGCCCTCCCAGTGGTGCGACTCCAGGCCGAGGAGACGGCCGATGGTGGTGCGGATGGTGCCGCCGTGGCTGACGACGACGAGGGTGCCGCCGTTGGCGAGCTTGTCGGCGTGCGCCAGGACGACAGGGGCGGCCCGGTCGGCGACCTCGGTCTCCAGTTCGCCGCCGCCGCGCCGGACCGGCTCGCCGCGCTTCCACGCCGCGTACTGCTCGCCGTACTGCGCCACGATCTCCTCGTGGGTGAGGCCCTGCCAGGCGCCCGCGTACGTCTCGCGCAGCGCCGCGTCGTGCGTGATGTCGAGCCCCGTGAGGGCGGCCAGTTCACCGGCCGTGCGCGCCGCCCTCTTGAGGTCGGAGGCAATGATGGCGTCCGGCTTCAGCGAGGCGAGCAGCCGGGCGGCCCGGCGGGCCTGCGCCACACCGGTGTCCGTCAGCTCGATGTCCGTGGTGCCCTGGAAGCGGCGCTCCAGGTTCCAGGAGGTCTGGCCGTGCCGCCACAGAACTATGCGACGGCCCCGGGTCACCGTGCCGCCGCTCTGCCCGCCGTTCAGAACAGGTCTCCTTCTCCGTCCAGCTCACCCGCGGGGTTCAGCTTGGCGTGCTCTTCGGCCTTGCCGCGGGTCTTCACCGCGTCCTCGGGCAGCGCGATCTCGGGGCAGTCCTTCCACAGGCGCTCCAGCGCGTAGTAGACGCGCTCCTCGCTGTGCTGGACGTGCACCACGATGTCGACGTAGTCGAGGAGGATCCAGCGGGCCTCGCGGTCGCCCTCGCGGCGGACCGGCTTGGCGCCGAGCTCCTTGCTGAGCTTCTCCTCGATCTCGTCGACGATCGACTTGACCTGGCGGTCGTTGGGCGCGGAGGCCAGCAGGAAGGCGTCCGTGATGGACAGCACGTCGCTGACGTCGTACGCGATGATGTCGTGCGCGAGCCGGTCGGCGGCCGCCTGTGCGGCAGCGTTGATGAGCTCGATGGAACGGTCAGTGGCGGTCACAAGCAGGCTTTCGTCGGCGGTCGGTGATTACCACAAGGGTCTCACGTGACGCCGACATGCCCCGCCGGAGTTTTCCGGCGGGGCGCGGAGCGGTACGGAGGGCTGCCGGCCGGCGCCACCTGTACCTACTGTGGCGACTGCTACGGAGTCGGAACCTTGTAGTCCTGGCCGAGGGTCACGGAAACCTCTGCGTTCTGGATCGCCGGGCCCTGGGTCACTGCGGTCGCCGGCAGCCCGAGGGTCCTGGCGACCTCTTCCGCCTTCGGCTTCTGTGCCGCGTCGGCGTAGGTGACCCGCGAGGCCGCGGCGGTGGTGGCGGAGCCGCCGTCGGAGAACGCGTAGCCGCCGTTGACCAGGGCGATCCGGGCTGCCTCGGTGGCGGCCTGCTTGCCGCTGGCGTTGCGTACTCCCACCCGTACGGCCGCGCCCTGCTCGGGGGCGGAGGCGCTGCCGCCGAGGACGGTCTTGACCACGGTGTCGGACGCGCTGACGCGGCCGTCCGTGCCCACCGGCAGCGGAACCGTCCGGTAGGCGCCCTTCTTGGCGTGCTCGGCGAGCCCGGCGAGGGACGTGGCGAGGGACTGTTCGGTGAGCGACGGGTCCAGGATCAGCGCCAGGCTCTTGACGGTGACCGCCGCGACCTTCGGGTCGTCCGAGATCTTCTTCAGTACGCCCTGCATGACCGCGCCGAAGCGGGCGAGCTGTTTGGCCTCGGGCTCACCGGGTGCCCGGTAGGTGGCGTACGCAACGGCCTTCTGGCCGCTGAGGGTCTGCTGGGCGCCCTTGTTCACCAGGGGGGCAGCGCCCTTCTTGGTGTCGGGTACGGCGGTGTCGGTGTCGGTCTCGATGAAGCCGACCATGTCGACGAGGTTCTCCAGGTACGGAGTGTCCAGCCGCCAGGTGCCGCCGATAGTGGTGCCGAGGGCGGTGCCGAGGGACTCGCGCGTACCGGCGCCGCCGTCGTCCTCTACGGATTTGGCGAGGGTGGTGGGTACGCCGTTGTCGTCGGAGAGGGCGAGCGCGTTGGGGACCAGGACGGTGGTGCCCTGCTGAGTGCTGGCGTTGTCGACGAGCAGCACTGTCGAGGTCATGCCGGGCTTGTCGGTGTTGTGCAGGTGCAGGGCGATGACGTCGCGCTTCTGGGCGCCGTTCGCCACCGGGCCCCCGTTCTTCTCCGACGACATACCGGGGAGCTTGTCGGCGTACCAGAGGTAGCCGAGGCCGCCCACCACGACGAGGGCGAGGACGACACCCAGAGCCACGATGCGGGAGCGGCCACGCCGCTTGGCCTCCTCGCGGCGTTCGGTGCGGCTTTCGGAAAACTTCAGCCAGTCAATGACGTCTTCGGAGTTTTCGTCGGGTTCTTCGACGAAGGAGAACTGTTCTGTGGCATACGCGCCTTCGCCGTCCTTGGCAGGTCGCTGTCCGGCGGCGACCGACGTCTCGGGATTCTCCGGTGCCGTGTCGGGGCGGGCTGCGGGGCGGCGGGCCTGCTGCTGCCCGGGGATCTGCTGCTGCGGTTCGGGGTTCCGGCGCGGTTCCGCAGCGGGTGCCTGCTGCGGGATCCACTGCTGCTGTGTACCGGTGTCGTAGCCGTACGCGCCGTCGGGCTGCGGCGCCGTCTGCTGTTGTTGCTGTTGCTGTTGCTGCGGATATTGCTGTGCGTACGGATCGAACTGGGCGGACTGTTGTGTCTGTTGGGCGGCGTAGGGGTCGTACCCGTATGCCTGCTGTTGTTGCTGCTGCGCGTACGGGTCGAACTGCGGCGGTTGCTCCGGCTGTTGCGGCGCGGCCTGCTGGTACACCGGCTGCCCGTACGCGTCGTAGCCGATGATTTCCGGCTGCTGCTGTGCGTACGGATCGTGTGCGTACGGGTCGTACGGGTTCTGGCGGTCGTTCACCGGTGCCCCATTTCCGTGCTGCTCCTGCTGCTGGGTGCCGCTTGCCGTCAGTCCCGGTACAGCTCGCGCTTGTCGATGTAGCGGACCACTCCGTCGGGCACCAGGTACCAGACCGGGTCGCCACCGCGCACCCGCGCGCGGCAGTCCGTCGAGGAGATCGCGAGGGCGGGCACTTCCACCAGGGAGACCCCGTCCTCGGGCAGCCCGTCGGACGTCAGGTCGTGCCCGGGGCGGGTGACGCCGATGAAGTGGGCGAGGGAGAAGAGTTCCTCGGCGTTGCGCCAGGTGAGGATCTGCGAGAGCGCGTCGGCGCCGGTGATGAAGAACAGGTCGGCGTCGACATTGTCCGCACGGAGGTCCCGCAGGGTGTCGATCGTGTACGTCGGGCCGCCTCGGTCGATGTCGATGCGGCTGACCGAGAACTGCGGATTGGACGCGGTCGCGATGACCGTCATCAGATAGCGGTCCTCGGCCGGCGTGACCAATTTGTGGCTCTTCTGCCACGGCTGTCCGGTCGGCACGAACACCACCTCGTCGAGGTGGAACAACGCGGCCACCTCACTGGCGGCCACCAGGTGGCCGTGGTGGATCGGGTCGAACGTGCCGCCCATGACTCCGATGCGGCGCTTGCCCGTGCCGTCCGCGCTGCTCCCACCGGCCGGGCCGGTGGGCGTTACCTGCTCTCCCATGCGTGCAGACCCTACTGGCCCGTGTGCCCGGCCCGGTCCCCCGGTCCGGTTCAGCGGTCCCGGTTGAAGCGGGTGGTGATCCACAGCAGCAGCATCAGCGCGATGAAGGCGCCGCCACCGGTGACGAGGGGACTGAGCGAGGCGTGCTCGTCGACGTGCTTGGAGCCTTCGCCGGAGGCGAGGGTCACGAGGTTGGCTGCGGTGCTGTGGAGACTCATCTTCGGCGGACCTATCGGGAGACGTCAGGGGAGACTTCGGAAACATCGTATGCGGCGCATGCGGGCACGCTCACGCCGACTCAGTCGTTGAGGCGATATCGGCCCCCGGGCAACCGGCCCGGACGAGGCGGCGTCAGCACAGGAGAGGTTCCCGGACGCCCCCTCTAGGCTGGGGCCGTCCGGGGGACGGGACATGTCTCGTACGAGAGCAGGGGTCTTTCATGACAGACGGCAATCACGAGCAGGGACAAGGCAGCGAGCAGGGGGGCGGCGGGGCCTCGGGGAGCGGGGGTGGACGGGAGAACCTGCCCGGGCGGCAGCGCAGGCGTTTCCCCGGGATCTCCTCGCGGGCGTACGAGCACCCGGCGGACCGGTCCGCCCTGGTGGCGCTGCGCAAGCTGAGCGGTTTCGACACGGTCTTCAAGGCGCTGAGCGGACTGCTGCCGGAGCGGAGCCTGCGGCTGCTGTTCCTGTCCGACTCGGTGCGGGTGAGCGACGAACAGTTCGCACACCTCAACTCGATGCTGCGGGACGCCTGTTACATCCTGGACCTGGAGAAGGTTCCGGCGATGTACGTGACGCAGGACCCGAAGCCCAACGCGATGTGCATCGGTCTCGACGAGCCGATCATCGTCGTGACGACGGGTCTGGTGGAGCTGCTCGACGAGGAGGAGATGCGGGCCGTCGTCGGGCACGAGGTCGGGCACGCGCTGTCCGGGCACTCGGTGTACCGGACGATCCTGCTGTTCCTGACGAGTCTCGCGCTGAAGGTCGCGTGGATTCCGCTGGGGAACATTGCGATCATGGCGATCATCACGGCGCTGCGGGAGTGGTTCCGCAAGTCGGAGCTGTCGGCGGACCGGGCGGGGTTGCTGGTGGGCCAGGACTTGCAGGCGTCGATGCGCGGACTGATGAAGATCGCGGGCGGCAACCACCTCCACGAGATGAACGTGGACGCGTTCCTCAAGCAGGCCGAGGAGTACGAGGCGGGCGGCGATCTGCGCGACTCCGTACTGAAGATCCTGAATGTTCTGCCCCGGTCGCACCCGTTCACCACCGTGCGTGCGGCGGAGCTGAAGAAGTGGTCCCAGAGCCGCGACTACCAGCGGATCATGGACGGTCACTACCCGCGGCGTGACGAGGACAAGGACACCTCGGTGACGGACTCCTTCAAGGAGTCGGCGTCGCACTACGCGGACACGGTCCGCACCAGCAAGGACCCGTTGATGAAGCTGGTCGGGGATCTGGCGGGTGGCGCCGGGGACCTGGGGAGCAAGTTGAAGGGCGCGTTCGGTGGGGGCGGGTCCGGAGGGTCCGGGTCGGGGTCCGCCGGCTCGAACGGAGGGGACGGGTCCGGCGCCTGAGGTGCGGGACCCGGCCGGGCGAGGACGGGGGTGGGTGCCGCTGTTGCGGGGCCTTCTCCCCCCTCCCTGCCCCACCCCCTGGCACGGCCCCTAGCCGGGGCTGATGCTCGGCATGGCCGTGGGTGAGAGGGTGCCGCAGATGGTGCCCGTGCCGGGGCCCGTGGCGTACGGGTCGGTGCCTGCGGGGGTGGCCGGGGCCGCGGAGGGCCGCTGGCCGGCCAGCAGGGGCGTCCAGGACTGCGGGACGGCGGGGTCCCAGCTCTCGCCGCAGGCCTGCGGGCCGCCGACCGCGTACGAGCCGAGCAGTTCCGTGCGGTGGCGGCGCAGGTCCTCCGCGTCGTACCGGAAGTGCAGTTCGCGCCGGACGGTGAACAGTGAGGCCCCGTCGGCCCGTTCGCGGCCCGGCCCGGTGGCCGGGCGCAGCGGGTAGACGAAGGTGTGGTCGGTCCTCACGTCGAGGATGTCGGGCCCGACCTCGGTGGCGCGCAGGACGCCGTTCGCGCGGACGGCTCCCGCGAGGGCGACCTTGGTGGAGTCGAAGCGTACGAGCCAGCCGCCCGCGCCCGGGACCTCTCCGTTGCGTACGGCCTGGGAAGACGCGAAGCCCGCGTCGTACTGCTCCAGTTGGTCCGGGTCGAGGAGCAGGCGGACGGGCCTGACCGCGCCGCCGGTCAGGACGCCGGGGTCGACGGACGACTGGACGAGGTAGTCCTTGGCGATGGTCAGAGCTGCCAGGACCTGGCTCTCGGAGAAGTGGGCAGTGCCGCGGGCGACGGGCAGTTGGATTCCTGCGGCGCCGGTGCCGAACTGGGCGGCTGGGCTGTGCAGGAAGAGTTCCGCGGGGGCGCCGCCGGGCACCTTCCCTCTCGGGGCCAGCGGTATCACGGTCGCGCGCAGGGCTTCGGGGCGGCGGTCGGAGGTGGCGGTCGCCGGGGCACGTACGCCCATGTAGACGGCAGTCGCGAAGGCCAGGACGACGAGCAGTACCAGCACGAGCACTTGTCTGCGGCTGCTGCCGGTGACGGCTGGGGCGGCCGGCGGGGGCAGGATGCGGACGGCCGGGGCGTGGTCTTCCGCCCGCTCCGAGGCGGAGTATTCCTGGAGCCGGGCAGCCCGGACGAACGATTCGTCGAAGACGACGGACCGGTAGTCGTCGTCACCACTGTTGGGGAGTCCCTCGGGCGGGGTGCCCTCGGGCGGTTCCGATCGACCTGCCATCGCTTCTCCCTGAGCACTGGGCCCTGCGGTGGGGAGAGGAGTCTCTCTTTCAGAGTAGGTCGCGGGAAGCGAAGGTAAACGCCCCGGAACGAGAGAACTTGGGCTGAACTCTGTTGTGTTTTCCGGGCGTTGGAGGTTTCGCCCGGGGAATCGCGGAGTCCGGGCCTTGTCCGGTCCCTCAGGGTGTGCGGGGCTGGGCGGAGGCCGCCGGTGCCGTGTATTCCGCTGAAGCGGAGGGCGGGCCGCCGCTCCGGCCGACCCCATTGCCCGTGCCCGTGCCCGTGCCCGTACCGGTCTCGGTACCCGTGCCGGTCGTTGTGTCCGTTCCGCCGGCGGGTTTGTCGACGCCGGTAGCGGCCGGTGAGGGCACTTGTCCGTCGCGGCTTCCGGAGGCTCCCCGGTAGACGGCGGCGAAGGCGAAGGCGACCATGCCGATGCCCATCAGCAGGGCGAGCAGCCAGGCGACCGGGCGGTGCCAGCGGGAGGAGTTGCGGTACGGGCGCAGGGCGCCGCCGTAGCGCCCGTACGGCCCGTGGAAGGTCCCGTAGCCGTCCGGGTCGCCGTAGGGCGCGTGGAGGCCGTGTGCGTCGCGCAGCTCGTACGGATCGTCCTCGGGGGTCCGTTGGCCCGCCCAGCTGCGGGCGCCCTCCGTGTCGGAGCGCGCCTGGGTGGCGGCCAAAAGTCGCTCCACCGCGCTCGGTTCATGAATTTCGGCGGCTTTGACGAAGTCCTCGTCGAATACCACGGAGGCGAAGTCCTCGTCCGCGCCCCCGCGGTCGTCGTCGGGCTCCCAGCCATCCGGGAACGGCTTGCCCTCCACGTCGTCCGGCACCCGTTCAGCGTAGACCCGGGCGGTCGTTTTGGGCAGGGAACGGACGGAGCACGCGCGCGTAGTGCTGGTCCGTGCCGGCTTCCGGGGTCTGCGCGCGTGGTCGTCCCGGGGGGTCAGCGCACGTGGCCGTCGCCCGTGACGATGTACTTCGTCGACGTCAGTTCGGGAAGTCCCATGGGTCCGCGCGCATGCAACTTCTGCGTGGAGATGCCGATTTCGGCGCCGAAGCCGAACTGTCCGCCGTCGGTGAAGCGGGTGGAGGCGTTCACGGTGACGGTCGTGGAGTCGACGAGCTGGGTGAAGCGGCGGGCGGCGGCCTGCGAGGTGGTGACAATGGCCTCGGTATGACCGGAGGACCAGCGGCGGATGTGCGCAACAGCGTCGTCCAGCGACTCCACGACGGCTGCCGCGATGTCGTAGGACAGGTACTCGGTCTCCCAGTCGGCCTCTACGGCGGGCACGACTGTCGCCTTCGAATTGTTTGCGTAACCAAGTGTCTTGTCGTCCGCGTGGACGGTGACGCCCGCTTCGGCGAGTGCGTCCAGTGCGCGCGGCAGGAAGGCGTCCGCGATGTCCTGGTGGACGAGGAGGGTCTCGGCGGCGTTGCAGACGCTGACCCGGTGTGCCTTGGAGTTGACGAGGATGTCGATCGCCATCTCGATGTCGGCCTGTGCGTCCACGTACACGTGGCAGTTTCCGGTGCCGGTCTCGATGACGGGGACGGTGGATTCCTCGACGACGGTACGGATCAGCGAGGCGCCGCCGCGCGGGATGAGCACGTCGACCAGTCCGCGGGCGCGCATCAGTTCACGTACCGAATCGCGGGATTCACCGGGAACCAGCTGTACGGCGTCGGCGGGCAGTCCCGCTCCCTCGATCGCGTCGCGGACCACGCCGACGAGTGCGGTGTTGGAGGCGTACGCGGAGGAAGAACCACGCAGCAGAACGGCGTTGCCGGACTTCAGGCACAGTGCGGCGGCATCGACGGTGACGTTGGGGCGGGCCTCGTAGATGATGCCGACGACGCCGAGCGGGACGCGTACCTGGCGCAGGTCGATGCCGTTGGGGAGGGTCGAGCCGCGCACCACTTCGCCGACCGGGTCGGGCAGCGCCGCCACGTCGCGTACGTCCGCGGCGATCGCCCGTACCCGTTCGGGGGTGAGGGTGAGCCGGTCGACGACGGAGTCGGCGGTGCCCGCTTCACGCGCGCGTGCGACGTCCTGGCCGTTGGCGGCGACGATCTCGTCCGTACGGGAGAGCAGTGCGTCGGCCACGGCGAGCAGCGCCGCGTCCTTCACGGCGCGCGGCAGCGGTGCGAGTGCGGCGGCGGCCGCGCGGGCCCGGGAGGCGGCGGCGAGGACCGGGGAGCGGCCTTCGGCGGCGTCGGCTGTGGCGTCGGCGGGAGCGGTGTGCGAGGTCATGCCCGCAGGGTAATCCGGTGCCCGGGGCCGCCCGTCCGCCGTCCCGGACTCCGAGACGGCGGCTTCCGTGCACCGGCCGGTGCGAAAGCCGCACCCCGGGTCCTACGGGATCCGTGCACCGGCCGGTGCGGGTGTGTCTCCCCGGTCAGTACGGGTGTACGCCGACGGGTGCGGCGGGCGGTGGCCCGTATCCCTCGGCGACCCGCTGGTGGTAGGTCTCGCGGTCGATGACTTCCAGGCCGACGATCTCCCAGGGCGGCAGTTGGGCCGTGGAGCGGTGTTCGCCCCACAGCCGCAGGGCGACGGCCGCCGCGTCGTGCAGGTCGCGGGCCTCTTCCCAGTAGCGGATTTCCGCGTGGTCGTCGGCGTACCGGCTGGTCAGCAGGAAGGGGTGGTCGTGGGCGAGCTGTTCGAGGCCGCGCCTGACCTCTTTGAGCGGGGTCTCGGCGCCGGAGACGCTGAGCGTGATGTACCAGAGGCGGGATGCCTCCGGGTCCGGCCGCCGGGGTCCGGTGCGGGTTTCCCGGTTGCCGTGGGTGCCCTGTGTGCCGGGGCCGCCGGATCCGGTCCGCCCGCCCTGGGTGTTCGCGGCGTCGGCCGCGCCGGTGTTCTCACCGTTCTGGTGGCCGCTGTCCCCGCCGTCGTCGAAGTCCGTTCCCGCCCCGACACTCGTCAAGGCTCGCTCGGCTGTCCCTCGGGGCGGCGCCCCCGGGCGCGCTCGTCTCACCGGCGGCCTCCTGATGCGTTTGTGTGCTGTACCCCCGTAACAGAGTTGACCAGTCCTGGGCCGGATGCGGGGGGTTTTCTGGAAGGTCTCCACCAGGAGGCTGGACTTTCGGCCGTTTCGTGGACGCCGGTGGAGCATTCGGGGAGTCTTCGTCCACTTCTCTCCGGCCGGTCAGTGAGGCAGCAGAACCAGGTCGTCGCGGTGCACGACTTCACGTTCGTACGCGGGTCCGAGTTCGCGCGCGAGATCGCGGGTGGAACGGCCGAGGAGTTGCGGGAGTTCTTTCGCGTCGAAGTTGACGAGTCCGCGGGCGACGGCACGGCCCGTGCTGTCGCGCAGTTCGACCGGGTCCCCCGCACCGAACTCGCCCTCTACGGAGGCGATTCCGGCGGGCAGCAGCGAGGTGCGCCGCTCGACGACCGCGCGTACGGCCCCGTCGTCGAGGGTGAGTGCGCCCTGCGGGGTGGAGGCGTGCGCGAGCCAGAGCAGCCGGTCGGCGCTGCGGCGGCCGGTGCGGTGGAAGTACGTTCCGGTGTCCCGCCCGGCGAGGGCGTCGGCGGCGTGGCTGGCGGAGGTGAGGACGACGGGGATGCCGGCGGCGGCGGCGATGCGGGCGGCCTCGACCTTGGTGACCATGCCGCCGGTGCCGACGCCCGCTTTTCCGGCGCTGCCGATCTGGACGTGGGCGATGTCGTCGGGGCCCGCGACCTCGGTGATGCGGGTGGTGCCGGGCTTGGCCGGATCTCCGTCGTACAGGCCGTCGACATCCGAAAGAAGTACCAGGAGGTCGGCGCGGACGAGGTGGGCGACGAGGGCGGCGAGGCGGTCGTTGTCGCCGAATCGGATCTCGTCGGTGGCGACGGTGTCGTTCTCGTTGACGATCGGCAGTGCACCCATGGCGAGGAGTTGATCGAGGGTGCGGTAGGCGTTGCGGTAGTGGGCGCGGCGGCTGGTGTCGGTGCCGGTGAGCAGGACCTGGCCGACGCGGACGCCGTAGCGGGCGAAGGAGGCGGTGTACCGGGCGACCAGGAGTCCTTGGCCTACGCTGGCGGCTGCCTGCTGGCGCGCCAGGTCCTTGGGGCGGCGGTGCAGTCCGAGGGGGGCGAGTCCGGCGGCGATGGCCCCCGACGAAACGAGGACGACCTCGCGCGCTCCGCCCGCCCTGACCTTGGCGAGGACGTCGACGAGGGCGTCGACCCGGTCGGCGTCGAGGCCGCCGGCGGCGGTGGTCAGGGAGGAGGAGCCGACCTTGACCACGACCCTGCGGGCGTCGGTGACGGGCTGCCGGTCGGTGTTGCCCGGAATGTGCTTCGGCTGACTGCTTGCCCCTGCCACGTGCGTGCGTCCCCTCGGTGTGTCCCGGTGCTGCTTCCTGCGCAATGTACGTGAGGGGGTGTGGTGCCCGCCGGGTGATTCTGCCCCGCGAGACACCACCACGGGGCCGCCCCCGGCGGGAGCGAGGTGTACGGCTCCACCCGGGGCTGTCCCGCCCTGCGCGGCGGGGAGGGGGTCAGAGGGAAGGGCAGGAAGGAAGATCAGTCCTGCGGGTGGCGGTGGCGCCAGCCGGACCAGGCGGATTCGACCATTTCGCGGACCGAGTACTGGGCCTGCCAGTCGAGCTCGGTGCTGATGCGGTCCGCGGCCGCGACCACCCGGGCCGGGTCCCCGGCCCGCCGCGGCGCCACCTCGGCCTTGATGTCCTCCCGGCCGCTGACCTCGCGGATGAGGTCGATCATCTCGGCGACGGAAACGCCCTCGCCCTTGCCGATGTTGAGGATCAGCTGGGCCTCGGGGTCGGCCACCAGCTTGCGGGCGGCGGCCACGTGCGCGGAGGCGATGTCGGCGACGTGGATGTAGTCACGGACGCAGGTGCCGTCGGGCGTCGGGTAGTCGTCACCGAAGATCAGCGGTGCCTTGTCGGCTTCGAGTCGCTCGAACACCATCGGTACGAGGTTGAAGATGCCGGGGTCGCCCAGTTCGGGGGAGGCCGCGCCGGCGACGTTGAAGTAGCGCATGCAGGCGGTGGCCATGCCGTGCGCCCTGCCGATCGCGCCGACCATCCATTCGCCGGCCAGCTTGGTCTCGCCGTACGGGCTCATGGGCAGGCAGGGGGTGTCCTCGGTGACCAGCTCGACGTCGGGCATTCCGTAGACGGCGGCGGAGGACGAGAAAAGGAACTGCTTGACTCCGGCGGCGACGGCCGCCTCCAGTACGGTCTGCAGGCCGACCACGTTCTCGCGGTAATAGAACAGGGGCCGTTCCACCGATTCGCCGACCTGCTTCTTGGCGGCGATGTGCACCACGCCCGTGATGCCGTGCCGTCGCAGTACGTCGTCGAGGAGTGCGCGGTCGAGCACGGAGCCCCGCTCCAGCGGAACGCCGGATGGAATCCGCGTCTCGGCTCCCGTACTCAGGTCGTCCAGCACGACGACACTTTCACCGCCGTCGGCGAGCGCCTTTACCACGTGTGAACCGATGTATCCCGCACCGCCAGTTACCAGCCAAGTCATAGAGGCACTATACAGAGACGCAATGATCACTGATCGGGGCATCTCTGGGCAGGGACTGGGCGGGTTGGTCCGTAGGCTAGCCTGGCCGGGACTGTGGAAATCCTCCAGACCCTTCAGTCGGGGTTCATCTGTCGGTCACCCCTCACGTACCCGCAGTGGTGAGGGGATCAGTAATCGAAACGTATCGAGGACGTGAACACAGAGGTGGCCTTGTCAAGCCCGTCTCCCTCGTCGGACAGCCTCCCGACGACCGTGCCGGACATCAGTGTTGTGGTCATTGTCTACAACGATGCCGACCGGTTGCCGACAGCCGTGCAGTCGGTCCTGGACCAGTCGCTGCACAACGTCGAGGTGATCATCGCGGACGACTGTTCCACGGACGGTTCGTACACCGTGGCCAGGACGCTTGCGGCTCAGCACCCCGACCGGGTCCGGGCGATCCAGTTGGAGGAGAACAGCGGCGGCTGCGGTGAGCCGCGCAACCAGGGCATCGCCGTGGCGCGCGGCCGTTATGTGATGTTCCTGGACAGTGACGACACGCTGGAACTCAACGCGTGCCGCAACATGCTGGAGGCGGCCGAGACGACCGGTGCGGATCTGGTGTCCGGACTGTGTCTGCGGGTCCACGTCGACAGCCGGCACGGCAAGACGACGGAGTGGTACCGCTGGCTGTACAACGCCACGCGCACGATCGACTCCGTTGCGGAACTCCCCGACCTGCTGGTCTTCGACACTCTGTCGACCAACAAGTGTTATCGGCGCGAATTCCTGATCGAGAGCAACCTCACCTTCCCCAAGCGGATTCACTACGAGGACCTGCTTTTCTCGGCCCAGGCATATTTGGCAGCTTCTCGTATCACCCTCATTCCTAATACTGTTTATTACTGGAATGTGGTCGAGAAGACCGAGAAGAAGTCGATCAGTAATCGCCGCAACGAAATCAACAATTTCGCGGACCGGGTGGAGATCCACCGGCGGATCGACAAAATCCTCAAGTCCCGCGGTATGGACGACCTGAAGCTGCACAAGGACATCAAGTTCCTGAAGCACGACCTGGTCCTCTACTTGCGTGAACTGCCGTTCCTGGACGACGACTACCGGCACGCCTTCGCCGAGATGGCCCGCGAGTACGTCCAGTCGTTCGCCCCCGAGGCGTACAACGAGCTGCACCCCGCCCACGCCATCTGCGCGTACCTCCTCCTCCAGGAGGACTGGGACAACCTGATGCCCGCGATCGACATGCTCCTGAACCGGAGCAAGCTCACGGTGCCGCTGGTGGAGAAGGACGGCCGGATCTACTGGTGCGAGGAGCACCTGGGGGACAGTCACGCCCGTGCGCTGCTGGACGTCACCGACCTCGGTTACCACACCAAGCCGGTCGACAAGCTGGACCTGCGCAACAGTCTGACCGGGTACACCGAGCACTCCTCGGACGTCGTCCTCAGCGGTGCGGTGGTCAACCCGCTGGGCAAGATCAAGCCGGGCGCGAAGCTGTCTGCGGAGATCGTCCTCAAGGCCCGCCGGACCAGCCTCCAGACGTTCCGTTTCCCCGTCCGCAGTGTCCGTCTGGACGGCGAGAGGGTGTTCTGGGAGGCCACTCTGCCGCTGGCCAAGGAGCTGCGCCCGCTGGGCATCGTGGACGACGTGTGGAACGTCCGGATGCATCTGAAGGTCGACGGGAAGACCACGATCGGTGCGATCACGGTCGGCCAGACCGACATCGAGCGGACCGGCATTGTCACCGTCAAGCCCCGGCTGACGCGGCTGGCGGGCGACCGCATAGAGGCAGAGGTCTCCGGGCGCGGTCATCTGGCGTTCCACATCGTGCAGCACAGCGCGGCCTCGCAGAAGGCCCGCGCGCTGATCCAGAACAACATGGACAGCCTGCCCGCGCGGATCGCCAAGACCACGTACCGCAAGGCGCGTGACGTGCGCAAGGACCTCAACTCCGGGCCGCGCAAGATCGACGGCTACCACCGCATGATCAAGGCTCTGCCGGTCCGCAAGGGCACCGTCGTCTTCGAGAGCCACCTGGGCAAGCAGTACAGCGACAGCCCCCGGGCCATCTACGAGGAGCTGAAGCGGCGCGGCGCCCCGATCCACGCGATCTGGTCGTACGCGGGCGCCAAGCCGACCGGTTTCCCGACCGATGTGGAACTGGTCAAGCGCTGGTCGTGGAAGTACCTGCGGGCGCTGGCCCAGGCCGAGTTCTGGGTCGACAACCAGGGCTTCCCCCTGAAGCTGAGGAAGCGTCCCGAGACGACGTACATCCAGACCTGGCACGGTTCCGCGCTCAAGCGGATGGGCTTCGACGAGCCCGGCTACCGCTTGATGTCGGAGGGCGAGCAGGCCGCGTACCAGACGTCGCTGGACCGCTTCGACCACTTCGTGGTGCGCAGTGAGCACGATGTGCGCACTCTGGCGCGCGCCTACCGGATGCCGGAGAGCAAGCTGCTGCGCAGCGGTTACCCGCGCAACGACGCCCTGGTGAAGGGCCGTGACGCGACCGGGGAGAGCAACGAGGTCAAGGCGCTCAAGGAGCGTCTGGGCATCCGCCCGGGGCTGCCGGTGCTGCTGTACGCGCCCACCTTCCGCGCCAACGCCCAGGGCAAGGTGCAGAAGTTCGAGTTCCCGTTCTCCATCGAGGAGCTGGCGGAGCGGTTCGGGGACAAGTTCACGCTGCTGGTGCGCACGCACTACCTCAACCAGGTGTCGCTGCCGCCGGCGATGGCGGGCCGGGTCATCAACGTCTCGGAGGAGCCGGACATCACGCCGCTGCTCCTGGCGTCGGACGTACTGATCACGGACTACTCCTCCGTGATGTTCGACTACGCACTGTTGCAGCGGCCGATGGTCTTCTTCGCGTACGACTGGGAGGAGTACTCGCAGGACATCCGCGGTACGTACTTCAACCTGCTGGAGACGGCGCCGGGTCCGGTGCCACGCGATCAGGAGGCACTGTTCTCGGTGCTGGCGGACCTGGACGGCGTACGTGCGCAGTACGGTCCGCAGATCAAGGAGTTCGTGGATCGGTACGGCGAGTACGACCACGGTGATGCGGCCGCGCAGATCGCGGAGCGCTTCTTCGGCGGAAAGGGCCGTACCCGATGACTCAGCTCCCGAAGACGCAGCTCCCCGAGACGGGGCTCCCGACGACGCGACGCGACATCTTCTTCGTGGCCAACGAGGTCGACGAGCTGGGCGGGGTGGCCCGCTGGCAGGCGCAGATGGCGGCGCTGCTCGCCGAGCGCGGTCACCGGGTGACCGTCGTCGGTATCGCACCGGCCGAGGTCGCCATGGATCTGGGGGAGAACCCCCCGTTCAAGACGGTCACGCTGTACGGCCGGCGGCCGGAGGGCCGCAAGGCGGTCAGTGGGCTGCGCGGCAGGATCGACGTGGCTGCCCGGCTGCACAACTCGCGGCGTGAGGCCGGGATGCGGGAGGCTTCGGCGAAGCTGTCCCGGCTGTTCCGGACGGCCGCACCCGGCGCGATGATCATCGTGACCCAGGTGTGGGCGATGGAGTGGGTGAAGCTCGCGGACACCGCCGGTCACCCGGTGATCGGCATGAGCCACGAGAGTTACGACTACTCGCGGCAGTCCTCCCGCTTCGGCCGTGTCCTCAAGCACTACAAGGACGTCGACCGGCTGCTGCTGCTCACGCAGGAGGATGCCGACAAGTGGGCGGTCAAGGGCCTCAACAACGTCGGGTTCATGCCGAACCCGCTGCCGATGATGCCGGAGACCGTTTCCCCGCGTTCCGAGAAGACCGTGGTCAGCATCGGCCGGCTCAGCCACCAGAAGGGCCTCGACATGATGCTCGACGCCTGGGCGGAGGCGGCTCCGCAGGTGCCGGGCTGGAAGCTGAAGCTGTACGGTGCCGGCGAGCTTGAGCAGTCGCTCAAGAAGCAGGCGACGGACCTCGGTCTGGACGATTCGGTGGAGTGGGCCGGGCAGACCCGCGATGTCGTCGGCGCCCTGCACGGGGCGTCGGTGTTCGCGCAGTCGTCGCGCGGTGAGGGCTTCCCGCTCGCGCTGCTGGAAGCGATGGCGTGCGGTGTTCCCTGTGCGGCCTTCGACTGTGCACCGGGTGTGCACGAGATCATCCAGGACGAGGTCGACGGACTTCTCGCCCGGCCGGGCAACACTCCTGAGCTGGCACGGCAGTTGGTGCGGCTGATGCAGGACCAGGAGATGCGCGACCGGATGGGTGACCTGGCCCGGAAGAACGTGCAGCGGTACTCCCCCGAGTCGATCACCGAGCGCTGGGAAGAACTCTTCGACTTCCTGGAGCGGTAGACAACACCGCGGCACTCAGCACAGTGGCCCCCTTCCGCACCGTCGGAAGGGGGCCACTGTGCTGCGCCTGTTCTTCTTGTTTCTCGTTCTTGTTTCCTACTTCGTCTTGCGCGCCAGCCTCTTGAGGCGGCGGCCCAGTACGTCCTGCGCTCCCCGCACTCCCCCGACCACGCGCACGGTCAGTGCCTGCCGTGGGGTCACATTCGCCTGGACGAGGAGGGGTAGTCCGGCTCCGAGGACGATTCTGCGGCGGGCCACCGAGGGTGCCGAGGCGCGCACCTCCGCCGGGATGCGGGTGCCGTCCTCGCAGACCACTTCGGCATGCACTCGCCAGGCCATCAGCCGCTCCCGGTCGGCCAGTTCGCGTGCCCGTACGGAGATGTCGGCCTGCCAGGCGTCGGCGCCGGTGCGTCGCAGGGGCTGTTCCCGCTCGCGTGCGGGGCGGGCGCCGCGCTGGTCGGTCAGGCGCAGCAGGAGCCGTTGCGGCTTCAACGGGCCGAGCAGGCCGTGGAGTTCCCGTACCGTCAGGGTGAACTCGATCGAGGGACCGATGTCGATGCTGCCGTTGACGGTCAACGGCAGCTTGTGGGCGGGCAGTTCGCTCAGCCCGTCGAGCTGCACCTCGGGCAGTTCCTTCGCCAGTACGGGTACCCCGGCGTCCGTGGTGCACGACGGCGGCAGCAGCCGGGGCGGCTGGGCGGCGAGCGCCACGACCCGCTCCAGTTCCACGGGGACCTCCCGGGCCAGGAGGGTGCGGGCCAGCCAGCGGGACGGGGCTTCGGCGGCGCTGTGGGCGGCCTCGTCGAAGCCGGTGAGGTACGCGCGCGTGGCGGTCCACCAGTCGGCCCGGTAGCCGGCGTTGCGCTGCGGCAGTTCCCGTACGTACATGGGCAGGTCGTAGTCGAGGAACTTGGTCTGTGCGGCCACTGCCAGGGCTTCGGAGCCCGCCTTGCGGAACACCTCGACGACGCGGCGGTGTGCCTCGACGCGGTGCTCCCAGTTGGCAATGGTGGCGCGGCGCAGCGAAATGGAGAGTTCGGCGGCGTCACGGCGGACGTGCCACACGTACACGGGGGTGGCGATGACGGCCATGCGCGGGGCTGCCGCGTACACCTTCGCGGTGAACACGAAGTCCTCGTAGTGGAAGGCGCCGTCGGGGAAGGTCGCGGCGTGCTCGACGAGGAAGTCCCGCCGGTAGAGCTTGTTGACGGAGAGGGTGTCGAGGAGGAACTCGGGGTGTGCGGCGATGCCGTCCAGGACGGTGCCGGGCAGGGTGGCGCCTGCGGCCGGGTCGTAGAGGGCGGGGGCCCACACAGTGTCGCGGCCTTCGGGGAGTTCGCGGCGTACGCACTGGCCGGCGACCAGGTCCGTTTCGGGGTCTGCGGCGGCCAGCAGGGCGTCGACGGCACCGCTCGGGTAGATGTCGTCGCTGTCGAGGAACATCACGTACGGGTGTTTCGCAGCGGCGATGCCGTCGTTGCGGGGGCTGCCGCAGCCGCCGCTGTTCTCGGTGCGGTGCAGGGGACGGACCCGGGGGTGCTGCCTGGCGAGGGCGTCGACCGCTTCGCGGGTGCCGTCGGTGGACGCGTCGTTGACGACGATCACCTCGCCGACGGCTTCGCCCTGGGCGAGCGCGGAGTGGACGGCGGACGCCACTTGTTCCGCGTCGTTGTAGACGATGACGACAACGCTGACCGTTACGTCGGATTCCACCGGGCCGCTCCCAAAATTCTCGTCGTGTGCAGGCCCCATCCTTGCCGGTCCTCCGTCGAATCCGAAAAGGGGGCCCTTGTCGCGCCCCCCTGGTTCGTGGTCACTCACCGCCGGGGGTGGGAGTGACCACGAAGCGCGACCGCGGAACGACGGTCAGAACGGCTTGAACTCGTCGTATTCCTTCTGCGAGTTGTCACGCTCGGCCTCACGGTCCTTGCGGCGCGTGGCAGCGGGGCGCGGCTCGTCCAGGCGGTGGTCCTCGCCTCGGCGGCCGAGCATCTCTGCGCCGGCCATGACGGTCGGCTCCCAGTCGAAGACCACGGAGTTCTCGTCGGAGCCGATGGCGACGGCGTCGCCCGCGCGGGCTCCCGCCTTCACCAGCTGGGTTTCGACGCCGAGGCGGCTGAGGCGGTCGGCGAGGTAGCCGACGGCCTCGTCGTTGCTGAAGTCGGTCTGCTGGACCCAGCGCTCGGGCTTCTCGCCGCGCACCCGGTAGACGCCCTCTTCCTCGTCCTTGATGACGGTGAAGCCGCTGTCGTCGACGGCCTTGGGCCGGATGACGATGCGGGTGGCCTCTTCCTCCGGCTTGCGGGCGCGCAGCTTGGCGATGCCCTGGGCGAGGGCGAAGGAGAGTTCCTTCAGGCCGGTGCGGGACACGGCGGACACTTCGAAGACCTTGTAGCCGCGGGCTTCGAGCTCCGGGCGGATCATGTCCGCGAGTTCCTGGCCGTCGGGGATGTCGACCTTGTTGAGGACGACGAGGCGCGGCCGGTCGTCGAGTCCGCCGTACAGCTTGAGTTCTTCCTCGATGACGTCGAGGTCGGAGATCGGGTCGCGGTCGGACTCCAGGGTGGCGGTGTCCAGGACGTGCACGAGGACCGAGCAGCGCTCGACGTGCCGCAGGAATTCCAGGCCCAGTCCCCGGCCCTCGCTAGCGCCGGGGATCAGGCCGGGGACGTCGGCGATGGTGTAGACGGTCGAGCCCGCGGTGACCACGCCGAGGTTGGGGACGAGCGTGGTGAAGGGGTAGTCCGCGATCTTGGGCTTGGCGGCGGAGAGCACCGAGATCAGCGAGGACTTTCCGGCGCTCGGGTAGCCGACCAGGGCCACGTCGGCGACGGTCTTGAGTTCCAGGACGATGTCGCGGGACTTGCCGGGCTCGCCGAGCAGGGCGAAGCCGGGGGCCTTGCGGCGGGCCGAGGACAGTGCCGCGTTGCCGAGGCCGCCGCGGCCGCCCTCTCCGGCGACGAACATGGTGCCCTGGCCGACCATGTCGGCCAGTACGTTGCCGTCCTTGTCGAGGACCACGGTGCCGTCCGGTACGGGCAGGACGAGGTCCTGGCCGTCCTTGCCGGAGCGGTTGTCGCCGCCGCCGGGCTGGCCGTTGGTGGCCTTGCGGTGGGGGCTGTGGTGGTAGTCGAGCAGGGTGGTCACGGCCTGGTCGACGACGAGGATGATGTCGCCGCCGCGTCCGCCGTTGCCGCCGTCAGGCCCGCCGAGGGGCTTGAACTTCTCACGGTGTACGGAGGCGCAGCCGTGGCCTCCGTTACCCGCGGCGACATGCAGTTCGACGCGGTCCACGAAGGTGGTCATGGGTGTCCTCCAGTACAGGTAATGCGGAATGTCTACATACGTAACACGCCGAGGGCGGACACGCTTCCCCGGTAAGCCGGGAAAGAGCGTCCGCCCTCGGAACGTGCTGTGTATCGCTCGGGACCCCGGTTTTCGGGGTCCGCTACGAAAGCTGGCTTGTTCAGCCGGCGATCGGAACGATGTTCACGACCTTGCGACCACGGTGCGTGCCGAACTCGACCGCACCGGCGGCGAGAGCGAACAGCGTGTCGTCGCCACCGCGGCCGACGCCCGTGCCCGGGTGGAAGTGGGTGCCGCGCTGGCGGACCAGGATCTCACCGGCGTTGACGGCCTGACCGCCGAAGCGCTTCACGCCGAGCCGCTGGGCATTGGAGTCGCGACCGTTCCGAGTGGACGATGCGCCCTTCTTGTGTGCCATGTCTCAGTCCCTTTACTTCGCAGCCGTGGGGATACCGGTGACCTTGATCGCCGTGTACTGCTGGCGGTGACCCTGGCGACGGCGGTAGCCGGTCTTGTTCTTGTAGCGGAGAATGTCGATCTTCTCGCCCTTGTGGTGGTCCACGACCTCGGCCGTGACCTTGATCCCGGCCAGGACCCACGGGTCGCTGGTGACGGAGTCGCCGTCGACAACGAGCAGAGTCGAAAGCTCGACCGTGTCGCCAACCTTGGCAGTGGAAATCTTGTCAACCTCAACGATGTCGTCGACAGCAACCTTGTGCTGGCGACCACCGCTGCGCACGATGGCGTACACGCGGATCTCACTCTCACTCGAAGACGGGACCCCTGATGCCAGCCGCTTCCGGCGTGAAACAGGACGAGCGGCCTCTCCCGTACGCACCGAAGTGGTTCAGGAGGGGATTGCTCAGGGGTTTGGCGCACTAAAAGACGCCGACGGTCAAAGTTACGGGACCTGGCCCGGCCGGGTCAAACCGGGCTATCGCCCGCTGCCGGCTTGTCCAGCGGACGCGCCGACGGACTTCACCAGGGTGCTGTAGGCGTCCCTGATGCCGTCCTGGGACAGGTCCAGGTGTTCCAGGACGGTGAAGCGTCCCGGGCGGGTCTGCGGCGCGTACGTCACCGCCTGGACGAATTCGTCGACCGTGAAGCCGATGTCGCCGGGCAGTACCGGCATGTCGTGCCTGCGCAGTACGTCGGCGAACAGTCCGGCCTCCTCGTGTGCGCCGCGCAGGTGCATCGCGAAGACCGCGCCGATGCCGACCTGTTCGCCGTGCAGCGCGGCGCGCTGCGGGAAGAGCAGGTCGAAGGCGTGGCTGATCTCGTGGCAGGCACCCGACGAGGGCCGGGTGTCGCCGCTGATCGACATGGAGATGCCGGACAGTACGAGTGCTTCCGCCAGCACTGTCAGGAACGCGTCCTGGGTGATGTTGCCGGGGTGGCGCAGTACCGCTTCGCCGGCCTGCCGGGCCATGGCCGCGGCGAGTCCGTCGACTTTTTCGCCGTTGATCTCGTGGGACAGTTCCCAGTCGGCGACGGCGGAGATGTTGGACAGTGCGTCGCCGATTCCCGAACGTACGAAACGGGCGGGGGCGTCGCGGATGACATCGAGGTCGATGAGCATCGCGATGGGCGTGGGCACGCCGTAGGAACCGCGCCCGTTGTCGTTGTCCAGGATGGACACCGGGGAGCACAGTCCGTCGTGCGACAGGTTCGTCGCGACGGCGACCATGGGCAGGCCGATCCGGGCGGCGGCGTACTTGGCGACGTCAATAATCTTGCCACCGCCAAGTCCGACGACCGCGTCGTACCGCTTGCGGCCCTTCATCTCCTCGGCGAGTGCGACCGCCGCGTCGATGGTGCCCGCGCCGACCGGGTACCAGTCGGCGTCGGGCAGGACGGGTGCCAGCTTTTCCTGGAGCACCCGTCCCGACCCGCCGCTGATGGCGATGGCCAGCTTGCCCGAGCCGGAGATCCGCTGGTCCGCCAGGAGGCCGGCGAGATCGTCCAGGGCGCCCCTGGAGATGTCGACGGCGACCGGCGAGGGGATCAGCCGGGTCAGTACTGGCACGCGATCTCCCGGCCCCTGGCGAGGTCGTCGTGGTTGTCGATCTCGACCCACTTGAGGTCGCCGATCGGGGCCACGTCGATGCGGAAGCCGTTGTCGACGAGCTCCTGGTAGCCGTCCTCGTAGTAGAGGTCGGGGTCCTTCTCGAAGGTCGCCTTCAGTGCGTCGGCTAGGGCGACGGCGGCCTCGGGCTCGATGAGGGTGACGCCGATGTACTCGCCGGAGGCGGTGGCCGGGTCCATCAGCTTGGTGATGCGGCTGACGGCGCCGGACTCGTCCGTGATGACCTTCATCTCCTCGTCGGCGAGGTTCTTCACCGTGTCGAGGGCGAGGATGATCTGCTGGCCCTTGCCGCGGGCGGCGAGGAGGGTCTCCTCGACGGACACCGGGTGAACGGTGTCACCGTTGGCGAGGATCACGCCCTGCTTGAGGACCTCTCGGGCGCACCACAGGGAGTAGGCGTTGTTCCACTCCTCGGCCTTGTCGTTGTCGATGAGCGTGAGCTTCACGCCGTACTTCGACTCCAGCTCGGCCTGGCGCGCGTAGACGGCTTCCTTGCGGTAGCCGACGACGATCGCGACCTCGGTGAGTCCGACCTTGGCGAAGTTGCCCAGGGTCAGGTCGAGGACGGTGGTGTCGCCGTCCACGGGGACGAGCGCCTTGGGCAGCGTGTCGGTGTAGGGACGCAGACGCCGTCCGGCGCCCGCCGCCAGTACCAGGCCGATCATGGGTTTCTCCTTCGAGCAGGTCGTGCAGGTCGAGCAGGGGCAGAGAGTGGGACGGAAGGGGGCAGGCCCGTGGGGCCTACATCTCCTCCGCGACGTAGCCGCGCAGCCACGTCTTGAAGTCCGGGCCGAGGTCGGCGCGCTCGGCGGCGAGGCGGACGATGGCCTTCAGGTAGTCGCCCCGGTCGCCGGTGTCGTAGCGGCGGCCCTTGAAGACGACGCCGTGGACCGGGCCGCCGACCTTCTCGTCCTGGGCGAGGGTCTGCAGGGCGTCGGTGAGCTGGATCTCGCCGCCGCGGCCGGGCTCGGTGTCGCGCAGGACGTCGAAGACGGCAGGGTCCAGGACGTAGCGGCCGATGATGGCGAGGTTGCTGGGGGCGTCCGCGGTGGCCGGCTTCTCGACCAGGTCGTGGATCTTGACGACGTCGCCGTCCTCGGTGGCGTCGACGGCCGCGCAGCCGTACAGGTGGATCTGCTCCGGGTCGACCTCCATCAGCGCGACGACGCTGCCGCCGTACGTCTGCTGGACCTCGACCATACGGGCGAGCAGCGGGTCGCGGGGGTCGATCAGGTCGTCGCCGAGGAGGACGGCGAAGGCCTCGTCGCCGACGTGCGGGGCGGCGCACAGGACGGCGTGGCCGAGGCCGCGCGGGTCGCCCTGGCGGACGTAGTGCATGGTCGCCAGGTCGCTGGACTCCTGCACGCGCGCGAGGCGGTCGGCGTCGCCCTTCTTGGTGAGGGCGGACTCCAGCTCGTAGTTGCGGTCGAAGTGGTCTTCGAGGGCGCGCTTGTTACGGCCGGTGATCATGAGTACGTCGGAGAGTCCCGCCCCTGCGGCTTCCTCGACCACGTACTGGATCGCGGGCTTGTCGACGACCGGCAGCATTTCCTTGGGCGTCGCCTTGGTCGCCGGGAGGAAGCGGGTACCGAGGCCCGCGGCCGGGATGACGGCCTTGCGTATGGGGCGGGGGGTGGCGCTGTTGCTCATGGGGTTACGAACTCTCCGTCTTTCAGGGACATTTCGCGGCCGTGGGGCATGGGTGATCCGGGGAATTTCCCGGATGCTCCCGCATACCAGGGTGGCCAGTGCCTGATTCGGGCACTGGCCACCCTGCTTCCGACCGGGGCCGGTTCCGCTGGGTACTGCGGGTACTTCAGGTACAGCCTGCACTGCGGTTGTACGGGTACTGCGTCAGTCCTGCGCGGGAGCCGTCACAGTGGGCAGTGTCTGCTCCGCCGCGGCCGTCTTCTTCGCAGTCTTCTTGGCCGCGGTCTTGGTGGCCGCCGTCTTGGTGGCGGTCTTCTTCGCGGTGGTCTTCTTGGCCGTCGTCTTCTTGGCGGCAGCCTTCTTCGCGGGTGCGGCCTTCTTGGCGGCGGTCTTGCGTGCCGTCTTCTTGGCCGGGGCCGGGGCCGGAGCCTCGTCACCCTCGCCCGCCACGGTCACGGCCTCGGCCGCACCGTCCGAAGCGGGCTTGTCCGTCTCGGCCTGCGGGGCTGCCGACGGCGTGGTGTCCACCACGAGCACGGCGGCCTCGACCGACCCGGCGGGCGAACCCGCGGGGGCGGTGGCCTTGCGGGTCGCCCGGCGGCGGGCCCTCGGCGGAGCGGCCTCGACGACGGCCTCGACCGGCGCCTCGGCGGCCACCGGCTCAGCGGCAACCGGCTCGACGGCCACCGGCTCGACGGCCACAGCCGCCTCCGCCTTCGGCTCCTCGACCACGGTCACCTCTGCGGCAGGCGCCTCGGCACCCTTGGGCGAGCCCGCCGGAGCGGACGCCTTCCGGGTCGCCCGACGACGGCCGCGCGGCGCGGCCACAGCCACCTCCGCCTCGACGGCCTCCACAGTCTCGGCCGCCACAGCGTCCTCGACGGGAGCCGGAGCAGCGGTCTCGACGGCCGGAGCCGCCTCGGCCACGAGGGCCGGAGCCACTTCGGCCTCGGCCACCGGCTGCGTCTCTGCCCCGGTCACCTCCGCCGCCTCGGCACCCTTCGCCCGCATCGGCGAGGCGTGCTCGATGTAGTCGGCCGGCGAGGTCTTGCCGCGCGGCGCACCGGCCGGGGCCGACGCCTTGCGGGACCGGCGGCGGCCACGGCCACGCGTGGCCGACGCCTCCGCCTCGGCGGCGCTGCTGTACAGCTCCTCGTCCGGTACGAAGTCAGGCGCCGGCAGCGCGATCGGTGCGGCCGCCTCGGCAGCCACCTCCGCCTCGCTCTCGGTCTCGTGCACCTCGTCCTGGCCGTGGTCGTGACCATGGTCGTGACCGTGGCCGCTCTCGTGCTCGTGACCGTGGTCACCGGCGTGCTCGTGGTCGCCGGCGCTGCCGCCCTTGCCGCGCTTCTTCGAGCGCTTGGAGCCGCCGCCCCCGC
This sequence comes from Streptomyces sp. NPDC032721, assembly GCF_055579625.1. Lineage (NCBI taxonomy): Bacteria > Bacillati > Actinomycetota > Actinomycetes > Kitasatosporales > Streptomycetaceae > Streptomyces > Streptomyces sp. NPDC032721. Next base: position 214,489 of record NZ_JBVIMX010000002.1, on the reverse strand, counting down.
CGATCGCGGTGGGCTGCTCCATGTGCACGATGACGCCGCGCCCGTTGCAGTGGACGCAGGTCTCGGAGAAGGACTCCAGGAGGCCCTGGCCGACCCGCTTGCGGGTCATCTGGACCAGGCCCAGCGAGGTGACCTCGGCGACCTGGTGCTTGGTGCGGTCGCGTCCCAGGCATTCGAGCAGTCGCCGCAGCACCAGGTCCCGGTTGTTCTCCAGGACCATGTCGATGAAGTCGATGACGACGATGCCGCCGAGGTCGCGCAGCCGCAGCTGACGGACGATCTCCTCGGCCGCCTCCAGGTTGTTCTTGGTGACGGTCTCCTCCAGGTTTCCGCCCTGCCCGGTGAACTTCCCGGTGTTGACGTCGACGACGATCATCGCCTCGGTCTTGTCAATGACAAGTGAACCGCCGGACGGCAGGTAGACCTTGCGGTCCAGCGCCTTCATCAGCTGCTCGTCGATCCGGTACGTCGCGAAGACGTCGACCTCGGAGGTCCAGCGGGAGAGCCGGTCGGTGAGGTCCGGCGCGACGTGGGCGACGTAACCGTGGATGGTCTGCCAGGCCTCGTCACCGCTGACGATGACCTTGGAGAAGTCCTCGTTGAAGATGTCGCGGACGACACGGACGGTCATGTCCGGCTCGCCGTAGAGCAGGGTCGGCGCGTTGCCGGCGTTGCTGCTCTTCGCCTTCTTCTGGATGTCCTCCCACTGTGCCTGCAGACGCTCGACGTCGCGGCGCAGCTCGTCCTCGCTCGCGCCCTCGGCGGCGGTGCGCACGATGACGCCCGCGTCCTCGGGGACGATCTTCTTGAGGATGGTCTTCAGACGCGCCCGCTCGGTGTCGGGGAGCTTGCGGCTGATGCCGGTCATGGAGCCCTCGGGCACGTACACGAGGTAGCGGCCCGGCAGGGACACCTGGCTCGTCAGACGCGCGCCCTTGTGGCCGATCGGGTCCTTCGTCACCTGTACGAGGACGGACTGGCCGGACTTGAGGGCGGTCTCGATGCGGCGCGGCCCGTGGGCCATGCCGAGCGCCTCGAAGTTGACCTCACCGGCGTACAGGACGGCGTTGCGGCCCTTGCCGATGTCGATGAACGCGGCCTCCATGGAGGGGAGGACGTTCTGCACCTTGCCGAGGTAGACGTTGCCGACGTAGGACGTCGACTGCTCCTTGTTGACGTAGTGCTCGACGAGGATGTTGTCCTCAAGGACACCGATCTGGGTGCGCTCGCCGTTCTGCCGGACGACCATGACGCGCTCGACGGCCTCGCGGCGGGCCAGGAACTCGGCCTCCGTGATGATCGGGACGCGGCGGCGGCCCTGCTCGCGGCCTTCGCGGCGGCGCTGCTTCTTGGCCTCCATGCGGGTCGAGCCCTTGATGGACTGGACCTCGTCGAAGCCGGTGCCGGGCTCGCGGTCGGCGACGGCCTCCTTCTTGCGGGGCTCGCGGACCTTGACGACGGTGCGCTCGGGGTCGTCGGTGCCGTTGGAGGCCTCGTCGTGGCCGGAGTCTCCGCTGCGACGGCGACGGCGGCGACGGCGACGGCTGCTGGAGGAGCCGGCCCCGCCCTGGTGCTCGTCGTCGTGGTCTTCGGAGTCGTCCTCGTCGGCGACGTCCTGCGCGACGGCGGGCTGCGGGTCGTCCGTGTCCTCGGCCCGGTCGCTCCGGTCGCCCCTGTCGGTGCGGCCGTGGTTCTCGTTGCTGTCGTTGTCGTCGGCGTCCAGGGCCTCGCCCCGGCGACGGCGGCGGCCACCGCGGCGGCGACGGCGCGCCCTGCGGTCGTCGGCGTCGTCGGACTCGTCGTGGCCCTCGGCCTCGTGCTGCGGCTCGGGGTCCTCGTCGGCGTCGTCCTGCGGGGCCTCCTGCACGGGGGCCTCGGCGCGGCGCTGCTGTACGTCGTCGGCGGACTCGCCGCGACGGCGGCGGCGACGGCGGCCACCGGACTGCGCGGGCTCGGCGGCCTCCTGGACCGGAGCCTCGACGACGGTCTCGGCCTCGGTCTCCTCGCCCTCCTCCGGCTCCTCGACGGGCTCGGCGACGGCGGCCATGGCCGCGGTCTCCGGCGTCTGGAACATGGGCTCGGAAAAGACCGGCGCCTGGAACACGGCGACGGCGGGGCGCTGCGCACGGCGGCGCGAGCGCGGCGACGACTCCTCGGCCGCCTCCTTCTTCGCGGCGGCGGGCGCGGCGGCCGAAGCAGGCTCGGCGGCCGGGGCGGCCGGCTCCGCCGTGAACTTCGGGGTGGCGGCCGGACGGCTCGCCCGGCGGCGGGTGCGACCGCGCGGCGCCTCCTCCTCGACGGCCTCGGGCTCGGCCGCGGCGACGGGCTCCGCCACGGTCTCCTCGGCGGCCGGTGCCTCCTCGACGGGGGCGGGCGCGGTGGCCTTGCGTACGGCCCGACGACGGGCGCGCGGCGCCGGAGCGGCCGTCTCCTCGTCCTGGCGTACGTCCTGTGCTTCCTGCTGCGGTGCTTCCGCCTGTACGTCGTGCTGTACGGGAGCCTCGACGACGGGCTCGGCGGCCGGCGCGGGCGAGCCCGCCGGGGCGGTCGCCTTGCGGGTCGCCCGGCGACGGGTGCGCGGCGCCGGAGCGGCCGTGTCCTCGTCCTGCCGCACGTCCTGTACTTCCTGCTGAGGTGCGTCCTGCTGTACGGGAGCCTCGGCCACGGCCGGGCTCTCCTCGGCGACGGCCTCGGCAGCCGGTGCGGTCGCCTTGCGGACGGCACGACGGCGCGTGCGCGGCGCCGGGGCGTCCTCGGCAGCCGGAGCCTCTTCGGCGACGGCGGCCGGCTCGGCAACGGTCTCGGCGGCGGGCGCGCCCGCCGGAGCGGTGGCCTTGCGGGTGGCGCGGCGACGGGTCGGCGCGGCGACGGCCTCGGCGGCCGGGGCTTCGTCGGTGGTGGCCTCCGCGACGGCCTCTGCGGCGGTCTCCGCGGGGGCACCCGCCGGGGCGGTCGCCTTGCGGACGGCGCGGCGGCGCGTGCGCGGTGCCGGGGCGTCCTCGACGGCCGGAGCCTCGGCAGCCGGAGCCACGGCGGCGGGCGCCTCGGCTGCTGCCGGGGTGTCCTGCGTGGTGGCGGCCGGTGCGGGCGAGCCCGCCGGGGCGGTCGCCTTGCGCACGGCGCGGCGGCGCGGCCGGGCCGGGGCGGCGCTCTCGTCGTTGTTGCTGGTCTGGTCAGTGGTGTCGGTCACGGCACCCTCTCCGGCCGGTATGGCCGGAGCCGCGGCCTCTACGGTCTTGGCGGCATCCGACTGGTCCGGCTGGTCCTGCTGCTGGTGCGTGGTCGCGCCGCCCCCGGGGGGTCCGGCGGGACGCGAGGCCGCGCGGCGCCTGCGGCGCGGCGGCAGTGTGTCGCTGGGCGAAGTGTGGTCGGCCTCAACGGGTTCGATCGGCTCAAGCATGCGGGGTTCTCCCGTCACGCTCCCGGGCGCCGCGCCTGAATCCGGTCCGGCCGCGGCCCACGCGCGTTGCGCGGGGCCACCGTCCGGGGCGCGGGCGCCGCACGGGAGCTGTTGTCCAACTCGCCGGTTCCGTATGCCTCGTGGCGTACGGCCTGGCGAAAGTCCTGGTCAGTACGCGGCCCGACCCAGGTGGCTCCCGAGTACCAGGGCTGCGCTACAACGACCGTCCTCAGGCGGAACCGGAACCTTCAGGCGCCTTCGCGGCGGCGGGTGCGGGGGCTGTGGTAGAGCCTGCCTGCATCGCCTCGCGGTCGGGCGCGAGCGGGTCGGTCACCGTTCCGGACTCCTCGTCGAGAAGCCCCTGCGCCAGCCTGGTCACCGCTGCGGGGACCGGCGGCGCCAGGTCGGCCACAGCGCGGAGACCGGAAAGGACGTCGTCGGGTCGTACGGCAGGTGTCATGTGCCGCACTACCAGCCGCAGTATCGCACAGGGCTCCGCCGTGGTCCTATCGCCGGCTCCGCCGTCGAGCGCCTCGGCCGGGGGCAGTGCGGTCATCTCGACGACGGCCCCGCGGGCGTCGAAGCTGCGCATGCCGTTCTTGGTGCGGCGCTGGACCTCGACGGTCTCGGCGGCGAGGAAGGTTTCCACGGCCTTGGCCGCTTCCTCTTCGCCCACGCCGTTCAGCCGCAGTTCCCAGATGGAGGCGGTCAGCCGGTCGGCGAGGCCGGAGGTGCGGGCCTCGACCGCGTCGGTGATGTCGAGGCCGTCGGGCATCGACTCGTCGAGCAGTCCGCGCAGTGTGGCGGGGTCGCGCGGTGCGGTGAGGGCGATCTCCAGGTACTCGGCCTCGGAGCCGGTGCCGGTGGGGGCCGCGTTGGCGTAGCTCACCTTGGGGTGCGGGGTGAAGCCCGCCGAGTACGCCATGGGCACCTCGGCGCGGCGCAGGGCCCGCTCGAATGCGCGCTGGAAGTCACGGTGGCTGGTGAACCGGAGGCGGCCGCGCTTGGTGTAGCGCAGTCGGATGCGCTGCACCGCCGGTGCGGGCGGCGGGCCTTCGGGCTGTCGCTTGCCCAGTGGTTCTTCTCCTCGGTGCGGGGCGGCGCGTCTTCCGCGCGCCCACAGGCCTGTGGGTGACCCCGTGCGGCATCTCCGTGGTCCGGCTCACCCCTGCGGGTTGCTCCGCTGGGAGATCTCGGGTCCGGGTGCTGCGCCGGGGGCAGTCGTTGTACTACCCAGAGTACGCGCCGGGGGCGCGCATGGTTCCCGCGGAGGGTGACGGGCGCCCTGTCGGGGTGCGAGGGGGCCCTGGCTGGGCTCAGCCCTCCTTGACCAGGGACGGTTGCACGACGGCGGGTTCGGGTGAGGGTGCCGGTACCGGGACGGGTTCCGGTTCAGGGCTTGCGCCGCCCACCAGGGCCCGCCAGGCGTCCTTGCGGGCGGCGCGGACGGAGGCGCGTGCCGAGGCGAGGGCTTCGCGGGCGGTGTGCCGTGCGGTGCGGACGGCTTCCCCGGCGGCCAGGCCGGCCCCTCGGACGGCCCGTCCGGTGCGGGCGGCTGCGTTCTTGACGGGGTGCCAGATTCCGTCGCGCAGCCAGTGGCCGAGCGGGGTGAGCACGCTGCGGTAGACCCAGCGGACCGGGCGGCCGACGGTGTTCCAGGCGAGCCACTTCACGGCCCGGCCCAGCGCCCGGGAGACGTATCCGGCGACCTGCCAGCAGATCTTCAGTGCGGCCGCGATCTCCTTGCCCAGCCACACCACGGGCCCCACCAGCAGCGTCATCACCACCCACGCCACCGCACGCCCGAAGCCCCGTACGGCCCACCAGACGCCGTGGCCGAGCGGAGTGAGCACACTGCGCCAGAGGAACACCGCGGGGGCGGCCAGGAGCCGGGTCCCGGCCCACTTGAGGGCTGCCCACAGGGCGTGTCCGGTGGCTGCTGCGGCGGTGCGCAGCGCGGTGCCCAGTCGGCGCAGGCCGTGCCCGAGGGGTGTCAGTACGTACCGGTGGAGGGCGGTGACCGGCAGCACCAGCAGCGTCCTCACGCACCAGGCGGCGGCTGCCCACAGTCCACGCCGGCAGACGACGGCTCCCGCGCCCAGGTTCAGCCCCAGCCACCGCAGGCCGTGGCCGACCGGGGTGAGCACGCGCGCGTAGAGCCAGTTGGCGGGCGGCTGGACGGCGTACCGCCACAGCGCCACCCAGAGCGACACGAACAGCAGCTTCGCGAGCCACAGGAGCCCGTGTCCGGCCGGGGCCAGCACCCACCGGTGAAGTCCCGCCCACATCCGTACGCCCAGCAGTACCGCCAGCCATCGCAGGCCGTGGCCGAGAGGGGTGAGCACGCGCGCGTAGAGCCATGTGGCGGCGGGGGCGAGTGCGTGGCGCCACAGTGCCGTCCAGGGGGTGACGAGGACGGCCCTGGCCAGATGGCGCAGGCCGTGGCCCAGTGGTGTGAGCAGTGTCTCGTACAGCCAGGTGGGGAAGGTGACGAAGAGGGCGCGGCCCAGTCCGGTGGCCGCGCGGCGGGTCAGGGCGCCGCCGGTGCGGAGCAGGTCCCAGACCACCCGTACGGGGACGACGACGATCAGCACGACCACCCGGACCGGGATCCGTACGAAGGCGGTCAGACAGCCTTCCTGCTGCTGTTCGGGCCGCTGCTCGGGCCTCTGCTGCTGTTGTGGCCGTGGCGCGTGTGGTTGTGGTTGTGGTTGTGGTTGTGGTTGTTTTTCGAGATCCATTCCGGTCCTCCCCGTCTTCCCTTCCAGGACGCGTCAGCGGCCGGTTCGGATCCAGTAGCGCAGGGTTCCCTGCCGCTCGTCCTCCAGGGCGCCGCCGCAGGCCTCGATGGTTCTGCGGGAGCCGGTGTTGGCGGTGTCGCAGGTGACGAGGAGGGAGTCGATGCCGAGGGTGCGGGCGTACGGGAGGCAGCCGCGCAGCATTCCCGTGGCGTGGCCCCGGCGGCGGGCGGTGGGGCGTACGCCGCAGCCGATGTGGCCGCCGAGTTCAGCGAGGAAGGGGGTGAGGCGGTGGCGTATCGCGATGCGGCCGAGGTAGGTGTCGCCGGCCGCCCACCAGAGGGTGGTGACGGGCACGGTGCCGACGGGGCGCGGGGTGTCCGGCCGGGCGTCGGCGCGTACTGCCGCCACGTACCGGGCGAAGACGGCCGGGTCGTGCCACCGCTCGCCGTACTCGGCCAGTTCGCCGACCAGGGTGCGGCCCATGAACGATCCGGTGTCGGCGGCGAACTCGTCCATCGCCTCCAGGAAGGAGTCCTGGAGGCGGGTGGTGGGCTCGACGAGTCCGGGCGGCGGGGCTGGCGTGACCATGCCGAGCATTGTGCCGTGGTCACGGCGGAGGCCCGGCCGGGGGTGTTCCCCTGTGGCCGGGCCTCTGCCGGAGTACGGACGGGCGCGCGGGTGCTCCGGGCACTCGGGCCACGCGCGCGTACCCCGGTGGTTACTTGACGACGCTCAGCGGCAGCAGTTTCTTGCCGGTGGGGCCGATCTGGATGCTGGTGTCCATCTGCGGGCAGACGCCGCAGTCGAAGCACGGGGTCCAGCGGCAGTCCTCGACCTCGGTCTCGTCGAGCGAGTCCTGCCAGTCCTCCCAGAGCCAGTCCTTGTCGAGGCCGGAGTCGAGGTGGTCCCAGGGGAGGACTTCCTCGTAGGTGCGCTCGCGGGTGGTGTACCAGTCGACGTCGACGCCGTACGCGGGGAGCGCCTTCTCGGCGGCCTGCATCCAGCGGTCGTAGCTGAAGTACTCGCGCCAGCCGTCGAAGCGGCCGCCGCCCTCGTAGACGGCGCGGATGACGTCGCCGACGCGGCGGTCGCCGCGGGAGAGCAGTCCTTCGACGATGCCGGGCTTGCCGTCGTGGTAGCGGAAGCCGATGGAGCGGCCGTACTTCTTGTCGCCGCGGATCTTGTCGCGGAGCTTGGTGAGGCGTGCGTCGGTCTCTTCGGCGCTCAGCTGCGGGGCCCACTGGAAGGGCGTGTGCGGCTTGGGCACGAAGCCGCCGATGGAGACGGTGCAGCGGATGTCGTTCTGTCCGGAGACCTTGCGGCCCTCGGCGATGACGTTGACCGCCATGTCGCCGATCTGCAGGACGTCCTCGTCGGTCTCGGTGGGCAGGCCGCACATGAAGTACAGCTTGACCTGGCGCCAGCCGTTTCCGTACGCGGTGGAGACGGTCCGGATCAGGTCCTCCTCCGAGACCATCTTGTTGATGACCTTGCGCATGCGCTCACTGCCGCCCTCGGGGGCGAAGGTGAGGCCGGAGCGGCGCCCGTTGCGTGTGAGCTCGTTGGCGAGGTCCACGTTGAAGGCGTCGACGCGGGTGGACGGGAGGGACAGGCCGATCTTGTCCTCCTCGTACCGGTCGGCGAGGCCCTTGGCGATGTCCGCGATCTCGGTGTGGTCGGCGGAGGAGAGGGAGAGCAGGCCCACCTCTTCGAAGCCGGTCACCTTGAGACCCTTCTCGACCATTTCGCCGATGCCGGTGATGCTTCGCTCCCGCACGGGGCGCGTGATCATGCCGGCCTGGCAGAAACGGCAGCCGCGGGTGCAGCCGCGGAAGATCTCCACGGACATGCGCTCGTGGACGGTCTCGGCGAGGGGGACGAGGGGCTGCTTGGGGTAGGGCCACTCGTCGAGGTCCATGACGGTGTGCTTGGACACGCGCCACGGGACCCCGGACCTGTTGGGTACGACGCGGGCGATGCGGCCGTCGGCGAGGTACTCGACGTCGTAGAAGCCGGGGACGTAGACGTTGCCGGTCTTGGCGAGGCGCAGGAGGACTTCCTCGCGGCCGCCGGGGCGGCCCTCCGCCTTCCAGGTCCGGATGATCGCGGTCATGTCGAGGACCGCCTGCTCGCCGTCGCCGATGACGGCGCAGTCGATGAACTCGGCGATCGGCTCCGGGTTGAAGGCCGCGTGGCCGCCGGCCAGGACGATCGGGTCGTCCAGGGTGCGGTTGCGGGACTCCAGGGGGATGCCGGCCAGGTCGAGCGCGGTGAGCATGTTGGTGTAGCCGAGCTCGGTGGAGAAGGACAGTCCGAAGACGTCGAAGTTCTTCACCGGGCGGTGGGCGTCGACCGTGAACTGCGGGACCTGGTGCTCGCGCATCAGCGCTTCGAGGTCCGGCCACACGCTGTAGGTGCGCTCGGCGAGGACGCCCGCCTGCTCGTTGAGCACCTCGTAGAGGATCATGACGCCCTGGTTGGGCAGCCCGACCTCGTACGCGTCCGGGTACATGAGCGCCCAGCGGACGTCGCACTCGTCCCACGGCTTGACGGTGGAGTTCAGCTCACCGCCGACGTACTGGATGGGCTTCTGCACGTGCGGCAGGAGGGCTTCCAGGCGGGGGAAGACCGACTCAACAGGCATCGCGGTGTCTCTCATGAGCGGGCAGGGGGACCCTCAAGCCTAACTCGGGTTGGCGGTGCGGATTGCACGGGCGGGGGCCGGGGGCCGCCGACAAGGGAGGATCCCGCCCCGGTCCGCCCGCCCGTCAGGCCCCCGCGCCCCTCACACCCCCAGCCACCCCACCGCCTTCTTCCCGCTCGCCTTCTCCCACACCCTCGCCAGCTCCCGCTCGCACTCCTGTGCCGCCGCCTCCTCCTGCCCGTACAGCAGCCCCCAGACGAACGCCGTCTCCCCCGCCGCGTGTGCCTGGACGGCCAGGTTCCGCAGTTCGGTGCGGGCGACCACGCTGTCCTGGTGCTCGCCCAGCACGCCTTGCAGGGCCTTGACCCGTTTGCGGAGGCGGTCGGCGGGTTTGCCCAGGACGGGGCGTGCGGATTCGGCGGCGTAGCGCAGCCGTTTCGCGGCCTTCCTGGCCTCGTGCATGGCGACGTCGCGCGCGGTGCCCGGGGGCAGGGACAGGGCGTGGGTGGTACGGGTGGCCAGGCGGGCGTGGTCCTTGGCCAGGATGCCGGGCAGGACGTCCGCCGCGTTCCGTCCTGCCGCCTTGCGCAGCGGCGGGTCCGCCAGGAGGGCGTCGAGGGAGAGCAGCAGGTCCAGGTAGCGGCGGGAGTTCAGTGCGGCCAGCGTTCTGCGGCGGGAGCCGCTGCGCCGGGCGACCGACCAGATGCGCAGCCTGCCGCGTACCGGGCCCAGGAGCAGGGTGCGCGGCACGGCGGCGATCCGTTCCTGGAGGCGGGCGTGCAGCACCTCCTGGTCGCGGTCGACCCCCAGCTCCCCCGCCAGCCACTTGAGTTCCTCGCCGATCGGGTCGGTGACGGTGCGGTCCAAGACCTTCCGGTACGTCTTGAAGGCGCTGCGCATCCGGCGGGTGGCCACCCGCAGCTGGTGGACCGAGTCGGGCAGGTCGCGCCGTACGGCGGGGTCGTAGGCGACGATCGCCTCGGCCTGGGCCCGCAGGTAGGCGAGGACCTGTCCCCCGGCGGTGTCACCGGCCCCGGAGGCCGCCGGGCCGGGCTCCCGCGAGGGCCCTCCCCCGGTCTCCTCCAGGGCCCGTGCCAGCTTCGACGGGGACGCCGAGGGCCGCACCCCCGCCTTGCGCAGTCGTTTCTCCACCGCGTCCAGGAAGGCCACTTCGCCCTCGTCGGCGAGTTCCACCTCGATCTCGGTCCAGGAGGCGGACACTTCCTCGCCGCCGCCCAGCCGTTGTGCGTGCACCGAGTCCACGCTGACCTCGGCGAGCGGTTCCCCCGCCGCGTCCAGCAGGTGGCGTACCCGGCGCGACGACCTCAGCCGTACGACGGGGGCCAGTGGCGCTCCCCTGGTGCGTGCCCGCACCAGCCCGGCCAGTACGCGCGGGACCTCGCCGCCGGTGGCTCCCAGGGGGGCGCGGATCTCGTCCCGTACGTCCGGGGAGACGGGGAGTTTGAGGTGCCAGCCCGCGTCGTCGCCGCCGGTGCGGCGGCGCAGGGTCATCGCGTGGGCGGCGAGCGCCAGGTCGTCGGTGTCGTAGTAGAGGGCGTCGAGTTCCGCCGTGCCCTCGTCGCGGACGGACGAAACCCCGGCCACCTTGAGGAAGTCGGGCAGCCGGGGTTCTTCGCCGGGGGGTGTCGTAGTGGCTTCGTACTTTCGCTCGATCTCGCGCTTCGTGTCCGCCATGACATGAATCTAGATGCCGTACGGGCTGTCAGACAGTCCCCCCGGCGGGGCGGGGAGCGGGGACTATGCGGTTATCGGCCGCTGCACCCTGATCGACTGGAGCAGTCCGATGGCCACCCAGACCGCGAACATGGACGATCCGCCGTAGGAGACGAAGGGCAGTGGCAGTCCGGCGACGGGCATGATGCCCAGCGTCATGCCGATGTTCTCGAAGGACTGGAAGGCGAACCAGGCGATGATGCCGGCGGCGACGATCGTGCCGTAGAGCTCGGTGGTCTCGCGGGCGATGCGGCAGGCCCGCCACAGGACGACGCCGAGCAGGACGAGGATCGCTCCGGCGCCCAGGAAGCCGAGTTCCTCGCCCGCGACGGTGAAGACGAAGTCGGTCTGCTGCTCGGGGACGAACTGTCCGGTGGTCTGCGACCCCTTGAAGAGTCCCGTCCCGAACAGGCCGCCCGAGCCGATCGCGATGCGCGCCTGGTTGGTGTTGTAGCCGACGCCCGCCGGGTCGAGGTCGGGGTTGGCGAAGGCGGCGAAGCGGTTGATCTGGTACTCGTCCAGCAGGCCGAGGACGGCGACCAGCACGGCGCCGAGCATACCCGCGCCGACCAGGCCGAACACCCACCTGTTGGAGGCGCCCGACGCCAGCAGCACCCCCAGGATGATCATGGCGATGACCATGACGGAGCCGAGGTCCGGCATCAGCATGATGATCATGATCGGCACGACGGCGAGGCCCAGCGACTTCAGTACGGTGCGGTGGTCGGGGTGGGCCTGGTCGCCCGCGTCGACCCGGGCGGCGAGCATCATCGCCATGCCCAGGATGATCGTGATCTTGGTGAATTCGGACGGCTGGAGCGAGAAGCCGCCGCCGATGACGATCCACGCGTGCGCGCCGTTGACGGTCGCGCCGAGCGGGGTGAGCACGGCGAGCACCAGGACGACGGACAGCCCGTAGAGGACCGGGACGGCGCCGCGCAGGGTGCGGTGGCCGAGCCAGATGGTGGCGACCATCAGGGCGAAGCCGATGCCGGTGTTCATCAGGTGACGCAGGAGGAAGTAGTACGGGTCGCCGTGGTTGAGGGTGTCGCGGCCCCGGGTGGCGGACCAGACGAGCAGCGAGCCGATGCCGGACAGGGCCAGTGCGGACAGCAGCAGCGGCCAGTCGAGCCTGCGGACGAGGGAGTCGCGGGCGGTGAGTCGGGCGAACGCCCCCCGCTCGGGGGTGTACCGCTTGACGGAGAAGCCGTGGGTGCTCATGTCAGTCCCCCACTGGCTGGTAGACGTCACCGGTGTTGCCAGGGCCGTTTCCGGGACCGTTGCCCGGTCCCGTGCCGTTGACGGGGTTGCGGCCGGGGCCGGCGGTGTTGTTGTTGCGGCCGGGGCCGGCGGCGGGCGGTCCCGCGAGGGCCGGGGTGCCTTCGGCGTCCTTGGGTTCGGGCACGTACGGCTTGATGGCGGGGGCGTCGATGGAGCCGTCCGCCTCGATCTTCGGCAGGCCGCTCTGCGGCTGCGGCAGGAGTGCCTTCTTCGGGTCGAACTTGCCCGCGGCGTCCAGCCCGTACAGCGCGTTGTAGATCTTTCGCACGGCGGGACCCGAGGCGCCGGAGCCGGTGCCACCCTGCGCGATGGTCATGACGATCGAGTAGTCCTTGGTGTACGTGGCGAACCAGGAGGTGGTCTGCTTGCCGTAGACCTCGGCGGTACCCGTCTTGGCGTGCATCGGGATCTTGTCCTGGGGCCAGCCCTGGAACCTCCAGGCGGCGGTGCCCCGGGTGGCGACTCCCGCGAGGGCTTCGTCTATCAGTTTGTGGGTGGCCTGGTTCATCGGGAGCTTGCCCCTGACCTCGGGCTTGATCTCGTTGACCTGCTTGCCGTCGGCGCTGATGACGGCCTTGCCGACGGAGGGGGCGTGCAGGGTGCCGCCGTTGGCGATGGCCGCGTAGATGGACGCCATCTGGATGGGGGTGACGAGGGTGTCGCCCTGGCCGATGGAGTAGTTGACAGAGTCACCGGCGCGCATCTGGTTGCCGTCGATGCAGTTCTCGAAGGCGATCTTCTCGACGAAGCTGCCGTCCTTCTTGCCCTGCTTGCACCAGGCGTCCTTGTTGGCCGCCCAGAAGCGCTGCTTCCACTGGCGGTCGGGGACCCGTCCGGCGACCTCGTTGGGGAGGTCGATGCCGGTTTCCTTGCCCAGGCCGAACTGGTGGGCGGTCTTGTAGAACCAGTCCTTGGCGTCCTTCTTCGGCTTGGTGCCGCCGTCGCGCTGCCACTGCTGGTGGGCGAGTGCGTAGTAGACGGTGTCGCAGGAGACTTCGAGTGCGCCACCGAGGCTGATGTTGCCGTGGCCCTTGGACTCGTAGTTGGTGAAGGTCTGGCCGCCGATGGAGTACGAACTGGGGCAGGGGTAGCTGCCGTTGAAGTCGTAGCCCGCGTTGACGGCGGCGGTCGTCGGGATCACCTTGAAGATGGAGCCGGGGGCGGCCTGCGCCTGGATGCCGCGGTTCAGCAGCGGGAAGTTGGAGTCCTTCCCGGTGAGCTTGGCGTAGTCCTTGCCGGAGATGCCGCCGACCCAGGAGTTGGGGTCGTACGTCGGGTTGGACGCCATCGCGACGACCCGGCCGGTCTTGGACTCCAGGACGACGACGGCGCCCGCGTCGGCCTTGTAGTTGGTGTTGGTGTTCTTGTCGAAACCCTTGCGGGCTTCCTTCATCGCATCGAGGAGTTCGTACTCGGCGACCGCCTGCACGCGCGCGTCGATGCTGGTGACGACGTTCGATCCCGGCTTGGCCTTGTCGGCCTTGGCAAGGCCGATGACGCGGCCGAGGTTGTCGACCTCGTAGCGGGTGACTCCGGCGTTGCCGCGCAGGTACTTGTCGTACGTCCGCTCCAGTCCCGAGCGGCCGACCTGGTCGGAGCGCAGGTACGGCGAGGAACTGTCCTTGGCCTTCTCGATCTCCTGGTCGGTGACCGGCGAGAGGTAGCCGAGCACCTGGGCGGTGTTGGCCTTGCCGGGGGCTGCGTAGCGGCGCACGGCGGTGGGTTCGGCGGTGATGCCGGGGAAGTCCTCGGCGCGCTCGCGGATCTGCAGGGCCTGCTGGGTGGTGGCCTTGCTGGTGACCGGGATCGGCTGGTACGGGGAGCCGTTCCAGCAGGGCTGCGGGGTCTTGGCGTCGCAGAGACGGACCTTGTCGGCGACGTCCTTGGGCTTCATGTCGAGCACGTCGGCGAGCCGGGCGAGGACGGCCTTGCCGTCGTCCTTCATCTTCATCAGCTCGGTGCGGGACGCGGAGACGACCAGCTTGGTCTCGTTGTCGGCGAGCGGTACGCCCCGGGCGTCGAGGATGGAGCCCCGTACGGCGGGCTGGACGACCTGCTGGACGTGGTTGTTCTTCGCCTCGTTGATGTACTCCTCGCCGTTGCGGATCTGGAGGTACCAGAGGCGTCCGCCGAGGGTGAGCAGCAGGGAGAAGACCAGGACCTGGATGACGATGAGCCGGATCTGCACGCGGGGGGTGCGGCCCGTCTCGGGAATGTTGCTCACAGGCGCTTCACTCCCTTGATGCGTCCGGCGCGCTGGGCGCGGTTGCGGGCGGCGCGCATGCGCAGGCCGCCCTTCTGCTGGCCGATGCGCAGTCCGGTGCCGGAGGAGAGCCAGCCGGAGGAGACGTCGGCGCCGGAGGACGAGGTTTCGGACAAGGGGTCGTTCTCGGCGCGTCTGGCGAGCGCCATGATGCCGGGGACGACGAACGGGGCGAGCAGCAGGTCGTAGAGGGCGGCGGTGAACAGCAGCCCGCCCAGGCCCACGTGGCGTGCCGCGGTGTCGCCGACGAGCGAGCCGACGCCCGCGTACAGCAGGGTGGAGCCGATCGCGGCGGCCACCACGACGAGCATCGGGGCGGTGGCGGAGCGCAGGCGTCCGTTCTCGGGCTTGGCGAGTCCGGCGAGGTAGCCGATGACGCACAGGACGAGTGCGTAGCGGCCGGCCGCGTGGTCGGCGGGCGGGGCGAGGTCGGCGAGGAGTCCCGCGCCGAAGCCGATGAGGGCGCCGCCGACGTGTCCGTAGACGAAGGCCAGTCCGAGGACGACGAGGAGGGTGAGGTCGGGTACGGCGCCGGGCAGCTGGAGTCTGGCGAGGACGGTGACCTGGATGACCAGGGCCACGACCACCAGGGTGGCGGAGAGCAGAATCCGGTTGAAGCGCATCTGGTTCAGCTCCTACTGGCCGTCGGGGTTGCCGTTGTTGGCCGCGCCGTCGGGGTTTGCGTTGCCGTTGACATTGCCATTGTTGGCACCGTCGCCGTTGTTCTGGCCGTTGTCGTTCGGCGGTTTGGGAGTGACCGTGACGGTGACCGTCGGGGCGGGCGTGGGCTTGTTCGGCAGGACGGTGTCGCGGGGGTCGGTGCGCGGGGCCTGGACGACGACGCCGACGATGTCCAGCTTGGTGAAGCCGACGTACGGGCGGACGTAGACGGTCCGGGTCAGGTCGCCGCCGGACGGGTCGACCCGTACGACCTCGCCGACCGGCACTCCGGGCACGAAGGGCTTGGCGGCGCGCGAGCCGAAGGTCACCAGCCGGTCGCCGGGCTTGACCTTGGCCTTGCCGTTGAGGAACTGGACGCTGAGCGGGCGGTCGCCGCCGCCGGTCGCGAAGCCGAGTTCGTTGGTCTTCTCCATGCGGGTGCCGACGGTGAACTTGGGGTCGTTGGCGAGCAGCACGGTCGAGGTGTCGGGGCCGACGGTGGTGACCCGGCCGACGAGCCCGTCCGAGTTGAGGACGGTCATGTCGCGCTGGATGCCGTCGTTGCTGCCGACGTCGACGGTGACGGTCCAGGAGAAGCCCTGGGCCGCTCCTATGGCGATGACTTCGGCGCCCTTGATTCCGTACTGTCCGGCGCCGGCCTTCTTCAGCATGCCGTCCAGTTCGCGCACCCGGCTGCGGTTGCGGTCGTCACTGCCGAGGCGCTGTTTGAGCTCCTGGTTCTCCCGCTCCAGCGCCTTGACCGCGTCATGGGTCTCGCCGGAGTCGCGTACGGCGCCGATCGCGTTGCCGATCGGGTCGACCGCGGTGGCGACGCCCTTCTCCACGGGCCCGAAGACCGCGGCGGCGGCCTGGCGCGCACCGTCGACGGGCGAGTCCTCGCCGCCGCGGATGTCGACCGTGATCAGCGCGAACGCTACGGCGACCAGCAGCACCAGGAGCAGCCGGCTCTCTCGTGTGTCCCTCACGTGCGGCGGCCGTGCCTTCCTCGTCGGAAAAATATGTGCGTGTATATCAACGATCCGCCGCACGGGATGGCAGTCCCGTACGGCGGATTTCCCCTGCGCGTACTATCTGCGCGGCTGGGCGTCCAGTACCTGCTGGAGGGCCTCGAACTCCTCCACGCACTTGCCGGATCCGAGCGCGACGGAGTCCAGCGGGTCCTCGGCGATGTGGATCGGCATGCCGGTTTCGCGGCGCAGCCGCTCGTCCAGGCCGCGGAGCAGGGCGCCGCCGCCGGTGAGGACGATGCCCCGGTCCATGACGTCGCCGGAGAGCTCGGGCGGGCACTTGTCGAGCGTCGTCTTCACGGCGTCGACGATCGCGTTGACCGGCTCCTCGATGGCCTTGCGCACTTCGGCGGCGGAGATGACGACGGTCTTGGGGAGTCCGGAGACGAGGTCGCGGCCGCGGATCTCGGTGTGCTCGTCCTTGTCGAGGTCGTACGCCGAACCGATGGTGATCTTGATCTGTTCGGCGGTCCGCTCGCCGAGGAGGAGGGAGTACTCCTTCTTGATGTGCTGGATGATCGCGTTGTCGAGCTCGTCGCCGGCGACGCGGATCGACTGTGCCGTGACGATTCCTCCGAGCGAGATGACGGCGACCTCGGTGGTGCCGCCGCCGATGTCCACGACCATGTTGCCGGTGGCCTCGTGGACGGGCAGGCCGGATCCGATGGCCGCGGCCATCGGCTCCTCGATGATGTGCACCTGACGGGCACCGGCCTGCGTGGACGCCTCGATGACGGCGCGGCGCTCGACGCCCGTGATACCGGAGGGCACACAGACGACGACGCGCGGGCGGGCCAGGTAGCGGCGCTTGTGGATCTTCAGGATGAAGTAGCGGAGCATCCGCTCGGTGATCTCGAAGTCGGCGATCACACCGTCCTTCAGGGGCCGTACGGCAACGATGTTGCCCGGCGTACGGCCGATCATCTTCTTTGCCTCGGAGCCCACGGCGAGGATTCCGCCGGTGTTGGTGTTGATGGCGACGACGGAGGGTTCGTTGAGCACGATGCCCTTGCCCCTGACGTACACCAGCGTGTTGGCGGTCCCGAGGTCGACAGCCATATCACGGCCGATGAACGACATTGGTTCCCTCTTCTTCCCCATGAGGATGCGTCGGGCCTTCCCGAGTGGAGCGTGTGATGGCTTTGGGTCGGTAGGCGAAGTGGGTGGTGCGCTGAATGCTGCGGGCGCGGTGACTTCCATCGTAGTGCCGCATGTGCGGTCACCGCGCGAGGGTCCTTCGCCATTGTGGGCGGAACACTTACCCGCCCCGGTAATGGTGACGCTGTGTCGGAGGGATGCGTTCCCTCCATCGGGATGCGTATGCCGAAGGGCGACCGAATTACTTCGGTCGCCCCAGGTCATGGACGCTGTTCGGCTGACAGTCCGTCAGAAAGGTGTCAGATGCCGCGTCCGTCGTCCGGCTGCCGTCCGGGTCAGACGAGACCGGGGAAGAACAGCTTGAGCTCGCGCTCGGCGGACTCCTCGGAGTCCGAGGCGTGGATCAGGTTCTCGCGGACGATGGTGCCGAAGTCGCCACGGATGGACCCGGGCGCCGCGGCGATCGGGTCGGTGGGACCGGCCAGCTGGCGTACGCCGTCGATGGCGCGCTCGCCCTCGACGACCAGCGCGACGATCGGTCCGGAGGACATGAAGGTGACGAGCGGCTCGTAGAAGGGCTTGCCCTTGTGCTCGCCGTAGTGCGCCTCCAGGGTGTCCTGGTCGAGGCTGCGCAGCTCCAGCGCGCTGATCGTCCAGCCGGCCTTGCGCTCGATACGGGAGATGACCTCGCCGATCAGGCCGCGGCGTACGGTGTCGGGCTTGAGCAGGACGAGGGTGCGCTGGGTCACGGTGCGGGCTCCTTGCGGGTGCGGTTGCGGTGACGGCAGATTACAGGGCCGAACGGGTGGCCCCGAGCCGGGGACTCGCCCTAGTGCGTGTCTTTCGGCTCAGGCCTGGGTCGCGGGGCTGTGCACGCCGAAAGGGCAAGCCACCCCTGGCCGACCTGATCCGGAAGACGCGCCCTAGGCGGCTTCCGCCTCCGCCTGCGCCGCCCACCTGGCCTTCGCCTCGTCGATCTTGCGGCCGTAGTGGATCGAGGCCCACCACAGTCCGCCGAAGACGGCTCCGAGGAAGAACATCAGCGGCACCCAGAAGCCGCT
Source organism: Streptomyces sp. NPDC032721 (assembly GCF_055579625.1). Taxonomy (NCBI): domain Bacteria; kingdom Bacillati; phylum Actinomycetota; class Actinomycetes; order Kitasatosporales; family Streptomycetaceae; genus Streptomyces; species Streptomyces sp. NPDC032721. Next base: position 196,579 of record NZ_JBVIMX010000002.1, on the reverse strand, counting down.
GACGACCAGCCCCGCCTGAAGGGCCCAGCCCAGCTGGAGCCCGCCGGGCCGCGTGATCATCCCGCACAGCAGCACGGAGAGGAGCATCGCGACGCCGCAGACCGTCCAGACGGTGGCCATCGACAGGTCGTCGGACTTCATCGCGACCAGCCCGGCGAAACCGATCACGAAGAACTCGCCGATCAGTGTGGAAGCACAGAGCGTACGCACGGATTCCTCAGCCCCTTCCCAGCAGCAGCCGGGCCTCTCCGACCGTGATCACCGATCCGGTGACCAGCACGCCGCCGCCGGAGAACTCGCCGTCCTCCTCGGCCAGGGTGATGGCCTCCTCGATGGCGTCGTCGAGCCTCGGCTCGACCTGGACGCGGTCGTCGCCGAAGACCTCGACGGCGAGGGCGGCCAGTTCGTCCACGTCCATGGAGCGCGGCGTCGAGTTCCTCGTCACCACGATCTCCGCGAAGATCGGCTCGAAGGCTTCGAGCAGGCCCCTCACGTCCTTGTCGCCGCTCGCGCCGACGACGCCGATCAGCCGGCTGAAGCTGAAGGCCTCGGTGACCGCTTCGGCCGCCGCCCGCGCGCCGGCCGGGTTGTGCGCGGCGTCCAGGACGACCGTGGGGCTGCGCCGGACGACCTCCATGCGGCCGGGTGAGGTGACCGAGGCGAACGCCTTGCGGATGGTGTCGATGTCCAGCGTGCGCGCCTGCTCGGCGCCGATGCCGAAGAACGCTTCGACCGCGGCGAGCGCGACCGCCGCGTTGTGCGCCTGGTGGGCGCCGTGCAGCGGGAGGAAGATCTCCTCGTACTCGCCGCCGAGTCCGCGCAGGGTGACCAGCTGGCCGCCGACCGCGACCTCGCGGGCGACCACGCCGAACTCCATGCCCTCGCGGGCGACCGTCGCGTCGACCGAGACGGCCTTCTTGAGCATGACCTGTGCCGCGTCGACCGGCTGCTGGGCCAGTACGACGGTGGCGTCCTGCTTGATGATCCCGGACTTCTCGCCCGCGATCTCGCCGGGCGTGGTGCCCAGGCGGTCGGTGTGGTCGAGCGAGATGGGGGTGACGACGGCGACCGTCGCGTCGATGACGTTGGTGGCGTCCCAGGTGCCGCCCATGCCGACCTCGACGACCGCCACGTCCACGGGGGCGTCGGCGAAGGCCGCGTACGCCATGCCGGTCATGATCTCGAAGAAGGAGAGGCGGTAGTCCTGCGACGCGTCGACCATCTCCACGTACGGCTTGATGTCCTGGTACGTCTCCACGAAGCGCTCGGCGCTGATCGCCGCGCCGTCCAGGCTGATGCGCTCGGTGATCGACTGCACGTGGGGGCTGGTGTAGCGGCCGGTGCGCAGTTCGAAGGCGCCGAAGAGGGCCTCGACCATGCGGGCGGTGCTGGTCTTGCCGTTGGTGCCGGTGATGTGGACGGACGGGTAGGCCTTCTGCGGCTCGCCCAGGACGTCCATCAGGGCGGCGATCCGGGTCACCGAGGGTTCGAGCTTGGTCTCGCCCCAGCGGTCCGCGAGTTCGGTCTCGACCGCCCGCAGTGCCTTGTCCACCTCCGGGTCCTGGGGGCGCGCGGGCACGGCGTCGCCGGCCGGGGCGCCGCCCTGGGTGCGCAGGGTGCGGCTGCCGGCCTCGATGACGGCGAGGTCGGGGTCGCGCTGGGTCTCGGTCCCGACGATCTCCTCGAAGGCGGAGTCGTCGTCGGCGTGGTCGTCGTGCTGGGGGAGGTCACTCACCCCGCCAGTCTACGGAGGGGGTACGACAGCGGCCGACAGGACCTTCGCCCCGTCGTCGCGGGGACCTTTTATCCCTTCCATACCGAACGGGTGTGTGACCCTGGTAGATCACGATTGGGGAGGTTTTCGAGTGAGCGACGAGACGACGCAGCCCGCCACGCGCATCCGTGGCGGTCGCGACAGCCGGGACATAGGCATCGACCTGGGTACGGCGAACACCCTGGTGTACATGCGGGGGCACGGAATCGTCCTCAACGAGCCGTCCGTGGTGGCGGTGAAGGCCGGCTCGACGACGGCGCTGGCCGTCGGCACCGAGGCCAAGGAGACCATCGGCCGCACCCCCGGTTCGATCACCGCGATCCGCCCGCTGCGGGACGGTGTGATCAGCGACTACGAGGCGGCCGAGGAGATGATCCGGCACTTCGTCCGCAAGGCGGTGCCCGGCCGCCGTCCGCGCACCCGGATGGTGGTGTGCGTGCCGAGCGGGGTGACGCCGGTGGAGCGGCGGGCCATCGTGCACGCCGCGGAGCGGGCGGGCGCCCGTGCGGTGCACCTGATCGAGGAGCCGATGGCGGCGGCGATCGGTGCCGGTCTTCCGGTGTCGTCCGCGCGGGGCTCGATGGTCGTGGACATCGGCGGCGGTACGACGGAGGTCGCGGTGATCTCACTGGGCGGCATCGTCACCGCCCAGTCGCTGCGGGTCGGCGGGGACCGGATGGACGCCGCGATCACCGCCTACGTGCGCAAGGAGCACCAGCTGCTCATCGGCGAGCGGACCGCCGAGGACATCAAGGTCGCGATCGGTTCGGCCAGGCCGGTGCCCGCGCACCCGGAGCTGGAGCAGAAGACGTTCACCGTACGGGGACGGCAGAAGGTCGGCGGTCTGCCGATGACGCTGGAACTGTCGGTGGACGAGGTGCGCGCGGCGCTGGACGAGCCCGTCGAAGCGATCATCGCCGCGGTGCGCACGACGCTGGAGGAGTGCCCGCCGGAGCTGTCGGGCGACGTGATGGAGCACGGCATCGTGCTGACCGGCGGCGGCGCGCTGCTGCCGGGTCTCGACCTGCGGATCTCGGCGGCGACCGGCATTCCGGTGCACGTGGCGGACAACCCGCTGGACTGTGTGGCGCTGGGCTCGGGCAAATGCGTGGAGGACTTCGACAACCTGCAGAAGCTGCTCGCGGCGAGCTGAGCCGTCGGTACGGCGGGAGGGGCGGGGTTGTCAGACCCCGGCGGGGAGCACCGCGATCACGCGGTACTCCCCGTCGTCGTGGTGCCCCGCCTCCAGGGTTCCGCCCATGGACAGCATCCGCTCCCCCATCGAGAAGGTGCCCGTTCCGGCGGACACGGGCTCTTTGGCGGGTACGGCGCTGGGCAGGCGGTTGGACACCTCGATGCGCAGGTGTACGCCGTCGAGCGCGATCCGTACCCGTACGGTTTCGCCCGGCGCGTGTTTGACGGCGTTCGTCAGGCACTCCTGGACGATCCGGTAGACGGCCGCCTGCCGCAGCGGGGAGAGCCGGACCGCCCGGGAGTCGATGTCGAGCACGACCGGGCTGCCGGCCTGCTCCCCCTCGGTGGCCAGCTCGGCGAGAGCGGCGATGCCGGGGGTGACGTCCTTCTCCTGGGCGCGCTGCACGATGATCTCGTTGAGGATGCGGTGTGCCTTGCGGGCGGTCTCGGAGAGTTCGTCGAAGTCCTTCTGGTGGGCCTCGCCACGCGCGCGTACCGCGAGCACTTCGGCCCGTACGGCGAGCAGGGTCAGTTCCCGGCCGACGAAGTCGTGCACGTCCCTGGCGACCGACGCCCGTTCCTGCTGGACGGCGTGCAGGGCCGCGGTGTGCCCCTTCTGCACTTCCAGTTCGCGTACGAGGTCCTGCCGGTAGGCGGCCACGCCGGCTCCGGCGGCGAGTACGCCGATGGGCACGATGAGGCTCAGGAACTCCACGAGGGTGTCGGACTGTTTCTCGGGCCACCGCTGAAGCAGGAACAGCACGTACGCGAAGACCACGTACCCCAGCGTCGCCATGGTCGCGGCGGCCCGCCCCCGGTAGCGGCCGACCTTGTACAGGGCGAACTGGATCAGGGTGAGCTCGTGCAGCCAGCCCATCAGGCCGAGCGCGACGACGTACGGGATCCAGGGGAACCGGCGGCACAGCAGCAGTGAGCTCGCGCCGAGGGCCAGGACGGCGGTGGCGGAGAGGCCGTTGAGCGCGTTGTCGGCCTCGGCGAGGCCGGGTACGTCCAGCAGCATCAGGCCGAAACAGAGCAGCGGGACCAGCAGGTCCACGGTGCGCGGGTGGACGGTGCGGCCGTCCAGCCAGCGTCGGCCCGCCGCCCAGGCCCGGGGTACCGGCGTGGCGGTGGGCTTGTCGTGCATACGCTCCATCATGCAGGGCCTTTCGCCCCGACTCGACGGACTTCCGTCCTGTTATGCGTGATTTGGGGCACTCGCCGGGCGGCAGCACGAGGGCCCCGCACCGGATCCGGTGCGGGGCCCTCGGAGTGTCGTCGCGCTGCCTACTGGACGGGCAGTGCCTCGATCTGCGCGCTGATGCGGGCGATGTCGGACTCCGCCTTGGTGAGCCGGCCGCGGATCTTGTCCACGACGTTGTCGGGCGCCTTGGCGAGGAAGGCCTCGTTGCCCAGCTTGGCGTTGGCCTGGACGACCTCCTTCTTGGCGGCCTCCAGGTCCTTGGTCAGGCGCTTGCGCTCGGCCTCGACGTCGATGGTGCCGGACAGGTCCAGCTCGACCTTGGCGCCGGCCACCGGCAGCGAGGCGGTGGCGTGGAAGCCGTCCTCGGCGGGCTGCAGGCGCAGCAGCTGGCGGATGGCGGCCTCGTGCGGGGCGAGCGCGGTGCCGGTCAGCTCCAGCCGGGCGGGAACCTTCTGGCCGGGCTGCAGGCCCTGGTCCGAGCGGAACCGGCGGACCTCGGTGACGACCTCCTGGACGAGGGCGATCTCCTTCTCGGCGTCCGCGTCGCGGAAACCGGAGTCCTTGGGCCAGTCGGCGACGACGAGGGACTCGCCGCCGGTGAGGGTGGTCCACAGGGTCTCGGTGACGAAGGGGACGACCGGGTGCAGGATCCGCATCAGGACGTCGAGGACCTCGCCGAGGACCCGGGCGGAGACCTTCGCCTGGGCGCCGCCCGCGAAGAACGTCGTCTTGGACAGTTCGACGTACCAGTCGAAGACCTCGTCCCACGCGAAGTGGAAGAGGGCGTCGGAGAGCTTGGCGAACTGGTAGTCGTCGTAGAGGGCGTCGACTTCGGCGACCGTGGCGTTGAGCCGGGAGAGGATCCACCGGTCGGTCGCCGACATCTCCTCGGCGGGCGGCAGCGGGCCCTCGACGGTCGCGCCGTTCATCATCGCGAACCGGGTGGCGTTCCAGATCTTGTTGGCGAAGTTGCGGGACGCCTGGACCCAGTCCTCGCCGATCGGGACGTCGACGCCCGGGTTGGCGCCGCGCGCCAGGGTGAAGCGCAGGGCGTCGGAGCCGTACTTGTCCATCCAGTCGAGCGGGTTGACGACGTTGCCGAAGGACTTCGACATCTTCTTGCCGTTCTCGTCCCGGACCATGCCGTGGAACGCGATCGTGCGGAAGGGGACGTCGTCCATGGCGTACAGGCCGAACATCATCATCCGGGCGACCCAGAAGAACATCAGGTCGTAGCCGGTGACCAGGACGGAGTTCGGATAGAACTTCTCCAGCGACTGGGTCTTCTCCGGCCAGCCCAGCGTCGAGAACGGCCACAGGCCCGAGGAGAACCAGGTGTCGAGGACATCTGTGTCCTGGTGCCAGCCCTCGCCGGTGGGCGCCTCGTCGTTCGGTCCGACGCAGACCATTTCGCCGTCGGGGCCGTGCCAGACGGGGATGCGGTGGCCCCACCACAGCTGGCGGGAGATGCACCAGTCGTTGAGGTTGTCGACCCAGTCGAAGTAGCGCTGGGTCATGTCTGCCGGGTGGATGTTGACGCGGCCGTCGCGGACCGCGTCACCGGCGGCCTTGGCGAGGGTGTCGACCTTGACCCACCACTGCATCGACAGGCGCGGCTCCAGCGTGGTCTTGCAGCGGGAGCAGTGGCCGACGGAGTGGACGTACGGGCGCTTCTCGGCGACGATCCGGCCCTCCGCGCGCAGGGCGGCGACGATCGCGGAACGGGCCTCGAAGCGGTCCAGGCCCTGGAAGGGGCCGGGGGTGATGATGACGCCGCGCTCGTCCAGGACCTGGATGGTCTCCAGGTCGTGGCGCTGGCCGATGGCGAAGTCGTTCGGGTCGTGGGCGGGGGTCACCTTGACCGCGCCGGTGCCGAACTCGGGGTCGACGTGGGTGTCGGCGACGACCGGGATGGTGCGGTCGGTGAGCGGCAGCTTGATCTGCTTGCCGATCAAGCGGGCGTAGCGCTCGTCGTCGGGGTGGACGGCGATGGCGGTGTCGCCGAGCATCGTCTCGGCGCGGGTCGTCGCGACGACGATGGTGTCCTCGCCCTCGCCGTACTTCATGGAGACGAGTTCGCCGTTGTCGTCCTGGTAGTCGACCTCGATGTCGGAGATGGCCGTCAGACAGCGCGGGCACCAGTTGATGATGCGCTCGGCGCGGTAGATCAGGCCGTCGTCGTACATCTTCTTGAAGACGGTCTGGACGGCCTTGGACAGGCCCTCGTCCATGGTGAAGCGGTCGCGGGACCAGGCCAGGCCCTCGCCGAGGCGGCGCATCTGTCCGGCGATCTGACCGCCGGACTCGGCCTTCCACTCCCAGACGCGCTCGACGAACTTCTCGCGGCCCAGGTCGTGGCGGGACTTGCCGTCCTTGGCGAGTTCGCGCTCGACGACGTTCTGGGTGGCGATGCCCGCGTGGTCCATGCCGGGCTGCCACAGCGTCTCGTAGCCCTGCATGCGCTTGCGGCGGGTGAGGGCGTCGATCAGCGTGTGCTCGAAGGCGTGGCCCAGGTGCAGGCTGCCGGTGACGTTCGGCGGCGGGATGACGATGGTGTACGGGGGCTTGTCGCTGGAGGCGTCGGCCTCGAAGTAACCGCGTTCTACCCAGCGCTCGTACAGCGGCCCCTCTACGGCGGCCGGCGTGTAGGTCGTCGGCAATTCGGAGGTGGATGCGGGCTGCGGAGTCTGAGAGTTCTCGGTCACGCGGCCAGTTTAGAGGGCCCGGAGCACCACTTCGAAACGCGTTTCTTTGGTAACAGTGCGGCCCCCGGCAGCCCACTGACCACACCCGTCCGCCAGGATGTTCGGGACGCATAAGCATCTGGAGGGGAACCCCGTTACATGAGCTACAACCAGCCGGGCCCGTACGGCGGCCAGCAGCCGCAGCAGCCGAACCCGTACGGCGGCCAGCCGGGTCCCTACGGCCAGCAGCCGCCGCAGGGCCAGCCTGGTTACGGGTACCCCCAGCAGGCACCGCCCGCCCAGCCGCAGTACGGCTACCCGCAGCAGCCGCAGCAGCCCCAGTACGGGCAGCAGCCGGGCCCGTACGGCCAGCCGCAGCAGCCGCAGTACGGCCAGCAGCCCCCGCAGGGCCCGTACGGCCAGCAGCCGTACCCGGGCGGCGGCGAGGCGCCGAAAAAGAAGAAGACGGGCCTGATCGTGGGCCTCGTGGTGGTGGTCGCGGCAGCGGGCGCGGGTGCGTACTTCTTCCTCGGCGGCGGAGTCAAGGACGACGGCCCGCACAAGCTGACGACGCCGGCGACGGTGCTGGGCGGCGAGCTCAAGCGCACGGGCAAGGAGTCCACGGACGAGAAGGACGAGGAGGGGACGAAGATGTTCACCGCCGCCGGAGTCAAGGACTTCAAGATGGTGAGCGGGAGCTACTCGGACCTCGACAAGTCCGCGCTCAATCCCAGTGACCCGTCCTCGCTGGAGAAGGCGAAGAAGGCCAAGTTGCAGGTGCTCACGGGCGCCTGGGGCACCATCGACGACCCCGAGAAGGCGCTCGATTCCTTCTTCGCCCAGATGAAGTCCTCGAACGAGGCCGCCAAGGCGAAGGGCAAGAAGGGCACCTCGGAGTTCGTCGGCAGCCCCGTTTCGGTCAGCCCCTCCAGCCTCGACGGCGCCCTCATGAAGTGCCAGACGGTGAAGGGGCAGAACGCCCTGGGCCAGCCCCAGGAGGGCACCGTCTGCGCCTGGGCCGACTACAGCACGATCGCCATGGGTTCCAGCAGTGTCGCCCAGGTGTCGCTGGCCAGGGACGACGCTGCCGAGCAGCTCGCCAAGGTCCGCAGCGAGGTCCGCGTCAAGAAGTGAACCGACGCGAGGGCCCGGCCAGTTGAAGCAACTGGCCGGGCCCTCGTGCGTGTGCTCCGAAGAGTTACGCGGACTTCTCGTGACGGCCGCCGTCACCCTTGCCGATGATGCGCGGCTCGCGCGGTACCAGGGTGGGGTTCACGTTGGAGTGGACGACCTCCTCGGTGATGACCACGCGGGCGACGTCCTTGCGGGACGGGACCTCGTACATCACCGACTGGAGGACCTCCTCCATGATGGCGCGCAGACCGCGCGCACCCGTGCCGCGCAGGATGGCCTGGTCGGCGATGGCTTCGAGGGCCGGGAGGTCGAAGTCGAGCTCCACGCCGTCGAGTTCGAAGAGGCGCTGGTACTGCTTGACCAGTGCGTTGCGCGGCTCGACGAGGATCTTGAGCAGGGCCTCACGGTCCAGGTTGTGCACGGAAGTGATCACCGGCAGACGGCCGATGAACTCCGGGATCATCCCGAACTTCACCAGGTCCTCGGGCATGATCTCGGAGAACTGGTCGCTGGCCTGGATCTCGCGCTTGGAGCGGATCGTCGCGCCGAAGCCGATGCCCTTGGCGCCGGCCCGGGACTCGATGATCTTCTCCAGGCCGGAGAAGGCGCCGCCCACGATGAACAGCACGTTCGTCGTGTCGATCTGGATGAACTCCTGGTGCGGGTGCTTGCGCCCGCCCTGCGGCGGCACCGAGGCCGTGGTGCCTTCGAGGATCTTCAGGAGGGCCTGCTGGACGCCTTCGCCCGATACGTCGCGCGTGATCGACGGGTTCTCGCTCTTGCGGGCGACCTTGTCGATCTCGTCGATGTAGATGATGCCGGTCTCGGCCTTCTTGACGTCGTAGTCGGCCGCCTGGATGAGCTTCAGGAGGATGTTCTCGACGTCCTCGCCGACGTAGCCGGCCTCGGTGAGGGCGGTGGCGTCGGCGATGGCGAAGGGCACGTTCAGCATACGGGCGAGGGTCTGCGCGAGCAGGGTCTTGCCGGAGCCGGTCGGGCCGAGCAGCAGGATGTTGGACTTGGCGAGCTCGATCGCGTCCTCGCGGCCCGCACCGCCGCCGTTCTCACCGGCCTGGACGCGCTTGTAGTGGTTGTAGACCGCCACCGAGAGGGCCTTCTTCGCGGGCTCCTGCCCGACGACGTACCCCTCCAGGAACTCGTAGATCTCACGAGGCTTGGGGAGCTCCTCCCAGCGGACCTCGCTGGTCTCGGCGAGCTCCTCCTCGATGATCTCGTTGCAGAGGTCGATGCACTCGTCGCAGATGTACACACCGGGACCTGCGATGAGCTTCTTCACCTGCTTCTGGCTCTTTCCGCAGAACGAGCACTTCAGCAGGTCTCCGCCGTCACCGATGCGTGCCACGAGGTGAATCCCCTTCGCCTGGGAGCCGCCGGGTTCAGCGGCTCCTGGTGCCTCAATCTTCGACGGTACCTTGCCCGACCCCCCGTTCGGGCCCCCCTTGGCACGGTTCACGCGTACGCGGACGCGGCGTGCGCCGTACCAAGGGGTGGGCAGGGCCCGTTACTTCACGTGCCCGGGGGTCAGGCCGCGGCGGCTGCCGTGGACTTGCGGGTCGAGACGATCTGGTCGACCAGGCCGTACGCCAGGGCGTCCTCGGCCGTGAGGATCTTGTCGCGCTCGATGTCGTCGCGGATCTTCTCGATGGGCGTGGTGGAGTGCTTCGCGAGCAGGTCCTCCAGCTGGGTCCGCATCCGCAGGATCTCCCGGGCGGCGATCTCCAGGTCGGAGAGCTGCTCGCGGCCGGTCTGCGAGGACGGCTGGTGGATCAGCACACGGGCGTTGGGAAGTGCCATGCGCTTGCCCGGCGTACCGGCGGCGAGCAGGACGGCGGCGGCGGAGGCCGCCTGGCCCATGCAGACCGTCTGGATGTCGGGCTTCACGAACTGCATCGTGTCGTAGATCGCGGTGAGCGCCGTGAAGGAGCCGCCGGGCGAGTTGATGTAGATCGAGATGTCGCGGTCGGGGTCCATCGACTCCAGGCACAGCAGCTGTGCCATGACGTCGTTGGCGGATGCGTCGTCGATCTGCACGCCGAGGAAGATCACGCGCTCCTCGAAGAGCTTCGCGTACGGGTCGTACTCGCGCACGCCCTGCGAGGTGCGCTCGACGAAGCGCGGGACGATGTAGCGGCTGTCCACCTGAGGGCCGGTGTAGAGGCCGTTGTCAGGGGCGGAGAAGTTGCTCATGTGGGTGTTCACCATCCTGGTGGCGTTCTTCTGGGCTGGGTTGCGGAGCAGTGGCAGTCGGGGCTCAGGCCCCGGTGCCGCCGCCGCCCGGAACACCCGAAGCAGCGGAGATGATCTCGTCGATGAGGCCGTACTCCTTGGCCTCGTCCGCCGTGTACCAGCGGTCGCGGTCGCCGTCGCGGATGATCGTCTCGACGGTCTGGCCGGAGTGCCTGGCGGTGATCTCCGCCATCCGCGTCTTGGTACGCAGCAGGTACTCGGCCTGGATCTTGATGTCCGAGGCCGTACCACCGATGCCGGCCGAACCCTGGTGCATCAGGATGTCGGTGTTCGGGAGCGCGAAGCGCTTGCCCGCGGCGCCGCCGGTCAGCAGGAACTGGCCCATGGAGGCCGCCATTCCCATGCCGATGGTGACCACGTCGTTCGGGATGTACTGCATGGTGTCGTAGACCGCCATGCCCGCCGTCACCGAGCCGCCGGGGCTGTTGATGTAGAGGTAGATGTCCTTCTCCGGCTCTGCGGCCAGGAGGAGCAGCTGCGCCGTGATCTTGTTCGCGATGTCGTCGTCGACCTGCTGGCCGAGGAAGATGATGCGCTCGCCAAGGAGTCGGCTGTAGACCTGGTCGCCGAGGCCTCCACCGAGGGACGGCTCGCCGGCGGCGTAGGGCATCAGATTCGTCACGTATTCCACCTGCTCGTCTCTGACGGCTCCGGCCGTCTCAGCGTCTTTGTACGGGGGGTCGGGTATCCCACCCAACCCGCCTACTCATGGACCCTAACGCGCAGGTAGGACAACGCCATCCCGCTTCCCGAACTGTTCGCTCGGAGCGCAAGGTGGTGGGCTCAGGTGTACGTACGGGACGAGTGGGGCCCACGCGCGCGTGGGGGCGTCGCGCGGTACGCCCGCGCCACGCGCGCGCGGGCGGGTGTGACGGCCGGGGGTACGGCGACGGGCCCGGACGCAGCGTGTGCGTCCGGGCCCGTCGTCGTTGCTTGCTGCCGAAGGGCGGTGCCTTACTTGGCCTCGGCCTCGGCGGCGTCCTTGACGTCGCCCTCGGCGGACTCGGCGGCGGCGTCGGCCGGGGTCTCCTCGGAGACCTCTTCCTCGTCGTCGAGCTCGACGAGCTCACCGTTGGTGTCCTTGACCGTGGCGGCCTCGACGACGACCGCGAGGGCCTTGCCGCGGGCGACCTCGCCGACGAGCATCGGCACCTGGCCGCCCTCGACGACGGCCTGGGCGAACTGGTCGGGGGACATGCCGGAGGACTGCGCGCGACGCATGAGGTGCTCGGTGAGCTCCTCCTGGTTCACGTTCAGCTTCTCCTTGTTGACGAGCTCGTCGAGGATGAACTGCGTCTTGATGCCCTTGATCGCCTGCTCGGCGGTCTCGGCGTCGAACTCTTCCTCGGTCTTGCCCTGGATCTCCAGGTACTTCGCGAGGTCGATGCCCATCTGGCCGAGCTGGTGGTGCTCCAGGTTGTGCTTGCGGGTCTTGACCTCGTCCGCGAGCAGGTTCTCCGGGATCGGGACCTCGACGAGCTCGATGAGCTTGTCGAGCACGCGCTCCTGGGCCTGGGTGGCCTGGTCGTACTGCTTCATGTTCTCAAGGCGCTTGCGGCTGTCCGCCTTCAGCTCCTCCAGGGTGTCGAACTCGCTCGCCATCTGGGCGAACTCGTCGTCCAGCTCCGGGAGTTCACGGGCGGCAACGGCGGTCACCTTGACGGAGACCTCCGCGTCCTTGCCCTCGGCGGAGCCGCCCTTGAGCTGGGAGGTGAAGGTGGCCTCGCCACCGGCCTCCAGGCCCTTCACGGCCTCGTCGATGCCTTCGAGGAGCTCGCCGGAACCGATGGTGTACGAGACACCCTCGGCCACGCCGTCCTCCAGGACCTCGCCGTCGACCTTGGCCTCAAGGTCGATCGTGACGACGTCGCCGTCTTCTGCGGCGCGCTCCACCGGGTTGGTGGAGGCGAAGCGACCACGCAGGTCCTCGACAGCCTTCTCGACGTCCTCGTCGGAGACGGTGACGGCGTCGACCTCGACCTCGATGCCGGAGTAGTCCGGGATCTCGATCGACGGGCGGATGTCGACCTCGGCGGTGAAGGCCAGCAGTTCGCCGTCCTTCAGCTCCGTGATGTCGACCTCGGGCTGACCCAGCGGGTTCAGCTCACCCTCGTTGACGGCCTCGGTGTAGAACTTCGGGAGGGCGTCGTTGACGGCCTCCTCCAGAACAGCGCCACGGCCGAACCGCTGGTCGATGACTCGGTTCGGGATCTTGCCCTTGCGGAAGCCCTTCACCGTGACCTGCTGGTTGATCTTCTTGTACGCCGCGTCGAGGCTGTCCTTGAGCTCCTCGAAGGGCACCTCAATGCTGAGCCGAACCCGGGTCGGGTTCAGGGTCTCCACGGCGCTCTTCACGGTTCGGTCTCCTTGGTGGCTGACTTCTGGGGTTCTGCCGAACCGCTCAGTGGGCGGTCCTGCTGATCGAGCCCGGTATCAGACACACGGGCACGCAGCTTGCATAGTAACGGCAAGCGGACGTGCTCCCACAATGCGATCTTGTGGGTGGACCTGCTGGGGGATGTACGTGGGTCCTGCTGGTCGGGGTGGCCGGATTCGAACCGACGACCTTCCGCTCCCAAAGCGGACGCGCTACCAAGCTGCGCCACACCCCGTCGGTGCGACACGTAGGGTACATGGCCGCGAGCGCTGCGTCGGCCGCTTTACCGCCTCGTGGAACAGGGTGTGCGCCGACGCGCTCTCACCCGCTACAGTGCTGTCCGTACCCCGGTCGCTTCGGCGGCCGAGGAGTACGTGTGCGGGCGTAGCTCAATGGTAGAGCCCTAGTCTTCCAAACTAGCTACGCGGGTTCGATTCCCGTCGCCCGCTCTTGTGGCCCCCGGCCCGGTCGAGTTCGCTCGCCGGGCCGGGGGTTTTTCCGTGCGCGCACCGGGCCTCAGAAACTGATGTTGTTGAGAGTGCTGGCTATGGAGTTGAGGAAGCGCTGGATGTCGTCGGCCATGCCTGTGGAGGCGAGGAAGAAGCCGAAGAGGATGGCGACCAGCGCCGGTCCCGCCTTGAGGCTCTTTCCTCGTATCAGCACAAAGAGAACGACTGCCAACAACAGCACCACTGACAGTGAAATGGCCACAACTGATCACACCCTTGGTCGGTCCGCCTTGCCGGCCCGGGGATACACGGCCCAGTGCTTCCCCCGCCGGACCATCGTGCCACCAACACCCCATGGCTGGCTGCTGGGTGACGGACACTCGGTGGCTGGATCGCATCAGTGTTCACACTGGTCGCGCGTGGTACGGGGCGCCGGCCCTACCCCGTTGTTGCGTGACGGAAACGGACCGCGGCACTAGGGTGCCTCAAATGCTTCAGGATTCCCGTGAGCACCAGAGCGCACCGCTGCCTCCGCTGAAGGAAGCGGTTCCGGCACTCCGGCCGCTGCGGACCGCGCGCTCCGTCCGTGCCGCGCGCAAGGCGTCCGCACAGGGTGCGGCGGGGCGCGACGCGTACTTCGACAATGCGAAGTACCTGGCGATCGTGCTGGTGGCGATCGGGCACACCTGGCCGCTGGTGCTCTCCGGGAGCCGGGCGACCGAGGCGCTGTACATGCTGGTGTACGTGTTCCACATGCCGGCGTTCATCCTGATCTCCGGCTACTTCTCGCGGACCTTCGACATGCGTCCGCACAAGCTGATGCGGCTCGTTTCGAGCGTTGCCGTGCCGTACGTGGTCTTCCAGATCGTGTACTCGCTCTTCTTCTCCGTGCTGAACCACGAGCCGCTCTCCTTCCAGCTGATGTGGCCGCAGTTCCTGATGTGGTTCCTGATGGCGCTGTTCCTGTGGCGGCTGCTGACTCCGCTGTTCCTCGCGATCCGGTGGCCGGTGCAGATCTCGCTGCTGATCGCCGCCGCCGCGGCGGGGACGCCGGGCATCAGCGGGCAGTGGTCGGCGCAGCGGGTGCTGCAGTTCCTGCCGTTCTTCGTAATGGGGCTGTATCTGCGCCCCGAGCACTTCCGGCTGGTGCAGCGCTGGTCGGTGCGGTGGGCGGCGCTGGTGGTGTTCCCGGTGTCCCTGGCGGTCATGTACTGGGTGGCGCCGAAGGTGCAACTGGACTGGATCTACCGCAATCACGCCTCGCAGGACATGGATCAGCCGTGGTGGGTCGGGGCGTTGATGACGTACGCGATGTTCGGTGCGGCGCTGGTGCTCACCGCGTGCTTCCTGGCGTGGGTGCCGAGACGGCGGATGTGGTTCACGGTCCTGGGCGCGGGCACGATCGGCGGATATCTGCTGCACGGATTCGTGATCAAGTTGGCTGATTCCATGGGGGTGGTCAAGCGGTTCGAGCTCGATACTCCGCTGGGCCGGGTCGTGGTGACGGTGCTGGCGGTGCTCGTGGTGACGGTGCTGTGCACGCCGCCGGTGCGGCGGGCGCTGAAGTGGGTGGCGGAGCCGGATCTGAAGTGGTTGTTCCGGAAGGCGCCGGTGGGTGGGGCGGGTGGCGGGCCGGTTGCGGGTGCCGGTGGTGGCGCGGGTACCGGGAAGTTGGTGCAGCAGGGGGCCGAGGGCGCCCGGGACGAGACGCCGGCGGGGGCGGGGGCCGGGGCGCGCTGAGTGCTCCCGGCTGGGCCCCATCATCGGCTTAAGGGGCGGGTGCGGGTGTGGTCAGCCGGTGAGGGGCCAGCCGACCAGGTGGTACGGGGTGAGGACGGCGAGGAAGAGTGCCGCCGAGACTGCCACGAGCGTGTAGTGGATCCGCCCGCCCCTCCCCCACCAGCCGCGCAGCCAGGCGACCGCGGCCAGTACGAGCGTCGCCACGGTGACGGCGACTGCGGCAGTAAGTACTGCCAGGGAGCCGGTCAGCAGGGGTGAACCGCCGAGCATGATCGACTCGTTCATGGTGTTGGTGTCGGCGGCCAGGACGAGGAAGAGCCCGAGGAACACGACCGGGAGGGCCGCCGCCGTCCAGCCGGCCGCCCGGGCGGTACGGGAGCCGGTAGCGCCAGGTGCCTTGCGGAGGCGGCGTACGAGAGCCGTCAGCGGCCAGCCGAGGAGGGCGGTCAGCAGGACCGCGGCGGTGGCACCGAGGGCGTACTGGTGGGTCGTGGCGGACGCGAGCCAGGTGGTGCGGGTGTAGGCGACGGTCGGGTCCTGGCCGCTGAGCAGGGTGCCGTCCTGGAAGGCGAGGGTGTCCTGGCCGTCCCGTTCGCGGTACAGGCCGGGGCCGGTCGCGACCCAGTGCTGGGTGGTCTTGTCCGGGTCCGGGGAGAGCGGGCCTTCGGTGGTCAGTACGCCGTCCTCGCCGGCCGTGACGGTGATGTCGCCGAAGAGGGCGGCTGCGGCGGACAGGTCGCTGTGCGAGGTGCGGGTGGAGCGGTAGGTGCCCTCGTGGTGGGCGGCCGAGACGGTGTTGTCCTTGGCTGCCATCTCTCTCTTCTGCCCGTTCTGCCCGGTGGCGGGGAAGAAGTGGGCCACGAAGGCGTTCACCAGGTCGCGGGCGGCGAAGGCGCCGGTGCTGCCGTCGCCGTCGCCGTTGAAGCTGACGTACAGGCCGAGGTCGCGGTCGGGCAGCAGGGCGAGGAGGGCGTGGAAGCCGGGGACGTCGCCGTCCTTGAGGAGCAGTGGGCGGCCTTCGCGGCGGTCCTGGGTGAGCAGGTACGCCATGCCGTTCAGGCGGGGGTCGGGGCCGAAGTGGCGGGCTTCGAGGGTGGCGGTGGAGGCGGGGCTCAGGATGCGGGCGGAGCCGGCCGCCCCGCCGCCGAGCAGTGCCCGCATGAGCAGGCCCATGTCGGTGGCGGTGGAGACGGTGCCCGCGCCGGTCGGGGACATCGCGCCGAACTGGCCGCGCGAGGGGGTCTGGCCGCCGTTGCCGTCGGGGCGGTGGCCGGTGGCGGTGGTGGGTCCGTCGACGCGCGGGTCGCGCTGGTCGAAAGTGGTGCCGCGCATGCCGAGGGGGCGCAGGATCTGCTCGTCGACGTACGTGGCGAAGGGCCGGCCGGAGACCTGCTGGACGAGGTAACCGGCGAGGGTGACGCCGTAGTTGTCGTAGCTGGCGGTCCGGCCGGGGGCGCGTACGCGGGTGGGCTGGTCGGTGCGGAGGTAGTCCTCGATACTGCCCGCGTCCTTGGGGTCCGTGCGGGCGATGCCGACCAGGGCGGTGTCGAAGCCGGAGGTGTGGGTGAGGAGGTCCTCGACGGTGACGGGGTGGCCGGGGAAGGTGTCGGCGATCTTGAAGGGGGCCCTGGTCAGGTAGCGGTTGACGTCGGCGGAGAGGTCCAGCTTGCCGCGCTCGACCTGCTGCATGACGGCGACGCCGGTGAGGACCTTGGCGACGGAGCCGGTCAGGAAGCCGGTACGGGCGGGGTCGACGGGGGTCCTGTCCGTGGCGTCGGCGACGCCGTAGCCGGCGGTGGCGAGTTGCTGCTTCGCGGAGACGACGGTGACGGCGGCGCCGGGGATGTTGTGGGCGGCGAGGCGGGCGGGGACTTCCTTGTCGAGGAAGGTGCGGAGGGCGGTGGGGGTGGGGGCCGGGGCTTGGGATTGGGCTTGGGCTTGGGCTGCCGGAGCCTGGGTTTGGGCTGCGGCTGGTGGCGCGAGGGTCAGCAGGAGTGCCGTTGCTGCCAGTGCGCTCAGGGCGCCTCTTCGTACGGCTCCTCGTATCGGCATGCCAACTCCCCCGTAGGTCCAGCGCGTTGACCACTGTCGTGTGGTCGGTCGACACGGAGCGTACGGCTGGGCGGAGGGGGTCTCCGAGGTGGTTCGCCACCCGGTTTCGGGTGTACCTGACACCACCTCGGGAGGGGGCGCCGGGAACAACATCGGGGGTGGGCCTTTTGCAACGTAAATCGTTCGGTAAACTAATTACTGATGCTTTCTTGACGCTTGCTTGACGTCTCCTTGACCATCCCTTAGCAGGAGGAGCGGCCCCATCGGACACGCGGACACCCTCATAGCCATGGGCGGCGCCTTTCTCGCCGCCGCCGTACTCGCTCGGCTCGGCGGCCGGATCGGCCTGCCGACCATTCCTCTGTTCATCCTGGCCGGGATACTGCTCGGCCCGCACACACCCGGTTTCGTACTTCTGAAGGACCCGCACGACCTGGAGATGCTCTCCGCGCTGGGGCTGGTCCTGCTGCTCTTCTACCTCGGACTCGAATTCCATCTGGACGACCTCAAGGAGGGCGGCCGGAAGATGGCGGTCGCCGGGGGTGCGTATCTGCTGCTGAACGTCGGTGCCGGGTTCGGGTTCGGGCTGGCGCTCGGCTGGGGGACGGCGGAGGCGCTGGTGCTGGCCGGGGTGCTCGGCATCTCGTCGTCGGCGATCGTCACCAAGGTGCTGGTGGACCTGGGGCGGATCGGCAATCCGGAGACCAGGCCGATCCTCGGGATCATCGTCGTCGAGGACATCTTCCTGGCGCTGTACCTCGCGGCGCTGCAGCCGATCCTGTCCGGGGCGGACAGCCTCGGGGCGGCGGCGGTGGACGCGGGCAAGGCCTTCGGGTTCCTGCTGCTGCTGGCGTTGGCGGCGCGATTCGGGACCAGGGTCATCGGGCGGCTCATCGGGACCAAGGACAACGAGCTGCTCGTCATCTCCTTCCTGGGAGCGGCCGTCTTCGTGGCCGGGGTCTCCGAGTGGTTCGGGGTCGCGGACGCGATCGGGGCGTTCATGGTCGGGCTGATGCTCGGCAGTACGTCGTCCGGGGAGCGGATCACGAAGCTGGTGCATCCGTTGCGGGACGCGTTCGGGGCGATCTTCTTCTTCGCGTTCGGGCTGTCGATCGATCCCGGGGACCTGCTGGTGGTGTGGGGTCCGGTGCTGGTCGCTGTCGCGCTGACGATGGTGATGAACGTGGTGGCGGGGGTGGTGGCCGGGCGGATCTACGGGTTCGGGGCGCGGCCTTCGGCGAACATCGCGACGACGTTGCTGGCGAGGGGGGAGTTTGCGTTGATCCTCGCGACGATGGCGGCGGGGGCGGGGCTGGACGAGAGGCTGTCGCCGTTCATCGCGGGGTACGTGCTGGTGCTGGCGGTGGTGGGGCCGATGGTGGCGGGGAAGTCGGGGTGGGTGGCCAGGGGGTTGCCTGGGGGGCGGAGGGAGAGGGTGGGGGTGTAGGGGTTCGCGGGGTGGGGGGCCGGCCGCTGCGCGGGGCCTTTCCCCTCCCCGCCCCTTCCCGAAACTGGGGCGCTGCCCCAGGCCCCGGCCCGTGCCGGTGGGTGGGTGGGTGGGCGGGCAGGTGGCGGGCCCGGCCACCCCCGGTGGTCATGTGCAGGTAGTACGTGGCTGGCCGCGCAGTTCCCCGCGCCCCTGAGTACTCGTAGCTGGGCGGCGCTGGGCACGAGTAGTCGGATTGGGGGCGCGGGGAACTGCGCGAGCAACCCACCACCGGCCCGCACATCCGAACCCCTGGCCCCGCGGAGCGGTTTAGGTGAAGGGGTGGGGAGGGGCATCGCCCGCCGCAGGCGCGATACCGCCCGGCGCTTCGAGGGCGGCGCCGCGGACGGTATGTCCGTTGGGTCAGCCTCGGCACAGGAGGAGTAGGGCTCTGTCGTCGTTGACGTCCTTGGCCACTGCCTCGATCAAATGCCACGCCGCGCCCTCGAAGCCCGCCGCCACGTAGCGGTCCGCTTCGCCGGTCAGGCGGTCGACGCCCTCGCTCAGGTCTCGGCCGGGGGCCTCCACCAGGCCGTCGGTGAAGAGCATCAGGACGTCGCCGGGGGCCAGGACTCCCTTGGCGGGGTCGAAGTCGGCGCCGTCGTAGACGCCCAGGAGGGGGCCTTCGCCGGACTTTTCCTCCCAGCGGCCGCTGCCCGCGTGGAGTTGCAGGGCGGGGAGGTGGCCGGCGGAGAGGAGTTCGTACTCGCCGGTCTCCAGGTCGAGGACCAGGTGGATGGAGGTGGCGAAGCCCTCGTCCCAGTCCTGGCGGAGGAGGTAGCCGTTGGCGGCCGGGAGGAAGTGGTGGGGCGGCAGCGAGCCGAGCAGGCCGCCGAAGGCGCCGGAGAGGAGCAGGGCGCGGGATCCCGCGTCCATTCCCTTGCCGGACACGTCCGTCAGGACGACCTCCAGCGTGCGGCCGCCCTCGCCGGTGCGGGTGGCGACCACGAAGTCGCCGGAGAAGGACTGGCCGCCGGCCGGGCGCAGCGCCATCTCGCTGTGCCAGCCCTTGGGCAGGGCGGGCAGCGCGCTCTGTACGCGGATGCGTTCGCGCAGGTCGAAGAGCATGGTTCCGCCGCGCCGCCACGGCACCCCGACCCGTGCCCGGAACTGGGCGATGACCAGGCCGAAGAAGCCGCAGGCGGCGACCGTGAGGACCGTGCCGGGGGTGACTCTGGCCGGGCCCTGGGTGTACGGGCCGAGCACGACGGACTCGATGATCAGGGCCGTCGCCGACGCCGCGTACAGCCCCAGCAGACTGGCCGGGCGGAGCAGCAGTCCGCCCGCCACGATCGGCAGGACCAGCATCGAGGGCGCGCACCACACCGGCAGCAGGATCGTCCCGAACGCGATCGCCGGAACGGTCAGCAGGAGGAAGGCCAGGGCGAGCCAGTCCGAGCCGTCGCCGCGGAAGTAGTCGACCCCGGACCGGCGCAGCCCACCGCGGACCCGGTGCGCCCGCTTGCGCATCCGGGCCGTGAACGAGTCGACTCCCACTGCGTGGCCCATTGGCCAGGACACTACCGACCCTCCCGGCTGCCCCGCAGGGGGACCCCTATGACATCGCGTTCGAAATGAGTGGCTTGTCATGCCGGGCCACTGGTAGGCATGGCATATGACTACGGAACTGCGGGTGCTGTCCGAGGGCGAGTGGGACACCTGGTACGCGACCCTGGAGCGGGCCTTCGGCGGGGTCGAGGAGGCTCCCGAGGAGAAGGCGCTGTGGCGGGACCTGACCGAGTACGACCGGTCGCTGGGCGTCTGGGACGGGGCCGACTGCGTCGGTACCGCGGGCGCCTTCAGCTTCCGTATGACGGTGCCCGGCGGGGCATCGCTGCCGGTCGCCGGGATCACCATGGTCGGCGTCGCGGCCACGCACCGGCGGCGCGGGATCCTCACGTCGATGATGCGCCGGCAGCTGGACGACGTACGCGCGCGTGGTGAGGCCGTCGCCGTGCTCACCGCGTCGGAGCCGGCGATCTACGGCCGGTTCGGGTACGGCGCCGCGACGTTCGAGATGCGGGCCGACATCGACACCGCGCGGGTCTCCCTCGCCGTACCGGAAGGTACCGAAGGCATACGACTGCGGTACGTGCCGGTGACCGACGGGGACGTACACCGGGCGTGCGAGGAGATTTACGCGCGCGCCGTGTCCGGGCGGCCCGGGATGCTGGCGCGGCAGCCCGGCTGGGACCGGGTGCCGGTGCTGGACCCGGAGAAGGATCGGGGCGGGGCGTCCGCCCTCCAGTGCGTGCTGGCCGAGGACGGCGAGGGACGGCCGGTGGGCTTCGCGCGCTTCCGGGTGAAGCCGGAGTGGGGCGCGGCGGGCCCCGACGGGGTGGTGGTCCTGGCGGACCTGGAAGCGGCCGGTCCGCTCGCCCCGCAGGCGTACGCGGCACTGTGGCGCTTCCTGTTCGACGTCGATCTGACGTCGAAGCTGGTCACCCGCAACCGGCCCGCGGACGACGCCTGGCTGCATTTGGCGTCCGACGTCCGGCGCGCCGGGGTGCGGCTGCGCGACTCGATGCACGTACGGCTGGTGGAGGTGGGGGCGGCGCTGGAGGCGCGGACCTACCGGGCGCCGGTGGACGTGGTGTTCGAAGTGGAGGACCGCTTCTGCCCCTGGAACGAGGGCCGTTGGCGGCTGACCGGCGACGCCAAGGGCGCGGTGTGCACGCGGACCGCCGACCCGGCCGATGTGGCTTTGTCGGTACGGGAGTTGGGTGCGGCCTATCTCGGCGGGGTGTCGCTGTCGGCGCTGGCCTCGGCCGGGCGGGTGCGGGAGCTGCGCGAGGGCGCGGTGGCGGAGGCGGCGCTGGGGTTCGGGTCGGACGTGGCGCCGTGGCTGGCGCACGGGTTCTAGGTCCGGGGCCGGTGGGGGCGGGTCAGGTCTGCTGGCAGGTGGGGCACCAGAAGAGGTTGCGGGCGGCGAGGTCCGCGGTGGCGACCTCGGTGCCGCAGAGCAGGCACGGCTGGGTGGCCCTGCGGTAGACGTAGACCTCGCCCCCGTGGTCGTCCTTGCGGGGCGGGCGGCCCATCGCCTCGGGCGTGTGCTCGGGGCGGACGGTGTCGATCCGGTTGTTCCGCACGCCTTCGCGCATCAGGGCGGCCAGATCGTCCCAGACCGCCTGCCACTGGGCGGGGGTGATGGCTTTGCCCGGGGTGTACGGGTCGATGCCGTGCCGGAAGAGGACTTCGGCGCGGTAGACGTTGCCGACCCCGGCGATGACCTTCTGGTCCATCAGGAGGGCGGCGATCGTCGTACGGGAGGCCCTGATGCGGCGCAGTGCGCGGTCCGGGGCGGCGTCCGCGCGCAGCGGGTCCGGGCCGAGGCGGTCGTGCACGGCCTGCTTCTCAGCGTCCGTGATCAGGGCGCAGGTGGTGGGGCCGCGGAGGTCCGCGTACGAGGTGGTGTTGAGCAGGCGCAGGCGGATCGTGTCCGTGGGGGGCGGGGCGGGGGCGTCGCCCAGGGCGTACTTGCCGAAGAGGCCGAGGTGGATGTGGATCCAGTGGCCGCCCTCGAACCCGAGGAAGAGGTGCTTGCCGTGGGCCTCGGCGGTCTCCATGACCTTGCCGGTCAGGAGGGTGGCGGCGGCCGTGAAGCGGCCCTGGGGGCTGGTGGGGTGGGGGGCGGTGCCGGCGAAGTGGGCCAGGTGGTCCTCCGCGAGGCGGTGGATGGTGTGGCCTTCGGGCACGGGAAGCTCCTGGGGGGCGGGGGGGACGTGCGGGCCTCGGGGCTTGGGTGTGAGTGGCGGGCCGCGCCGGGTGTGCGGGTGGGGGTGGGTTGCTCGCGCCCGCGCGGCGGAGCCGCACATCGGCACAGCCCCGCGCCCCCCACCCGACTGCTCGGGCCCAGCACCGCACGGTTCCCCGCGGCTCCGCGCCCCTGAGTGCTCAAGGGCGCGGGGACGTGCGGGTTCGGTCAGGGCTGCTGGGGGTGGTGCGGGGGAATCGGGGGGAGTTCGCCCGTGGTCTCGTACGCCGCGAGCATCTCGATGCGGCGGGTGTGGCGCGGCTCGTCCGAGTACGGCGTGGAGAGGAAGATCTCCACGAACTTGGTCGCCTCCTCCTGCGAGTGCATGCGGCCGCCGATCGAGATGACGTTCGCGTTGTTGTGCTCGCGGCCGAGCGCCGCCGTCTGCTCGGACCAGGCGAGAGCGGCCCGTACGCCCTTCACCTTGTTCGCGGCGATCTGCTCGCCGTTGCCCGAGCCGCCGATCACGATGCCCAGCGCGTCCGCGTCCGCGGCCGTCCGCTCGGCGGCGCGGAGGCAGAACGGCGGGTAGTCGTCCTGGGCGTCGTAGATGTGGGGACCACAGTCGACGGGCTCGTGGCCATGGGCCTTCAGCCACTCGACGAGGTGGTTCTTGAGTTCGTATCCGGCATGGTCGGAACCGAGGTACACGCGCATGGGGGAAGTGTGGCACGGGACGCGACGGGTAGGGGGGACCGATGTGAGGACCTTGGTCCCTCCGCATTCGGGACCTGCGCCCCCGGACTTTCGTCCGTACAACGATCCGGAATCAGCTCTTCCGATTCACCTCCGGCTCAGCTTGAATGCGGAGGCTCGTAACCCGAGCGTCAGGACCCTGAGGGCCCGATGACGTGCCCGAACGAAAAGATGAATGAGGATTGTGCATGAGCGCGCAGCCGACCCAGGCGGAGATGAAGTCCGCGGAGCCAGGCGGTTCCGGTAACCCCGGAAGCCCCGGTTCCCCGGACAACGGCGGGCTCCAGGCCGGCCTCAAGAACCGCCACCTCTCCATGATCGCGATCGGCGGTGTCATCGGCGCCGGTCTGTTCGTCGGCTCCGGTGCGGGCATCGCCGCCGCCGGGCCCGCGATCCTGCTGTCGTACGCCCTGGTCGGCGCGATGGTCGTGTTCGTGATGCGGATGCTCGGCGAGATGGCCGCCGCCCGGCCCTCCTCCGGTTCCTTCTCGGCCTACGCCGACCAGGCGCTCGGCCGCTGGGCCGGCTTCTCGATCGGCTGGCTGTACTGGTTCTTCTGGGTCGTGGTGCTGGCCGTCGAGGCGACCGCGGGCGCGAAGATCCTTGAGGGATGGATACCGGCGGTACCGCAGTGGGGCTGGGCCCTGATCGTCATGCTCGTGCTGACCGCGACGAACCTCGCCTCGGTCTCCTCGTACGGCGAGTTCGAGTTCTGGTTCGCGGGCATCAAGGTCGTCGCGATCGGCGCGTTCGTCGTCATCGGTCTGCTCGCCGTCTTCGGCATCCTGCCCGGCTCCGACAACCCGGGCGCCGGATTCGCACACCTCACGGACACCGGGGGCTTCTTCCCCAAGGGGTACGGGGCGATCCTGACCGGTGTGCTGATGGTCGTCTTCTCGTTCATGGGCTCGGAGATCGTCACGCTCGCCGCCGGTGAGTCCGAGGACCCGCAGCGCGCCGTCACCAAGGCCACCAACAGCGTCATCTGGCGCATCGGCATCTTCTACCTCGGCTCGATCTTCGTCGTCCTGACGCTGCTGCCGTGGAACGACAAGTCGATCGTCGCCGAGGGCGGTTCGTACGTCGCCGCCCTGAACTCGATCGGCATCCCGCACGCCGGCCAGATCATGAACGTGATCGTGCTGACCGCCGTGCTCTCCTGCCTCAACTCGGGTCTCTACACCGCCTCCCGGATGGCCTTCTCGCTCGGCCGCCGCAAGGACGCCCCGCGCTCCTTCACCACGGTGAGCTCGCGCGGTGTGCCGCGCGTCGCCATCCTCGCGTCGGTCGTCTTCGGCTTCGTCGCTGTCTTCTTCAACTACATGTGGCCGGACACCGTCTTCCAGTTCCTGCTGAACTCCTCCGGCGCGGTCGCCCTCTTCGTCTGGCTCGTCATCTGCTTCACGCAGCTGCGGATGCGCGGCATCATCCTGCGCGAGGACCCGTCCAAGCTGGTCGTGAAGATGTGGCTCTTCCCGTACCTGACCTGGGCGACGATCGCGATGATCTCGTTCGTGCTGGTCTACATGCTCACCGACGACGCCGGCCGCACCCAGGTCCTCCTGTCGCTCCTGGTGGCCGCGCTGGTCGTGGGCTTCGCCCTGATCCGCGAGACCGTCCAGAAGCGCAACGGCACGCTGCCTGTGGACGCCGCTGCCGACGCTCAGAGCGGTACGAAGGACTCCGTCACCCGCTGATAGTTCTGGAAGGCCTCTTCGCGGGCGGCCTGTTCGAACCAGACGTTGAGCTGGTACGACTTGCCGCCCGCGTTGAAGCCGATCTGCCGGGCCTGCCAGGGCTTGCCCGCCTGGGTGAAGGTGTACTCCCAGATGATCGCGGGCCGGTCCTGGAACGTGGTCCGCTCCAGCCGGATCTTCGAGTAGCCCGCCACGTCGTGCGAATCGGCCTCGAACTGCTCCCACTGCTTCAACAGATCGCCGCCTCGTGCCAGTCCGTACGAGGCGGCGATTTCCTGTGTGCCGTCCGGCGAGTGGTAGTGGACGTTGGAGGGGCTCTTCGCGCTGCGCGTCCAGTTCGGCGGCGGCACCCAGGCGAACCCCGTCTCGTTCCGGTTGCCCGGGCGTACCCCTGAGGTGGGTGGGCGGGCGGTCCCGGCGACGGTCGGCTCGGTGGTCGGCCCGCCGCTGCTCCCGGTCTCCCGCTTCGTCCCGGGGTCGTTCCCCTGTGTGAGCACGATGACCAGCGTCGCCACCACCGCCACCCCTATCCCCGCACCGGCCACGGCGGCGGCTCGGGTACGGGTGTGGGTGTGGGTGTGGGAGCGGTGGTGGGGGGTGGGAGTTGGGGGTGAGGTGGCCTCTGGGGGTGGGGTTTCTTCGGGGGTTTCTTCAGGGGTTTCTGGGGCTTCCGGGGTTTCGGGGGCCGCTGCCTCGGGTTCGGCGGGCTCTTCGGGGGCGGCTTCGGGGGCAGTGGAGGGCGGTTCCGGGCTGACGGGCTCGGTGGGGGGCAGTGGGGCCGCAGGGGACGATTCGTCCGCCGACGGAGCGGGGGATTCCTCCCGGGGGACGGTCGTCGGCGGCGGGAACGGCACGACCGGTGAGGCCTCCGGGCTGCGGCGGAACCGTACGCCCCGGCCGCGCTTGCCTACCGGCGCGTCCTCGGGGGGCGGTGCCGTCGGAATCCGGAGTTCCGCCGTGTCCGAGCGGCTGACGGGGCCGGTTTCGGGTTCGGCTGCCGCGTCAGCCTCGGTTTCTGTTGCGGCTGCCGCTGCGGCTTCCGGTGGCTCCTCGGGTGCGGGCTGCGGCTCGGGGGCGGGCTCCGCCTCCGGCTCCGGCTCCGGCTCCGGCTCCGGCTGCGGTGTCGGCTCCGGTTCAGGTGTCGGCTCCGGGGTCGGCTCCACCCGGGTCGGTTCGTACGCCGTCGCGGGGGGCGGCTCCAGCGGTTCCGGCGGGGCTTCGGGGGCTGCCGGGACCGCCGGGACTGCCGGTTCCACCCGTTCCACCCGTTCCACCCGTTCCACCCGTTCCACCCGTTCCACCAGTGTCGGGGTCCTCGGTGGGGACAGCACCGCCTCCAGTGAGGCGTACAGCTCGTCCACCGTCGGGCGCGCCTCCGGTTCCTTCGCCAGCAGGGCGGTGAGCAGGGGGGCCAGTTCGCCCGCCTCAGGTGGGATTTCCGGCTCCTCGTACAGGACCGCGTGCAGCGTGGCCATGGTCGTGGGGCGGGTGAAGGGGGAGGTGCCCGCGACCGCTGCGCACAGGGTGGCGCCCAGGGACCACAGGTCCGAGGGGGCGCCCTGCTGCCGGCCGCCCACGCGCTCGGGGGCCATGTAGTCCGGGGAGCCGACCAGCATGCCGACGATGGTGAGGGCCGTCGTGTTCTGGATGGCGGCGATACCGAAGTCGGTGAGGACGATGCGGCCGTTGTCCCGGCCCAGGAGGACGTTGCCGGGTTTGATGTCGCGGTGCAGCACCCCGCGCGCGTGCACCTCGCGCAGGGCCGCCGCCACTCCGAGGCCGATCCGGGCCGCCTCGCGCGGCGGTACGGGTCCGTCCTCGACGAGGAGTTGCTCCAGTGATCGTGAATTCACCAGCTCCATCACGATCCACAGCCGCTCGCTCTCGTCGGCGACGTCGTAGACCCGCACCACATTCGGGTGGTCTATACGAGCCGTGGCCCTCGCTTCCCGCAAAGTCCTTTCCCGGCGAATTCGATTGTCCTCTGCATCCAATCCGTCGACACGCATTTCCTTTACGGCGACGGAGCGGTCCAGGATCTCGTCGTAGGCACGCCACACACGCCCCATGCCGCCCTGGCCTATCGTCTCCCCCAGCCGGTAACGACCGGCGATCAATAACCCCTGCACCCCGCCACTCGTAAACCCCGGCATTCCCGTCCCCCTCCTCAGCACCTGCTGCGACCAGGACAGAAGCATTAACTTCCCACCATTGCATCACAGTTGGACGCAATCTTGTGGTACTCCTGCATGTACAGCTGGCGCTGTCCCGAAAAAGGGGCCGGCTGACGCTGTTCAGAATAAGGGGGCCGGGAAATGCTCGAAAAGATCGGTAAAGAGATCGTCGGCAAGCGCACTGGATCTTGCCTGGCGATCGCGGCAGCGTCTGTACTCATCCTTCCGTACGGCGCATTCGCCGCCGAACCCACACCCGGAAGCACTCAGGGCGGTACCCCCGGCCCCAGTGCTCCCGCCGACCTGAAGATCTCGACGGAACTTCCCACAAAGATTTCGGTCGACAACAAAACAGGAAAGACAAAAATCACCGCGACAGTGGCGAACAAGGGCGCAAAGCCGACCGGTCAGATCACCATGGCCGTCGTCGGCTTCGACGGGCTGAAGGTCAACGGCGTCCCGGGCTGTGTGCCGGTCCCGGCCGACCGGCTGCCCAAGGGCTCCAACAGCGGGTTCGCCTGTGTCGTCGCCGACCTCGCCGCCGGAAAGTCCAAGTCGTACGAGGTGGACGCCACCTTCGACCTGAAGAAGACCGGCAAGATCTGTCTGCCGGTGACCGAGGGCACCAGCGAGAAGCTGCTCTGGCAGCAGGGCCCGGTCGACTTCGGCACCACCACCCCGACCCCGAACGCACCCGACACCCCCCTCCTGCTCAACACGGTGAACGTGCCGTTCGGGCCGGACTCCCCCTCCCCCGCCCCCGGCGACAGCAAGCCCCCCGGCAAGCCCGGCGGGCTGCCCAGCACCGGTGTTGGCGCGGACGCGCTGCCGCTCGGCGTGGCCGGGGCGCTGCTGCTCACGGCGGGTGGCGCGGGCTTCTGGTGGAGCAGGCGCGACCGCTCCGTGAAGCAGCACTGAGCGCACGGCGGCAGGAATGAAGAAGGGGCTGTCCCGGGGTGGTCAACCCGGGACAGCCCCTCCGTACGACGTACGGACCGAGCCGTGGGAGCGGGCCTCAGCCCTTGCGGCCCGCCAGCTTCCACGCGGCCGGCAGTGCGCCCATCGCCAGCGCCGCCTTCAGCGCGTCACCGATGAGGAAGGGGACCACGCCCGCCGCGAGCGCGGCGCCCAGGCCCATGCCGGTGACGGCCATCAGGTACGGGACACCGACGGCGTAGATGATCGCGGAGCCGACCACCATGGTGCCCGCGGTCCGCAGCACCGAGCGGTCGCCGCCGCGCCGGGCCAGCGCGCCGACGGCCGTGGCGGCCAGCAGCATGCCGATGACGTAGCCGAACGAGGCGCCGCCGGGGCCGGACGTACCCGCCTGGAACCACGGCACCCCGGCCATGCCCACCAGCGCGTACAGGGCCAGCGACAGGAAGCCGTTGCGGGCGCCGAGCGCGGTGCCGACGAGCAGGGCGGCGAAGGTCTGGCCGGTGACCGGGACCGGCGAACCCGGTACGGGCACGGCTATCTGGGCCGCGATGCCGGTGAGCGCCGCGCCCCCGACCACGAGTGCCGCGGTGCGGACGCGGGTGGCCGGCAGGAGGTCGGCAAGGACCGCACCGGGGCGGGCGGATACGGCAGCAGTGCTCATCGGGACTCCGCGGTGAAGAAGAGGGGGGCAGTCAGGGACATGGCGACGTTAGCCCAGGGGTCAACGCCCGATCACCCTAGAGCGCCGACAAAGCAGGGAACAGGGACTTGGTGGACATCACACAAAGAGCGGGCGGCCACGGCCGTACGACCGGAGGTGACGTGATGCGCATCACTGGCGCCGCAGAGAGATAGGTCCCTTTTGCGCGGTGGGCGCGCGAGAGGGGAGACTGTGGGGTCCCGCCAAATCCCAGCGGCCGTGCAGCTGTGCTCCACGGCCCTTCGAGAGCACGAGCGCCATGCACGACGAGCAGCAGCTCCGTACGCCCGACCTCACGGCACCCGAGGAGCCCCTGTCGCACGGGCTCAAGCAGCGCCATCTGACCATGCTCGGTCTGGGCGGGGTGATCGGTGCCGGTCTGTTCGTGGGTTCGGGGCCCGGCATCGTCCTCTCGTACCTGATCGCGGGCGCCATCGCGATGCTGGTGATGCGGATGCTGGGCGAGATGTCGGCGGCGATGCCGGCCTCGGGGTCGTTCTCGGTGCACGCGGAGCGGGCGCTCGGCCGGTGGGCGGGGTTCAGCGTCGGCTGGCTCTACTGGTTCCTGCTGGTCGTGGTCCTGGCGGTGGAGGCGACCGGGGCGGCGGCGATCGCGAACGGGTGGGTGCCGGGGGTCCCGCAGTGGGGCTGGGTGCTGATCTTCATGCTGGTCTTCACGGCCGCCAACCTGGCCGCGGTGAAGAACTTCGGTGAGTTCGAGTTCTGGTTCGCCGCCCTCAAGGTCACCGCGATCGTCCTCTTCCTGGTGCTGGGACTGCTCGCGGTCTTCGGGGTGCTGCCCGACACCGATCCGGTCGGCCTGGCGAACCTGACCGGCCAGGGCGGTTTCCTGCCCAACGGCTGGTCGGGGGTGATCTCCGGGGTGCTCGCGGTGGTCTTCGCGTTCGGCGGCCTGGAGGTCGTGACGATCGCCGCCGCCGAGACCGACGACCCGGCCCGCGCGGTGGGGCGCGCGGTGCGCAGCGCGGTCTTCCGGATCCTGTTCTTCTACGTCGGCTCGATGCTGGTCATCGTGACGCTGCTGCCGTGGACGTCGATGACGCCGGGGCTGAGTCCGTACGTCGCGGTCCTCGACCACATCGGGGTCCCCTCCGCCGGCACCCTCATGAACATCGTGGTCTTCGTGGCGCTGCTCTCCGCGCTGAACGCCAATCTGTACGGGGCGTCGCGGATGGTCTTCTCGCTGGCCGAGCGCGGCGAGGCGCCCAGGGGGCTGCTGCGGACCAGTCCCGGCGGGGTGCCGCGCCGGGCGGTGCTGGCGTCGGTGGCGTTCGGGTTCGTCTCGGTGGTGCTCAATCTGCTGTGGCCGGACACCGTCTTCCTCTACATGCTCAACGCGGTCGGTGCGGTGCTGCTCTTCGTGTGGGGGCTGATCGCGGTCTCGCAGCTGAAGCTGCGGCGGCGGATCGAGCGGGAGATGCCGGAGCGGCTGACCCTGAGGATGTGGGCGTTCCCGTATCTGACGTGGGCGGCGCTGGCGGCGATGGCGGTCGTACTGGTGCTGATGCTGCTCGACGACACGGCGCGGCCTCAGCTGCTCTGGTCGGCGGGGGCGACCGCACTGGTGCTGCTGGTGGCGGTGGTGCGGGAGTTGCGCGCGAGGCGTGCCTAGATATTCACGGTGTGTGAGCGTGGTGTCCGTATAGCGGTCCACTGTTCCCTCTGAGCGGGATGCGTGCCGAGACTGATGGCCACTTGCCGTCCGCTCCCCCACCGTCTCAGCTAGTGAACAGGGCACGCCCATGTCTCGGACCTCCGCGCCGCCGCCCCCGCCCGCCGACGCACAGGCGTCACAGACGTCACAGGCGTCACAGGCGTCACAGAGCGAAGGACCCTCGGGCTCCTCGCTCGGCAGCGGTCTCAAGCAGCGCCATCTCTCGATGATCGCCCTGGGCGGGGTGATCGGTGCCGGGCTCTTCGTCGGGTCGGGCACCGGCATCGCCGCGGCGGGCCCCTCCATCGTGATCGCGTACGCGATATCCGGCCTGATCGTCATGCTGGTGATGCGCATGCTCGGTGAGATGTCGGCGGCCAACCCGGCGTCGGGCTCCTTCTCGGTGCACGCCGAGCGGGCGATCGGGCCGTGGGCGGGTTTCGCGGCGGGCTGGTCGTTCTGGGTGCTGCTGTGCGTGGCCGTCGGCATGGAGGGCATCGGCGCGGCCAAGATCATGACGACCTGGCTGCCGGGTACGCCCGCGTGGGCGTGGGTGGCCCTGTTCATGGTGGTGTTCCTGGGGACCAACCTGGCAGCGGTGAAGAACTTCGGTGAGTTCGAGTTCTGGTTCGCCGCCCTGAAGGTCGGTGCGATCGCACTGTTCCTGATCATCGGTGCGCTGGCCATCGTCGGCTTCCTGCCCGGTTCGGACGCCCCGGCGCCCGGTACGGCGAACCTCACCGGCGAGGGCGGTTTCTTCCCGCACGGCACCGAGGGCCTGATCGTCGGTCTGCTCGCCTCGCTGTTCGCGTACGGCGGTCTGGAGACGGTCACCATCGCGGCGGCCGAGTCCAAGGACCCGGTGCGCGGTGTCGCGGGGGCGGTGCGGACCGCGATGTGGCGGATCGCGCTGTTCTACGTCGGCTCGATGGCGGTCGTGGTGACCCTGGTGCCGTGGGACGACAAGAAGGTCGTCGAGGTCGGTCCGTACGTCGCCACCCTCGACCACCTGGGCGTCCCGGGCGCGGGTCAGATCATGAACGTGATCGTGCTGGTCGCGCTGCTCTCCGCGATGAACGCCAACATCTACGGTGCCTCGCGGATGGCGTACTCGCTGGTCGAGCGCGACCAGGGGCCGAAGTTCCTGGCCAAGGTGTCCGGCGGGGTGCCGCGCCGTGCGGTCATCGCCTCGTCGGCCGGCGGTTTCCTGTGTGTGCTGCTGAGCTACTGGCGGCCCGACGACATCTTCGTGTGGCTGCTGAACATGACCGGTGCGGTCGTTCTGGTGGTCTGGGTGTTCATCGCCGTCTCGCAGCTGATCCTGCGCCGCCGCACCGAGCGCGAGGCGCCGGAGAAGCTGGTGGTGCGGATGTGGCTGTTCCCGGTGCTGACCTGTGCGGCGCTGGTGGCGATGCTCGGGGTCTTCGTACTGATGGCGCTGGAGCCGGGCACCCGCGAGCAGTTGTGGATGACGGTGGCGCTGACGGTGGCGCTGGCCGCGGTCGGTTTCGTACGGCAGAAGACGAAGAAGGAGGGGGCGAGGGGCTGACGCCCGCCCCGACGGCCTCCGGGAGCCCGTTCCGCGCACTGTGCGCGGGGCGGGCTTCCCGCGTTTTCGGGGGGGGTGCTCCGGCGCTTCTCCGCCCCCGGCCCTAGGCCCATTTACTGAGGCAGACCTTAGCTGCCGCTTCGAATAACTGCTGGTAGCGTGCAGCTGCATACGACTTGCAATAAGCATCGGAGGGGTCGGACGACATGGCCATTTACACGCTTCCTGAACTTCCGTACGACTACGCGGCGTTGGAGCCGGTGATCAATCCGCAGATCATCGAGCTGCACCACGACAAGCACCACGCCGCGTACGTCAAGGGCGCCAACGACACCCTGGAGCAGCTCGAAGAGGCTCGCGACAAGGACGCCTGGGGCTCGATCAACGGTCTGGAGAAGAACCTCGCGTTCCACCTCTCCGGCCACATCCTGCACTCGATCTACTGGCACAACATGGCGTCCCCGAAGGACGGCAACGGCGGCGGCGAGCCGACGGCCGCCGACGGCGTGGGCGACCTGGCGGACGCGATCACCGAGTCCTTCGGCTCCTTCGCCAAGTTCAAGACGCAGCTGACCAAGGCCGCGGCGACGACGCAGGGCTCCGGCTGGGGCGTGCTCGCCTACGAGCCGGTCAGCGGCCGCCTCATCGTCGAGCAGGTCTACGACCACCAGGGCAACGTCGGCCAGGGCTCGGTGCCCGTCCTGGTCTTCGACGCCTGGGAGCACGCCTTCTACCTCCAGTACAAGAACCAGAAGGTCGACTTCATCGAGGCGATGTGGGCGGTCGTCAACTGGCAGGACGTGGCGAAGCGGTACGCCGACGCGAAGAACCGCACCCCGCTGATCACTCCGTGACCCGGAGTCCGCGGTAAGCACCCTCCCGCCCGACCGGCGGGACCCCAAGCGCCCTGCTCGTGATCGTCTTCTCAACCTTCCCGGGCGGGTGGATGGACGAAGAGCCCCTGCGAGGACATGACTCGCGGGGGCTCTTCTGCGTCCGGGGTCCCTGCGTCCACGGGGGCCGGGGCACGTGCTCAGCGGGGCAGGTAGCCCGTACGGCCCGAGGCGACGAACTCGTGGGCGAGGCCCGTCTCGTGGAGCCGGGCGAACGGGGTGAACGGGATGCCGAACTCCGATTCGCCCCGGTCGAAGTTCCAGGTCTTGTGGAACTCCACCCGGTAGTAGTGCGGGTTGGGGCGCACCACGCGGTACTGGATGCCGCGTGCGGCCAGCCACCAGTCGAGGGACGTGGACGGTTTGATCAGGATGCCGCGCCAGTCGTCGGTGCCGGACCACAGGCCCGCCTCGGCGGCCATCAGGCGGGCGTTCACCGCCGCCCGGACGGGTGGCAGGGCCGCCAGGGTGGCGGCGTCCAGCGGGTACGGGGCGCCGGTTCCGCCGAGGTAGTGGCGCAGGGTGCCCGAGGCCCGGCGCAGCCCGGTCAGCCGCCAGAGGCCGGCCAGCAGGTAACACCCTGCCCGCACCACCCGGTCGGTCGGGCGTACGGGCAGGGTGGCATGGGGGGCGTTGTCGTTCGGCAGGGACGGGTCGGTGCGCTCGCGTCCGGGGGGCAGCTCCGCTTCGTGCGCGGGTGCGGGGACGCGGGGGGACCCGCCCTTGCCTATGTCGCCGCGTATCTCACCTGTCTCCATAGGGGGACGCTAAGGCGGGCCGGGCCGGGGCGCCTGTTGGGCGCGTCCGGTCGGCGGGGCCGGCCGCACAGGAGACCGGCCGGGGCAGGGGTCAGTCGAAGACCGGCTCCTGGGTGCGGGTGCGCTTCAGCTCGAAGAAGCCGGGGGTGGAGGCCACCAGCAGGGTGCCGTCCCAGAGGCGGGCTGCGGCCTCGCCCTTGGGCGACGGGGTGACGACCGGGCCGAAGAAGGCGATCTGCTCGCCGTCGGGGCCCGGTACGGCGATGACGGGGGTGCCGACGTCCTGGCCGACCAGGGTGATGCCCGCGTCGTGCGAGGCGCGCAGTTCCTTGTCGTACGTCTGCTGGGTGGCGAAGTCCGCGAGGGAGGCGGGCAGGCCGGCCTCGGCGAGCGCCTCGGGGATCACGTCGGGGTCGGTGACGCCCCGGCCCGCCACGTGGATGCGGTTGCCGAGCGCCGTGTAGAGCCGCCCGACGACCTCGTCGCCGTGCTGCTGCTGGGCGGCGATGACGACCCGGACCGGGCCCCAGGCGGACTTCATCGCCTCCGCGTACTCCTCGGGGACGTCGCGCCCCTCGTTGAGCACGGCCAGGCTCATCACGTGCCAGCGGACCTCGACGTCGCGGAGCTTCTCGACCTCCAGCATCCAGCGGGACGTCATCCACGCCCACGGGCACAGCGGGTCGAACCAGAAGTCGGCGGGAGTCTTGGCAGCCGTATCGGACATGTCGGTATCTCCTCGGTGCGGGTCGCCAGAAGCGTCGTCGGACTCCGCGGCGGCGGGGCCGCGGTGTCTGCCGGGACAACCCTCCGCGCCCCGCGCCCATTCCCGTGTTCGATCCGACAGGTGCACATGCGAGGATCGGTCCTGTTTCGAGTGTGCAGATACGTGTCACGAAGGAGTGCCCGTGCCCGGTGAGAACCTTTCCCGCGACGAAGCCCAGACCCGGGCGGAGCTGCTGTCCGTCGACGGCTACGAGGTCGCGCTCGACCTGCGTTCCGCGGTCGGCGAGCACGAGGGGGATGGGCCGCGCACGTTCCGCTCGGTGACGACGATCCGCTTCCGGTCGGCGACGCCGGGCGCCGCCACCTTCGCCGACCTGGTGGCCCCCTCGGTCAACTCGGTCACCCTGAACGGCACCGCGCTCGACCCGTCGGCCGTCTTCGACGGGGTGCGGGTCACCCTGGAGGACCTGGCCGCCGAGAACGTCCTGGTCGTCGACGCCCAGTGCGCCTACAGCCGTACCGGCGAGGGCATGCACCGCTTTGTCGACCCGGAGGACGGCGAGGTCTACCTCTACACCCAGTACGAGCCGGCCGACGCCCGCCGGGTGTACGCCAACTTCGAGCAGCCCGACCTGAAGGCGCCGTACCGCTTCTCGGTGCGGGCGCCCGAGGGCTGGACGGCGTGGAGCAACGGCGCGGGCGAGCTGGACGCGGACGGGGTCTGGCAGTTCGCGGAGACCAAGCCGATCTCGACGTACATCACGGCTGTCCTGGCGGGCCCGTACCACTACGTGAGCGACTCCTACACGCGCACCTTCGAGGACGGCTCCACGCTGGAGATCCCGCTCGGCGCGATGTGCCGCAAGGGTCTGGCCAAGCACTTCGACGCGGACGACGTCTTCCTGATCACCAAGCAGGGCCTGGACTTCTTCCACGACAACTTCGACTTCCCGTACCCCTTCGGGAAGTACGACCAGGCGTTCGTGCCCGAGTACAACCTCGGTGCGATGGAGAACCCGGGTCTGGTCACCTTCCGCGAGGAGTACATCTTCCGCGGCCGGACGACGTCCTCGGCGTACGAGGGCCGGGCCAACGTCATCCTGCACGAGATGGCGCACATGTGGTTCGGCGACCTGGTCACCATGCAGTGGTGGGACGACCTGTGGCTGAAGGAGTCCTTCGCGGACTTCATGGGCTCCTTCTCGATGGTCGAGGCGACCCGCTTCACCGACGGCTGGATCACCTTCACCAACCGCCGCAAGGCGTGGGCGTACCGCGCCGACCAGCTGCCGTCCACGCACCCGATCACGGCCGACATCCGTGACCTGGAGGACGCCAAGCTCAACTTCGACGGCATCACCTACGCCAAGGGCGCCTCGGTGCTCAAGCAGCTGGTGGCGTACGTGGGCCGGGACGCCTTCCTGGAGGGCGCGCGCCGCTACTTCAAGGCGCACGCGT
This sequence comes from Streptomyces sp. NPDC032721, assembly GCF_055579625.1. Lineage (NCBI taxonomy): Bacteria > Bacillati > Actinomycetota > Actinomycetes > Kitasatosporales > Streptomycetaceae > Streptomyces > Streptomyces sp. NPDC032721. The sequence continues at coordinate 161,198 of NZ_JBVIMX010000002.1, read as the reverse complement.
ACGGCAACACGCAGCTGGGCGACCTGCTGTCCGCGCTGGAGGAGACCAGTGGCCGTGACCTGGGCGAGTGGTCGCGGTCCTGGCTCCAGACGGCGGGGGTCAACTCGCTGACGCCGGAGGTCACTTACGACGCCGCCGGGCGCATCACCGAGCTGGCCGTGGTGCAGGAGGCCGCCGCGTCCCACCCCGAGCTGCGCCCGCACCGCGTCGCGGTCGGCCTGTACCGGCTTCAGGACGGTGACCTCGTCCGTTACGCCCGTACGGAGACGGACGTGGCGGGTCCGCGCACGGTGGTGAGCGAGCTCGCCGGGGCGGAGAAGCCCGCGCTGATCCTGGTCAACGACGACGACCTGACCTACTGCAAGATCCGCTTCGACGCGCTCTCGCTGGACACGCTGCGCGCCCACCTCGGGGACCTCACCGACCCGCTGGCCCGCGCGCTGTGCTGGTCGGCGCTGTGGAACCTGACCCGTGACGCGCTGATGCCCGCGCGGGACTTCGTGGACCTGGTGCTGCGGTTCGCGGGCCGCGAGAGCGACATCGGCGTGCTCCAGATGCTGCACAACTGGACGCGGACCGCGCTCACCCACTACGCGGCACCCGAGTGGCGCGAGGAGGGCGGGCGGCTGCTCGGCGAGGGGGCGCTGCGGGAGCTGCGGATCGCCGAGCCGGGCAGCCAGCACCAGCTGACCTGGGCGCGCTTCTTCGCGGCGGTGGCGTCCTCGGAGAGCGACCAGCAGCTCCTCGAAGGGCTGCTGGCCGGCACCGCGAAGATCGACGGCCTGGAGGTCGACCAGGAGCTGCGCTGGGCGTTCCTGTCGCCGCTGGTCGCGCAGGGGCGGGCCGACGAGTCGGCCGTCGCGGCGGAGCTGGCGCGCGACGACACGGCGTCCGGGAAGCGGCACCAGGTGCGCTGCCTGGCCTCGCGTCCCTCCGAGGCGGTCAAGGCGCAGGCGTGGGCCGCCGTGGTGGAGTCCGACGCGCTGTCGAACGCGCTGGTCGAGGCGACGATCGGCGGCTTCGAGCAGGGCAGCCAGCGGGAGCTGCTGGCGCCGTACGCGGCGAAGTACTTCGACGCCATCGAGCGGGTGTGGAGCGAGCGTTCCATCCAGATCGGGGTGCTGGTGGTACGGGGCCTGTACCCGGCTCTCCAGGACCCGGCGGCGACCCTCGCCGCGACGGACGCCTGGCTGTCCGCGCACGAGGACGCGGCGCCGGCGCTGCGGAGGCTGGTGCTGGAGTCCAGGGACGACCTGGCGCGGGCGGGCCGTGCGAGGGAGTGCGACAGCAGGGCGTAGCGGGTGGAGTGACGTGGAGGGGCCACGCGCGCGGGGGTGCCGCGCGCGTGGCCCCTCCCGTCTGTCCTCACCGGCCCTCACCTGCCCGCCACCTGGGGGTGTCCCGGTTTCGGGCCGGTCGGGCCGGGGCACTGCTCGGCAGTCGAACAGCCGTACTTTAGGGCGGTGTTGTCCCGAATTGTCGACGGGACTGTAACAGCGGTTAGAGGCCGGTCCCCGGGTGGGCAAGTCCTCGGCATGAACAACAACACGCGCCACGAGACCCCCTCCATCCCCTCCCCCACCCGGGCCGTCCCCCTCACCCACCTCTCCTCGGTCCAGCGCCGGGTGCTGACGACCGCCCAGCTCCGGGAGCACGGGGTGAGTGCCGCGAAGGCGGCGTCGCAGTGCCGGGACGGCGGGCCGTGGCAGCAGCTGCTGCCGGGGGTCTTCGTACTGCACCAGGGGCCGCCGACCAGCGAGGAGCGGCTGCACGCGGCGCTGCTGTACGCGGGGCGGGCGGGCCGGCAGGGCCAGGAGAGCGAGGCCGTGGTGACGGGGCTGGCCGCGCTCGCCCTGCACCGGTTCTCCTCGGCGCCGCCGCTGCTGGCGCTGGAGCAGCTCGACGTGATGGTGCCCAGGACCCGGCGGCTGCGGTCGACCGGGTGCGTGCGGATCGTACGGGCGCACGCGCTGCCCGGGACGCAGATGATCACCGGGCTGCCGGTGGCCCCGGTGGCCCGGGCCGTCGCCGACGCGGTGGCGCACCTCAGCGACGGTGACACGGTGCGGCGGATCCTCGCCGAGGCGGTGCGCGGCGGTCACTGCGAACCGGCGGCGCTCGTACGGGAACTGAAGCTCGCCCGGCTGCTGACCAGGCCGCACGTCGCCGACGCGGTGGACTCGGTCACGGCCGAGGGGCGGGCCGCCGGGGAGGAGCGGCTGTACGAGATGGTGCGCTGCTTCGGGCTGCCGGACCCGGTGTGGAACGTGGATCTGCGACTGCCCGGCGGGCCGCACCTCGGCGGGGTGGACGCGTTCTGGCCGGACCAGGCCGTGGCGCTCGAACTGGACACCAGGGCGCCCCGGCAGGACGAGGACGCGCTCTGGTCGGAGTACGCGCGCAAGCGGGAGTACCTGGAGCGGCTCGGCATCACCGTGGTGCACCTGACCCCGGCCAAGCTGCGCGCGGCCATGGACCAGCAGGCGGCCGTGGTGCGGACGGCACTGATGGCGTCCGTGGACCGCGACCCGGCCGCCTACGTGGTGGTGCTGCCGCGATGAGGATGCACCGCACTCCCCGGCACAGCGGCCCGCTCCTCGCCCAGCGTCAGTGGTTCGGCGGCCGGTGGCGTCCGGGGCCGGGCTGCTCGACCCGGCCGGTGGCGGGCCGGCTGCGCCACAACTCCAGTCCGGTATCCACCAGTTCGACCCGGTCGAGCCCCGGTACCGAGCTCAGCGGGTGCCAGGCGGCGAGGTCGGTGGAGCCGCCCGTCTCGTGGCGCAGCTCGCCGCCCGTCACCTTCGCCTCGTACACGATGCGCAGTCCCTGGAAGTCGGCGAAGGACCCGAGCCTGCGCGGGTAGCGGCGGCGGATGGAGTCGAGGCCGAGGAGCTGCACCGGTTCGACGGTGTAGCCGGTCTCCTCGTCGACCTCCCGGACGACCGTGTCCAGGGGGTCCTCGCCGTGTTCGAGACCGCCGCCCGGCAGTGTCCACCGCTTGGCCCCGTCGCGGGCCACCCAGCGCGCCAGCAGCACCTTCTCTTCCCGTACGCACACCGCGTAGGCGGCCACTCTCAGCTCTGCGTTCATCTGCCGAGGCTAGTCAGTGCCGCTGTGGATTGCTCTTCGGACGGGCGAAGTCACCGGGGTGGCGGAGAGCGGTCAGTGGCGGATGTACGTCACAACTGGGTTTCGCCTCAGGCAACTCTCCCCAAACAACAGTCACTTACGTCATGCTGACCGGTCACGGGATACCGGAATTCGGACCGTTTCTTTCACAACCCTGTTCATTTCTTTCACCCGGGGATGCATGCACATGACTGTCGATGCCCAGGACGCTCCGCGCCGCTCCGGCGCGAGACGTACCGCCCGAATAACCTTTGCCGCCTCCCTCGTGGCGGCGCTGTGCGCGGGCGCGCCGCTGCCGGCCCTCGCGGCCGACACCCCCGTGCCCAACCCGCCGGCGGCCAAGTCCTCCGGCGCCAAGCTGGGCGCACCGGACGAGGAGCTGCTCGCCAAGGCCGAGGCCTCGGGCGCCAAGGACGTCACCGTGATGGTGGCGACCGCCCCCGGTGCCACCGAGCAGGTCGCCCAGCAGCTCGACGCGGTGCGCGGCGCCACGGTGGGCCGGACGGACGACAAGCTGGGTTACGTACGGGCGACCCTGCCGACCGCGCAGGCGGCCGCGGCCCTCAAGGCCGCCGCCAAGCTCTCCAGCGTGCAGGGCATCGACCTGAAGCAGGAGATCGAGCTCGACGACCCGACCCCGGCCGGGGACCGCGCCAAGGGCGCGCCGGCGGCCGCCAAGGGCACGTACCCGGGTCCGGGGAAGAACACCCCGGCCGAGAACCCGTACAACCCGTCCTTCGAGACCGGTGCCGTCGAGTTCGTGAAGAAGAACCCGAAGGCCGACGGCCGGGGGATCACCATCGGCGTCCTGGACTCCGGTGTCGACCTGGGCCACCCGGCGCTGCAGAAGACCACCACCGGCGAGCGCAAGATCGTCGACTGGGTGACGGCCACCGACCCGGTCGCCGACGGTGACGGCACCTGGCGTCCGATGACCACCGAGGTCAGCGGCCCCACCTTCACGGCGGCGGGCCGGACCTGGTCGGCGCCCGCGGGGACGTACAAGTTCAACACCTTCGCGGAGGCCGCCACCCTCGGCGGTGACATGAAGGGCGACCTCAACCGGGACAAGGACACCACCGACGTGTGGGGCGTCCTGTACGACCCGGCCGCCGGTACCGTCCGCGTCGACCTCGACAACGACGGCGACTTCGCGGACGAGACCGCGATGAGCCCGTACAAGGACAAGTTCCAGGTCGGCTACTTCGGCAAGGACGACCCGGCGACCGAGGTCGCCGAGCGCATCCCGTTCGTCGTGGAGACCCGCAAGGACGTCAAGTACAACGCGGCGGGCGACAAGGCCGACTTCGTCAGCATCGGTGTCATCGAGAGCGAGCACGGCACCCACGTCGCCGGCATCACCGCCGCCCACAGTCTTTTCGGCGGCAAGATGAACGGTGCGGCGCCCGGCGCCAAACTCGTCTCCTCGCGCGCGTGCACCTGGAGCGGCGGCTGCACCAACGTCGCGCTCACCGAGGGCATGATCGACCTCGTCACCAAGCGCGGCGTGGACATCGTCAACATGTCCATCGGCGGTCTGCCGGCGCTCAACGACGGCAACAACGCGCGTGCCGCCCTCTACACCCGCCTCATCGACACCTACGGCGTCCAGCTGGTCATCTCGGCCGGCAACAGCGGCCCCGGCACCAACACCATCGGTGACCCGGCCCTCGCCGACAAGGTGATCTCGGTCGGCGCGTCCATCTCCAAGGAGACCTGGGCCGCCAACTACGGCTCGGCCGTCAGCACCAAGTACGCGATGATGCCGTTCTCCTCGCGCGGCCCGCGCGAGGACGGCGGTTTCGCGCCGACGATCACCGCGCCCGGCGCGTCGATCAACACCACGCAGACCTGGCTGCCCGGCGGCCCGGTCGCCGAGTCCGGCTACCAGCTGCCGGCCGGTTACCAGATGCTCCAGGGCACCTCGATGTCCTCCCCGCAGGCCGCGGGCGCCTCGGCGCTGCTGCTGTCGGCCGCCAAGCAGGCCGGCATCGAGCTGAAGCCCGCGAAGCTGCGCACCGCGCTGGTCAGCCAGGCCGACCACATCAAGGGCGCCCAGGCCCACGAGGAAGGTGCCGGCCTGATCAACGTGGTCGACGCCTGGAAGTCGATCAAGAAGAACGCGGCCGCGCACGAGTACACGGTGAAGGCCCCGGTCGACACCGCGATGGACGAGGCGCTCAAGGTACCCGGCTTCGGCACCGGTCTCTACGACCGTGAGGGCGGCCTGAAGAAGGGCCAGAAGAAGGTCTACGACATCACGGTCACCCGCACCTCGGGCCCGGCCGGCGACGTCCGCCACGAGCTGCACTTCGAGAACAACGACGGCACGTTCAAGGTCGTCGGCAACGACGTCGTGAAGCTGCCGCTGAACAAGCCGGTCACCGTCAAGGTCTCCGCGCAGCCCCGCACCGCGGGCATCCACAGCGCGATCCTGGAGGTGTCCGACAAGGCCACCGAGGGCATCGACAAGCAGATCCTCACCACGGTCGTCGCCTCCGAGGAGCTGGCGCAGCCGGGGTACGGCTTCAAGGCCCAGGGCTCGGTCCAGCGCAACGCCCCGACCTCGTACTTCGTGACGGTCCCCAAGGGCGCCAAGTCCCTTGAGGTGGCGCTGGGCAACCTCGCCAAGGACAGCCAGACCCGGTTCGTCGCGATCCACCCGGTCGGTGTGCCGGTCGACCCGACGTCGACGATCAGCTGCTACCCGAACTACAACAACCCCGCCAACACCTGCCGCCCCGACGTGCGTTCGTACCCGAACCCGGCCCCGGGCGTCTGGGAGATCGAGGTCGAGGCGCGCCGCACCTCGCCGCTGGCCGACAACCCGTACTCGCTGGACGTGACGGCGATGGGCGTGGACTTCGACCCGGCGGTCAAGGTCGTCCCCGAGGCGAAGGTCGGCACCCCGGCCCCCGTCGACTGGAAGGTCACCAACGCCTTCGGTCCCCTGACGGGCAAGCTCAAGGGCGGCTCGCTGGGCTCCGCGAAGATCGCCAAGCCGTCCATCAAGGAGGGCGAGCAGCAGGTCACCACGGTCACCATCGGTGCGGGCGTCGAGCGTCTGAACGTCGCCATCGGCAACCCCGCCGACGTCAAGGCCGACCTGGACCTGGTGGTCCTGAAGGACGGCAAGGAGGTCGGCAAGTCCGCCGAGGCCTCCTCGGACGAGGCGGTCAGCATCGCCAAGCCCGCGGCCGGCACGTACCAGATCGTCGTGGACGGCTACTCCGTCCCGGCCGGTACGACGGCGTACGACTACCGGGACGTCTTCTTCGACCCGGCGCTCGGCTCGGTCGTGACGGACGAGACGAAGACCGTGCAGCTCGGCGTCGGCGGTTCGGCGCAGGTCTCCGCCGAGGTGAAGGTCGGCGGTGCGGCTCCGGCCGGCCGTCAGTTCTTCGGCGAGGTCCAGTTGGTCAACGCGCGCGGTACGGCCGCCGGTCTGGGCAGCGTCCAGATCGACAAGGTCACGCAGTAGCGCAGTAGGTACTGCGGCAGTGGCGCAGTAAGTACCTGTAGGGGTACGTGAACAGAGGGGCGGGCCGGAACGACTCCGGTCCGCCCCTTTCCCGTGCGTACGGTCAGATCTCGACCATCACCTGGTCCAGCGTCTTGCGCACCAGGTCCGGGACCATGCAGTCGTCCGCCGGGTAGCCGACCGGGATCACCGCGAACGCCTTCTCGTTGACCGGGCGGCCCAGCACCTCGCCCAGGAAGCGCATGGGGCTCGGGGTGTGGACGAGGGCGGCGAGGCCGGAGAGGTGGAGGGCGGAGAGCAGCATGCCGACCGCGATGCCCACCGACTCGTCGACGTAGTAGTGCTTGCGCTTGGTGCCGTCCTCGGCGAGCCAGTAGCGCTGCTGGAAGACCACGATCAGGCCGGGGGCGTCGGTCAGGTGCGGTTTGACCTCGTCGGTGCCCAGCGGGCGCAGTGCGTCGAGCCACTCCTCGCCGAGCCGGCCCTCGTAGGAGATCTGCTCCTCCGCCTCGGCCGCCTCGCGTATCCGGCGGCGTACCTCCGCGTCCTTGACGAGTACGAAGGTCCAGGGCTGCTGGTGGGCGCCGGAGGGGGCGGTGGCGCCGCAGGCGATGGCGTCGCGGATCACCTGGTCGGGGACGGGGTCGGCGGAGAACTGGCGGACCGTGCGCCGCTCGTCCATGCGGGTGCGGAGCTCGGCGGCCCGGGCCAGGGATTCGGCGCGGTCCATCCGGGCGGGGGTGTAGGGCACCGGCCGGTAGGGGTCGCCGTGGGTCGGTGTCCACTTGTTCTTTGTCACAGTCATGGGTCGAGGATTACCGGGGCAGGTGCCCCCTGTCCCGTCCTTCGGACAATCGATTGGACAAGCCGGACGGCACCGCGCGCATCATGGGTGTCAACGCCGCAGGTCGTCGTACCTGCATACGTGTCGCACAGAGGAGTCACTGTGAGGGTCGGAATCGTCGGAGCCACCGGTCAGGTCGGCGGAGTTGTGCTGCGGATCCTCGCGGAGCGGAAGTTCCCGGTGAAGGAGCTGCGCCTGTTCGCCTCCGCCCGTTCCGCCGGTTCCACGCGGGAGTGGGACGGCAAGCCGGTCACCATCGAGGACGCCTCGACGGCCGACTACACCGGTCTCGACATCGTGATCTTCTCCGCCGGCGGTGCCACGTCCAAGGCGCTCGCCGAGAAGGTCGCCGCCCAGGGCGCGGTCGTCATCGACAACTCCTCCGCCTGGCGCCGTGACCCCCAGGTGCCCCTCGTGGTCTCCGAGGTCAACCCGCACGCGGTGGCGGACCGCCCCAAGGGCATCATCGCCAACCCGAACTGCACCACGATGGCCGCGATGCCGGTGCTGCGCCCGCTGCACGACGAGGCCACGCTGACCGCGCTGATCGCCACCACGTACCAGGCCGTGTCCGGTTCCGGTCTGGCCGGTGTCGCCGAGCTCGACGGCCAGGTGAAGAAGGTCGTCGACCAGGCCGCCGAGCTGACCCACGGCGGCGACAGGGTCGAGCTGCCCGAGCCGAACGTCTACAAGAAGCCGATCGCCTTCAACGTGCTCCCCCTCGCGGGCAGCATCGTCGACGACGGTTCCTTCGAGACCGACGAGGAGCAGAAGCTCCGCAACGAGTCCCGCAAGATCCTGGAGATCCCGGACCTGAAGGTCTCCGGCACCTGTGTCCGCGTCCCCGTCTTCTCGGGCCACTCGCTCCAGGTCAACCTGCGTTTTGAGCGTCCGCTCAGTGTGGCCCGCGCCTACGAGCTGCTCGGCGGCGCCCCGGGTGTGGCGCTCTCCGAGATCCCCACCCCGCTGGAGGCCGCGGGCCAGGACGTCTCGTACGTCGGCCGCATCCGCGTGGACGAGACCGTGGAGAACGGCCTCGCGCTGTTCCTCTCCGGCGACAACCTCCGCAAGGGCGCCGCCCTGAACGCGGTGCAGATCGCGGAGCTGGTGGCGGCCGAGCTCAAGGGCTGACACCGGGCCGGCGGACCGCGGTACGGCAGGGGCGGGGCGGGACCTTTGTGGGTCCTGCCCCGTTTTCCCACGTCATCCGGGCACCCGGAAGCCTCCGCACCGCAAAATCTCCCTCCCGTGAGGTGCCCACCCCGTGGAAGGATGGGCCAGAACGTCACGATCCGAGGAGATGACAGGTGCCTGGTACGAATCTGACCCGCGAAGAGGCGCAGGAGCGGGCTCGGCTGCTCACGGTTGATGCGTACGAGGTCGAGCTCGACCTCAGTGGTGCGCAGGAGGGCGGTACGTACCGCTCCCGGACCACGGTGCGGTTCGAGGCGGCCGAGGACGGGGCGAGCTTCATCGACCTCGTGGCGCCCACCGTGCACGAGGTCGTGCTCAACGGCGAGTCCCTGGACGCGAAGGCGGTGTTCGCGGACTCGCGGATCGCCCTGGCCGGTCTGAAGGCGGGCGCCAACGAGCTGAAGGTGGTCGCGGACTGCGCGTACACCAACACCGGTGAGGGTCTGCACCGATTCGTCGACCCGGTCGACGAACAGGCCTATCTGTACACCCAGTTCGAGGTGCCGGACGCGCGGCGGGTGTTCGCCTCGTTCGAGCAGCCCGACCTGAAGGCGACCTTCCAGTTCACCGTGAAGGCGCCGTCCGGCTGGACCGTCATCTCGAACTCGCCGACGCCCGAGGCGCCCAAGGACGACGTGTGGGTCTTCGAGCCGACGCCGCGGATCTCCACGTACATCACCGCGCTGATCGTGGGCCCGTACCACGCGGTGCACTCGGAGTACGTGGGCAAGGACGGGCAGCGGGTGCCGCTGGGCATCTACTGCCGGCCGTCGCTGGCCGAGTTCCTGGACGCGGACGACATCTTCGCGGTCACCCGGCAGGGCTTCGACTGGTTCCAGGAGAAGTTCGACTACGACTACCCGTTCGCCAAGTACGACCAGCTCTTCGTGCCGGAGTTCAACGCGGGCGCGATGGAGAACGCGGGCGCGGTGACCATCCGCGACCAGTACGTCTTCCGCTCCAAGGTGACGGACGCGGCGTACGAGACGCGCGCCGAGACGATCCTGCACGAGCTCGCCCACATGTGGTTCGGCGACCTGGTGACGATGGAGTGGTGGAACGACCTGTGGCTGAACGAGTCGTTCGCCACGTACACCTCCATCGCCTGCCAGGCGTACGCCGAGGGCTCGAAGTGGCCGCACTCGTGGACCACGTTCGCCAACTCCATGAAGACATGGGCGTACCGGCAGGACCAGCTGCCGTCCACGCACCCGATCATGGCGGACATCCGTGACCTGGACGACGTCCTGGTCAACTTCGACGGCATCACCTACGCGAAGGGCGCTTCGGTACTGAAGCAGCTGGTCGCGTACGTCGGCCAGGACGAGTTCTTCCGGGGGGTGCAGTCCTACTTCAAGGCGCACGCCTTCGGGAACACCCAGCTCAGCGATCTGCTCGGTGCGCTGGAGCAGACGAGCGGCCGTGACCTGAAGACGTGGTCGCAGAAGTGGCTGCAGACGGCGGGCATCAACGTGCTGCGCCCGGTCGTCGAGACGGACGGCGAGGGGAGGATCACCGCCTTCTCCGTCAAGCAGGAGGCCCCCGCGCTGCCCGCGGGCGCCAAGGGCACCTCGACGCTGCGTCCGCACCGCATCGCGATCGGCCTGTACGACCTGGACGCGGCGGGCAAGCTGGTGCGCACCGAGCGGATCGAGCTGGACGTCGACGGCGAACTGACGCCGGTGGAGCAGCTCGTGGGCCGCACGCGCCCCGACGTCGTACTGCTCAACGACGACGACCTGTCGTACGCGAAGGTGCGGCTGGACGAGGAGTCCCTGGCGTTCGTCACCGGGCACCTGGGTGACTTCACCGAGTCGCTGCCGCGTGCGCTGTGCTGGGCCTCGGCCTGGGACATGACGCGCGACGGCGAGCTGGCGACCCGCGACTACCTGGCGCTGGTGCTGTCCGGCATCTCCAAGGAGTCGGACATCGGCGTCGTGCAGTCGCTGCACCGTCAGGTGAAGCTGGCGCTCGACCTGTACTCGGCGCCGTCCTGGCGCGAGGCGGGGCTGAACCAGTGGACCGAGGCGACGCTGGCGCACCTGCGGTCGGCGAAGGCGGGCAGTGACCACCAGCTGGCGTGGGCGCGGGCCTTCGCCGCGACCGCCCGTACGCCGCAGCAGCTGGAACTGCTGCGGGGGCTGCTGGAGGGTTCGCAGTCGATCGAGGGTCTGGCCGTGGACACCGATCTGCGCTGGGCGTTCGTCGGACGGCTGGCCGCCGTCGGGATCTTCGACGAGGACGAGATCGCGGCGGAGCTGACGCGCGACAACACCTCGGCGGGCAAGCAGCACGCGACGTCCGCGCGGGCGGCCCGTCCGACCGAGGCGGCGAAGGCGGAGGCGTGGGCGGAGGTCGTCGAGTCCGACAAGCTCCCCAACTCGCTCCAGGAGGCCGCCATCAGCGGTTTCGTCCAGACCGACCAGCGCGAACTGCTCGCTCCGTACACGGAGAAGTACTTCGCCGCGGTCAAGGACGTCTGGGACTCGCGTTCGCACGAGATCGCGCAGCAGATCGCCGTAGGCCTCTACCCGGCGCTCCAGGTCTCGCAGGAGACCCTGGACGCGACGGACGCGTGGCTGGCGTCGGCGGAGCCGAGTGCGGCGCTGCGGCGGCTGGTGACGGAGTCCCGCTCGGGTGTTGAGCGGGCGCTCAAGGCGCAGGCGGCGGACGAGGCAGCCGCTTCGTAACCCGGCGGAACGAGGAAGAGGGCCCCGGCGCGGGTGGGTGTGCGCCGGGGCCCTCTCGTTGTAATCCGTGCGTGCGGGTTCGCTGTCCACCGCACGCACGGAGGTCTGTCGCAGCTGCCTGCTGCCTGCTGCCTGCTGCCTGCTAGTTGCAGTTGCTAGTTGCTCAGCTCCTCGTAGCGGGCCTTGAGTTCGGCCTGGCCCTGCTCGGTGACGGTGCCGTGCAGGCGCATCCGGGCGACGCCGCCGTCAGGGAAGGCGTCCAGGCGCACGTGGGTGGCGACGGCCTGCGCGGGGAGCTTGAAGCGGTGCAGGGTGTCGGGCTGGAGCTTGGTGCGCGGCAGGATCTCGAACCAGTCGCCGTCCTCGCCGTTGCGGCCGCTGAGGGCGATCCAGCCGGCCGAGTTGCCCTTGAGGTAGGCGGTGTCGATCTCGACGGCGCGGACGGCGCCCTGGGCGAGCAGCTTGAAGCGCACCCAGTCGTTGGTGTCGCGGACCCGGCGGCGGCGGTTCTCCCAGCCGTCGTCCATCTTGCGGGAGGTGCCCGGCAGGATGATCTGGGTGGGCGACGAGTAGAACTTGTCCGACGCGTCCTCGTACGTTCCGCCGTTCTGTACGGCGAGGAGGTCGACGGTGCCGAGCAGCTGGAGCCACTCGGGGTCCGGCACGACCTCGCCGTGCACGCGGAGGCGGGCGATGCCGCCGTCGGGGTGCTGGCACAGGCGCAGGTGCGTGAAGCGGCGCTCCAGGTCGATCCTGAACGCGTTGGCGGCGTGGCCCTTGACGGGGGTGAGCGGGACGACCTCCTCCCACTTCACGTCGTCGGCGAGCAGCTGCTCGGGGCTCGGGGAGCCCTCGACGGCGGTCGCCTGGATGCTGACGCGCTGCGGGTAGTTGCCGCGGAAGTGGGCGGTGTCGACGATGATGCCCCGGATCACCCCGGCGGCGCCGAGCCGCACGATCGCCCAGTCGTGGTCCTCGGCCTCGGGGAAGGGGTTCGCGGCGTCGGTGCCGCGGCGGCGGCGGGTCTCCCAGCCGTCCATGATCTTGCCCTTGTGCCCGAAGTGCTCGGGGTCGAATACGGCGCGCTCGCGGATCAGGAGGTTCTCGCGCTCGGCGAAGAACTCGTCGTTGGCGGCGATGACGCCCGCGCCGAGGCGCCGGTCGGCGAGGTCGACCAGCTCCGCGAAGGAGGCGGTGTCGTCGCCCGCGGTCCGGTAGTCGGCGTACGGGTCGCCTCCGGCGTACGGGGCGGCGTCGTTGGCGTGCGGGTCTTCCTGGAGCGCGGGCTTCGTCGTCATGGCTCCGACTCTGAACCACCCGAACCCGCAGGTCCATCGAATGTTTCCGAAAGGTCTGTTAAGCAAGCGCGAATGGTCCTCGTGGTCGGCCCCGCACCCCTACCCGTCGCCCACCACGCCCCGCAGGGCTCCCAGCACCCGCGCCACCCCCGCCCCCTTCTCGGCCCCGCGCCGCACCGCCGCGACCACGTGCCGCCGGGGCTGGTCGGCGCCGAGGACCCGGACCGCGACACCTCCCACGGCCCGTTCCGCGACGGCCATCCGGGGCACCAGTGCCACGCCCATCCCGGCCTCCACCATCGCCAGGATCGCCGTCCAGCCGGCCGCGCTGTGCGCCTGTTCCGGCACGAACCCGGCCGCCTCGCAGGCCGCCGTGGTGATCTCCGACCAGGGCCCGCTCCCGCCGAAGATCCACCGCTCCCCCGCGAAGTCCGCGAGCCGCAGCCCCGGTTTGTCGGCGAGGGGGTGCCCGGCGGGCAGTGCCACGTCCAGGGGGTCGGCGAGCAGCGGCACGCGCGCGAAGGCCGGGTCCCGCTCGGTGGGCGCGTGCGCGGCCAGCGAGAGCGCCAGGTCGACCTCGCCCGCCGCCAGCAGTTCGTACGCCTCGGCCGCCTCCGCCTCCCGCACCCGTACCTCCAGGCGCGGGTGGCTCTCGCGCAGCCGTCGTACGGCCGGTACGACGAGGGCCGGCACGGCCGTCGAGAAGGCGCCGATCCGCACCTCTCCGCCGTCCCCGTGCGCGTACCCCTCCAACTCGGCCTCGGCCTGTTCCAGTTGGGCGAAGACGGCTTCCGCGTGGCGCAGCACGAGGTGTGCGGCGTCGGTGAGGCGGACCCGCCGGCCGTGCGCCTCCAGGAGCGTCACGTCGAGCTGTTTCGCCAGGTTGGAGAGCTGCTGGGAGACGGCCGAGGGCGTCATCAGCAGCGCCTCGGCCGTCGCGGTCACGGTGCCCCGGTCGCGCAGTGTGCGCAGGATGCGGAGCTTCTTGATGTCCCACTCGGCCATGCCCGCAACCTATCCGGATCCGGAATCCAACCGGAACCTCTCGCCCCGCCCATGCGGGAGGGAGGGGCGATACGGTCGGGCCATGAGCGGTCGCGGAAGTTTCGGACGTACGGCAGTCGCAGCGGCACTGGCCGCCATCTCGCTTGCGCTGAGCGGCTGTTCGGTCGAGCCGAACGCGCCCGACCTGGTCCGTTTCCAGGCGGGCGTGGCCCAGGGCAGGGACGCCGACGCCAAGGCGAAGGAGTCCGGGAAGGTGGACTGCCGGGTCGCCAGGTGCATCGCGCTGACCTTCGACGGCGGCCCCGGCAGGGACACCCCCCGGCTGCTCGACACCCTGAAGCGGGAGCGGGTGCCCGCGACCTTCTTCCTGCTCGGCGACAAGCACGTCACGCGCTATCCGGACGTGGTGCGGCGGATGTCCCGCGAGGGCCACGAGGTCGCCAACCACACCTGGACCCACCGCATCCTGGTCAACTTCAGCGAGGCCGAGGTACGGGACGAACTGGCCCGCACCCAGAAGGCGATCGAGGAGGTCACCGGCCGCGCCCCCACCCTGATGCGCCCGCCCCAGGGACGTACCAACCCCATGGTCGCGGGGGTCGCCCGCGAACTCGGCCTGGCGCTGGTGCTGTGGGACAACACCGCCAGGGACTACTCGACGACAGACTCCGCCCTCATCGAGTCGCGCGTCCTGTCGCAGGCGAAGCGGGACGGGATCGTGCTGCTGCACGACATCTACGACGGCACGGTCCCCGCGGTGCCCGGCATCATCGCGAAGCTGAAGAAGCAGGGGTACACCTTCGTGACCGTGCCACAGCTGATCGCCCCGGCCGTCGCGCAGCCGGGGCAGGTCCTCAGGCCCACTTACTGACCGTTCAGCCGGCCCTGCGGCGACCGGGGCGCGCGGCCGTCGCGCCCAGGATCACGCCGCCCAGGATCAGCACCGCGCAGAGGATCTGGAGCACTCCGGTCCGCTCGCCCAGGACGGCGTACGAGAGCAGGGCCACGCACACCGGCTGCAGGTAGTAGACGACTCCGGCCCGGGCGGCGCCGATCAGCGAGATCGCCTTGTTCCAGGCGAAGAAGGCGACGGCGGAGGAGAACACGCCGACGTAGACCAGCGGGCCGACCGTACCGGCCCGGAACTCGAAGCCGCCCTGGACGGCGAGGCTGACGCCGTACGCGGGGGCCAGCATCAGCGCGCCGAGGACGAAGGTGCAGAAGAGGAAGGCGAGGCCGCCGAGTTCGGCGGGCTTGCGGCGCAGGAGGGCGCTGTAGGAGCCGAAACAGAGGGCCGCGGCGATCATCCAGAACGCGCCGACGGACAGTCCGAGGGTGAGCGAGCCCTTGCTGACCAGGAGCAGCACTCCGGCGCAGGCGATCAGCATGCCGACGATGCGACGGGCACCCAGGCGCTGCCCGCCGAGCCGTTCGTACACCGCCATGACGACCGGTGAGGCGGCCATGATCATGCCCATGGTGCCGGCGGGGGTGTCGAGTCCGGCCTGGTTGACCAGGGTGTTGTAGACGGTGACGCCGAGCAGCGAGGCGAGGGTGATGAAGCCCAGGTGGCGGCGGATCAGGGCGCGTTGGCGCCAGGTCTCGCGCAGGGCGAAGGGGGCGACGGCGAGCAGGGCGACGATCCAGCGCCAGAAGGCGGCCTGGACGGGCGGGACGGAATCGTGCAGTCCGCGCGAGGTGACGAAGCTGCCGGACCAGACGACGGTGGCGAGGAGGGCGAGGAGGAGGCCGAGTCCGGCGCCCTTCTTGACCGTCGCGGAGGCCGTTGCGGTGGCCGTGGCCGTCGTCTTGGTGCTCGGTGTGCGGATGTGGGTGCTCGGTGTGCGGATGCGGTCCAGTACTGCCATCGCTGCCCCCTGGGTGATCGGTGGATCTCGGTGAGGGCTCTACCGTCACACCGCAGGGTTATTCAGGTCCATCGAAACTTTTCGACGGTTCTCTTCAGCAGAACTGAATGGTGAAGGGCATCGGAAACGCACCGAGGGCGCTGTTGACCCGTACGTCGTACGGAACAACAGCGCCCTCGGAGAAGTGCGAGCGGGTCAGACCTGCTTGCGCGACTTGTCCAGGACCATCACCAGTCCGGCGATGATCACGAAGAGGCCGATCGGGGCCGCCACGAAGAGACCGAGGGTCTCGGCGACACTCAGGCCGGGGCCCGGGTCGTCACCGTCGTCCCGTACGGCCGCGAGCGCGGGAGACGACAGGAGCAGCATCATCAGCGTCGTACCGGTCGCGACAGCGCCGGCGCGCAGAGCGTTCTTCTTGTCCACGGTGCAAAAGTAGCGAACGCCCGAGCGGGGCGCGCGCCCGGGGGTGCCGTAAGGGGTCCGGGCGGGGTCGCGGCCGGGTCGGGGCCAGGTTCTTGGGGCCCGGTCAGGGCTCCCGCGCGAACACCTCCATCAGCCGGTGCAGCCGGGGTGACGAGGCCAGTTCCTCCAGGGTGAGCGGGCGTCCCCGGGCGTCGGCGACGGGCAGCCGCCAGTTGGGGTACTGGTCCCAGGTGCCGGGGAGGTTCTGCGGGCGGCGGTCGCCCACGGCGTCCGGCAGCCACACCCCGACCATCCGGGCCGGGGTGCGCAGCAGGAACCGGTACACGGCGCGCACCGCCGCCTCCTCGTCGCGGCTCCCGCCGCCGCCCAGCCCCTCGGGCAGCAGGCCGAGGCCCGCCAGGTACGTCAGCCACTCGGTGACCTCCGCCGCGTCCCTGGCGCGTTCCTCCGCCGGCGGGCGGGTGAGCAGTCCCAGGCGGTGGCGCAGGGCGACGTGGTCGCCGGTGAGGCGGGCGGCGGTGGAGGGCAGGTCGTGGGTGGTGGCGGTGGCGACGCAGCCCTCGCGCCAGGCGTCGGGGGGCAGCGGGCGGCCGGTGCCGGTCCAGTCGCGCTCGAACCAGAGCACCGAGGCGCCGAGGACGCCGCGTGCGGCGAGTGCGTCGCGGACGCCGGGCTCGACCGTGCCGAGGTCCTCGCCGACGACGACGGCACCGGCCCGGTGGGCCTCCAGGACGAGTACGGCGAGCATGGCCCGGGCGTCGTGGCGGACGTACGTCCCGTCGGCGGGCTCGTGCCCCTCGGGCACCCACCACAGCCGGAAGAGCCCCATGACGTGGTCGATGCGGATCGCGCCGCCGTGCCGCAGGATGCCCCGGAGCAGACTGCGGTACGGGGCGTAGCCGGACGCGGCGAGTGCGTCGGGGCGCCAGGGCGGCAGGCCCCAGTCCTGGCCGTGTCCGTTGAACGCGTCCGGGGGCGCACCGACCGACATCCCCCGCGCGTACGCGTGCGGCTGCGCCCAGGTGTCGGCTCCGCCGGGGTGCACGCCGACGGCGAGGTCGTGGACGAGTCCGACGGTCATCCCGGCGCTGCGGGCCTCCCGCTGGGCGGCTGCGAGCTGTTCGTCGGTGAGCCAGGCGAGGCGGGAGTGGAAGTCGATACGGTCCCGCAGGGCGGTGCGGGCGCGGGCGGTGTCGGCGGAGTCCCGGTCGGCGAGGCCGCCGGGCCAGGCGGCGCGGTCGGGCCCGTGGAGTTCGGCCAGCGCGCACCAGGTGGCGTGGTCCTCCAGGGCGCGGCCCTGCTCGGCGAGGAAGGCGCAGTAGGCGGCCCGGCGGCCGGGCCCCAGCGGTACGCGCGCGAGGATCTCCAGGGCCTGCTTCTTGAGCTCCCAGACCGCGTCGCGGTCGATCAGCGCCCCTTTGTGCAGGACGTCCGCGCGGAGTACGGCGGCCCGTCCGGACAGCTCCGCGAGCCGTGCCCGGTCGGTTTCGCCGGTGACGTACCCGTACTCGGGGACGTCCTCGATCCGCAGGTGCACCGGGTCGGGGAACCGGCGCGAGGAGGGCCGGTACGGGGACGGGTCGGTCGGCGCCCCGGGCACGGCCGCGTGCAACGGGTTGACCTGGACGAACCCGGCCCCGAGATCGCGCCCCGCCCAACCGGCCAGCTCCCGCAGGTCACCCAGGTCCCCCATGCCCCAGGACCGGCCGGACAGCAGTGAGTAGAGCTGTACGAGGAGTCCGTGCCGTGGCCCGCGCACCGGCGGCACGCGCGCGGGTGCGACCACCAGGTGGCAGCTGCCCCGCCGCCCGTCGGGCAGCCATGCCTCCAAGCGGTGCACGCCCAGCGGCAGTTGTTCCCAGCACTCGCGCTCTCGGGCCTCGTCCTCCTGCTCCGGTAACTCCCACTCGCCGACGTCCCCCTGCTCGGTCTCCACCCGTACCCGGGTGGAGGCGGGGAGTTCCGCCAGTACGTCCGGGGGGCCGGTGTCGTCCCGCCACAGGACGACGGTCGGCGGGAGGGGTGCGGCACGGAGCGCGGCCTCGCGCGTGGCGAGAGCGGCGTCGATCGCCTCCGCCGAGCTCGCGTCGACTCCCAGGGCGGCGAGCACCGCGACAACAGTGCCGTCCGGCACGAGAACACTGCGCCCCTCGGAGGGCGCGTACGAAGTGGCAACACCGTGCATCCCTGCCAGACGCGCAAGTGCTGCTGCCATCAGAACCCCGAGTACTCCATGCCGGACGCCGTTCCGTACGACGACGGCTCGCTGGTGAGGGGCGTCGCGTCGGTGAGCGGCGGCTCACTGGTCAGCGGCGCGGCATCGGCGAGCGGCGGCTCGCTGGTGAGGGGCGGCTCCGCACAGCCGCAGGCGCAGGATCCGTCGAGACCCGAGTCGGGTCCCGAGACCTGTTTGGACAGGGCCGAGAGGAGAAGCTGGGCGGAAGCGGCCACGGAGGGCCTCCCTTGATGGGGGACGCGGACTACAGCAGCCATACCCAGAGGGCGGAGCTACAGACATTTACGGTTGTTGAACGTGAGCCGGGTCACATTTGGTTCCCGGTGGCGGGAGTTGGCGGAAGAAGTTGAAGGAACCGGACGGACGGCCGCAGACTGTCCGCCACACCCCCTCCGGCAAATGCGACACAACAGGTGCCCGCATTGACACCCTTGGCGGGCGGGTGATGGGCTCGGCGCGCGTACGCGACAGTGCGTGAACAAAAGAACGACGAAAAGCGGGGAGTGCGGCGTGCAACTGGGGCGCAGAAGGGGCGCGACCGCCGTCGCGTTCGCCGTGATGGGCGGTCTGCTCGGCGGTGCGCCGGGGGCTGTTGCCGCCCCGCCCGCCCCGGACGTCCCCGCTCCCGCCGCCCGCGACCGGGACAGCGACTCCGCTCTGCCGCCGGTGTGGCCGCGCCCGCAGTCGATGCGCGCCGCCGGGGCCGCGGTGCCGGTCGGCGACCAGGCCGTGCTCGTGGTGGCGCCGGGCACCGACCCGTACGCCGTGGACGCGTTGCGCAGTGTGCTCAGGAGTGCGGGCGCCAACACCCTCTACGAGATCGCCCCGGGCGAGCCGCTGCCGCCGCGCGGTCTCGTCGTACGGGCGGGTGACGCCGAGGACGCCCTGCGGGAGTTGCGCGCACCGGCCCGTGGTGACCTGCCCCCGGGCGGTTACCGGATCGCGGTGGGGCAGCTCGCGGGCCGGGACACGGTCGCGCTGGACGGTGTCGGCGCGGACGGAATGTTCCACGCGGCGCAGACCCTGCGGCAGTTGGTGCGGCAGGGCAGGAGCGGCTCCGAGGTGGCGGGGGTCGCGGTGCGGGACTGGCCGGGCACGGCCGTGCGGGGCATGACCGAGGGGTTCTACGGGCGCCCCTGGAGCACCGAACAGCGGCTCGACCAGATCGAGTTCATGGGCCGCACCAAGCAGAACCGGTACCTCTACGCGCCGGGTGACGACCCGTACCGTCAGGCGCAGTGGCGCGAGCCGTACCCGGCGGCCGAGCGGGCGGGATTCCGGGTGCTCGCCGAGCACGCCCGGCGCAACCACGTGGCGCTGGGCTGGGCGGTGGCTCCGGGGCAGGCGATGTGCATGTCGGACGACCGTGACGTCAGGGCGCTGGTCCGCAAGGTGGAGTCGATGTGGGCGCTGGGGGTGCGGGTCTTCCAGCTGCAGTTCCAGGACGTCAGTTACAGCGAGTGGCACTGCGGTCAGGACGCCGATGTCTTCGGGTCGGGTCCCGAGGCGGCGGCCAGGGCCCACGCGCGCGTGGCCAGTGCGGTCGCCCGCCACCTCGCCGAACGGCACCCGGGCGCCGAGCCGTTGTCGATGATGCCCACCGAGTTCTACCAGTCGGGGGCGACCGCCTACCGCCGCGCGCTGGCCGCCGAGCTGGACCCGCGCGTGCAGGTGGCGTGGACCGGGGTGGGTGCGGTGCCGCGCACCATCAGCGGGCGCGAACTGGTCACCACCCGGGCCGCGTTCGGGCACCCGCTGGTGACGATGGACAACTACCCGGTCAACGACTACGCGCAGGACCGCATCTTCCTGGGCCCCTACACGGGCCGGGAACCGGCCGTGGCGAGCCGCAGCGCCGCCCTGCTGTCCAATGCCATGGAGCAGCCCTCCGCGTCCCGCATTCCGCTGTTCACGGCCGCCGACTTCGCGTGGAATCCGCGCGGTTACCGGCCGCAGGAGTCGTGGCGGGCGGCGATCGACGATCTGGCGGGCGACGACAGCGGTGCCAGGGAGGCGATGCGTGCCTTCGCCGGGAACCACGCCTCCTCGATCCTCGACCCGTCGCACGAATCGGCGTACCTGCGCCCGCTGATGGACGCCTACTGGAAGTCCCGCTCGTCGGGTGACGCGGCGAAGCGCGATGCGGCGGCGGTGCGGCTGCGGGCCGCCTTCACGGTGATGAAGGAGACCCCGAAGCGCCTCGACCGGGCCGCCGGGGGTGCCTTCGACGACGAGGTGCGGCCCTGGATGGACCGGTTCGCGCTGTACGGCACGGCGGGCGAGCAGGCCGTCGACATGCTCCAGGCCCAGGCCGCCGGGAAGGGTGCCGCCGCCTGGCGGGCCTCGCTCGCCCTGGATGCCTCGCGCTCCGCGCTGAAGGGGCCCCGGGTCACCGTCGGCAAGGGGGTGCTGGACCCGTTCCTGTCGCAGGCGGTGCGCCAGGGTGCCGCCTGGACCGGCGCGGACCGCGCGCCCGACGACGTCTCGCACGGCCCGGGTTCGTACACGGTGCGGCTGGGGCGCCCGCGCCCGGTGACGGCGGTGACAACCATGGCGGAACCCGGCGCGACGGACGCCACCGTCGAGGTGCACGTGCCGGGCGAGGGCTGGCGGCGGGCCGGCGTGCTGACCGGCGACGGCTGGACGCAGACGACGGTCGGCGGCACGCGCGTGGACGCGGTGCGCCTCGCCTGGGGTGCGCGGGCGCCGAAGGTGCGGCGGGTGGTGCCGTGGTTCGAGGACGAACCGCAGGCCCGGCTCACCCTGTCCCGCAAGGAGACGGACGTGGAGATCGGCGGCGCCCCCGCGCGCGTGGAGGCGGCGCTGAGCGGCCGTCGGCCCGGCGAGGTGCGCGGCGAACTGCTCGCGAAGGCCCCGAAGGGGGTGCAGGTGGTGGTGCCGAAGGCGACGGTCGTACCGCGCGGGACGGACGCCTCCGTACCGCTGGAGATCAAGGTCGCCAAGGGCACTCCGGCGGGCGAGTACCGGATCCCGGTGTCGTTCGCGGACGGCGAGGAGCAGATCCTGACCGTACGGGCCGCTCCGCGCACCGGTGGGGCCGATCTGCTGCGCGGTGCGGTTCCGTCGTCCTCGGGCGACGAGACGGCCGACTTCCCGGCGGCGGCCGCGTCGGACGGTGACCCGGGCACCCGCTGGTCGTCGCCTGCCGGGCCCTCCGCGTGGTGGCAGGCACAGCTGCCGGAGCCGGCCCGGATCGGCGCTGTGGTGCTGTCCTGGCAGGACGCGTACGCCAAGGCCTACCGGGTGCAGGTGTCGGCCGACGGGCGCACCTGGCGTACGGCGGCCACCGTGCGGGACGGCAGGGGCGGCCGGGAGACGGTCCGCTTCGATGCGGCCGACGCCCGTTTCGTACGGGTGCAGGGTGACGAGCGGGCCACCCGGTTCGGGTACTCGCTGTGGTCGGTGGAGGCGTACGCGGTGGACCCGAAGTGACAATCGCCGCGTAGTGGCATGGGCTCCGAAGTGATGTTGAGCGGCCGCTCAAGCCCTGTTTGAGCGGCCGCTCAAGAGGAACACCGCGGGGGTTGAGCGTTTGCTCAACCCCCGCGGTGTTTCTGCGCGCGGACACAAAAAATCCCGGTCTCAGGCCGATATGCCGTCGATCCGGGCCAGGGCGTCGTCCGCGCCGAACGGTTGCAGGTAAGGGAGCCAGCGCGGATCCCTGTGCCCGGTCCCGATGATGCGCCAGGCCAGACCGGACGGCGGGGCGGGCTGATGGCGCAGCCGCCAGCCGAGCTCCAGGAGGTGCCGGTCGGCCTTGACGTGATTGCAGCGGCGACAGGCCGCCACCACGTTCTCCCAGGCGTGCTGTCCGCCGCGACTGCGCGGAATGACGTGGTCGACGCTGGTTGCGACGCCACCGCAGTACATACAGCGCCCGCCGTCCCTGGCGAAGAGCGCACGGCGGGTGAGCGGAACGGGACCCCGGTAGGGAACCCTCACGAACCGTTTGAGCCGGACCACGCTGGGAGCGGGGACGACACGGGTCGCGCTGTGCAGAAAGGCGCCGGACTCCTCCAGGCAGAGTGCCTTGTTTTCGAGGACGAGGACGAGCGCACGGCGGAGCGGTACGACGCCGAGCGGCTCGTACGACGCATTGAGGACCAGGACATGCGGCACGGATGCCTCCTTGTACGCCGGCGGCGCGTGGCTCGCGCCGGGACGATGCACGAACAGTCTCCCCTCATGCCTGGTCGTGGCGCCACCACGTCCGCGTAACGGGCCCGAAGTGTTGTGCGCCACAGCCCGGAACCGGTCGACGGAGTGTCAGGGACCACAGCCCCCGGCCCCCCAAGTCAACGAGCCCCTTCACATTGCCCCGTTAGTGTGGTGGGTCTGCCACATCGCATGGAGGTGCCCGAGGTGTCCTGGTCCGGCCTACTGGTCGCAGAACCGCCCGCCGACCCCGTCACGTTCGACGAGGCCGCCGAGAAGGCGGGAAACGCCGCGAGCTGGGTGGAGCAGAACTGGTCCACCTGGCTGAGCGTCGGCCTGCGCATCCTGCTGATCATCGTGATCGCCACCGTCCTGCGGTCGGTGATCCGGCGCACGATCACCAAGCTCATAGCGCACATGAACAACAGCGCCCAGGCCGTGGAGGGCACCGCGCTGGGCGGCCTGCTGGTCAACGCCGAGCGGCGCCGTCAGCGGTCCGAGGCGATCGGCTCCGTACTGCGGTCGGTGGCCTCGTTCCTGATCATGGGCACGGCCGCGCTGATGGTGCTCGGCGCGCTGAACATCAATCTGGCGCCGCTGCTGGCGAGCGCCGGTGTGGCCGGTGTGGCACTCGGCTTCGGCGCGCGGAACCTGGTCACCGACTTTCTGTCCGGTGTCTTCATGATCCTGGAGGACCAGTACGGGGTCGGCGACAGCATCGACGCCGGTGTGGCCTCCGGTGAGGTCATAGAGGTCGGCCTGCGGGTGACCAAGCTGCGCGGCGACAACGGTGAGATCTGGTACGTCCGCAACGGCGAGGTCAAGCGGATCGGCAACCTCAGCCAGGGCTGGGCGACGGCCGGCGTCGACGTCCAGGTCCGGCCCACGGAGGACCTGGAGAAGGTGCGCTCCGTACTGTCCGAGGTCGCGGAGGAGATGGCGAAGGCCGAGCCGTGGAACGAGCGGCTGTGGGGCCCCATCGAGGTCCTCGGCCTGGACTCCGTACTGCTGGACTCGATGGTGGTGCGGCTGTCGGCGAAGACCATGCCGGGCAAGGCCCTGGGTGTGGAGCGGGAGCTGCGCTGGCGGGTCAAGGACGCCTTCGACAAGGCCGGGATCCGGATCGTCGGCGGGCCGGTCCCGCTGACCGTGGAGGAGCCGGTGGACCCGACGGCGGGCGTCGCGGCCCCGTCGGCGATGGCGAACCCGACGTCTCCGCAGGCCCTGGCCAGTGCCCCGATCCCGCCGGCGGGCGCGGCTCCCGGCACGGGGGGCGCCACCCCGGGCCCGAATCTCGGCAAGCAGTAGCGCAC
This sequence comes from Streptomyces sp. NPDC032721, assembly GCF_055579625.1. Classification (NCBI taxonomy): domain Bacteria; kingdom Bacillati; phylum Actinomycetota; class Actinomycetes; order Kitasatosporales; family Streptomycetaceae; genus Streptomyces; species Streptomyces sp. NPDC032721. Next base: position 137,538 of record NZ_JBVIMX010000002.1, on the reverse strand, counting down.
GGCGCACACCCGTCCCCTCCGCACCCCCCAGGTAACGCTTTGGTTGCCTCGGGGGTGCTTTCCATTGACGGGCGGATTCAGCGGGCCTTACCTTCCTGTCACTGAATAGGAAACTTTCCTAACAACCTTGTTGGGGTGACACCGAGATGGCCGTAACGCCAGGGACGCCGAGCGTTCTGCGCGCGATGAACGACCGTGCCGCGCTGGATCTCCTGCTGGCCCACGGCCCTCTCTCGCGTACCCGGATCGGCAAGCTCACCGGGCTCTCCAAGCCGACCGCCTCCCAGCTCCTGGCCCGTCTCGAAGCGGCCGGGCTGGTGGTGGCGACCGGCACGACGGAGGGCCGCCCCGGACCCAGCGCGCAGTTGTACGCGGTGAACGCGGGTGCCGCCCACGTCGGCGCCCTCGACGTGACGCCGGAGAGGATCCGCGCCGCCGTCGCCGATCTGACCGGCGAGACCGTCGGCGGTTTCGAACTGGCGACGCCCGGACGGCGCTCGGCGGACGTGGTGGGCCAGGTCACCCGGGCCCTGGACGGGGCCGTCAAGGACGCCGGGCTGGTCCGCGGCGATCTGCACCGGGTGGTGATCGGCACGCCGGGCGCGTTCGACCCGGGCACCGGGCGGCTGCGGTACGCCTCGCACCTGCCGGGCTGGCACTCCGCCACGCTGCTCGACGAGTTGGCGGCGGTGCTGTTGATGCCGGTCGAGTACGAGAACGACGTGAACCTGGTCGCGGTCGCCGAGCAGCGTCTCGGCGCGGCGCGCGGGCACGAGGACTTCGTCCTGCTGTGGGCGGAGACCGGCCTGGGGGCCGCGCTCGTCCTCGGTGGGCGGCTGCACCGGGGCTGGACCGGCGGCGCGGGCGAGGTGGGCTTCCTGCCGGTGCCAGGTGCCCCGCTGATGCGGCATGTGGCGCAGGCCAACGGCGGTGGCTTCCAGGAGCTGGCGGGCGCCGTCGCCGTACCCCGGATCGCCAAGCGGCTCGGGGTGGAGACCGCCGAGCAGCCGGCCGTGGAAGTGGCCGCCGGGCTGCTGGAGCGGGCGGCCGCCGGAGAGCCGGAACTCGCCGGGCTGCTGCCGGAGTTCGCCCAGCGGCTGGCCACCGGACTGGCCTCCGTGGTGGCCGTGCTCGACCCCGAACTGATCGTGCTGTCCGGGGCGGTGATCGCCGCCGGCGGTGAACCGCTGCGGGCACGTGTCCAGGCGGAGCTGGCCGAACTGGCCGCGCCGCGCCCCCGCCTCGTCCTCGGCGAGATCCAGCAGTCCCCCGTGCTGAGAGGTGCGCTGCACAGCGCCCTGGAGGCCACCCGCGACGAGGTCTTCGACACCTCGTCCCGCTAGAACCCCGCCCGTCCCCTTCACCCAACCCCCGTGCCCCGTCCTGCCCCTGGGAGCTCCGTCATGCGCAGAAACCGCCGTCTGTCCTCCGCCGCCGTCGCCGTCGCCGCGATATCGGTCGTCGCCACCGCCTGTACCGGCTCCGCCGAGAACACCGCGAAGGACGACCCGAACGCCAGGACCACGATCAACTTCTGGCACGGCTGGAACCAGCCGAACGAGGTCAAGGCGATCAAGGAGAACGTCGACCGCTTCGAGAAGGCGCACCCGAACATCAAGGTCAACGTCGTCGGCAACATCAATGACGACAAGCTCAACCAGTCGCTGCGCAGCGGCGGTTCCAACGGCCCGGACGTCGTGTCGTCGTTCACCACGTCCAACATCGGAAAGTTCTGCTCCTCGGGCGCCTTCGCGGACCTGAAGCCGTTCATCGAGAAGTCGAAGCTGGACCTGGAGAAGACCTTCCCGAAGGTCATGCTCGACTACACCCAGTTCGAGGGGAAGCGCTGCGCACTGCCGTTGCTGGCGGACGCGTACGGGCTCTACTACAACAAGGACGCCTTCGAGAAGGCGGGCATCAAGGAGGCCCCGAAGACGTACTCGGAGCTCCTGAAGACCGCGAAGGCGCTGACGAAGGCCAAGGGCGACGGCTTCGAGCAGCTGGGCTTCATGCCCGCCTTCCACGGCTACGAGACGACCACCGAGCACTACCTGGGCTCCTGGGGCCCGGAGTACTTCGACAAGGACGGCAAGTCGCAGGTCGCCAAGGACCCGGCGTTCGCGGACATGTTCACCACCCAGAAGAAGATGGTCGACGAGCTCGGCGGGCTGCAGAAGCTGGAGAAGTTCCGCAACACCTTCGGTGACGAGTTCGGCGCGAAGCACCCCTTCCACACCGGCCAGGTCGCGATGCAGATGGACGGCGAGTGGCGGCTGGGGATGGCGAAGGACGCCAAGGTCCCGTTCAGGATCGGTGTCGCCCCGATGCCCGTCCCGGACAGCCAGAAGGACACCTACGGCAGGGGCTACCTGTCCGGCACGGTGATGGGCATCGCCCCTCAGAGCAAGAAGCAGAACGCCGCGTGGGAGCTCATCAAGTTCATGACGACCGACACCAAGGCGGTCGTGGAGTTCTCCAACGGGATCCACAACGTGCCGTCGACCTTCGAGGCGCTGAAGTCGCCCGACCTGAAGATCGAGCCGGAGTTCAAGACCTTCATCGACATCGCCCAGCACCCGAAGTCCAACACGGCCGCGGGTGCGGTCAACGGCGCCACGTACCTGAACACCATCCAGGACTTCGGCTACCAGTACGAGAAGGGCACCGAGAAGGACCTCAAGGCGGGTCTGGAAAAGCTCGCGAAGCAGATCGACACCGACATCGCGAAGGCGAAGTAGCCCTCTGATGACCACGCACACGCTCCGTACGAAGCGCAGGAGGTCTGCGCTTCGTACGGCGGCCTTCATGTCGCCGTGGCTGATCGGCTTCGCGGTGTTCTTCGCGTACCCGCTGCTCTCCACCGTGTACTTCTCGTTCACGAAGTACGACGGCTTCGGCGCGCCGGCCCTCAACGGCCTCGACAACTGGAAGTACGTCTTCCAGAACTATCCGATGTTCTGGCCCGCGATGCGCAACACGCTGTGGCTGGTCGTCGTGATGGTGACCTGCCGGGTCGTCTTCGGGCTCGGCATCGGCCTGCTGATCACCAAGATCAAGACGGGTACGGGAGTCTTCCGCACTCTCTTCTACCTGCCCTACCTCGCCCCGCCGGTCGCCGCCACCCTGGGCTTCGTCTTCCTGCTGAACCCGGGCACCGGACCGGTCAACGCGATCCTCGGCGACCTGGGCCTGCCCACTCCCGACTGGTTCACCGATCCGGCCTTCTCGAAGCCGGCGCTCACCATCCTCGCGGTGTGGGGCATCGGCGACCTCATGGTCATCTTCATGGCCGCGCTGCTCGACGTGCCCAAGGAGCAGTACGAGGCGGCGGAGCTGGACGGCGCGTCGTCCTGGCAGCGGTTCCGCTTCGTGACGCTGCCGAACATCTCGCCCATCGTGATGTTCGCCGTCGTCACGGGTGTCATCCAGGCGATGCAGTACTACACCCAGCCCCTCGTGGCGGGGAAGGTCGCCTCCGGCATCATCGGCAACTCGGGCCAGACACTGGAACCCGGCTTCCCGGACAGCTCGACCCTGACCCTGCCGCAGCTCGTCTACAACCTCGGCTTCCAGCGCTTCGACTACGGCTCGGCCGCGGTCACCGCGCTCGTCCTGTTCGTCCTGGCGATGGCCTTCACGGCCCTGCTGATGCGACGTCGCGGCGGCCTTCTCCAGGCAGGTGACTAACTCCCATGTCCACCACCACACTTGAGCGACCGCTCAACACGGATGCGCCCACTCCGGCGCACCGCACCGCACGCCGCAAGGCCACGCTGCACTGGATCGGTGTGCACTCCCTGGGGATCGCGGCGGCACTGTTCTTCGTGCTGCCGTTCGTCTTCCTCTTCCTCACCTCTGTGATGAGCGACTCCCAGGCGCTCACCAGCGACCTGATCCCGCACACCTGGGAGTGGGGCAACTACGTCAAGGTCTTCGAGACACCGGGCTTCTTGAGCTGGTGGAAGAACAGCCTGCTGTACGCAGGTCTGGGCACCGTCCTCACGGTGGTCTCGTCGGTTCCGGTGGCGTACGCACTGGCCAAGTTCCGCTTCCGCGGGCGCAACCTGTCACTGCTGCTGGTGATCTCGATGATGATGCTGCCGCAGCAGGTCATCATCATCCCGATGTATTTGTTCTGGTCGAAGCAGCTGGACCTCACCGGCACACTGTGGCCGCTGATCATTCCGCTGGCATTCGGGGACGCTTTCTCCATCTTCCTGCTGCGGCAGTTCCTGCTGACCATTCCCAACGAGTACCTGGACGCGGCGAAGGTGGACGGCTGCGGCGAGTTCCGCACGCTGATCCGCGTCGTGCTGCCGATGGCCAAGCCCGGCATCGCGGCGATCGCCCTGTTCCAGTTCTTCGCCCTGTGGAACGACTATTTCGGCCCGCAGATCTACGCCTCGGACAACCCCGCGGCGTGGACGCTGAGTTACGGCCTGGAGTCCTTCAAGGGCGCGCACCAGACCAACTGGAATATGACCATGGCCGCGACCGTACTGGTCATGGCCCCTGTGATCCTCGTGTTCTTCTTCGCACAGAAGGCGTTCGTCGAAGGTGTCACGCTGACCGGAGTGAAGGGCTAGGTCATCAATTCATGAAACTCGCAGTAATTGGTGGAGGATCCACCTACACACCCGAGTTGATCGACGGCTTCGCCCGGCTGCGGGACACGCTCCCGGTCACCGAGCTCGTCCTGATCGACCCGGCGGCCGACCGTCTGGAGCTGGTCGGCGGACTCGCCCGCCGGATCTTCGCCAAGCAGGGCCACCCGGGCACCATCACCACCACAGGTGACCTGGACGCGGGCGTGGCCGGTGCCGACGCGGTGCTGCTCCAGCTCCGGGTGGGCGGCCAGGCGGCCCGCGACCAGGACGAGACGTGGCCGCTGGAGTGCGGCTGCGTCGGCCAGGAGACGACGGGCGCCGGCGGTCTCGCCAAGGCGCTGCGCACGGTCCCGGTCGTCCTGGACATCGCCGAGCGGGTGCGCCGCACCAATCCCGAGGCGTGGATCATCGACTTCACCAACCCGGTCGGCATCGTCACGCGCGCGTTGCTGGAGGCGGGCCACAAGGCGGTCGGTCTGTGCAACGTGGCGATCGGCTTCCAGCGGAAGTTCGCGAAGCTGCTCGACGTCTCCCCGGCCGAGGTCCACCTCGACCACGTCGGCCTCAACCACCTCACCTGGGAGCTGGGGGTACGTCTCGGCGGCCCGGCCGGTGAGAACCTGCTGCCCCGGCTGATCGCCGAGCACGGCGAGGACATCGCCGCCGATCTGCGCATGCCGCGCGCCGTCGTGGACCGGCTCGGCGTCGTCCCCTCGTACTACCTGCGCTACTTCTACCTGCACGACGAGGTGGTCCGGGAGCTCGGCACCAAGCCGTCGCGGGCCGCCGAGGTCGCCGCCATGGAGAAGGAACTGCTGGCGCTCTACGGCGACCCGGCGCTGGACGAGAAGCCGGAACTGCTCGCCCAGCGCGGCGGCGCCTTCTACTCGGAGGCGGCGGTCGACCTGGCGTCCGGGCTGCTCGGCGGCGGCGGTTCGCCGGTGCAGGTCGTCAACACGTACAACAACGGCACCCTGCCCTTCCTCCCCGACGACGCGGTCATCGAGACGCAGGCCCGCATCGACGCGAGCGGTGCGACGCCGCTCGCGGTGCCCGCGCTCGACCCGATGTACGCGGGGCTGATCTCCCATGTCACGGCGTACGAGAACCTCGCCCTGGAGGCCGCCGTGCACGGTGGCCGCGAGCGGGTCTTCAAGGCGCTGCTGGCGCACCCGCTGGTCGGCCAGTTCGAGTACGCGGAGGCACTCACGGACAAGCTGATCGCGCACAACCGGGAGCACCTGGCGTGGGCGTGAGCACTTCCCCGGACGGCTTCGAGGACGGCAGCGTCCTCGCGGTCGACGCGGGCAACAGCAAGACGGACGTGGCCGTGATCGGCGCGGACGGCACCGTTCTGGGCAGCGGCCGGGGCGGCGGTTTCCAGCCACCCCTGGTCGGTGTGCAGGTGGCCGTCGACGTCCTGGCGGACGCGGTGGTACGGGCGATGACGGCGGCCGGCGTCCAGGGCGTCGACCACGTCTCGGCGTGCCTGGCCAACGCCGACCTGCCCGTCGAGGAGGAGGAGTTGGCGCTCGCCGTGCAGGCGCGCGGCTGGGGCCGCAGCACCGAGGTCCGCAACGACACCTTCGCGATCCTGCGGGCCGGGGTGGACGAGCCGCGCGGTGTCGCGGTGGTGTGCGGCGCGGGCATCAACTGCGTCGGCATGCTCCCCGACGGGCGCACCGCCCGCTTCCCGGCGATCGGCAAGATCTCCGGCGACTGGGGCGGCGGCGGGGGCCTGGCGGACGAGGCCATGTGGTTCGCGGCGCGTGCGGAGGACGGGCGGGGTGCGCACACCGACCTCGCGCGCGTGCTGCCGGCGCACTACGGGGTGGAGTCCGTGTACGCACTGATCGAGGCGCTGCACCTGGGCCGCATTCCGATGGTGCGGCTGCACGAGGCGGCGCCGCTGGTGTTCGAGGTGAGCGCCGGCGGGGACGCCGTGGCGCGTTCGCTGGTGCACCGGCTGGCGGACGAGGTGGTGGCGCTGTCGTCGGTGGCGCTGGGGCGGCTGGGGCTGCTGGAGGAGGAGGCACCGGTGCTGCTCGGCGGCAGTGTGCTGGCCGCCAGGCACCCGGAGCTGGACGACCGGATCACGGCCCTGCTGGCCGAGCGGGCGCCGAAGGCGTCGGCGCGGGTCGTCACGGCGGCGCCGGTGCTGGGCGCCGCGCTGCTGGGACTGGACCACGTCGGGGCGCCGGCCGGGGCGCACCGGAGGCTGCGGGCGCAGTACGCCTGACGGCACGTGAGGCGTACGCACCCCGCGGCATGTGCGCCGCGTGTACCGCGTGAGGCGTGCGCACCGCGTGAGGCGTGCGCCGCGCGCACCGCGTGCGTACGGGCCGCCGACCGTGGCGTTCCCCCGCAATTGGGGACGACACGGTCGGCGGTCCTGCCCCCATGGCCCCCGGCCCCTTACCCGCATAGGATTCGGCCACGAAGTGGCATGTCCCCGGCACGAATTGGGCAACGACCGGTCCCCGGTCGGTCACCTTCCCGGCCGCCCGTCGGCCGGGCGCGGTGATCGTCCCCGGGTTCCGTACGGGAACCAAACGGATCTCTCCGACGTATTCATGGGGAGGGAGGCCCGCCGGAAGACGGGCCAGCCGTCCACGACCGAGGGGGAGGTCACGTGGCACACCCGCCGATGAGCGGCCCAGGGGGGACCGCGGTGGCACCCGCGCCCGCACCGGCAGCGCCACCCGCGCCCGCAGGCCCGGGGCCCCAGCCGCCCGCGCGCACCAGCGCCTGGTCCGAGGGCATGGACCGGCTGCGCGCGGGGGCGACGACCGAACCGGGACGGCTGCGGATCATCGGGGCCGTACTGGCCGTGCTGGTCCTCGCGTTCGGCGCGGCGACGGCCTGGCAGGTCGCCGACCGGGCGGCCGCCGCCGACGACGTGGTGCTGCGCAGCCAGCCGCTGTCCGCCGACGCCGCGAGCATCTACCGTTCCCTCGCCGACGCCGACACCTCGGCCGCCAGCGGATTCCTGGCCGGTGCGCAGGAGCCCCGCTCGGTGACCGAGAAGTACGACAAGGACATCGCCGAGGCCTCCCGGCTGCTGGTCAAGGCCGCGGCGAACACCGACGGTTCGGGCACCTCCCGCCAGGAGATAGCCACCCTCAACCAGTGGCTCCCCCGGTACACGGGCCTGATCGAGCGGGCCCGCGCCAACAACCGGCAGGGCCTGCCGCTCGGCGGCGCCTACCTGCGCTACGCCAACGACCAGATGACCGTCCACCTGCTGCCCGCCGCGGAGCGGCTGTACCAGGCGGAGACCGAGCGCCTGGAGCGCGACTACGACGACGCGAGCACCTGGCCGTACGTCGCCCTGGCCCTCGGCGTGCTGGCGCTCGGCGCGCTCGGCTGGGCCCAGCAGCGCAACTTCCGCCGTACGAACCGGGTGTTCAACCAGGGTCTGGTGGCCGCGACCGTCGCCTCCGGCGCCGTACTGCTGTGGCTGGTGGTCGGGCACTCGGTCGCCTCGTCCGGGCTCGACGACTCCCGGGCGCACGGCCAGGAGTCGCTGAAGGTCCTCAACGACGCCCGGATCAGCTCGCTCCAGGCGCGCGCCAACGAGAACCTGACCCTGGTGTCCCGGGGCGCGGTGACCACCTCGGACAACAAGGACAAGTACGACGCGGACTACCGCACCAGCATGGACAAGCTGGTGCAGCGGCTCGCGGACGCGGGGCGGCTCGCGGACGACGACGAGGGCCGGAACCCCGTGAAGCAGGCCACGGCCGGGGTCGACACGTGGAAGACGCGGCACACCGAGGCGCGCGCCGCCGACGACCTGGGCAACTACGAAGAGGCGCTGGACAAGGTCGTCGGTGCGAAGACCCCGACCGGTGAGTTCGATCCGAAGGACTCGACCGGCGAGACGTTCGCACAGGTGGACAACGCCCTGGCGAAGGCGTTGAGCTGGGAGCAGCGCGAGTTCACCGAGGCCGCCGAGGGCGGGCGCAGCGCACTGTCCGGGCTGGCGATCGGGGCGGCCGTACTGGCCGTGCTCGCCGCGGCGGCCGCCGTTCTCGGCATGGGCCGCAGGCTCGCGGAGTTCAGGTGATGAGGCCACAGGACGGACAGCGTGCACAGAACGGACAGCGTGCACAGGACGCATGCGACGCTCGGGACGCTCGGGATCAGGCAGCCGGAGGGAGTGCGATGAACGGGAGCGGGACGAAGAGGTCCGGTTCGGCCCGGACCCTGCGGGCCGGCTGGCGGTCCGGTCTGGTCGCCCTGGCGGCCGCCTGCGCGCTGACGGCGGGCATCACCGTGCTGCCGCTTCCCGACGGCGCGGGCGGCGGTGCGGACACGGTGGCGGCCGGTGGCGGCGTCACCACGGCGCTGCCCGCGAAGGCCGACGACTGCAAGGACCCCGAGGCGAGTCTGCGTCCGGGGCTGCCGGAGGGGGCCGCGATCGAGAAGATCAAGGCCCGGGGCAAGCTCATCGCGGGCGTCGACCAGAACAGCTTCCGCTGGGGTTACCGCAATCCCGCCAGCGGCGCCCTCGAAGGCTTCGACATCGACATCGTCAGGGCGATCGCCACCGAGCTGCTCGGCAGCCCGGACAAGGTCATCTACCAGGCGATCCCGACCAGTCAGCGCATTCCGCTGCTGAAGGCCCAGAAGGTCGACGTCGTGGTGCGCACGATGACGGTCAACTGCTCCCGGATCAAGGACGTCGCGTTCTCCCACGCCTACTTCCAGGCCGGACAGCAGGTGCTGGCCCCGCAGGACTCCGAGATCACCGGGTACGACGACTCGCTCAAGGGCAAGCGGGTCTGCACGGCCAAGGGCTCCACGGCGTTCGACGCGATGAAGAAGGACGCGCACGGTGCGGTCTTCGAGACGCGCGAGTACCCCGTGCCCAACCAGCTGGACTGCCTGGTGCGGCTCCAGATCGGCCAGGTGGACGCGGTCGTCACGGACAACGCGCTGGCCGCCAGCCAGGCGGCGCAGGACCCGGCGATCAAGCTGATGGGCGACCCGTTCACCAAGGAGTACTACGGCGTCGCGACGAACAAGGACAACACCGACCTGGTCAGCCGGATCAACAAGGTGCTGGACACGTACAGCAAGGCGAAGCAGGCGAACGGCAAGACCGCCTGGGTGAACTCCTACGAGAAGTGGCTGCAGGCGGACCTGCCGGGCCTCACGGGCCCGCCCGCCCCGAAGTTCAGGACGCAGTAGTTCAGGCCGCAGTAGCCGAGTTCAGGCCTAGTTGCCGAGTTCGGGCCGAGTGGAAGAAGCAGCCGGGAGAAGACAACCGGCCCAGCAGCGAAACGGAGAGGTGATCGATGGGCGTCGCGGGATCCTCCCCCGACCCGGCGGGGAGCCCTCCCGGCCCGGTCCTCGACCGGGACCGGGCGGACCGCGCCCTGGCGCGCCTGAGCGCCGAGCACGAGGCGATCGAGACCTCGCTGCTGGCCCTCCAGGACCACGCCGGACGGCGTCTTCTGGAGGGTGCCGAGCTGACCGGCCGCACCAAGGACCGGTGGGCGTCCACGGAGCAGTCGATCACCCTGCTGTGGACGTACTTCGACGCGTACACGACCGCCCTCGACACGGCCCGCGAGGTCCGCGCCCGGCGCCGCTGGCCCAGCCGCGAGGACCTGGTGGAGCTGACCGAACTGCTGCGGGGCGACGGCATCACCGTCTCCGGCGGCGCCCACTCCCACGGCGCGCCCGCCTCGATCACCGGCCCCGCCAAGCTGTCCGAGCACTTCTCGCTCGCCGAGCTGGTGAAGCGGATGAACGAGCTGTACGCGGCCTCCCTCGACATGGTGGTGACCGCCGACGCGGTGTGGTCGGCGCTGCCCGCCCGGATAGACCTCCTCGCCGCCGAGCTGCACCGCACCCGCTCGCTGGCGCACTCGGTGGGGGTGCGGCCGGGCGAGCATCCGGCGGGCGACGACCTGGAGTCGATCACCCAGGAGCTGGCGACGCTGCGCGCCCAGGTGGTGTCGGACCCGCTGGCCTTCTGGCGGTCCGCGCCCGGGAGTTCGGCACCCGGCGGCGGCCGGCCGGACACCGACCGCTACGACCGGGCGGCGCGCGCCCTGGAGGACGTACGCCGTGAGATCGACGCCGTGCTGACCGTGCGGCAGGACGCCGAGCAGCGCCTGGTGTCGCTGCGCGACGTGCTGTCGAGGGCGGACCGCACCCTCACCGAGGCGCGCTCCGCGCGCACCGAGGTCCTCGCGAAGATCGCCGGTTCCTCGGTGCCCGCGGTGAGCGGCCCGCCGACCGCGCTCCAGGAGCTGCTGGCGGCTGCCGCCGAGCACCGCAGGAACGCCCGCTGGCACCGGCTGTCCCCGCTGCTCGACTCGCTGGAGCGGGACGCCGAGGACGAACTGCTGCGCGCCCGCGAGTCGTTGGGCGCCGTCACCCAGCCGCTGGCCGTACGGGCGGAACTGCGCGGCAGGCTGGACGCGTACAAGGCGAAGGTCGCCCGGCACGGCATGGCGGAGGACCCGCAGCTCGTCGAGCGGTACGACGCCGCGCGCCGGATGCTGTGGAGCGCGCCGTGCGACCTGCGCGCCGCCGAGCAGGCGGTGCTGCGCTACCAGGAGACCGCCAGGGACGTCCTGACCCCACGCCCTTCGGGGCCCAACGACCGCATCCACGGGGGTAACTCATGAGCACGACCTGTCAGCGCCCCGGTTGCGGGGGCAACTACGAGGACATGGGCGGCGGGGAGATGTACTGCGACACCTGCGGGCTCGCCCCCGTGGTGTCGCCGAACGGGCTGATCGCCGCGAGTGCCACCGGCATCACCGGCGGCGGCAAGGCGTCCTCGCGGGGCTCCAACAGCAGCTCCCTGCGCAGCAGTTCGCGCGCCTCCTCGCAGGCGTCCCGCTCCTCCCGGTCGTCGACCTCGCGCCGGTCGGTCTCGGGGCGGCTCTCGCGGGCGCTGTCCGGGGCGACGACCTCGCGTTCGGTGTCGGTGCGCTCCTCGGGCAAGTCGACGGCCGCCTCCGGGCGCAACCGGCTCGGCGCGGGTCTGGTCACGGTGCCGGAGGTGCCGCGTCCTGATCCTCGTACGGCCATCATGGAGAACCCCGAGGTGCCCGAGCGGAAGCGATTCTGCTCGCGCTCGGACTGCGGGGCCCCGGTGGGGCGTACGCGCGGGGAGCGGATCGGGCGGACCGAGGGCTTCTGCACCAAGTGCGGCAACCCGTACTCCTTCGTCCCCAAGCTGGGCACGGGCGACGTGGTGCACGGCCAGTACGAGGTGGTCGGCTGTCTGGCGCACGGCGGTCTCGGCTGGGTCTACCTCGCCGTCGACAAGGCGGTGTCCGACCGCTGGGTGGTCCTCAAGGGCCTCCTGGACACCGGTGACCAGGACGCGATGGCCGCCGCGATCTCCGAGCGCCGCTTCCTGGCGGAGATCGAGCACTCCAACATCGTGCGGATCTACAACTTCGTCGAGCACCTGGACACCCGCACCGGCTCCATGGACGGCTACATCGTCATGGAGTACGTGGGCGGCAAGTCGCTCAAGGAGATAGCCAACGAGCGCCGCGACACCGGCGGCAAGCGCGATCCGCTGCCGGTCGAGCAGGCCTGCGCGTACGGCATCGAGGCGCTCGAAGCGCTCGGCCACCTGCACAGCCGCAACCTGCTCTACTGCGACTTCAAGGTCGACAACGCGATCCAGCAGCAGGACCAGCTGAAGCTGATCGACATGGGTGCGGTGCGCCGCATGGACGACGACGAGTCGGCCATCTACGGCACCGTCGGCTACCAGGCGCCCGAGGTCGCCGAGGTCGGCCCCTCGGTGGCCTCCGACCTGTACACGGTGGCGCGCACCCTGGCCGTCCTCACCTTCGACTTCCAGGGCTACACGAACGTCTTCGTGGACTCGCTCCCGGAGCCGGACAACATTCCGGTCTTCCAGAAGTACGAGTCCTTCTACCGCCTTCTCGTACGGGCGACGGACCCGGATCCGGTCCGCCGGTTCGCTTCCGCGTCCGAGATGGCGGACCAGCTGACGGGGGTGCTGCGGGAGGTCGTGGCGCTCCAGACGGGCAGGCCCAGGCCGTCGCTGTCGACGCTGTTCGGCCCGGAGCTGCGGGTCACGGACACCGGGCTGTTCGCGGAACTGACGGGTTCGGTCTCGCAGTTGGGCATACGGTCACTGCCCGCGCCGCGCCGCACCCGGCAGCGCAAGGGCGTCGCCGGGGCCGCGGGGGCACCAGGGGCCGCCGGGGCGCCCGGGGCAGCCGGGCAGATCCCCGCGCAGGCCCAGGGCCCGGGCAGCCAGCAGGCGTACGCACTCCAGGGCGCCCCGCAGCCAGGCCAGCCCGCACCCGGCCAGCCCGGCCAGCTCCCGCCCGGCGCCCACCCCGGCGCCGCCCCGTCGTCCGCCGCCGCCGTCGCCTACGCGCCCACCCAGGGCGGCCTCCCGGTGCCCCCCGCACCGCCCGCCCCCGGCGCCCCGCCCGCCCCGCCGGGCGCTCCCGCCGCGCCTGCCCTGGTGGCTCCCGAGCACGCCGAGTACCTGCGCTCCCTGGAGGCCAGGACGACCGCGCTGGCCCTGCCGGTCCCCCGGGTCGACCCGAACGACCCGAACGCCGGGTTCCTCGCGGGCCTGATGGCCGCCGCCCCCGCCGAACTGATCACCGCCCTGCGCTCCGCCCCCGCCGCCTCGGTGGAGCGGCAGCTGCGCGAGCTGCGGGCCCTGCTGGAGATGAGCGAGGGCACCGAGGCCGCCCGCACCCTGGCCGATCTGGAGGCCACCTACCCGGACGACTGGCGGGTGGTCTGGTACCGGGGCATCGCCTCGCTGGCCACCGGGGACAACGCGACCGCCGCGCTGTCCTTCGACGCGATCTACGACGCGTTCCCCGGCGAGGCCGCCCCCAAGCTGGCTCTCGCGGTGTGCGCGGAGGTGCTCGGCCAGCTGGACAACGCCGCCGAGTACTACCGCCTGGTGTGGACGACCGACCCCTCCTACGTCAGTGCCGCGTTCGGCCTGGCGCGCGTACAGCTGGCGGCGGGCAACCGCCCCGAGGCGGTACGGACGCTGGAGTCGGTGCCCGAGGCGTCGATCCACTACACGGCGGCACGCGTCGCCGCCGTACGGGCGAGGCTGCGGCGGCGCGCCGCGCACGACCCGCTGATCGACGATCTACTGGCGTCCGCGGCGCAGGTGGAGGCCCTCCAGGGCTTCGGTCTGGACGCCGTACGCCGGGAGCAGCTGGCCACCGAGGTGCTGGGTACCGCCCTGGACTGGGTACTCTCCGGTGGGCACGGGGCCCGCCCCGTGCAGACCGCGTTGCTCGGCAGCCCGTTGGACGAGCGGGGCCTGCGCTTCGGCCTGGAACGCTCGTACCGGGTGCTCGCACGGCTCGCGCAGCGCGGCGACGAGAGGATCGAATTGGTGGAGCGGGCCAACCGCCTCCGCCCCCGGACTTGGGTGTGATGATGTCGCAGACGCACCAGCTGTCGGCCTGCCCCGGCTGCGAGGAGCCGCTGGAATCGGGCGACTCGTTCTGTGAGGTGTGCGGGTACGACCTGACGGCCGTGCCCGAGCCGCCGGACGACCGGCCGACGGTCGCCATCGGGGCGCACGCGCCCGGTGCCGCCCCCTCGGAAACTCCCGCACCAGCTCCCGCACAAGCTCCCTCCGGAGCCCCCTCGGGCGCTCCGGCCGGCGGGCAGTCCACCGGCAGACCGGCCCAGGAGTCCTCCGCACCCGCCGCACCCACAGCGCCCGGTTCCGGCGACGACGCCGCCCACGCGTCCCCGCGCGCCAGCGACCCGCGCCGTCCGGCCGGGCACGACGGCTTCCCGGACGACGGCGAGGACACCGCCGACATGCCGGTCATCGAGCTGCCCACCGTGGACGACTACCCCCTGGCGGCCCCGGGCGCCCAGGGCACCCCGGGTGCGCCCGCGGCCGCTCAGCCGCAGCAGGTGTGTGTCGCCTGCCGGGCCGGGCGGATCGACACCGACGGCTACTGCGAGACCTGCGGCCACGCCCAGCCCCGCGAACGCGACCACCAGGAGCGCGAGTTGGGCTCGGTGGCCGCGGTGAGCGACCGGGGTCTGCGCCACCACCGCAACGAGGACGCGTTCGCGATCTCCGAGGCGACGCTGCCCGACGGTACGACGGCGACGATCGCCGTGGTCTGCGACGGGGTGTCGTCCGCGACCCGCCCCGACGAGGCCTCGGCCGCCGCGGCCGCCGCCGCGAACGCGCTGCTCCTTGAGTCCCTGCCGCAGGGCACCCACCCCCAGCAGGCCCTGCACGAGGCGATCCTGGCGGCCGCCGGTGCGGTCAACGCGCTGGCCTCCGACCAGTCGGCCGCCATGGAGCACGACCCGCACCGCCACCAGAACGCCCCGGCGTGCACGCTGGTCTCCTCGATCGTCGCGGACGGCCTGCTGGTCGTCGGCTGGATCGGCGACAGCCGCGTCTACTGGGTGCCCGACGACCGTTCCGCGCCGCCCGCCCGGCTCACCGAGGACGACTCGTGGGCGGCGCAGATGGTCGCCGCGGGTCTGATGGGCGAGGCCGAGGCGTACGCGGACGACCGGGCGCACGCGATCACCGGGTGGCTGGGCGCGGACGCGTACGAAATCGATCCGCACACCGCGTCGTTCAAGCCGGACCGTCCGGGCGTGGTCGTCGTCTGCACGGACGGGCTGTGGAACTACGCCGAGGCGGCACAGGACATGGCGCTCGCCATTCCGGCCGATGCGGCGACGCGTCCCCTGCACAGTGCGCAGGTGCTGGTGGGCCACGCGCTCGACGGCGGCGGGCACGACAACGTAACAGTGGCGGTGCTGCCGTTCCCGATGCTGCCGCAAGGGGCAGGATCCGCCTACGGAACCGGCACAGCGCAGCAGTAGGCGGCAACGGGCCGCACCACGTCTCGCACCATCCGCAGGTCTCACCAGGAGCCGAATCGATGGCCAATTTCTCCAAGTCCAACGTGCCTCAGTTCTCCGTCGACGTGTACCAGAACGAGTTCCTGCCGGAAGGCGGCCGTGAGGTCAACGCGATCGTGACGGTCACCTCGACCGGCGGTGGCACCAGCGGCGGCGCCCCCCTCACCGGGGCGAGCGCCTCGACCGCACGGATACCCGGCGAGGGTCCGGCGGCGGCCGTGGTGATCATGGTCGACTGCTCGGGCTCGATGGATTACCCGCCGACCAAGATGCGCGGCGCCCGCGACGCGACGTCCGCGGCGATCGACGCCCTGCGCGACGGGGTCGAGTTCGCCGTGATCGGCGGCACCCACCTCGCCAAGCAGGTCTATCCGGGACAGGGCTCACTGGCAACGGCGAGCGCCGAGACCCGGGCGCAGGCCAAGACCGCGCTGCGGTCGCTGAGCGCGGGCGGCGGCACCGCGATCGGCACCTGGCTGAAGATGGCCGACCGGCTGCTGGCCACCTCCGACGCCCCGATCCGGCACGGCATCCTGCTGACCGACGGCCGCAACGAGCACGAGTCGCCGAAGGACCTGGCCGCCGCCCTGGAGGCCAGTGCGGGCCGCTTCACCTGTGACGCCCGGGGCGTGGGTACGGACTGGGAAGTGAAAGAAGTCACGGGCATCGCCTCGGCCCTGCTCGGTACGGCGGACATCGTCGCGGACCCCGCGGGGCTCGCCGCGGACTTCACGCAGATGATGGAGAACGCGATGGGCAAGGAGGTCGCGGATGTGAATCTGCGGCTGTGGACACCGGTCGGCGTCGAGATCAAATTCGTCAAGCAGGTCGCCCCGACGGTCGAGGAGCTGACCACCAGGCGCACCGAGGCGGGTCCCCGCGCGGGCGATTACCCTACGGGGTCATGGGGTGACGAATCGCGTGACTACCACGTGTGCGTGACCGTGCCGGAGGCCGGTGTGGGCCAGGAAATGCTGGCCGCCAGGGTCTCGCTGATCCTTCCGGACGCGGCGGGCGGCACCCCGCAGACGCTGTCCCAGGGGCTGGTGCGGGCGGTGTGGACGGACGACATGGTCGCCTCCACGTCCATCAATCCTCAGGTCGCCCACTACACGGGCCAGGCGGAACTTGCACAAGCAATCCAACAGGGCCTGGATGCGCGGAAGTCGGGCGATTTCGACGGTGCCACGTCCAAACTGGGACGGGCCGTCCAGCTCGCGGCGGCCTCCGGGAACGCGGATACTGCGAAACTGCTTGCGAAGGTGGTGGACGTCGTCGACGAGGCGACGGGTACTGTGCGGCTGAAGGCGAAGGTCGCGGAAGCGGACGAGATGACTCTCGAAACGCGCTCGACCAAGACCGTTCGCGTGAAGAAGTAGCAGCAGAAGTTTTTCGTTTCAGGACTGTGTACGGCCTGCGGGCCGGACGAGGAGAGGGGGAAGCGCCGACATGCCGACCTGCCCGAACGGACACCAGTCGGGTTCCGACGACTGGTGCGAGGTCTGCGGCCATCGCATGGCCGGCGCCGTGCCGCCGCCCCCGCCTCCGCCGCCCCCCGCCTACGGTTACCCGCAGCCCGACCAGGGTCAGGGCCAGGGCGGATACGGCGGTGGCCCCGACGCCACCGCCCACGCCGAGCTCTGCCCGCAGTGCCGCACCCCGCGCGAGGCACTGGCGCCGTTCTGCGAGGAGTGCCGGTGGAACTTCCTCACCAACCAGGCGACGTACGCGCCGCCGGCCCCGCAGCCCCCGTACGGCGGTCAGCAGCAGCGTGACCCGTACGAGTACCAGGGTTCGCGGCCCTCGCAGATGAACCGCCCCGCCGAGCCGTTCCAGCAACAGCAGCAGGCTCCGTACCAGCAGCAGCCGCAGCACACCGGCGGGGGCGACGACGACTGGATGCTGCCGCCCCCCTCGCAGCAGGTCCCGCAGGGCGGGTACCAGCAGCAGGGCCAGGGACAGCAGGGTCCGCAGGGTGGCTACCCGCAGCAGGGCGGCTACCAGCCCGACTACCAGCAGGGCCAGCAGGGCCACCCCCAGCAGGGCGGCGGCCAGTGGTCCGCGACGGTCGGCCCGGACCGTGACTACTTCATGGCGATGATGCAGCGCAGCGGCCCGGAGGCGGGCGGCCTGAACCTGCCCGCGTACTCGCCCGAGCAGCACCTTCAGCTCACCGGCAGCCAGATCACCATCGGCCGCCGCCGGCACTCCACCGGCGAGTCCCCCGACGTGGACCTCGCGGTGCCGCCGGAGGACCCGGGCGTCTCGCACCAGCACGCGGTGCTGGTGCAGCAGCCGGACGGGACCTGGGCGGTCGTCGACCAGAACTCGACGAACGGCACGACGGTGAACGGCGGCGAGGACCCGATCCAGCCGTACGTGCCGGTGCCGCTCCAGGACGGCGACCGGGTGCACGTCGGCGCCTGGACGACGATCACGATCCACCGGGGCTGACGGAAGCCACGACGGAGGGGGCGGGCAGGACCTTCAAGGTCCTGCCCCCCCCCCCCCTTTGTCCGTTCCCTTCCCCACCGGCCACGCGTCATGTCCCGCCTAGGCATCCATAAAGGCCCAATGTTCAACGG
>NZ_JBVIMX010000002.1:100827-119431 GCF_055579625.1 Streptomyces sp. NPDC032721 | reverse complement strand
GGCTATTGGAGGGGGGGGGGGGGGGGGGGGGGGGGGAGACGAAGAAACAGAAACGACCAAGGGGGGAGAAAAAGGGGGGGGGGGGGGGGGGGAAGCCCCCCCCCCCCCCCCCCCCCCCCCCCCTCCGTGTGTCCGCTCACTCCGCCATCGGCCACGCGTACGGTCCCGCCGGGTCGTCCAGCCAGGCCCACTGGCCCGCGCCGCTCACCGTCACCCCGAAGCGCTCCCGGCGCGGCCTGCCCTCCAGGTGCCACAGGGCGAGGGCCTCGTGCGGGTCCAGGCTGCTGGCGCTCAGGGTGAGCAGGAAGCGGAAGAGGTCGTTCTCCAGCGCGGTCCTCGGCAGTCCGCCCGTGTAGCGGGGCGTGGGCGCCGCCGGGCCGCCGCGCAGCGGTACGAAGTAGGCGGGCGTGGGCAGGAAGCGCCCCTCCGCGTACCCGGCGTCGCGTACCCGCAGGGCGATCAGCCCGGTCGACAGCGGCGCCAGGATCCTGGCGCCGGGCCTGGACTGCCGCAGCCATTCCCGGGGCACCGAGGGCACTGTGCAGGTGGCCACGACCCGGTCGAAGGGCCCGCGCCCGGGGCACCCCTGTGCCCCGTCGGCGACGACCACGGCGGGCCGGAACCCGGCTTCCGCCAGGTGTGCCCGCGCGGACTCCACGGTCTCCGGGTCCAGGTCGACGGTCGTCACGTTGCGGTCCCCGACCCGGTGGGACAGCAGCGCCGCGTTGTAGCCGGTGCCCGCGCCGATCTCCAGGATCCGCTGCCCGTCGCGTACCTCCAGTTCGTCCAGCATCCGCGCCATCAGCGAGGGCTGGCTGCTGGAGGAGAGCAGCAGTCCGTCGCGCACCCGGGTGGCCAGCGCGGTGTCGGCGTACACCCCGTTCAGCCAGCGCCGGCGCCGCTTGGGATCGGGGTCGTTGCCCCGGAAGCACTCGTATCCGCCGGGCCCGTGGTGGTACCAGTGCGGTACGAAGAGGTGGCGCGGCACCTCCTCGAAGGCCGCCCGCCAGGCCGGGTCCTTGAGTGCTCCGGACGCCGCGACGGTGCGGACCAGTGCCGCCCGCTCGCCGGCGTACAGGTCGACGTACTCCGCGTGTGCGCCCATAGTCCCCACTGTGGCGCGCGCACAGGCCCCTTGGCGAGTACGCACGCGCACCGGGGCCGGTCCTAGGCCCCGGGTCCTGGTCCCCGCCGTCTGAGACGATGGAACGGTGAACGAGATTCCGCGGGGAACGCTTCAGGAGCAGACCTTCTACGAGCAGGTGGGCGGGGAGGCGACCTTCCGGCGCCTGGTGCACCGCTTCTACCAGGGCGTGGCCGAGGATCCGCTGCTGCGGCCGATGTACCCGGAGGAGGACCTCGGGCCCGCCGAGGAGCGGTTCACGCTCTTCCTCATGCAGTACTGGGGCGGCCCGCGCACCTACAGCGACGAACGCGGCCATCCCCGGCTGCGGATGCGGCACGCCCCGTTCCAGGTGGACCGGGCGGCGCACGACGCGTGGCTGAAGCACATGCGGGTGGCGGTCGACGAGCTGGGCCTGGACGCCGAGCACGAGCGGCAGTTGTGGAACTACATGACGTACGCCGCGGCCTCCATGGTGAACACCGAGGGCTAGGGCAGGCTCTCCGGCGGATCTTCCGCCCGAGAAAGTTCCGCGCGGACGGCAACCCCCGGCCCCGAACTCCCCTCTTACCGCGCAAGGTTGCGGCTCGCCTCGCTCCGGTAAACCGGAATTCGGTGATCCAGTACCGGATTTCGGTCACGATCCGATCAAGTCGCGCCCGCAAGCGCTTTCCCTGCGCCCGGACCTCTGAAAGCATCCGAAAGGGCTTTCGGGATCAATCGGATCCATGGGGCCAAAGCAGGATCAGGGGGCGGGAACCGCGTGACGGGGTTTGTCTTTCTGCGCGTACGGGCGCACCGCCTGCTGCTCTCCGCGGCCCTGCTCGCGGTCCTGCTGACCACCTCCGTACTGGCCGCGCTGGCCGCCTTCTCCGGTTCCATCGGGGACGCGGGGCTGCGCCGCTCGCTGGGTTCGCGCGACGCCTCGGCCGCCGCCCTCACGGTGTCCACCAGCAAGGTGCGCGGGCCGCAGCGGGCCGAGGCGGACAAGGTCGTACGGGAGGGCGCGCGCCGCGCGTTCCACGGGCTGCCGACCCGGATCACGGTGCTCGACCAGTCAGGACCGTACTCGCTGCCGCGCTCCCTCCAGCCGGTCTCGGCCCGCAAGGGCGACCCCGATCTGACCCGGTTCGCCGGGCTCGACCGCGACCGGGTGCGGATGACGGCGGGCAGCTGGCCCGCGAACCCCGCCGGGAGCGAGAAGAACGCGGTCGTCGACGTCGCGTTCCCCGACAACGCTGCCAAACAGCTCAGGGTCACCCCCGGACCCACCGTCCTCACCCTCACCGACCGCCTCACCAGCACCACCCGCAAGGTCCGTGTCACCGGCCTCTACGAGCCCAAGAACCTCGCCGACCCGTACTGGAAGCTGGAGGAGCTCGGCGGACGCGGCGTCCGCAGCGCCGACTTCACCACCTACGGGCCGCTGCTCGCCGACCCGGCCCTGCTGCGCTCCGGCGCCGTCACCGAGGGCGACGTCTCCTGGCTGGTCTCCGCGGACTTCGGCACGGTGCGCTCCTCGGACATCGACGAGCTGCGCACGGCGGCCGTGAGCGGCGCCGCGTACCTCGGCAGGACCGCCCCGTTCACGAGTTCGGCGGCCGTCACGCACGGGCTGCCCAAGGTGCTCGACCAGGCGGAGCGGGCACTGCTCGTGGCCCGTTCGACGCTCATGATCGTCTCGCTCCAGCTGGTGCTGCTCGCCACGTACGCCCTGCTGCTGGTCGCCCGGCTGCTGTCCGCCGAGCGCTCCGGCGAGACGGAACTGCTGATGGCGCGCGGCGGTTCGCGGCAGCGGGTGATCGCGCTGGCCGCCGTCGAGGCCGTGCTCCTGGCGCTGCCCGCCGCGCTGGCCGCGCCGCTGCTCGCGGGGCCGCTGGCCAGGATGCTGTCGGGGCAGGGTTCGCTGGGGCGGATCGGGCTCTCGCTGGACACCGGCGGGCCGTGGGGCTCGGCGGGGATCTGGCTGATCGGGGTGGGCGTCGCGGTGGGCTGCGCGGTGGCCGTCATCGCTCCGGCGATCACGGCGGGGCGCAGCTCCAGGGGCCGTTCCGTACCCGGGCCGATGAAGGCGGGGGCGGACCTGGCGCTGCTGCTGATCGCGGCCGTGGCGTACTGGCAGCTGGACCGGCAGACCTCCGGCAGCGGGCCGCTGACCGGTGACCGCGGGGGCGACCTCGGGGTGGACCCGCTGCTGGTGGCGGCGCCCGCACTGGCGCTCCTCGCCGGCACCGTAATGACGCTGCGGCTGCTGCCGCCGCTGGCGAAGCTGGCGGAGAAACGTGCCGCCAAGGGGCGCGGTCTGCCCGCCGCCCTCGCGGGCTGGCAGCTGAGCCGCCGGCCGCTGCGCGGAGCGGGACCCGTGCTGCTGCTGGTGCTCGCGGTGGCGATGGGAATGCTGGCCATCGGCCAGGGCGCCTCCTGGAACCGCTCGCAGGAGGACCAGGCGGACTTCCGCAGCGGTGCCTCGGTACGGGTGTCCGGCGGCGCCGAATCCGATGCGGCGCAGGACGGTTCGTACGCCCGCGTCCCGGGAGTGACGGCGGCGGCGCCCGCCGCGCGGCGCTCCATGCTCCTCTCCGGCGACCAGCTGGCGACGGTCCTGGCGCTGGACACCGCCCAGGCCGCCGAGGGCCTGATGCTCCGCGACGACCTGTCCGAGGGCGGCCGCGCGGGCCTGCGCAGGCAGAGCGCCCCGCTGCGCGTCCCGGAGGGGAGCCGCAACGGCGTCCCGCTCCCCGCCGGGGACTCCGTCACCCTGGACCTCTCGCTGGGCCGGGCCGACGGCAGGGCGTCGAAGGTGCGGGCCGAGGTCATGGTCACCCTGGAGGACCGGTACGGGATGACCTACCGGCTGCCGCTCGGCGCGCTGCCCGCCGACGGGCGCACCGTGCCGCTGCGCGTGGACCTGGCCCGTTCGGCGGGCCGCGCCGCACCGCCCGTGCACCTCACCGGTGTGGAGGCGACGTTCGACCAGCCGCGCGACACCACCGAACAGCAGCTGCTCACGCTCCGCTCCGTGCGGGGTGCGGACGGCGCCGCCCCGCCCGCCCCCAAGGGCCTGGCCTGGTCGGGCGCCACCGTGGACACCCTGCTCGACCGGGCGGGCGACCCGGCCGCGCGGACCGCGATCACCCCGGCCACCGGCAGCGGCGCCCTGCTGACGGCCAGGTTCTCGACGGGGATGACCACCACCCCGCCCGAGGAGGAGTGGTCAGGTCCCGCCGGCACCACCGTGCAGGTCAGCGCGGTCGGCGCCGCACCCCAGCGGCTGACCGCCCTGGCGACCGACGGCTTCCTGGCCGCCTCCGCCGCCAAGGTCGGCTCGAACATCGACTTCGACGTCAACGGCACCACCCTCTCGCTACGCATCGTCGGCACCCTGCGCCACCTGCCCACCACGGGCCCCGCCGCCCGCTCCGCCGACACCACCGGCCCGGCGACGAAGGCGGCGGCGGACGGCGGCTCCCTCCTCGTCGACCTGCGTGCCGTCAACCGCAGGCTGGCCGCCGACGGGGTGGTCCCGCTGTCGCCCGACGAATGGTGGCTGGCCACCGCGCCCGGCAAGGCCGCCGACGTCGCCAAGTCCCTGCGGGAGCGCCCGGACCTCGACCCCTCCCGGGTCGTGGTGCGCGACGAGACGCTGCACGAGCTGTACGACGACCCGCTCGGCGCGGGCCCGCAGGCGGCCCTCCTCGCGGTGTCGGTCATCGCCGCCCTGCTGGCCTCGGTCGGGTTCGCGGTCGGTGCGGCGGGCTCGCTGCGGGAGCGGACGGCCGAGTTCGCCGTGCTCAAGGCGCTGGGTGCGCCACCGAGGCAGCTGGCCCGGCTGATCGCCGCCGAGCAGTCGCTGCTGATCGGCCTCGCCCTGCTGGTGGGGCTCGCCCTGGGGGCCGTACTGACCAGGGCGGTCGTCCCACTGATCGTGCTCACCGGGCAGGCCACCCAGCCGCTGCCCGGCGTGCTGGTGCAACTGCCCGCCGGGCAGGTCGCCCTGCTGCTCGCCGGGGTCGTCGCCATCCCCCTGCTGGTCGTCCTGGCGCTGGCGCTGCGGCGCGGCGACCCGGCCACCACCCTGCGCGTCCACGGAGGCGGCAACTGACATGGCAACCGACACGGCAACCGACAAAAGGAAACGCGCCGTCGCCCCCTGGGTCCGCACCCGCCTGCGGACCACCCCCGGCGCCGCCGCCGCGCTGGGCGTACTGGTCCTGCTCACGGCGTTCCTCGCCGCCGCCCATCCGCGTGCCCTGGCCCAGTACGAGACCGAGGGCCTGCGGCACCAGCTGGCCGACGCCCCCGCCGCCAAGCGCGTCCTCCAGGTCCAGGGCGCGCTGCCGGGCGGTCTGGCAGGGCCCGACGAGCGGGCGGCGGTGCTCGGCCCGGAGCGGATGGCGGCCGCGTTCGAGCAGACCCTCAAGGCGCCGAAGGCCCCGCTGGTCCCGGTGCGTGCGGACTCCTCGCACGGGGTCCGGGTCCCGCAGCGGCTGCCCGCGTCGGACCCGTGGCTGCCGAGGCCCACCAAGAAGGTGCCGCCGGTGTTCTCGGTGTCGACCCGGGCCGAACTGGCGGACCACTCACGGCTGGTCGCGGGCCGCCAGCCGGCCGCGCCCACGGGCGCCGGTGCGGGCGGTGCGGACGGCGCCGGGACGGGACAGCAGCCCGTCACCGACCTCCCGCTGGAGGCCGCCGTCAGCGCGGCCACCGCGCGCACCCTGCACATCAAGGTGGGTTCGGTGGTGCACGTCGCCGCCGAGGCGAAGGGCATCACGGCAGGCAACACCGCCGCCGTGAAGATCACCGGCATCTTCGAGCCGCTGCGCCCCGCCTCCCCGTACTGGAGCGTCGACCGCAGCCTGCACACCCCCGAACTCCTGTACCTGGACGACCCCGACGGCCCCGAGTACTACTGGTCGGGCTCCCTCCTGCTGGCCCCGGGCGCGGCGGCCGGCCTGCTCCACCTCACCCCGGACCCCGAGCCGTTCTGGAACGTGGCGCCGCGCACCGACCGGCTGCGCATGAGCGACGCACAGCCGCTGACCGCGGCCGTGGCGGACCTGGAGGGCGGCCCGGGGCTCAGCACCCTGCGCCAGTACGTCGGCGCGGGCTCGGCCGTCGACACGGACCTGGACCTGCTGGTCACCGGCTACCTGGAGAGCCGGGCCGCGATCACCCCGGTCGTCGCCGTCGCCGCCTTCGGCACCGGTACGGTCGCGGCGGTCGTCATCCTCATGGCGGGCGGCCTCGCGGGCGCCCGGCGGCACAGCGAGCTGGCCCTGATCCGCGCCCGCGGCGGCTCGGTGCGCGGCCTCCTGGGGCGGCTCTCCGCCGAACTGGCGGTCGTGGTCGTGCCCGCCGCCGCCCTGGGCTGGGCGGCGGCGTTCCTGCTGCTGCCCGGCTCCCCGCCGACCGCGTCGGCCGTCGCCGCGGCGGCCGTCGCGGTGCTGGCGTGCGCCGGACTGCCGGTCCGGGCCGCGTTCGCGCATCTGCGGCCGAGGATCCACGGCGACCGGGCGGACCTGGTGCGCGCCAGGCCTTCCCGGCGCCGCAACGTCGCCGAACTCACCCTGGTCGTCCTGACGGTGGCCGCCGTCGTCGCCCTGCGCAGGAGGGGTACGGGCGACGAGGTGGACCAACTGGTCAGCGCCGCACCGGTGCTGGTCGGCTTCATCGCCTCCCTCGTACTGATCCGGCTGTACCCGCTGCCACTGCGCGTGCTGGCCCGGCCGATGGCGCTGCGCCGGGGCGCCATCGGCTTCCTGTCGGCGGCCAGGGCCGCCCGCTCCCCCGCGACCGCCACCCTTCCGCTGCTGGCGCTGCTGCTGGCGCTGACGACGGCGGCGTTCGGCGGGTCCGTACTGGCAGGGGTGGCCGAGACCCGGGACCGGGCGGCCACGGCGAAGGTGGGAGCGGACGCCCGGCTGGTCCAGATCCAGAAGACCAAGTACGGCTTCGACGCGCCGACGGTGAAGGCCGTACGGGAGCTTCCCGGGGTACGGGAGGTCAGCGCGGTCGGCGTCGACTACATGGTGTCGCTGCCGGACGGCAAGCGCGAGGTGACCCTGGTGACGGTCGACCCCGAGTCGTACGCCAGGCTCTCGCGCGGCTCCGGCACCGGCGGCTTCGACGCGGCGGCGCTGGCGGGCAGCGGTGGAAGCGGCGGCAAGGGCGGGGTGTTCCCGGCGCTCGCCTCCCCCGAGACCGCGGAGCGCCTCGGCGGCGCCGCCCGGATCGGTCTGCGCAGCGCCCACTACGGCGACTTCACCACCCGGGTCGCCGGCACCATCAAGGCCACTCCCGCCGTGCGCGAGGGCGACTTCCTGGTGGTCAGCGCGGCGGCGTTCCCGACGCACAAGCCCGCTTCGCTGCTGGTCACGGGCGACGGGCTGGACCGCAGGGCGCTCCGGGCGGCGGTGGGCGGCAGCGCCGAGGTACACCTCAAGGCGGAGGAGCGGGCGAAGCTCGTCAGCCCGCCGCTCCAGCAGGGTGCCGAGCGGATCTACACGACGGCGGTCGCGGCCGGGGCGGGCTTCGCCGTCCTCGCGGTCCTGCTCTCCCTCCTCCAGGCGGCGCCGGAGCGCACCGCGCTGCTGGCCAGGCTGCGCACGATGGGCGTCACCCGCCGCCAGGGCCGCAGGCTGCTCGTCCTCGAATCACTCCCGCAGGCCCTGCTGGCCGCCTGCGGCGGGGCCCTGTCCGGCTGGGCCACGGTCCGGCTGCTGGCCCCCGACATCGATCTGGGCGCCTTGGCCCTGGCCACGCGGACCGGCGTCCCCGGCTCCGTACCGCTGCTGCTGCGCACGGATCCGTGGTCGCTGCTCCTCCCGGCGCTCGCGGTGGTGTGCCTGGCGGCCGGGGTGGCGGCGGCCCAGGCCTGGTGGGCTACTCGCCGCGCGACCACGACGACCGAACTCAGGGCAGGAGACGCTCGATGACCCCCACGGGAACTTCCGGTACGTCCGGCGGGAACACCTCGCTCGCCGAGCTGGAGCGGCGGGCCGCGGCGCGCCGCGACCGCCCCGAGTTCGGCCACGACGCGCTGATCTCCTGCGACCGTCTGGTCCGGGTCTTCACCACGGACGGCGTGGAGGTGCAGGCCCTCCAGGGGCTCGATCTGCTGGTCAAGGAGGGCGAGTTGATGGCCCTGGTCGGCGCGTCGGGCAGCGGCAAGTCCACCCTGATGAACATCCTCGCAGGCCTCGACGAGCCGACCGCGGGCGCGGCCAGGGTGGCGGGCTGCGACCTGCTGACGATGGGCGCGAAGGAGCGCCTCCACTACCGCCGCAATGTGGTCGGCTTCGTCTGGCAGCAGACCGCCCGCAACCTCATGCCGTACCTCACGGCCGCCCAGAACGTGTCCCTGCCCATGCAGCTGAAGGGCCGGGGCAGGAACGCCGAACGCGCCGCCCGCGCCGACCACTTGCTCGCCATGATGGAGGTCGCCGACTGCCGCGACCGGCGCCCCGCCCAGATGTCCGGCGGCCAGCAGCAGCGCGTGGCCATCGCGGTGGCCCTCGCCAACGAGCCCTCCGTGCTGCTCGCCGACGAACCCACCGGCGAACTGGACTCCGCCACCGCCGACGAGATCTTCGGCGCGTTCCGCCGCGCCAACGAGGAGCTGGGCACCACCATCGTGATCGTCACCCACGACCAGACGGTGGCCACCGAGGTCCGCCGCACGGTCGCCATCCGCGACGGCCGTACGTCGACGGAGGTGCTGCGGCGCACGGAGGTGGACGCGGAGACGGGACAGGAGTCGGTGGTCGCCCGCGAGTACGCGATGCTGGACCGCGCGGGCCGCCTCCAACTCCCCGCCGACTACACGGAATCCCTGGACATGCACCACCGCGTCATCCTGGAACTGGAACAGGACCACATAGCAATCTGGCCCGACAACCACCCCTGACCCCGGCCAGCCCCCTTGGGCGGCGGGGCCGCCCCCACGCCGCGAGCCCCCTTGGGCGGCGGGGCCGCCCCCCGGGGGCGGAACGGGCGGGCAAGGGGGCGGCCCCCGACGGAGTCGCACCCCCGCCCCCGCCCCACCTACGCCACGGCCCCCCACCACCCCTACCTCGGCGAGACCGCCAACACACCCAACCCCCCACCACCAACCCCCCGCACCGACACCGACCCATACGGCGTCCGCAGCCGAAGCCACCCCCCAGAAACCAGCACCGCCACCGGCACCCCCGGCCGCAAAAACCCCAGCGACTGAGCAGCATGCACAGCCCGCAACGGAAGCCCCGTCCCCGCCAGCTCGCGCGACCAGATGTCCCGCCCGATCCGGTCCCGGACCGCCCGGGTCCGCTCCTCGGGGGGCAACTCCTCGTCCCGCATGCGGAATTCGGCGACCGCCGCCGCCACAACACCGCGCATCGCCGCCGCGTCCGGCACCCCGTCGACCCGCTCCCAGCCACCCCGGGGCGGCAGTACACCGGCCCACGGCGGCCCGGTCACGGCCTCCGGCACCCGCACCACACCGGTCAACTCCTCGATTCCCTCCAGGAGTTCACCGGCGGACACGGTCACATCCAGCTCGACGGCCCGCACCAGCCTGGCCGTTCGTACCGCGAGCACCTCGAAGGACGGCGGCCGCCCGAAGACGGCCACCGCCTCCCCCTGCGCCTGGAGGCGGACGGCAGCGGCCCGGTCGTAGTGGACCAGCCGGCCGAGGAAGGCGGCGAGGTCCGCCGCCTCCCCGGGCCCGTCCAGCTCCAGCATCCGAGCCTCCGCCCGCACCGTCATGCCGCGACGGCCCCGGCCCCGGCCTCAGCCGAACCGGCCTCAGCCCCGGCCTCGTCGTCGAAGTACTCCGCCAGGAAGGACTTCTCCTCGTCGGTGATCCGACGCGGCCGGCCCTCCGCCAGGTTGAACGGGACGACCACTGTCGACGCCCGTACGTACACCTGCGCAGAGCCGTCGGCGTCCTTCACCTCGTACGCGATCGTCAGCGACGCCGCGCCTATCTTCGTCACCCACGACTCGATCCGTACCGGCTCGTGCCGGTGGACGAGGGGCCGCACGTAGTCGATCTCGTGCCGGGCCACGACGGACCCGCCCGTGAAGGACGTGCTGCCCTCCCCCGGCGCCAGCCGGAACATGAAGTCGATCCGCGCCTCTTCCAGGTACCGCAGGAAGACGACGTTGTTGACGTGCCCGAAGGCGTCCATGTCCGACCAGCGCAGGGCGCAGGAGTAAATGTGCCGTGCCACCAGCTATCAGCCTCGCGTGAGCTTCTTGTACGTGGCGCGGTGCGGACGTGCCGCATCGGCGCCGAGACGCTCGATCTTGTTCTTCTCGTACGACTCGAAGTTGCCCTCGAACCAGTACCAGCGGGACTCGCCCTCGTACGCGAGGATGTGCGTCGCCACCCGGTCCAGGAACCAGCGGTCGTGAGAGATGACCACGGCCGCACCCGGGAACTCCAGGAGCGCGTTCTCCAGCGACGACAGGGTCTCGACGTCGAGGTCGTTGGTCGGTTCGTCGAGGAGGAGCAGGTTGCCGCCCTCCTTGAGGGTCAGCGCCAGGTTGAGGCGGTTGCGCTCACCACCGGAGAGGACCCCGGCCGGCTTCTGCTGGTCCGGACCCTTGAAGCCGAAGGCGCTGACGTACGCGCGCGAGGGCATCTCGACCTGGCCGACGTTGATGTAGTCCAGCTCGTCGGAGACGACGGCCCACAGCGTCTTCTTGGGGTCGATGTTGGCGCGGCTCTGGTCCACGTAACTGATCTTGACCGTGTCGCCGACCTTGATGGAGCCGCTGTCCGGCGTCTCCAGGCCCTGGATCATCTTGAACAGCGTGGTCTTGCCCGCACCGTTCGGACCGATGACGCCGACGATGCCGTTGCGCGGCAGCGTGAAGCTGAGGTCGTCGATCAGGACCTTGTCGCCGAAGGCCTTGCTGAGGTTCTCGACCTCGACGACGATCGAGCCCAGACGCGGGCCCGGCGGGATCTGGATCTCCTCGAAGTCCAGCTTCCGCATCTTGTCGGCCTCTGCCGCCATCTCCTCGTACCGGGCGAGACGGGCCTTGGACTTGGTCTGGCGCCCCTTGGCGTTCGACCGCACCCACTCCAGCTCTTCCTTGAGGCGCTTCTGGCGCTTCTCGTCCTTCTTGCCCTCGACCTTGAGACGGGTGGCCTTCTTCTCCAGGTAGGTGGAGTAGTTGCCCTCGTACGGGATCGCGCGGCCGCGGTCGAGCTCAAGGATCCACTCGGCGACGTTGTTCAGGAAGTAACGGTCGTGGGTGACGGCGACGACGGCACCCGGGTACTTCGCGAGGTGCTGCTCCAGCCAGTTCACCGACTCGGCGTCCAGGTGGTTGGTGGGCTCGTCGAGGAGGAGCAGGTCCGGGGCCTCGATGAGCAGCTTGCAGAGCGCCACGCGGCGCTTCTCGCCACCGGAGAGGTTGGTGACGGGCCAGTCGCCGGGCGGGCAGCCCAGGGCGTCCATGGCCTGCTCCAGCTGGGCGTCGAGGTCCCAGGCGTTGGAGTGGTCGAGGTCCTCCTGGAGCTTGCCCATCTCCTCCATGAGCTCGTCGCTGTAGTCGGTCGCCATGAGCTCGGCGACCTCGTTGAAGCGCTTGAGCTTGCCCATTTGCTCGGCGGCGCCGTCCTGCACGTTCTCCAGGACGGTCTTCGACTCGTCGAGCTTCGGCTCCTGCATGAGGATGCCGACGCTGTAGCCCGGGGACAGGAACGCGTCGCCGTTGGACGGCTGCTCGATCCCGGCCATGATCTTGAGAACGGTGGACTTACCGGCACCGTTGGGGCCCACCACACCGATCTTCGCGCCGGGCAGGAAGTTCAGGAAGACGTCGTCGAGAATCACCTTGTCGCCGTGCGCTTTACGCGCCTTGCGCATGGTGTAGATGAACTCAGCCAAGAGAAACCGTCCGGCAGATCGTGGGGTGGGCAGATACACCCCATCTTGCCTGACTGCACTCCCCTGGCGGAAACCGGATACCCGACGGGGACGGGTATCCGGTACTACGTCACCTACTCGCCGGTGTCCGGTACGGGCTTCTTCTTGCGGAGCAGGAAGACCGCGCCGCCGCCGATGACGAGCATGCCGAGGGCGAGGTAGCCGATCGTCGGGGTCGCGGCGGAGCCGCCGGTGGCGGCCAGGTTCTCGTCGTCGGGGACGGCCACCGGGCTGGGCTTGCCCGCGGTGGCCGGGGTGGGACGGTTGGCGGGGGCGTCCGCGGTGCCGATGGCGACGGTGCCCGCGGTCTCGCAGTCCAGGACGCCGGTGAAGTTCTTGCGGAGTCCGCCGGGGCCGGAGACGGTCAGGTCGTAGGCCTGGTCCTCCTGGAGCGGAATGGTCACCGTGCGCGACGTACCGGCCGCGATGGTGTGGCTGGAGCCGAGCAGCTCGAAGGTGAACGGGGCGTCGCCCGCGTTGGTCCCGGTGATGGCCACGCCGCCCTTGGCGCAGTCCTTCTTGCCGGAGAGCGCCGGAACGGCGCCGGTGGCCTTCTCGCCCGCCCAGATGGCGGTGGCGTCGGCGGCGACCGTGGAGGTGCTGGCCCCGGCCAGGATCTGGGTCTGGCTGTGGGTGTCGCTGACGAACGCCCGGCCGATCGGCACCCGGGCGTCCGCCTGGACGCTGAGCGCGCTCGTGCCGCTCTCGACGGTGGGCGGTATGTCGAAGAACAGCTGGGCGCCGTTCTTGACGTCCGTGACCGGCTTGCCCTTGGCGTCGACGATCCGGACGCCGGCCGGTGCGTCGGCGGCGAGTCCGACGTTCACCCGGTCCGCCTGGGTGCGCACCGTGACCGGTCCGACCCGGTCCCCGGCCCGGCCGGCCACCGCGGGCGGGTCCAGCGCGAGAGAGGCGGGCGGCTGCGGGGCGTCCTTGGCGGCCCGTGCCAGGTACGCGGCCAGCTTGCCCGCACCGGGGTCGGCAGGGAGGGCGTCGACGTTGTCGGAGAAGCGCCAGATCGCGGCCTGGGTGCCCGCGGCGGCGGCCTTGTCGTCGAGCGACTTGACCCCGGCCCGCTCGGCGAGCGCGGCGAGGTCGTTGACCTGGGGGTAGGAGTTCTCCAGGATCCAGCGGATCTTGCCCGCGTTCCGGTTGCGGTGCAGCGAGGACTGCTCCCAGCCGACTTCCTTGTACGAGGTCCCCTCGCGCGCCGGGGTCCGCAGGTCGACGCTGTAGCTCTGCAGGCTGCCGCCACCGGTGACGGTCATCTCGAAGAGCCCGGCCTCGGCCTTCCACTCCTGGCCCGCGTCACGGATGGTCACCGCGCCGTGGACGGTGAGCCTGCCGAGGGTGGCCGCGGCGCCACCGGAGCTGCGCGGCTGCTCGCCCGCCGCCGTCGCGGTGCCCGCGCCCGCCAGCACACCCGCCGCGAGCAGGCCCGGGGCCAGTGCGGCGGCGAGCAGGCGGCGTGCCAGGGCCGGACGCGCCGGATGTTTGGAGCGGGCAGAGTTCTGCCCCCGGTCGGAAGCAGTCGAATCGCCGATCATGCAAGTCCCCTCCGGGCGAGGTTCATTCGCATGGTGCGCATGTGGGGAGTGCCTCGCCTGCAACCTCAAGTGCCCCATGGGTATCCGGGAATCCTAAGGAGGCAATGCCGAACACCGCCCCGCCATGCGTCCTGACGTCCTATTCCGAATCGGAATTGTTATCGCCCGAAGCTCAACCTCCTCGGCCTTGTCGACAAGTCGCCTCCACAAAGGCGACTTTCAGGACACCGCCCCGACGGTCTCCGTCGTCCCGGTCACCACGGCCTCTTCCGGTTTCGTCTCCGGATCCCTTCCCGGTTCCGCCTGCGGCTGCCGGTCCGGTGCGCCCCGGGCCGCCCAGCTCACCGGAGTTGTCGCCGTCCAGTCCGGCGGGCCGCCCGGCCCGTCCCGGACCGCCGCCGGTTCCACCAGCCGGGGGTCCGCCTTCGCCACCCGGCGGAACGCCGACGTACCGCGCGTCAGGTCGTGCCCCACGGCGACGGCGTCGACGTCCGCCGAGAACCTCCGCTCGCCGTCCCTGGTCTCGTCCTTGACGCGCAGTCGGCCGTGGACGATCAGCGGGTCCCCGACGTCGAGCGAGGAGGACAGGTTCGCCGCCAGGGCCCGTCGGGCCCACACCGTGTAGAAGCTGGTCGGGCCGTCCGTCCAGGTCTGCTGCTCGCGGTCCCAGCGCCGCGCCCGCACCGCGAGCCGCAGCCTGACCACGTGCCCCAGCGCCGTTTCGGTGCCGATCGGGCCGGTGGCGGCGTTGCCCACCAGGGTCACCATCGTTTCGTTCATCACGGACCTCCCCCTCATGGCCGGCCGGGTCCGGTCGGTCCCGGCCGCTGTTCCTCCCTCCATGCTGGCCGTGGTCCGGATTTCCCGCCGGGCCCTGTGGATCAACCGCCCGTTGTGGAAAACTCCGCCACCCACATGCTCACCGTCACCCTCGTCCGGCCGCCCCCGTGACCGTCACGTACCGCTCGCGCACCTCCCGGTAGCGCATCAGTTCCGCCGCCACCGGGTCGAGCACCTTCGCCCGCCCGCAGCCGGCCGCCGCTTCCCGCAGTCGCCGCTCGACGTCCTGCCCGTACCGCCTGGCGGGCCCGCGTGCGGCGGCCCAGCAGCCCCACTCGACCACCGGGCCGCCGACCACCCCGGCCAGCATCAGCAGGAACGGCGGCAGCAGGTCCGGCTCCAGGACGCCCAGGACCTGCCCCAACAGCCACAGCGCCCCCAGGATCTGAATCAGCGTCATCGCCGCCTGGGCGAGCACCGCCACCGGCCACCACGCGGGCCGGGGCGGATTGCCCTTCGGTGCCCCGGCGGACACCGCCAGCGCGTCGAGTTCCCCGGGCAGCCCGTCGGCGCCGCGCACCGCGGCCTCCCGTACGGCCTGCGCCCAGGGGCCCGGCAGTCCGGCCGTCGCGGCGTCGGCGACCGTACGCACCGCCTGCTCGACCCGCTGGCGCGCCGTCACCTCGACGTCCCTGACGCCGCCGGGCGTGCGCCCCGTCGGCAGGGCGCCGGGCAGCCGGCGTGCGTCGTACCAGCGCCACAGCCGCAGCCAGGGCGTCCCGCAGGCGCGGCCCGCGTGCCGCCGCCATTCGCGCTCGGCCGCCTCCCCGGCCGCCGCCGCGCCGATCGCCTCGGCGAGCCGGTCCGTGAACTCCTCCCGGGCACCCTCCTCCAGGCCCGCCCTCCCCTCCGCCACGTACACCGGGCGCAGCCTGGCCGCCGCCGCGTCCACATCGGCGGCGAGCCGCCGCCCGGCGGCGCCCCTTTCCGTGACGAACGTCCGGAGCAGTTCGCGGAGTTCCTCCACCCCGTCACCCGTAAGGGCGGAAAGTGCGAGGACCGTCGCACCGGGTTCGCCGTGCTCGCCGAGCGCCATGCCGTCCTCGTCGAGGAGTCTGCGCAGGTCGTCCAGTACGAGATCGGCGGCCTCGCCGGGCAGCCGGTCGGTCTGGTTGAGGACGACGAAGGTGATCTCCGCGTGCCCGGCGAGCGGGCGCAGATAGCGCTCGTGGAGGGCGGCGTCCGCGTACTTCTCCGGGTCGACGACCCAGATCACCGCGTCCACCAGGGCCAGCACCCGGTCGACCTGTTCCCGGTGCGCGACCACCGCCGAGTCGTGGTCCGGCAGGTCCACCAGCACCAGTCCGCGCAGCCCCTCGTCACCGCTGCTGCCCGCGCCCGTGCCCGCCTGGAACGGCCGCCTCCGCAGCCGTCCGGGGATCCCCAGCCGGTCGAGCAGTCCGGCCGCCCCGTCCGTCCAGCTGCACGCGATCGGCGAGGAGGTGGTGGGCCGCTTGAGCCCGGTCTCCGAGATCCTCACTCCGGCGAGGGAATTGAAGAGAGTGGACTTGCCGCTTCCGGTGGCTCCGGCGATCGCGACGACGGTGTGCTGCGCGGAGAGCCGCCGCCGGGCCACCGCCTCGTCCAGCACCCGCCCCGCCTCGTGCAGCGTCTCGCCCTCCAGCCTGGCGCGCGAGAGCCCCACCAGCTCCCGCAGCGCGTCGAGCCGCACCCGCAGCTCGTCCCCGTACTCCCCGCCGCCTGGCGGTACGTCGCCGAACTCCTCCGGCAGCTCCCCCTCCCGCCAGTCCCGCAGCACCTCGACGTCCCGGCCCTTCGCCCCTGCGGCATCCCGCACGACGGCCCGCCGCGCGATCAGCCCGTCGTCCCAGCCGCCCCGCCGGGCCGCATCCGCCCCCTCACCTCCCGCCACATCCGCCTCTGCCACCACATCGGCAGCATCAGCACCAGAGACACCACTCACTTCCACCACACCAGCCCTGTCCACCACTTCAGCCGTCTCCGTCCCCTTCGCGTTCACCGCCGTCACCTCTCCTTCTTCGTCACGGACAGCGCGGCGATCAGCTCGGCCTGCGGCTCCGGCGTCACTTCCAGCGCGTCGATCGGTGCCAGCCGCCGGTCCCGTTCGGCGTGCAGCACCCGTTCGATGTACGTCGTCACCAGTTCGCCGCCCCTGTCGCGCAGCCGCAGCGCGCTCTGGGCACCGATCCGTTCGGCCAGCCGCTCGCCCGCCGACCTGGCCCGCCGGCCGCCGAGCAGCGACGCCGCGAGCAGGGCCGCCACGGCCTCCGGGTCGGGTGCGGCGGGCCTTTCCAGCTCCCGTACGACTTCCTCGGCCAGCTCCTCCAGGACCCGGCGCCAGCGTCGTACGACCAGACCGATCCGCTCCCCGGACTCCGGGTCGGGGCCGCCCGGGGCCACGGTGAGCGCGGCGGGTTCCTCGCGCCAGGCCACCCGTACGCGTTCGTCGGCGGCGGCCACCGCGCACTGGAGGAGCGCGGTCAGGCTGTCGGCCAGGGAGTCGAGAAGCTCGGAGTCGGTGGCGTCGGCGGGGTGGGCGCGCCAGCGGGTGAGGGCGTCGCCGGAGAGGACGGCGCCGTTGCGCAGCCGGGTGCCGACCCGCTCGCCCTCGGCCGCGTAGGCCTCCTCCACCGCGCCCGTGAGCCGGACGGCGGCGGCGTACTGCGCGGAGACGGCGCCCGCCAGCTCCGGCATGCGGGAGTTCAGCGAGTCCATGGCGCCGCGCGCGGTACGGGCGACCGCCTGCTGCCGGGCGGCGGGGTCGCGGACCCGGTGGGTGAGCCACTCCAGCAGCGGTGCGACGGCGGTCGACGGCAGCAACCCGCTTCCGCCGCCCGCCGATTCGGGCAGTTCGGGGATGGTGAAGCGGGGCACCTCGCCGAGCCCGGCCCGGTCGAGCAGCGCCCCGTACTGCCGGGACACCTCGCCCACCACCTGGTGGGGCACCCGGTCCAGGACGGTGACGAGCATCGCGTCGTACTCCTTGGCCGCCCGCAGCAGGTGCCACGGCACGGCGTCGGCGTAGCGCGACGCGGTGGTCACCATCACCCAGACGTCCGCCGCGCAGATCAGTTCGGCGGCCAGCACGCGGTTGGCCTCGACGAGCGAGTCGATGTCGGGGGCGTCGAGCAGTGCGAGTCCCAGGGGCAGCGACTCGGAGGTCTCCACCCGCAGCACGCCGCTGTCCTCGTCCTCCCCGCCGTCCTCGCACCGCTCGGGCAGCCACACCCTGGTCAGCTGGGGCAGCACGCGCTGCCCGGCGAACCAGTGGTGGTCGTCCGGATGGCACACGAGCACCGGCGTACGCGTCGTCGGCCGCAGCACCCCCGCTTCACTGACCCGGCGGCCCACCAGCGAGTTGACCAGCGTCGACTTGCCGGCCCCCGTCGAGCCGCCGATGACGGCGAGCAGGGGCGCTTCGGGGTCGCGCAGCCGGGGCACGAGATAGTCGTCGAGCTGCGCGAGGAGCTCCAGCCGTGTCTGCCGGGCGCGAGGTGCCCCCGGCAGCGGAAAGGGGAGGCGCACGGCGGCGACACGGTCGCGCAGGGCGGAAAGTGCGTCAAGCAGCTGAGGCCGTACGTCCAAGGTCACCACATACGAAGAATGCCCAACTATGACCGCTTTTTGAAGCGTATAGACCACCCCTGCGCGCCGTTATCCCCCCAATCGGGGACAATGCGCCCCCTGGGACACTTGGGGCGAGTGGGACACAGGCATAACGAGTGCACAACACCCGGGGCGAGGGACGCCAAAAGCGGTGCGCGATTCGCACTCGCCTGCGATTATCGGTGGCGCTTCACTGAACCTCCACATCGTGCCACGCAGGTGAAGCAACCGGGCCACGGCGACAGGAGCCCTATCCTTGTCCCCGGCAACGGCCACAACAGGCCACACCGGCCGATCCGGGCCCCAGGCCCACCACCGGCCCCCGTAGCTCAGTGGATAGAGCAGGCGCCTTCTAAGCGCTTGGCCGCAGGTTCGAGTCCTGCCGGGGGCGCACCGCGCGAGCACCTTCAGGCCCTTCCTTCGGGAGGGGCCTTTGTGCTGGTACGGGGAGGCTAGCCGGGGCGCCATAGCGACGGCATAAGGGCCCCGGCGACCGCAGGGGTTCGGGGGGGGGGGGGTCGTTTGGGTTTTGTTGGGGGGTGTTTTGGCGTGCGTCTGGCACCGTGCTGAATCGCTTGGCGGTA
>NZ_JBVIMX010000002.1:86527-100817 GCF_055579625.1 Streptomyces sp. NPDC032721 | reverse complement strand
TCGTCCCTTTTTTGGGGGGGGGTTTTTTGGGTGGGGGA
The DNA here is from genome assembly GCF_055579625.1 of Streptomyces sp. NPDC032721. Taxonomy (NCBI): domain Bacteria; kingdom Bacillati; phylum Actinomycetota; class Actinomycetes; order Kitasatosporales; family Streptomycetaceae; genus Streptomyces; species Streptomyces sp. NPDC032721. The sequence continues at coordinate 100,779 of NZ_JBVIMX010000002.1, read as the reverse complement.
GGGGGGGCGAGTAGGGACCCCGCAAGAACAAAAGACTCCCCCCCCCCACGCTGGGGGTGTGCCTTCCGGGGCCCTGTGCGGTTCCGGCCGGGGTGGCTCGGATCGCGCGTCGGACCGTGCGTCAGATCGTGCGGATGTACTGGCGCTTCTTGTCGTCGCGGACCACCACACCCAGTCGGCCCAGTTCGGCGCGCAGTTCGCGGAGCTGTTCGCCGTCCGCGCCCTTCTCCAGGGTGGTGGCGCGGGACTTGAGGAGGGCGTCGGCGCCGGTCGGCAGGCCTGCCATGCCGGAGACCCAGCGGCGGAACTCGGCCCGGTGGGGGTCGGTGTCCGACCAGGCGTAGCCGTGGGCGGTGAGGGCGGCGGAGAGGCGGGCGGGGGTCAGGTCGGTCTTCTCGCGGGCCAGTTCGCGGCCGTCGCGGGCGAGCAGGACGAGCTGCTTGTCCGCCGGGTCCAGGAAGGCCTGCGCGATGTCACGGCCCTGGATCTGCCAGCTCTCGCCCTTGCGGGTGAGGGTGACGTGGTCGGCGGTGACCTCGGCGGCGAGCTCCTCGAAGTTCGAGTAGAGCGCCAGGGCGACGCCGAGCAGGGCGCCCAGGCCGATCAGTGCGAGGGTCAGACCGGGCTCGGGGATGGAGGTCACCAGCTTGGCGGGGCCCTGGAAGGGGGCCCAGTCCAGGGTGATCAGCCACTTCGCCGCGATCTTGAAGAGCCAGCCGACGCCGCCGCCGAGGACCAGGAACGCGGCGGCGGTCAGCACCAGTTCGACGGTCGACTGCCGTACGGCCGAGGGCGCGGTCTGCGCTGCACTCTGCTTCTTCATCTGAATCCGACTCTCCATCACCGTGGGTCACTCCGTCCGTACCGCCTGCGGGGTGGCCGGCTGGGCGGCCATGTCGTACGGGAATCAGCGTGACGGTTCCGTGGTCGGCCGCGCGTCGGCCGAAGGGATACGCGGCGTTGCCGAAAGTCTTGCTTCTCGTCGCAAGCCCCACCCTCCCTCGATAGCGGCCGGGTTTTGGGTAGGTTTCGACGGAATTGTGCTGTGGATCGCGCAGAGGTCCGCCCGCACATCCGTCCGCCATTCGACGTCACGTGGGAACGCACATGGACCTCTTCGTTGTCTCCGGCCGCACCGGCACCCGTTTCGGTCCCGCTCTCCGCTCCCGGCAGTTGGCCAGGCTCTTCACGGACGCGGGGCACGACGTCCACCTGATCGGCATCGCCCCCGAGCAACCCGAGCAACAGGAGGCGGTGCCGGCCGGGCCGCCCGGTGGCGCGGCCGGGCCCCCGTACCGCGTCAGCACCCTGTACGACGAGTCGCCGCCCGCCGCTCCCGCCCCGCCCCGGCACCGGCTCGACCTGCGGGCACAGCGGCTGCGCACGCGGCACGAGCGCGGAATGCGGGCGAAGGCGGACGAGCTGTCCGTGCTGTTCCAGGAGCGGCCGGGCAACCCGGGGAGTCCCGGGGCCGTGGTGGTGGCCGAGGGCTGGGCGATGGAGTGGGTGGCGCTCGCGGACACCTCGGGGCTCTCGGTGGTGGTGCTGAGCCACGAGCCGTACGCGGTGACGAAGGCGGCCAGGCGCTACCAGCGAATGCGCTGGCTCTACCGGCAGCACGCGGACCGGGTGCTCGCGCCGACCCGGGAGGACGCCGACTGGTGGATCCGCAGCTGGCTGAACAACGTGGGGGTGATGCCCAGCCCGCTGTACGGCATCCCCGACCGGCCCTCCCCCCGTACCGGCAAGTGCGTCGTCTCGCTCGGGCGGCTCGACCACGACAAGGGGACCGACATCCTCCTCGACGCGTGGGCGCAGCTCGCCCCGCGCCATCCCGGCTGGCTGCTGCGGGTGTACGGCGAGGCCACCGGCGAGCACGCACGGGCGCGCGAGGACGCGTTGCAGAAGCGGTGTTCGACGATGGGGTCGGCGGCGTCCGTGGAGTGGATGGGGTACGCGGCGGACGTGCCGGGGGCGCTGAGCGAGGCCTCCGTGTTCGTACTGCCGTCGCGGCAGGAAGGGCTGCCGCTGGCTCCGCTGGAGGCGATGGCGGCGGGGCTGCCGTGTGTCGCCTTCGACGTGTCGCCCGGGGTGCGGGAGTACGTCACGGACGGCGAGGACGGGCTGCTCGCGCGCCCCGGCAACGTGGACGAACTGGCCCAGCAGCTGGAGCGCCTGATGGCGGACGGCGAGCTGCGGGACCGGCTCGGGGACGCGGCCAGGCAGAAGGCGCGGCGGTACGCGCCGGGGGTGGTGGCGGAGCGCTGGGAGGGGCTGTTCGCCCTGTTGAGGAGGTGAGGGGCAAGCGCCCGGGCCCCACAGCCCCGGCCCAGGCGCCCGCGCTACACCGTCGCGCTCGCCGTCACCAGCGCGAACGCCGCCACCGCGAAGAGCGTGCGGACCGCGTGCAGCCTGTTCCAGCGGGACTCGAAGGCGGCCCGGGCCTCGGCGTCCGGGGTGCCGGTGCGCTCGGTGGCGGCCAGGGCGGTGTTCAGGGGGACGTTGCCCGCGGAGGTGACGATGTGGTTGAGGAAGGACAGGGCCAGGCCGCCGATCAGGAGCAGGTGCTGGTTGTCCGTACGGCCGCCGTCGGGTTCGACGAACAGGGCGGCGACGGGGAATCCCACCGAGGCGAACATCGTCAGGACGAAGATGCCGCGCGGTACGGCCTCGTTGATCCGGCGCATCACCGGTACGAACTCGGCGTCCGTGACCTTGGCCAGCGCGGGCATGATGCCGGTCAGGAAGATCAGCATCATGCCCGCGTAGAGGCCGGTGGAGACAACTGCCAGTGCGAGCAGAAGAGTTGACATGTCGCACATGATGTACGGAGTCGACCCCGGCCGCAGCTCACTCGCCCCCTTCAGGCCACAAGTCGGCCCAACTGCCCCACCGGTACCGTCACGACACGATGTCCTTGCGCGCGAAGCCCCGGAAGGCCAGCGCGAAGAGGATCAGCGCGTACGTCAGCGAGACCGCCGAGCCCTTGAGCATTCCGCCCCATTCCAGCTGCGGCTGGAGCGCGTCCACCCAGGCGAACTGCCAGTGCGCGGGCAGGAAGTCGCGCCAGTCGCCCAGCGCGGTGACCGCGTCCAGGACGTTGCCGACGATCGTCAGGCCGACCGCGCCGCCGACCGCACCCAGCGGCGCGTCCGTCTTCGTGGAGAGCCAGAAGGCGAGGGCGGCGGTGATGAGTTGGGAGACGAAGAGGTACGCGACCACGAGTGCGAGGCGCGGGGCCGCCGTACCGGCCGGGAGCGCGCCCCCGGTGGGCATCTCCAGCGGTCCCCAGCCGTACGCCGCCGTACCGGCGATCAGTGCGACCAGCGGCAGCAGGACCATCGCCGCCAGGCTGAACGACAGCGCGACCGCCAGCTTGCTCCACAGCAGCCGGGCCCGGGGCACGGGCGCGGCGAGCAGGTAGCGCAGCGAGGACCAGTTGGCCTCGGAGGCGACCGTGTCGCCGCAGAACAGGGCGACCGGGACGACCAGCAGGAAACCGGCGGAGACGAACAGGCAGGTGGCGGCGAAGTTGGCGCCGGACGCGGTGGCCGTGTCCATCAGGTTGATCCGGCCGCTCGCGCTGCCGCCGCGTTCCTCGGGGGTGCCGCCGATGGCGAAGGCGGCGATCAGGACGAACGGCAGCGCGCCCAGGATGATCGCCATGACCATCGTGCGGCGGCGCCGCCACTGCCGTTTGGCCTCCACCAGGAAGGGCAGGGTGCGGCCCGCCCGGTAGCCGGGCGCCGTTTCCAGGGAGCCGGTGGAGGCGGTGGAGGAGGAGGTGGAGGTGGTGCTCACGCGGAGCCTCCGATCAGGGTGAGGAACGCGTCCTCCAGGCGGCGGTGCGGCCCCACACCGGTCAACGGCACGTCCAGGCGCACCAGTTCGGCGATGAGTGCGGTCGAGGTGAGGCCGTCGAGCCGGACCAGGAGTCCGCCCTCGGCCCGTAGCGCGGAGTCGACTCCGGCCAGTGCGCCGACCTTCTCGACGACCGCCTCCGTGACCTCGCCGTCGACGGTGACCAGGAGGGTGTCGCCGGAGCCGATGATCTCGGCGACCGGGCCCGCCTGCACCAGCTTGCCCCGGTCCATGACGACCAGGTCCGTGCAGGACTGCTCGACCTCGGACAGCAGGTGGCTGGAGACGATGACGGTGCGTCCGCCGGCCGCGTACCGGATCATCACGTCGCGCATCTCGCGGATCTGCGGCGGGTCGAGTCCGTTGGTCGGCTCGTCGAGGATGAGGAGGTCCGGCATGCCGAGCATGGCCTGGGCGATGGCCAGGCGCTGGCGCATGCCCTGGGAGTACGTGCGCACGGCGCGCTGGAGTGCGTCGCCGAGCCCGGCGATCTCCAGGGCCTCCTCGATGTGCGCGTCCTCGGCGGGGCGGCCGGTGGCCTGCCAGTACAGGTCGAGGTTGGCGCGGCCGGAGAGGTGCGGGAGGAAGCCCGCGCCCTCGACGAACGCGCCGACCCGGGAGAGCACCGGGGCGCCGGGGCGGATCGCGTGCCCGAAGACCCGGATCTCGCCCTCGTCGGGGGTGATGAGGCCCATCAGCATGCGCAGTGTGGTGGTCTTGCCCGCGCCGTTGGGGCCGAGCAGGCCGAGGACCTGGCCCTTCTCCACGCGGAAGGAGAGGTCGCGGACGGCGTACCGGTCGCCGGACTTGCCGTACCGCTTGCTCAGGTCGGTGATCTGGAGCGGTACGTCGGCGAGCGCCGGGTCCGGGGCCGGTGCGGCGACCCGGCGGCGGGCGCCGAACAGCAGGCCGCCCGCGATCACCAGGCCGGCCAGCGGCAGTGCCCACACCCAGGCGGGCAGCCCGCTGGACGCGGTCGCCAGCTGCGGGTCGGTGGGGACCCGCAGCCCGCCGTCGAGGGTGACGGTGTACGTCGCCGGTTCGGCCGGGGAGGCGTAGCCGAGGTCGGTCGAGGTGAGCAGCAGCCGCATCCGGTGCCCGGCCTGGAACTTGTGGTCGATGGCCGGCAGCTTCAGCTCGACCGTCTTCCCCGCCTTGGCGCCGGTGATCCGGACCGGGGTGACGAGCTGGTGCGGGAGGGTCTGCTGTCCGTTCGCGCTCGCGTCGTAGACCTTGGCGAAGAGGACCATGTCGTCCCGGTCGGACTTCACCTTGACCTTGACGGTCGGCGAGCCGGTGACCTGGACGCCGGTGGTCAGCGGTGCGGATTCGTAACGGGCGTACTGGCCGGGGAAGTCGAGCGAGAGCCCGACGCCGAGCCCGGAGAACTGGGAGAGCGCGCCGCCGATGCCGGGGACCCCGGAGATGGCGGGCGGGTTGGCACCGGCCGGGTTGACGAAGGTCTGCTCGGCGGTGCGGCGGGCGGGGGCGGAGCCGGGGGCGGCGGAGGCAGCGGACCTGGTCTGCGGACCGGCGTCCTGTGCGCCACCTTGTGGAGCGCCACCTTCCGGTGCGCCCGCCGGGGCGGAGGCGCCGTCCTGGCCCGGGAAGAGGCCGCCTGCCGGTCCCGCGCCGGGGCCGCCGCCCGTGAGGGGGACGTCCTTGAGGTCGTTGCGCAGTCCGGGGTAGCGGTCCGCGTCGGCGCCGCGCAGCTGGGCGCTGCCGTTGGTGGAGTCGACGCCTCCGGTACGGGTGACGCGGAAGGCGGGGCCGGTGCCGGCGGACTTGTCGTCCTTGAGGTACTTGTCGAACCAGTTCGCGATCCGGCCCTCGACGCGGGCGTCCTCCATGTCGCCGCCGTCGTGGCCGCCGGCGATCCAGTCGACCGCGACCGGTGCGCCGTTGGCGCTGATCGCCTTCGCCATGGCGTCCGCGTGGCTCAGCGGGAACAGCGAGTCGCTCTGCCCCTGGACGATCAGCGCGGGCACCTTGATGCGGTCCGCGACCGCCGAAGGGCTGAGCGCTTCGAGGGTCTTGCGGGCCGCGTCGTCGGGCTTCCCGGCGACTGCCACCCGCTCGTACAGCGCGCACAGCTCCGGTTCGAAGCGGGCGCAGCCGCCGCCGGTGGTGACGAAGATGCCCGCCCACAGTTTCTTGAAGACACCGTCGGGGAAGAGCGCGTCGGCCAGGTTCCAGTAGGTGATGGCGGGCGCGATGGCGTCGACGCGCTTGTCGTACCCGGCGGCGAGCAGCGAGATCGCGCCGCCGTACGAGCCGCCGGTGACGCCGACGCGCGGGTCGCCGTCCTTGTCCAGCTGTACGTCGTCGCGGGCGGCCAGCCAGTCGAGCAGCCGGGACACGTCCTTGACCTCGGCGTCCGGGTCGTTGAGCCCGATCTTCCCGCCGGACCTGCCGAAGCCCCTGGCGGACCAGGTCAGCACGGCGTAGCCCTGGCGGGCCAGTTTCTCGGCCTGGGCGCGGACGTCGTTCTTGCTGCCGCCGAAGCCGTGGCCGATGAGGACGGCGGGCCTGCGCTGCTTCGTACCGTCGGTGAAGAAGGAGGTGTCGATGCGTGCGCCCGGCATCGGGAGCACCTGGTCGGACCTGTGCACGGGGACCGGGTCGTCCGCGGCGGCGGCGACACCTGCCCAGACACCTCCGCCCACCAGCACGGCGAGCGCCGCGGTCACGGCGGCGAGCCGGCGGCCGCGCAGGCGTGCGCCCGGCCGTCGGCGAAGGGGATTCTCCATACTCCCGACCCTAAGCGGCCGTTCGCCGCGCCTAGGATGCCGCCAGGCGGAACCGGCGGGCCTCCCCGGGGAGTACGGGTCCGCGCCGCCGTACCGCAGTCGGTGTACGTCCCGCTGTACGTCCCGTTGTACGTCCCGTTCCCGGACGCCTCATGGAAGGGCCCGTCGCATGGAGATCCGCCGCGCCACCACCACCGCCGAACTCCTCGCCGCCCAGCACCTCTACGACGGCCCCGCCCGCGAGGAGTGGGCCGCCCGCTTCCTGGCCGCGCCCGGCCATCTGATGCTGATCGCGTACGTGGACGGGTTCGCCGCCGGGATGGTCTCGGGCATCGAGATGCTGCACCCGGACAAGGGCGTGGAGATGTGCCTGTACGAGCTGTCGGTCGACGAGGGCCACCGGCGGCGCGGCCTCGGGCGCGCGCTGACCCTGGCGCTGGCCGACGAGGCGCGGGCGCGCGGCTGTTACGACATGTGGGTCGGGGTGGACACGGACAACGAGGCGGCGCTCGCGACGTACGCGGCGGCCGGGGCGAAGCCGGACGGCGTGTTCGCGATGCTCACCTGGGACTTCGCGTAACGGCCCCTGTACAGGCCCTGACCTGCGCGGTAGGGTCTCGTCGTGTTGCCCGCCGTCCGTGCGGGCCCGGACCGAGGAGGTGAGACCCATTACCGCTGTCGCAGGTTGGGTGCTCTCGCCTCACGGTCGTTCGACTCTGTTGTAGTCGTCACGGATCCGTCAGAGCGCCCTCGGTCGTACCGAAAGGCTCTCCGATGTCGATATCCCTGGCTTCCCCCGCTGTTTCTTCCGTTTCCGCTGCTTCCTCTGCCCGCTCCGTGATGTCCACCTCCGCGGTGGTCGGCCGGCTCCGTACCGCAGGCTGTGTGTTCGCCGAGGACGAGGCGGAGTTGCTGTTCGCCACCGCTCGTACGCCCGAGGAGCTGGACGCCATGGTGCGTCGGCGGGTCGAAGGGCTGCCGCTGGAACACGTGCTGGGCTGGGCGGAGTTCTGCGGGCGGCGCATCTCGGTGGATGCCGGGGTGTTCGTGCCCCGGCCGCGCACCGAGTTCCTGGCCGGGCACGCCCTGAGACTGGCGGCGGCCCGCCGGTCCGGTGCGGTGGTGCTCGATCTGTGCTGCGGGTCGGGTGCGGTGGCCGCGGTGCTCGGGGCCGAGCTGCCGGGCATCGAGCTGTACGCCGCCGACGTGGAGCCCGCCGCCGTGGCCTGTGCGCGGCGGAACGTCACCGCGGTGGGCGGGAAGGTGTTCGAGGGCGATCTGTACGCGCCGCTGCCGCGTGCGCTGCGCGGCCGTGTCGACGTACTGGTGGCGAACGCCCCGTACGTACCCACGGACGACATCGCGCTGCTGCCGTCCGAGGCGCGCGACCACGAGCCGCATGTCGCGCTGGACGGCGGTGCGGACGGTCTGGACGTCCAGCGGCGGGTGACGGCGGAGGCCACCCGGTGGCTGGCACCCAACGGCCACCTGCTGATCGAGACCAGCGAGCGGCAGGCGCCCCGGACGGCGCGGGCGATGGTGCGCGGCGGGCTGCGGGCGCGGATCGTGGAGGACGAGGAGACGGGGGCGACCGTGGTCATCGGGACGTACGCCGTCTGCGCCGCCACCCGCACGGCGTCAGCAGTACGTTGACGCGCTGACCGGGTGACCTGCGGTGGGCGCCGCGTTTGTGGGGGTGCCCTCCGCTGGTACCGGTGTGCGGTGAACAGACGCTTGCGTTCCCTGATCGCCGCCGTCGCGCTGATCGCCGCGACCCTGCTGAGCGGGGCGGCGGGCAGTTCCGCCGACGTCCCGGTGGACTGCCGGGCCGAGAAGTGCGTGGCGCTGGCCTTCGACGGCGGTCCCGGGCCGCACACCGCCGCGCTGCTGGACGTACTGGCGGACGAGGCGGTGCCCGCGACGTTCTTCGTGACGGGGCGGGTGCCGGTCTTCGCCCACCCGGATCTGCTGCTGCGGATGGTGGCGGAGGGGCACGAGGTGGGCAACGGCACCTGGACCCGGCCCCGGCTGACCGACGTACCGGCCCGGGAGGTACGCAGACAGCTCGCGCAGACCCAGCGGGTCATCACCCAGGTGACGGGCCGCAGGCCGACGCTGGTGCGCCCGCCGCACGGCGTGTCGAACGGTGAAGTGGCAGCGGTCTGCCGGGAGTTGGGCCTCACCCAGATCCTCGGCGGGGTGCGCGCCGCAGGCCATGGCGCCACTGGCGCGCAGGCGGTGCGTGACCGGGTGCTCGACGGGGTGGTGCCGGGCGGCACCGTACTGCTCGACGACAGCAATCCGGCGGTGGTCGAGGCACTCCCGGCCGTCATGGAGGCCCTGCGCGACCTGGAGTACGTACCGGTGACGGCCACCGCACTGCGCCACCCATGACGCGCCACCCATGACACATGTCCTACGGAGGTCAGGAAGAGGGACGGCGGAAAGGACGGCGGCCCGTACCGGACCCGGTGAGGTGGGTTCGGTACGGGCCGCTGTCGGTGCCCCACCGGTGAGGGTGGGTGGGGCGGGGTGGACCGGCGGGGCAGCCGGTCGGGGGATCAGTGGTTGCGGGGGAAGCCGAGGTCGACGCCGGAGGGGGCGTCGGCCGGGTCGGGCCAGCGGGTCGTGGTGACCTTGCCGCGGGTGTAGAAGTGGATGCCGTCGTTGCCGTAGATGTGGTGGTCGCCGAAGAGGCTGTCCTTCCAGCCACCGAAGGAGTGGTAGCCGACCGGGACCGGGATCGGCACGTTGACGCCGACCATGCCGGCCTCGATCTCCAGCTGGAAGCGGCGGGCGGCGCCGCCGTCGCGGGTGAAGATCGCGGTGCCGTTGCCGAAGGGCGAGGCGTTCATGAGGGCGACGCCCTCTTCGTAGGTGTCAACGCGCAGGACGCAGAGCACCGGGCCGAAGATCTCGTCGCGGTAGGCGTCGGAGTCGGTCGGCACGTGGTCGAGGAGGGAGAGGCCGATCCAGTGGCCGTTCTCGAAGCCCTCGACGGTGTAGCCGGTGCCGTCGAGGACGACCTTGGAGCCCTGGGCGGCGGCGCCCGTGACGTACGAGGCGACCTTGTCGCGGTGGGCGGCGGTGATCAGCGGGCCCATCTCGGACGTCGGGTCGTTGCCGGGGCCGATCTTGATCTTCCGGGCGCGCTCGACGATCTTCGAGACGAGCTCGTCGCCGATGGAGCCGACGGCCACGACGGCCGAGATCGCCATGCAGCGCTCGCCGGCCGAACCGTACGCCGCCGAGACGGCCGCGTCGGCCGCCGCGTCGAGGTCGGCGTCCGGGAGGACCAGCATGTGGTTCTTGGCGCCGCCGAGTGCCTGGACGCGCTTGCCGTGGGCGGAGGCGGTGGCGTGGATGTGGCGGGCGATCGGGGTCGAGCCGACGAAGGAGACGGCGGCGACGTCCGGGTGCTCCAGGAGGCGGTCGACGGCGACCTTGTCACCGTGCAGGACGTTGAGGACGCCGTCCGGCAGTCCGGCCTCGGTGGCGAGCTGGGCGAGGAGCAGGGACGCGGAGGGGTCCTTCTCGGAGGGCTTCAGTACGAAGGTGTTGCCGCAGGCGACGGCGATCGGGAACATCCACATCGGCACCATGGCCGGGAAGTTGAACGGCGTGATGCCGGCCACGACGCCGATCGACTGGCGGATCGAGGAGACGTCCACCCGGTTGGAGACCTGGGTGGAGAGCTCGCCCTTGAGCTGCGTGGTGATGCCGCAGGCCAGCTCGACGATCTCCAGGCCGCGGGCCACCTCGCCGAGCGCGTCCGAGTGCACCTTGCCGTGCTCGGCGGTGATCAGGGCGGCGATCTCGTCACGGTGGGCGTCCAGCAGGGCGCGGTAGCGGAAGAGGATCGCGGTGCGCGCGGAGAGGGAGGAGGTGCCCCAGCTCGCGTAGGCGGCCTTCGCGGAGGCGACGGCCGCGTCGACCTCCTCGACGGAGGCGAGCGCGACCCGGGTGTCCGGCGAGCCGGTGGCCGGGTCGGTGACCGGGCCCCAGTTGCCCGACGCACCCTCGACGGTCTTGCCACCGATCCAGTGGTTGACGGTCTTCATGTACTGCACTCCTTCAGAGGTGGTGGCGTCGGGCTGCGACGTGCCGGTCGTACTCTTCGCGTGCCGAGGCCGCCGACGGGCGGGTCGCGGTCTCGGCCACGGGAACATCCCACCACGCGTCCGCCGCCGGGGCCCCCGACACTGTGTCTGCCGTTTCGGTCTCGACGTAGACACATGTGGGAACGGTGCTCCGGCGGGCCTCGGCGAGGGCTTCCCGCAGGTCACCGATGGTGCGGGCGCGGATCGTACGCATTCCGAGGGAGGCCGCGTTGGCTGCCGGGTCCACGGGCAGCGGCTCCCCGGTGTACGTGCCGTCCTCGCTCCTGAAGCGGTACGCCGTCCCGAAGCGCTCGCCGCCGACGGCCTCGGAGAGACCGCCGATGGAGGCATACCCGTGGTTGTCGAGGATCACCACCTTGATGGGCAGACGCTCCTGTACGGCGGTGACGATTTCGGTCGGGTTCATGAGGTACGTCCCGTCGCCGACCAGCGCCCAGACGGGCCGTCCCGGGGCGCCGAGCTGGACGCCGATGGCGGCCGGGATCTCGTAACCCATGCAGGAGTACCCGTATTCGACGTGGTACTGGTCGCGGGAGCGGGTCCGCCAGAGCTTGTGGAGGTCGCCGGGGAGGGAGCCGGCGGCGTTGATCAGGATGTCCTCGTGGGTGACCAATGTGTCGAGTACGCCGAGGACTTGGGCCTGGGTGGGGACGGCCTTGTCGTCGGGGGCGGCGTAGGCGGCGGTCACGGTCCGCTCCCAGCGCTCCTTCGCCGCACGGCATTCGTCCCGGTAGGCCGCTGCCACGCGGAATCCGGCGGGGTGCTCGCCGTCGGCGGTGCGCTCCCGGAGCGCCGCACCGAGGGCCGCGAGCCCGGCGGCGGCATCCCCGACGAGACTCAGCCCGGCCATCTTGTGGGCGTCGAAGGCGGCGACGTTGAGGTTGACGAAGCGGACACCGGGGTGCTGGAAGAGGGTGGCGGACGCGGTGGTGAAGTCGGTCCAGCGGGTGCCGACGCCGATCACCAGGTCGGCGGTGCGGGCGAGGTGGTTGGCGGCGGCGGTGCCGGTGTGGCCGATGCCGCCGACGTCGGCCGGATGGTCGTACGGGAGGGACCCCTTGCCCGCCTGGGTGGCGGCGACGGGGATGCCAGTGCTGTCGGCGAGGCGGGTGAGCGCGGATTCGGCACGGCTGTGGTGGACGCCACCGCCTGCGACGAGGAGCGGCCTGCGGGCGGCCCGGATCGCCTGTACGGCGTCGAACAGGTCGCGCTGGTCCGGCTCTTGCTGCCGTACCCGCCACACCCGGTCCGCGAAGAACTCCTCCGGCCAGTCGTACGCCTCCGCCTGTACGTCCTGGGGCAGGGCGAGGGTGACCGCCCCCGTGTCCACCGGGTCGGTGAGCACCCGCATCGCCGCGAGGGCGGCGGGGATCAGGGCCTCGGGCCGGGTGATCCGGTCGAAGTACTTCGAGACCGGGCGCAGGCAGTCGTTCACCGACACGTCCCCGGCGTAGGGGACTTCGAGCTGCTGGAGGACGGGGTCGGCGGGGCGGGCGGCGAAGGTGTCGCCCGGGAGGAGGAGGACCGGGAGGCGGTTGACGGTGGCGAGGGCGGCGCCGGTGACGAGGTTGGTGGCGCCGGGGCCGATGGAGGTGGTGACGGCGTGCGTGGAGAGGCGGTTCCGCTGGCGGGCGTAGGCGACGGCGGCATGCACCATGGCCTGCTCGTTGCGGCCCTGGAGGAAGGGCATGGCGTGGGGGCGGGGGCCGTGGGGCTGGTCGGTGTGGCTCTCCCCGGCCCGGATCTCCGCTTCGGTGAACTTCCGGCCAGGGAAATGGGATTCAGCGGACTCGAATTCGGCGAGCTGCTGGGCGGGCGGGACGTGGCCGCCGCCATCCTGGAGCTCGGTCAGGGCCTGGCCGATTCCCGCGACGTTGCCGTGGCCGAAGATGCCCCAGGTGGCGGTGATGAGGCGGTGGCGCAGGCCCCGGTGTTCGCTGAACTGGTGGGTGAGGAAGGTCAGGAGGGCCTGGGCGGTGGTGAGACGGCGGGTGCGGGAGGTGGGCATGGGGCCTCCGGGGGTCGAGGGGTGACGGGGCTGCGGGCGGCCGGGCTTCCGGGCGGCTCGGCGGCCGGGCTGCCGGGTGTCACGTGTAGCCGTCGCCGTGGTCCGGGTGGAAGCGGATGTTCCACTCCCGGTCGGGGCCCGGGCCCGCCATCACGTTGAGGTAGTACATGGCGTGGTCCGGCGGGGCGATCGACGGGCCGTGCCAGCCGTCGGGGACCAGGACCGTGTCGCCGGAGCGGACCTCGGCGAGGAGGTCCGCGCCGCCCGTGCGGGAGGGCGAGATCCGTTGGTAGCCGGCGGCGGACGCGTCCTCGAACTCGTAGTGGTAGATCTCCTCCAGCGCCGATTCCCGCCCCGGCAGGTACTCGTCGTGCTTGTGCGGCGGGTACGAGGACCAGTTGCCCCCGGGGGTCACCACCTCCACCGCGATCAGCCGGTCGCACGCGAAGACGTCCGCCGCCGCGAAGTTCCGCACCTCGCGGGCCGTCGTCCCGCTCCCCCGCCGCTCCACGGGGACCTCGGACGCGCCGCCGCGGCGGGCCGTCAGCCGGCGCCCGCAGCTGGCTCCGGCGAGGGCGAACCGGCCGCCCTCCCCGGAGGCGATCTGGGCGTGCGCGCCGCGCGGCAGGTAGCAGAAGTCGCTCGCGCCCGCGAACACCCCTTTCCTGCCCAGCAGTTCGAAGATCTCCCCGTCGACCAGCACGCTGCACGATCCGGCCAGCGGCAGCACGATCCACTCGTACTCCCCGGTGGCCAGGTGGTGCGAGCCCCCGGCCCTGAGCTCCAGCACGCGCAGTGCGGTGTACCGCCAGTCCTCGCTTCCCGGCAGGCCGGGGCCGATGTCCACGGCGTAGGGACCCGTGTGCGGGCTCCGCGCCGGTACGTGGAGACGCGTGTCGTTCACGATGCCCCGTCCTCCCTGAGAAGGTCCTCGATCTCGTCCTCGTACGGCATCGCCGACGAGCACTCCAGCCGCCCGGCCACGAGGGCCCCGGCCGCGTTCGCCCGCCGGATCACCCGCTCCAGCGGCCACCCGGCGAGCAGTCCCTGGCACAGCGCCCCGCCGAACGCGTCGCCCGCCCCGAGCCCGTTCAGCACCTTCACCGGCAGCGGCGGCACCTCGGCGACCGTGCCGTCCCGGTGCACGGCCAGTACGCCCGCGGGGCCCTGTTTGACCACCGCCAGCTCGACCCCGCCCGCCAGCAACTTCCGCGCGGCGGCGCCCGGTTCACGCAACCCGGTGGCGATCTCGCACTCGTCGATGTTGCCGACCGCCACCGTCGCGTGGCTCAGCGCCCGGGCGTAGTACCGCCCGGGATCCTCGTCCCCCTCCCAGAACACCGGCCGCCAGTCCAGGTCCAGCACGGTGTGCGCGGTGCGCGACCTGGCCGCGAGTGCCGCCAGGGTCGCGTCCCGGCTGGGGTGTGTGCACAACCCCGTTTCGATCGCCCAAAAAAAACCGGCCACACGGATCCCGTCCAGGTCCAATTTCTCGATCCAGACCTCCAAGTC
>NZ_JBVIMX010000002.1:84752-86517 GCF_055579625.1 Streptomyces sp. NPDC032721 | reverse complement strand
CCGTAAGTATGGGGCGAGGTGGGGGGGTGTGGTGCGCGCCGTGGTGGCGCCTGCTTTCGTTTTTTTTTTTTTTTTTTCCCCCCCCCCCCCCCCGGTGCCGGTCGCCCAGAAGACGCGGGCCGCGCGGATCGCGTCGAGGTCCAGTTCCTCGGTACGGATCTCCAGGTCGGGGGCCGTGGGCCGCCGGTAGAAGTACAGCGGGAAGTCGTCGGGCGGGAAGACCTCGCAGAAGGTGAGCGGGGTGGGGTGCGCCGGGACCTCGGTCACCCACCGCGCGTCCACCCCGAAGCCGCCCAGTTCCCTGCGCAGGAACACCCCGAACGGGTCGGCCCCGGTACGGGAGACCAGCGCGGTGTCCACACCCAGCCGCGCCGCGGCCACCGCCACGTTCGCCGCCGACCCGCCGAGGAACCTCCCGAAGGTCTCCACCCGGTCCAGGGAGACCCCCGCCCGCAGCGGATAGAGGTCCACCCCGAGCCGCCCCATCGCGATCAGCTCCCGCACGGCCACCGCCCTTCCCGCGTCGCTCCCCGCACTCCCGGCCGGGCCGGCCGCCCGGCCCCAAGACGTACAGGACCTAACGGTCTATCCGCGCACGCCGAACACTGTCAACAGTCAGTGGCCTGCCCTTACGGACCAACCCCCCGCCCCCACGGCTCCCTTGACACCCCTCCCCGCCCGCCGGAAGGCTGCGCCCCATGACCACCGAAGGAGCAACGGGAGACCTGACGCGCCTCAGGATCGGATCCGCCCCCGACTCGTGGGGGGTGTGGTTCGCCGACGATCCCGCCCAGGTGCCCTGGCAGCGCTTTCTGGACGAGGTCACGGCGAGCGGGTACGAGTGGATCGAGCTGGGCCCGTACGGATACCTGCCGGACGATCCGGCCCTGCTGGGGCGGGAGCTGGCGGACCGGGGGCTGCGCGTCTCCGCCGGTACGGTCTTCACCGCGCTGCACCACGACGGCGCGTCCCGCTGGCAGGACACCTGGTCGCACGTCTCCCGGGTGGCCCGGCACGCGCGTGCGGTGGGCGCCGGGCACCTGGTGATGATCCCGGCGTTCTGGCGGGACGACAGGACCGGCGAACCCCTGGAGGACGCCGTCCTCACCCCCGGGCAGTGGCGCACCCTGGCCGCGCAGACCGAGCGGCTGTCGCGCCAGGTGCACGAGGAGTTCGGGCTGCGGGTGGTGGTCCATCCGCATGCCGACACCCACATCGACACCGAGGAGAACGTGGTCCGGCTGCTCGACGCGACCGACCGCGACCTGGTCTCGCTGTGCCTGGACACCGGGCACTACGCCTACTGCGGCGGCGACAGCCTCGCGCTCATCGAGAGGTACGGCGAACGGATCGGCTATCTGCACCTCAAGCAGGTCGATCCGGGGCTGCTGGCCCAGGTGCGGGACGGCGACGTGCCGTTCGGACCCGCCGTCGACCTCGGCGTGATGTGCGAACCGCCTTACGGGGAACCGCCCCTGGAGCCCGTACTGGCGGCGGCGCAGCGGCTCGCGGAACGGCAGGGGGCGGAGCTGTTCGCGATCGTGGAGCAGGACATGTACCCGTGCCCGCCGGAGAAGCCGCTGCCGATCGCGCGGCGGACACGGCAGTTCCTGCGGTCGTGCGGGGCGTAAGACCGGCCGAGAGCCCGCCCCGTCCGGAATCCCGGGCACCTTCGCATTACACCCCCGGGCGGGGGGGGGGGGGGGGGGGGGGGGGGGGGGGGGGGGGGGGGGGGGGGGGTGTTTTTTTTGCCTTCTCCTCTTCC
>NZ_JBVIMX010000002.1:0-84742 GCF_055579625.1 Streptomyces sp. NPDC032721 | reverse complement strand
TCTCCTGCTGTGGGGGGGAACAAAAAAAACCCCCCCCCCCCCCCCCCCCACCCCCCCCCCCCCCCCTCCCCCCCCCCCCCCCCCACTCCCACCCCCCCCCCCCCCCCCCCCCCCGCCCGGTGTGTCCCGTCCTTCCCTTGCACCACTTCCGTCATGTAAGTGCACCTCCCGTCACACATGTCGCCATTACGCGGGTCTTCCGTCACAGGCGCACCACAGCCCCAACCTCTCCCTCACTGAGCGTCGTTCACGGGGCAGAGGCTGAGTGATCGCCAGCGAACGCCGCAGCTCCCCCGACGGCCCCCCGGCCGTGGCTGCGGCCTTCGCAGGGAGGTGCACAGATGACGGACCGCAAGCTCTGGTCGTACAAGGAGATCGCCGCGCACATCCAGGTGCAGACGGACACCGTGCGCTCGTATCGCAAGCACGGGCTGCTGCCCGCTCCGGACCACGTGGAGAGCGGCAAGCCCTACTGGTACGCGGACACGATCCGGCGCTGGGTGGCGAACCGTCCCGGCAACAGAGGCCGCAGGGACTAGGGAGCAGGCACCAGGAAGCAGGACCGGGGGCCGGCGCCCGGCCCCGCGCCCGCCCCCGCACCGTTCGACGCCACAGGGCCCCGCCCCCGGCCGGCCGCGATCCGGCCGCCGGTCCGGGGCCCCGCTTCGTAGCCGCGCCGTGTCGTACGCACGCCGGGTCGTCGCGCCCGGTCCGTCACCACGACTCCGCTTCCAGCCTCCCCGGGCCCGGCGTCTCCCCGCTGCCCGAGCGGCACTTCAGCGCCAGCAGCGGGAAGAGCAGGACCGAGACCATGCCCGCCCCGACCAGGGCCGCCGCCTCGCTCGCGACGAGGACCTCGTCGTCGAGGCCGATGGTGGTGATGGCGACGATCAGCGGCAGCGCGGTGGAGCTGAAGAGCATCAGGGCGGTGCGGTCCCTGCGGGCCAGGTCGCGCGGCGCGAGGGCGTACACCGGCAGTCCCCGTACGACGACGAACAGGGCGAGGAAGACCGGCAGCAGGAGCAGCGCCCGGCCCCCGTCCAGCAGCGAGCGCAGATCGAACTCGATGCCGGTGACCACGAAGAACACCGGCACCAGGAAGCCGAAGCCCATCGCCTCGACCTTGCCGAGGATTTCCTCGCTGCTGCCGGGGGCGGCCCCGTTCAGCACCAGCCGGGTGATCAGTCCGGCGGCGAACGCGCCGAGCAGCACGTCCAGGCCGAGCACCTGGGAGGCCCCCAGCATCAGCGCGAGCAGCAGCACCACCAGGCGGACCGCGAACTGGCCGCTGGTGTGCAGGGTCTTGGCGATGATGCGGGCGAACCACGGCGGCTTGGGGCGCAGCGCCCAGAACACCGCGGCCGCCGTCAGTACGGCGAAGGCGGCGAGCAGTGCCGTGGACTGCCAGGCGCTGCGTCCGCTGAGCAGCAGGGCCATCGCGATGATCGGCCCGAACTCGCCGACGGAGCCGAAGGCCATCATCACGGTGCCGAACCGGCCGCCGAGTTCGCCGGAGTCGCGCAGGACGGGCAGGACGGTGCCCAGTGCGGTGCTGGTCAGGGCGGTGCCGATGAAGACGCCCTTGCTGAAGCCGCCGTCGTCGCCGAGGTTCGCGAGCAGGGTGCCGAGGCCGAGGCCCAGGCCCAGCGCGATCAGCCAGGACCAGATGGACCGTGTCAGCGTGTCGCCGCGGACCTTGCCGAACTCGATCTCGTACCCCGCCAGGAAGATCAGCATCGCCAGGCCGAGCTCCGAGAGCGCGTCGATGACGGCGTCCGAGTGGGCCCAGTCCAGGACGTCGGGTCCGATGAGGATGCCGAGCAGGATCTCGAAGATGACGAGCGGCACCGGCAGCCAGCGGCCGAGCGAGTACGCGAGGAGGGGTGCGAGCACCGCGATGGCCATGATCAGGATGAGCGTCCCCGTATGTGACATACGGGATATTTAACCCAGCGAGGGGTGCGTTGCCGGGGAAGAGCGTCGGGGGAACTGAATTTGATACCCCCTAGGGGTATAGTGTGTGGTGTGTCAGGGAGTCACGGCAGTCCCGTGAACGGCCCTGCGCACCATGACCGCCCCGTGCGATGCCCTGTCTGTACGGCCGGCCAGTACGCCACGCGAAGTCTTCGAAGAGGAGCACCCACCATGTCCGCTGACACCCAGACCCCCGCCGCCGACGAGACCACCGAGGCCTCCGGCTCCTGCTGCTCCCCCACCGGCAACTGCGGTTCGACCGGTGCGGCCGACGTGCAGGTGGGCGCCGTCACCACCGTGTACCAGGTGAAGGGCATGACCTGCGGGCACTGCGAGGGCGCCATCTCCGGCGAGGTCTCCGAGATCGCCGGTGTCGAGTCGGTCAAGGCGGTCGCCTCGACCGGTCTGGTCACCGTCGTCTCGGCCGCCCCGCTGGACGAGGAGGCGGTGCGCGCCGCCGTCGACGAGGCGGGCTACGAGCTGGTCGGCACCGTCTGACCTGCCGTACCGCCGCGTTTCGGGCCGTATCCGCCGGTTGCCCATACTGGTCGGGTACGGCCCGGTCCGTTTTCCCGGTGTTCCCTGGAGCCTCCCCGAATGAACAGCGCCACCTCCGACCCCGCACCCGCCCCCGGTCCAGCCGCCGAACCCGCTGGACCCCCCGTCCTCGACGGCCATGTCGAGCTGAGCATCGGCGGGATGACCTGCGCCTCCTGCGCGGCCCGCATCGAGAAGAAGCTCAACCGGATGGAGGGCGTCGCCGCCACCGTCAACTACGCGACCGAGAAGGCGAGGGTCGCGTACGACGAAGGGGCGGTCAGGGTCGCGGACCTCATCGCGACCGTCGAGAAGACGGGGTACACGGCTGAGGAGCCTGCGCCGCCCGAGCAGGCGCCCGGGGCGGCGGACGCCGGGGAGCCGGCCGATCTCGAACTGACCGCGCTGCGGCAGCGGCTGACCGTCTCCGCCGTGCTCGCCGCGCCCGTGATCCTGCTCTCGATGGTCCCCGCCCTGCAGTTCGACAACTGGCAGTGGCTGTCGCTGACGCTGGCCGCCCCGGTCGTCGTCTGGGGTGCGCTGCCCTTCCACCGGGCCGCCTGGACCAATCTGCGGCACGGCGCCGCGACCATGGACACCCTCGTCTCGGTCGGCACGCTGGCCGCCTTCGGGTGGTCGCTGTGGGCGCTGTTCCTGGGGGACGCGGGGATGCCGGGGATGCGGCACGGCTTCTCCTTCACCGTCTCGCGCACCGGTTCGCCGTCCACGGTCTATCTCGAAGTGGCCGCAGGGGTCACCGTGTTCATCCTGCTCGGCCGCTGGCTGGAGGCCCGCTCCAAGCGCCGGGCGGGGTCCGCGCTGCGGACCCTGATGGACCTGGGCGTCAAGGACGTGACGGTGCTGCGCGGCGGCCGGGAAGCCCGTATTCCGGTACGTGAGCTGGGTGTGGGCGACCGTTTCGTCGTACGGCCCGGGGAGAAGGTCGCCACGGACGGCGTGGTCGTCGAGGGCAGCTCCGCCGTGGACGCGTCCATGCTCACCGGGGAGTCGGTGCCGGTGGACGTCGGTCCGGGCGACCCGGTGACCGGGGCGACCGTGAACGCGGGCGGCAGGCTCGTCGTCGAGGCCACCTCGGTCGGCGCCGGCACCCAGCTGGCGCGGATGGCGCGGATGGTGGAGGACGCGCAGAACGGCAAGGCCCAGGTGCAGCGGCTCGCCGACCGCATCTCGGCCGTCTTCGTGCCCGTCGTGCTGCTGATCGCGCTGGGCACGCTGGTGACCTGGCTGCTGGTCACCGGCGACCCGACCGCCGCCTTCACGGCCGCCGTGGCGGTGCTGATCATCGCCTGCCCGTGCGCGCTGGGACTGGCCACGCCGACCGCGCTGATGGTCGGTACGGGGCGCGGCGCCCAGCTCGGCATCCTGATCAAGGGGCCCGAGGTGCTGGAGTCGACGCGGCGGGTGGACACCGTCGTACTCGACAAGACGGGGACGGTGACCACCGGCCGGATGGAACTGGCGGACGTGCTGCCCGCCGACGGGACGGACCGGGCCGAACTGCTGCGGCTGGCAGGGGCGCTGGAACACGCGTCCGAGCACCCGATCGCACGGGCCGTCGCGGCGGGAGCCGGTGACTCCCTGCCCGAGGTCACCGACTTCGTGAACGTCCCCGGGCTCGGGGTCACGGGTGTGGTCGAGGGGCGTGAGGTGTGGGTGGGGCAGGAGAAGCTGCTCACCGACCGGGCCGTGGAGCTGCCGTCCGCACTGGCCGACGCGAAGGCGGCGGCCGAGGCCCGGGGACGTACCGCCGTCGTGGTCGCCTGGGACGGCGAGGCGCGCGGGGTGCTCACCGTCGCGGACACCGTGAAGGACACCAGTGCGGAGGCGGTACGGAGCCTGCGCGCGCTGGGGCTGACGCCGGTGCTGCTGACCGGGGACAACCGGGCGGTCGCGGAGGCGGTGGCGGCCGAGGTCGGCATCGGCCCCGCCGAGGTGTACGCGCAGGTGCTCCCCGAGGACAAGGCCGCCGTGGTCACCCGGCTGAAGGAGGCGGGCCGCACGGTGGCGATGGTCGGCGACGGGGTCAACGACGCGGCCGCGCTCGCCACCGCCGAACTGGGGCTGGCCATGGGGACCGGCACGGACGCGGCGATCGAGGCCGCGGATCTGACCCTGGTGCGCGGGGACCTCCGGGTGGCCGCCGACGCGATCCGGCTGTCCCGGCGGACCCTGGCCACCATCAAGGGAAACCTCTTCTGGGCCTTCGGCTACAACGTCGCCGCACTGCCGCTGGCGGCCGCCGGGCTGCTCAACCCGATGATCGCCGGATTCGCGATGGCTTTTTCGTCCGTCTTCGTAGTGACAAACAGCCTTCGGCTACGTACCTTCACATGACGTACACGAACACATGACATACGCGAAGTGACGTAGATCACTGTGTTCATGGGGTAACCATTGGCCGGGGTCGCGAGTCTAAGAGGCGATGCCACGAACGTCTTGGGGGACGTTCACCAGTGGGATGTCTTGGGGGACGTCCCCGGCAAGCGTTGGCCGGGACACGTATGCCGGGGAGCTTTGAGCGGCCCTCCCGTCAGTACGGGTCCCGGCGGACCGCGGCCATGGTGGCAGGACGGCACGACCAGCAGTACCGGCAGGACGAGCAGTTCCGGCACTACCGCAGTACGAGTTCAGGTTCAGGGCACACACAGACGCCCGGTTGGGATCCCGTGGGGGGAATCCGATCCGGGGAACAGGAAAGCGCCCCGTATCGTCGACCCGTGGGGGGATCGGCGGCGGGGCGCTTTTCGCTGTGCTCACCGGGGGCGACCCCCGGATCCCCGGCCCGGGGACCGGCGGGGGTCAGCGGCGGAGATCAGCGGCGGCCGGTCAGCGCTCTTCGACCGGGACGAAGTCGCGAAGGACCTCACCCGTGTAGATCTGGCGCGGGCGGCCGATGCGCGAACCCGGCTCCTTGATCATCTCGTGCCACTGCGCGATCCAGCCCGGAAGGCGGCCGATCGCGAAGAGCACGGTGAACATGTCGGTGGGGAAGCCCATCGCCCGGTAGATCAGACCCGTGTAGAAGTCCACGTTCGGGTAGAGGTTGCGCGAGACGAAGTACTCGTCGGAGAGCGCGTGCTCCTCCAGCTTGAGCGCGATGTCCAGCAGCTCGTCGGACTTGCCGAGGGCCGAGAGGACGTCGTGCGCGGCAGCCTTGATGATCTTGGCGCGCGGGTCGAAGGACTTGTACACCCGGTGGCCGAAGCCCATCAGGCGGACGCCGTCCTCCTTGTTCTTCACCTTCTGGATGAAGGCGTCGACGTCGCCGCCGTCGGCCTGGATCGCTTCGAGCATCTCCAGGACGGACGCGTTGGCGCCACCGTGCAGCGGGCCCCACAGGGCGCTGATGCCGGCGGAGATCGAGGCGAACATGTTCGCCTGCGAGGAGCCGACCAGACGCACGGTGGAGGTCGAGCAGTTCTGCTCGTGGTCCGCGTGCAGGATCAGCAGCTTCTCCAGCGCGGAGACGACGACCGGGTCCGGCACGTACTCCTGGGCGGGGACCGAGAAGGTCATCCGCAGGAAGTTCTCGACGTAACCCAGGTCGTTGCGCGGGTAGACGAAGGGGTGGCCGATCGACTTCTTGTACGCGTACGCGGCGATCGTCGGCAGCTTGGCCAGCAGCCGGATCGTCGAGAGGTGGCGCTGCTGCTCGTCGAACGGGTTGTGGCTGTCCTGGTAGAAGGTGGACAGCGCCGAGACGACCGAGGACAGCATCGCCATCGGGTGCGCGTCGCGCGGGAAGCCGTCGAAGAACCGCTTGACGTCCTCGTGCAGCAGCGTGTGCTGGGTGATCTCGTTCTTGAAGGTCGACAGCTCGTCGTCCTTCGGGAGCTCGCCGTTGATCAGCAGGTAGGCCGTCTCCAGGAAACTGCTCTGCTCGGCAAGCTGCTCGATGGGGTACCCGCGGTAGCGCAGGATGCCCTGCTCACCGTCTAGGTAGGTAATGGCGGATTTGTAGGCGGCGGTGTTGCCGTATCCGCTATCGAGGGTGACCAGACCGGTCTGGGCCCTGAGCTTCCCGATGTCGAAGCCCGTGTCGCCGACGGTGCTGTCGATCACCGGGTAGGTGTACTCGCCATCGCCGTACCGCAGTACTACAGAGTTGTCGCTCTCGCTCACGTCATCCCTCACCGACGTAGTGCCTCTTCTTCGAGGTGCCCTGACTGTCTCTACCATCCCCCATTTGGCTCAGCAGAGTGCACTCGGGGTCGGCCAACAGGCCCATTCGCGGCACTGAGTGCCGCCAACCTGCTCATCCTGCCCCCTTCGCCCCGGTTCCGGAACCCCCAGGTGATGTTTCCCACCGATGGCCGCCCTGGGCTTGCGCGGGGATCTGTACGTACGTGCTGCCGGCGAGCCGGTGGTCGAGCGCGGTGCACCGGCGCCCGGCCGAAACCGTCCGCACGGCCTGCCCGATCGCCTTGCGCGAGCCGACCAGCACCACCAGCTTCTTGGCCCGGGTGACGGCGGTGTAGAGCAGATTGCGCTGGAGCATCATCCAGGCGCCGGTGGTGACCGGGATGACCACGGCCGGGTATTCACTCCCCTGGGAGCGGTGGATGGTGACGGCGTAGGCGTGCGCCAGCTCGTCCAGCTCGTCGAAGTCGTACCCGACCTCCTCGTCCTCGTCGGTGCGCACGGTCAGCGTCTGCTCGACGGCGTCGAGCGCGGTGACGACCCCCACGGTCCCGTTGAAGACGCCGTTCGCGCCCTTCTCGTAGTTGTTGCGGATCTGGGTGACCTTGTCGCCGACCCGGAAGGTCCGCCCGCCGAACCGCTTCTCGGGCAGGTCGGGGCGGGCAGGGGTGATGGCCTGCTGGAGCAGCCCGTTGAGGTTGCCCGCACCGGCGGGGCCTCGGTGCATGGGGGCCAGCACCTGGACGTCGCGCCTCGGGTCGAGCCCGAACTTCTGCGGGATGCGCCGCGCCGCCACGTCCACGGTGAGCCGCCCGGCCTCCTCGGTGTCGTCCTCGACGAAGAGGAAGAAGTCGCTGAGCCCCTGGGTGAGCGGATGGTTCCCGGAGTTGATCCGGTGCGCGTTGGTGACGACGCCGGACTGCTGGGCCTGCCGGAAGATCTGGGTGAGCCGTACGTGCGGTACGGGGCCGCCGTCGGCGAGGAGGTCGCGCAGCACCTCCCCCGCGCCCACGGACGGCAGCTGGTCCACGTCACCGACGAGGAGCAGGTGTGCACCGGGTGCCACTGCCTTGACGAGCTTGTTGGCGAGCAGCAGGTCCAGCATGGACGCCTCGTCGACCACCACCAGATCGGCGTCCAGCGGCCGGTCCTTGTCGTACGCCGCGTCGCCGCCCGGTTTCAGTTCGAGCAGCCGGTGCACGGTGGAGGCGTCCGCCCCGGTCAGCTCGGACAGCCTCTTCGCCGCCCGCCCGGTCGGCGCGGCCAGCACCACCTTGGCCTTCTTCGCCCGCGCCAGCTCGACCACGGACCGTACGGTGAACGACTTGCCGCAGCCGGGACCGCCGGTCAGCACCGCCACCTTCTCGGTCAGCGCCAGCTTGACGGCGGCCTCCTGCTCGGGGGCGAGCGTGGCCCCGGTCCGCTGCGCGAGCCACCCGAGCGCCTTGTCCCAGTCGACGCCCCGGAAGCCCGGCATCCGGTCCTCGCCGGTCCGCAGCAGCCGGTTGACCTGCCCGGCGAGGGAGAGCTCCGCCCGGTGGAACGGCACGAGGTAGACGGCCGTCACCGGCTCCCCGCCGTCGGGCCCCGGCACCCGCTCCCGCACGACCCCCTCCGGCTCCTCGGCCAGCTCGGCGAGGCACTCGATGACCAGCCCGGTGTCCACCTGGAGGAGCTTCACCGAGTCGCTGATCAGCTGCTCCTCGGGGAGGAAGCAGTGGCCCTGGTCGGTGGACTGCGAGAGCGCGTACTGCATCCCGGCCTTGACCCGCTGCGGGCTGTCGTGCGGGATGCCGACGGCCTGGGCGATCCGGTCGGCGGTCAGGAAGCCGATGCCCCAGACGTCGGCGGCCAGCCGGTAGGGCTCGTTCTTCACGACGGAGATGGCGGCGTCCGCGTACTTCTTGTAGATCCGTACGGCGATGGACGTGGACACCCCGACACTCTGGAGGAAGATCATCACCTCCTTGATCGCCTTCTGCTCCTCCCAGGCGGCGGCGATCATCTTCGTCCGCTTGGGCCCGAGCCCGGGCACCTCGACGAGCCGCTTCGGCTGCTGCTCGATGATGTCGAGGGTGTCGACGCCGAAGTGGGTGGTGATCCGGTCGGCCATCACCGGGCCGATGCCCTTGATCAGGCCGGAGCCGAGGTAGCGGCGGATGCCCTGGATGGTGGCGGGCAGGACGGTGGAGTAGTTCTCGACGGTGAACTGCTTGCCGTACTGCGGATGCGACCCCCAGCGCCCCTCCATCCGCAGGGACTCCCCCGGCTGCGCCCCGAGCAGCGCGCCGACCACCGTCAGCAGGTCGCCCATCCCGGACCCGCGCCCGGTGTCGACCCGCCCGACCGTGTACCCGGTGTCCTCGTTGGCGTAGGTGATCCGCTCAAGGACCCCTTCGACCACGGCGAAACCGGGCGCCGCCCCACCTGAACTCGACATGATCCGACGTTACCGCCGGGGTCCGACAGCGCGGGCGGCCTGTGGACAACTCCCGGACCGCGGTGGTGCGTCCGTGCCTGGCCCGTACCCGTACAAGCCACCGGTACAAGCCAAAGGGCCCGGTCCGTCGACCGGGCCCTCCAGCGTCCCCTCCCCGTTCAGGCTTCCGCGCATCCCCCCGGATCCCCTCCTCCGGAAGCCCTGATGCCACGTATGACCCGCCAAGGGGGACGAGGGTTGTACGGGCGGACGAAGAAATTCTGCGGAGTCGGGGAGGCCGCCCACAAGGTGCCGACATTTCGGCACGGACGTAGCGTTTTCGCCATGAACAACGACTCCTTCGAGCAGGACGTACTCAACGAGCTCGGCGACGACAGGCTCTCCGAGATCGCCGGGGTGCTGGGCACGGACGCGGCGGGCGCGCAGAACGTCGTGAGCTCCACCGCGTCCGCCTTCGCCGGCGGGCTGACCGAGCGGGCCGAGGCGGCCACTCCGCAAGAGGCCGAACAGGTGCAGCAGGCCTTCGCCGAGGCGTCCGAGCCGCCGCTCCAGGGCGTGGCCACGCTGGGCGGCGGCATGGGCGGACTGCTGGGCGGCGGCATGATGGCCGGCATGCTCGGCAAGATGGCCAAGCCGGTGGCGAGCGCGGTCGCCAGGAAGACCGGACTGCCGGAGGCCTCGGTGACACGGGCCATCGAGATCGCCCTGCCGGTGGTGCTGGCGGTGCTGACCAAGCGGGTCACGCAGCAGAAGAACGCGGGGGCGGCGGGGACGGCTCCGGCGGGCGGTACGGGGGGTGGGCTCGGCGATCTGCTGGGGCAGGTGCTGGGCGGCGGCAAGAAGTAGAACACTCGTCCATGTGACGGTCCGCGCGGTGCGCCCTGTTCCGCAAAAGGTATTTTTATGGGCGAATTTCCGCGTGACGCACTCAGACAGAAGGCACTTTGCCCACCGCACGGCTCTCGGTTCGGCCACCGTCGTGATCGCGGCGGCGGTGGCCGTGAGCCCGTTCGGCGGTGCCGGGCCCCAGACGGCTGCGGCGCGGGGCACGGCACCGGTCCTCGCCGCCCCGCACCAGGACCAGGGCGCCGACGCCACGCTCATCGGCATCCGGTTCCCCACCGTGGATCCGCTGGGGCTCACGGCCTTCTCGGGGAGTTACGGAACCGCCCAGTCGGAGGGGGTGCCCGCTCCCGACGACTCCGGTGACTTCAGCGACCCGGACGGCGTACTGAGGTACGTCACGGTCCGGGGCACCCAGGTCAGCAGGACCTCCAGCCAGTCCGGGAAGGCGTACGCGCAGGGCCAGTTGACCGCGCTGGAGGTGCGCCTGGCGCCGGCACGGGTCTTCCTGAGCCTCTCGCGCGCCCCTTCCGCGCCCGGCGGCACGGTGAGCAGCCTGGACACCTACGCCGAGTGCGTGCCGCCGCCGGTGGGGCCCTACGCGCTCGCGTACGCGAGGACGGCCGGTGGCCGGATCGAGGCGTTCGGGCAGGAGATCCCGGTCGGCTCGACCACCCTGGACGTCACCGGCGACCAGCTGGGGCGCCCGGCCGAGCTGGGCACGAGCCAGGTGACGATCACCAACCAGCCGTACCAGGAGCCGTCGGGCTCCTCGGCGTCGCGGGTGGGGATGGCGCGGGCCGGGGTGGACATCACGGCCACGGGGGTTCTGAAGGACAAGGGCGGCAGGACGGTCTACTCGGGGGCGCTGCTGGATCTGCGGCTCGGGGACGTGTACGCGCATTGCGTGCCGGAGCCGACTCCGACGCCCACTCCGACGCCGACTCCGACTCCCACTCCCACTCCCACTCCGACGCCCACTCCCACTCCGACTCCGACGCCCACTCCCACTCCGACGCCAACACCGACTCCCACGCCGACGCCGACGCCCACGTCCCCCTCCCCGACCACTCCGGACCCGGACCCTTCCACGACCCCGCCCGACCACTCCGGCAAACCCACCGACGGGGGCGACAAGCCGCACGGTGGCGGTGGGGGCGGAGGAGGCGGCGGCAGCCTTCCTGACACCGGTGCGGGCTCGGCCGGTGCAGTCCTCCCCGCAGCAGGGATCCTGGTCGGACTGGGTGGGGTCCTCCTGTGGGCAATCCGGCGTACGAGTCCGAACGGGCGTCACTAGCAGGGGGGTTGAAGGCACTCGGACTGTGGGAGGGGGTCGCGCCTGCGGCGGGCGGGTGCCCTCCCCGCCGGGAACCCCGGCTACAACACGTGCTCCCCGTACCGCTCCACCACCTCTTTCAACGCCTCGCCCCCCTCCCTCCCCCACAGCGCCTCGTTGAAGATCTCCACCTCGATCGCACCCGCGAACCCCGTCGCGTCGACCATTTCCCTGAAGCTCCGCATGTCGATGCTGCCGTCCCCCAACTGGCCCCGCCCCAGCAGCACTCCCGCCGGGAGCGGCGTGATCCAGTCCGCCACCTGGAACGAGTGGATGCGGCCGCCCGCTCCCGCCCTTGCGATCTGCGTCGGCGCCAGGTCGTCCCACCAGATGTGGTACGTGTCGACCACCACTCCCACCTGCGACGCCGGAAAGCGTTCCGCCAGGTCAAGCGCCTGGCCCAGGGTCGAGACCACGCACCGGTCCGAGGCGAACATCGGGTGCAGCGGCTCGATCGCCAGACGGACCCCGCGCTCCTCCGCGTACGGGCCAAGCACCGCCAGCGCGTCCGCGATGCGTTCCCGGGCTCCCGCCAAGTCCCTGCTGCCGGGCGGCAGTCCGCCCGAGACCAGGACCAGGGTGTCCGTGCCGAGCGTGGCCGCCTCGTCGATCGCCGTGCGGTTGTCCGCCAGCGCGCGTTCCCGTTCCGCCGGGTCGAGGGCGGTGAAGAAGCCGCCCCGGCACAGGCTCGTGACCGTGAGGCCGGTGTCGCGCATCAGCTTGGCCGCGCGGTCGACCCCGTACTCCTGGACCGGTGCCCGCCAGAGGCCGACCGCGCCGATCCCGGCCGCCGCGCAGCCCGTCGCGAGTTCCGGCAACGACCACTGTTTCAGGGTTTCCTGATTGATGCTCAGGCGTGTCAGCTCCGTGTTCACTGCGTCACTCCGTGCACCGCCAGCAGCGACCGCATACGGCTCGCCGCCAGCGCGGGGTCGGGGAACAGGCCTATTCCGTCCGCCAGTTGGTACGCCTTCGCCAGATGCGGCAGCGAGCGTGCCGACTGGAGGCCGCCGACCATGGTGAAGTGCGACTGGTGGCCGGCCAGCCAGGCGAGGAGGACCACGCCCGTCTTGTAGTAGCGGGTCGGGGTCCGGAAGAGGTGGCGGGACAGTTCCACCGTCGGGTCCAGGAGCTTGCGGAAGCCGTCCTTGTCGCCCGTGTCGAGGACGCGTACCGCCTCCGCCGCGAGCGGGCCCAGTGGGTCGAAGATGCCCAACAGGGCGTGCGAGAAGCCCTGTTCGTCGCCCGCGATCAGCTCCGGGTAGTGGAAGTCGTCGCCGGTGTAGCAGCGGACGCCCTCCGGGAGGCGGCGGCGCAGGTCGATCTCGCGCTGGGCGTCGAGCAGCGACACCTTGATGCCGTCGACCTTGTCGGGGTGCGCGGCGATGACTTCGAGGAAGGTCTCCGTCGCGGCGTCCAGGTCCGCCGAACCCCAGTAGCCCTCCAGTGCCGGGTCGAACATCGGGCCCAGCCAGTGCAGCACCACCGGCTCGCTCGCCTGGCGCAGGAGGTGGCCGTAGGTGGCGAGGTAGTCCTCGGGGCCGTGCGCTGCCGCCGCTAGCGCCCGGGAGGCCATCAGGACGGCCTGGGAGCCGGTCGATTCGACGAGGGCGAGCTGTTCCTCGTAGGCGGCCAATACTGTCGCCAAGTCATGTGCACCAGGTGGCAGTTGGTCCGTGCCGACGCCGCACGCGACGGCGCCGCCCACCGCCTTCGCCTCGGCCGCCGAGCGGCGGATCAGCTCGGCCGCGCCCGCCCAGTCGAGGCCCATGCCGCGCTGGGCGGTGTCCATGGCCTCCGCCACCCCGAGACCGTGCGACCACAGGTGGCGGCGGAAGGCGAGGGTGGCGTCCCAGTCGACGGCGGCAGGACCGTCCGGCGACGTATCGGCGTAGGGGTCGGCGACCACGTGGGCGGCCGAGAAGACGGTACGGGAGACCAGCGGAGCGCCGCCCGCGAGGAAGGCGGCGGGCTCGGTGCGCGGGGTGTAGGAGTGGGTGCCGCCGCCCGCCGCGGGCAGGGTCAGCGCACTCGTGGCGGGGGCGCTCACAGGTTCAGCTCCGGGACGTCGTAACGGCGGCCCTCGGCCGAGGACTTGAGGCCCAGTTCGGCGAGCTGCACGCCGCGCGCCCCGGCGAGGAGGTCCCAGGTGTACGGCTCGTCGAGTGCCACGTGGCGCAGGAAGAGCTCCCACTGCGCCTTGAAGCCGTTGTCGAAGACGGTGTTGTCGGGGACTTCCTGCCACTGGTCGCGGAAGGACTCGGTGACCGGGAGGTCCGGGTTCCAGACCGGCTTGGGGGTCGCGGAGCGGTGCTGGACGCGGCAGTTGCGCAGTCCGGCGACGGCGGAGCCGTGGGTGCCGTCGACCTGGAACTCGACGAGTTCGTCGCGGTTGACACGGACCGCCCAGGAGGAGTTGATCTGGGCGACCGCGCCGCCTTCGAGCTGGAAGATGCCGTACGCGGAGTCGTCGGCGGTGGCGGGGTAGGGCTTGCCGTGCTCGTCCCAGCGCTGCGGGACGTGGGTGGTGACGTGGGCCTGGACGGTGGTGACCCGGCCGAACAGCTCGTGCAGCACGTACTCCCAGTGCGGGAACATGTCAACGACGATGCCGCCGCCGTCCTCGGCCCGGTAGTTCCAGGACGGGCGCTGCGCCTCCTGCCAGTCGCCCTCGAAGACCCAGTAGCCGAACTCGCCCCGCACGGAGAGTATTTCGCCGAAGAAGCCGCCGTCGATGAGGCGCTTCAGCTTGAGCAGTCCGGGGAGGAAAATCTTGTCCTGGACGACACCGTTCTTGACGCCTGCGGCGCGGGCGAGGCGGGCCAGTTCCAGGGCGCCGTCGACTCCGGTGGCGGTCGGCTTCTCGGTGTAGATGTGCTTCCCGGCGGCGATGGCCTGCTTGAGCGCCTCCTCGCGGGCCGAGGTGACCTGGGCGTCGAAGTAGATGTCGATCGAGTCGTCGGCGAGTACGGCGGCCAGGTCGGTCGACCACTCGGTGAGGCCGTGCTGCTCGGCCATCGCGCGCAGTGCGTGCTCGCGCCGTCCGACCAGGACCGGTTCGGGCCAGAGCACGTCGCCGTTGCCCAGGTCGAGGCCGCCCTGCTCGCGGAGTGCGAGGAGGGAGCGTACGAGGTGCTGGCGGTATCCCATTCGTCCGGTGACGCCGTTCATGGCGATCCGCACTGTCCTGCGTGTCACGTGAGTCCCTCCGTACAACTGCTGACTGGCCGTGCCGGTAGAAAGCGCTTTCTATACGCTATGAAGCAAGAAGCTAGCCTGCCGGGAGCGATCCGGACAAGACCCTGAAGGAACCCGGGGCGAGACGGCGGGGCCGGGCGAATGGGATGAGGGCGAAGGTGGGCAGAGTGGTGGACAGCAGAGCGGCGGACAAGTGATGAGCAGGGTCGTGGGATGAGCAGGGTCGTGGAGCGAGCGGAGAAGGCAGTCGGATGTCAGTGACGTTGTCGGACGTGGCACAGCGGGCGCAGGTGTCCCCGGCCACGGTTTCCCGGGTGCTGAACGGCAATTACCCGGTCGCCGAGGCCACCCGCGAGCGCGTGCTGCGCGCCGTGGCCGAGCTGGACTACGTGGTGAACGGTCCGGCGAGCGCGCTGGCCGCCGCCACCTCGGACCTGGTGGGCATCCTGGTCAACGACATCGCCGACCCGTTCTTCGGGATCATGGCGAGTGCGGCCCAGGCGCGGATCAGCGCGGCGGAGGGGGTGGCCAGGGCGGGCGGCGAGAAGCTGGCCGTGGTCTGCAACACGGGCGGCTCACCGGCCCGTGAACTCACCTACCTCACCCTGCTGTTGCGCCAGCGCGCGGCGGCGGTGATCCTCACCGGCGGTGCGATCGAGGATCCGGAGCACTCGGCGGCGGTGGCCGCGAAACTGGCGAAACTGGCGGCGGCGGGGACCCGGATCGTGCTGTGCGGGCGGCCGCCGCTGGCGGGCGACGCGGGGGCACCGGTCGCGGCCACCCTCTCGTTCGACAACCGGGCCGGTGCCCGGCGCCTCACCGAGCACCTGCTCACCCTGGGCCACACCCGTATCGGCTACGTCGCGGGTCCCGCCGAGCGCACCACCACCCGCCACCGGCTGGAGGGCCACCGCGAGGCGCTGCGGGCGGCGGGCGTCGAGGACGATCCGGCACTCACCCTGCACGGCTCGTTCGACCGCGCGACCGGCATCTCCGCCGCCACTCAACTCCTCGCCACCGCTTCGGACTTGACGGCGATCGTCGCGGCCAACGACACGATCGCACTGGGCGTGTGCACCGCCGCACGCACCCTCGGCCTCCGCGTCCCCGAGGACCTCTCGGTCGCGGGCTTCGACGACCTCCCGTCGGCGACGGACACGGTGCCGGCCCTCACGACCGTACGGCTCCCGCTGCACGAGGCGGGGGCCAGGGCGGGCCTGCTGGCCACGACCAGACAGGCCCCGGAGGGCCCCGACGGGGTGGAGACGGTGACGGCGGAACTGAAGGTACGGGGGTCCACGGGGGCGGCCCCGAAGCCGAAAGGCTGACGGCAGGGGGGCGGGCGGACAGGCAGACCCAGCGGCCTGCCACCCCTGGGGCCCCGGCTGCTCCGGCGCTGCGTCGACGCGGCGGCCGCAGCAACCCGGTGACCAAGCGGCCAAGCAGCCGAGCGCTCAGGCTGCCAAGCGACCTTGCGACCTGGCAGGGCCAGCCGCCCGGCGATCACGCGGGCCCGGCAGACCGGCGGCCCGGGTCACCGGCAGACCGGGTCACCGGCGCGCCAAAGCGCGCCGGTGACCCCGCAAACCCGACAACCCCGCGCGTCCCGCGCCCTAGCGGCCGCCCGCCACCCGTAGCACCGTGCCCGTCGTGTACGAGGCTTCCGGTGAGAGCAGCCAGGCGACGGCGGCCGCGATCTCGGCGGGCTCGCCCGCGCGGCGCAGCGGGATCTGGGGGGCCATCCTGGCCGGGCGGTCCGGGTCGCCCATCGCGGCGTGCATGTCGGTGTCGACGAGGCCGGGGGCCACGCCGTTGACGCGGATGGCGTCGGGGCCGAGCTCCTTGGAGAGGCCGAGGGTGAGGGTGTCCACGGCGGCCTTGGAGGCGGCGTAGTGGACGTATTCGCCGGGGCTGCCGAGGGTGGCCGCGCCGGAGGAGATGTTGACGATCGCGCCGCCCCGGCCGTGCGCGGTCATGTCCTGGACGGCCCGGCGGCAGCACAGGAGGGTGCCGAGGACGTTGACGTCCAGGACGCGGCGCAGGTCCTCGGTGGAGGCGTCGGCGAGGCGGCTCAGCTTGCCGGAGACGCCCGCGTTGTTGACCAGGCCGGTGAGGGGGCCGAGTCGGTCGGCGACGGTGTCGAAGAGGCGTTCCACGTCGGCCTCCGAGGAGGTGTCGGCGCGGACGGTGAGGCAGCGCGCCCCGGTCTCCCGTACCGCTGTCGCCGTCTCCTCGGCCGCCGCGTCGTCCCGGACGTACGCCAGCGCCACGTCGTGCCCGTCGGCGGCCAGTCGCAGGCAGACGGCGGCACCGATGCCCCTGCTGCCGCCGGTGACGAGGGTGACCGGGCGGGTGGGAGTGGTGGGAGTGGTGACGGTGGTGGGGGTGGTGGACATGGGCGGCCTCCTGGGTTCGTGCGTCGCGCTGTCCGCATGATCCGTCAGGAGGCCGTACGTCCGGTGGGCGGGGTGCCGCAAGCGGTCGTCAGACGGTCAGGGCGTCCGCGACGGTGTCCAGGAAGTGGGCGTGCGCGGTGCTGGACGCCGGGAGTTCCGGGTTCCAGGGGAGGGTGCGGATGCCCTCGCCCAGCCGGGCGGGGTCGATCCTGTCCGCGTTCGCGCGTACGTCGGCCAGGACGATGCGCGGGGTGAGGGCGGCGGCCGTGGGCCAGTCGACGGTGGCCCAGTTCACACCGCCCCCGGCCGGCGGGCTCAGCAGCGGGACGCCCAGGGCGCTCAGCGCACGCAGGTCGGGCCAGGCCTGCGGGCGGGCCAGGTGGACCTGGGTGTCGCCCGCCGGGGAGAGGGCCAGGATCTCGGGGGTGGCGGGCCCCGCCAGGGACTTCAGCCGTGTCCGGGCTTCGGTCAGCCGCTGGGCCGCCCCGGGCGGTTCGGTGCTGCCGAGGGTGTGCGCGAGGGCGGCGAAGTCGGACCGCACCTCGGCCAGCGAGCGGCCCTGGCCGACGTCGACCACGACCACCGGGATCTGCTCCTCCAGGTGCTTGGCCGCTTCCGGGTCCATGCCGTACACGGCGCCGCCCGCGTAGCTGACGGCGACCAGGAGGTCCGCCCCGGAGGCGAGGACCGCGTCCGGATCGAGGTCCGCGCCCGCGCCTAAGTACGTCACCTCGGCAAGCGGGAGGCGGCCGGACTTGGCCCGGTCGGGGGTGGGCCCGTCGTGGAAGGAACCGAAGATTCCGGTGGGGCGCAGGCCGTGGTCCCAGAGGGTGGCGCCCGCCTGGATGTACGCGGCGATACGGGTGGGCCGGGTTCGCGCGGTCGCCAACTGGCCCCGGGAGTCGGTGAATTGCCAGCTCTGGGAGTCGTCCGTGGGTACGGAGTGTGCGGAAGTCATGGGCCTGTCCTGCCCCGTACCGGTATTCCCTAACGCGGTTGCGGACTTCTCGCCGTACCGTTGACTCCGTCAAGGCAAGAGGGTTGACTCAGTCAAGGCAAGCCCTCCGTGAAGCAGTCCGGGAGCCCAGGACGGAGCCCTCCGTGAGCATCCATGAAATGCGTGCCTTCAACCGGTTCTACACCCATCTCATCGGCGCACTCGACTACAGCCGCCACCTCTCCGCGCCGTACACCCTCACCGAGTCGCGGGTCCTGTACGAGCTGGCGCACGCGCCCCGTACGGACGCCGCCGACCTGCGGACCCGGCTGCGGCTGGACGCCGGGTACCTGAGCCGGCTGCTCGCCAAGTTCGAGCAGCGCGGGCTGGTGCGGCGCACCGCTTCGCCGCGCGATCCGCGCCGCCAGCGGGTCACGCTCACCCCGCGCGGCCGCGAGGCCGCGTCCCTGCTCGACGAGCGGTCGCGGGAGGCGGTGGGCGTGCTGCTGGCCCGCGTACCACCGGAGAAGCGGGAGCAGATGGTGCGCGGGATGCGGGAGGTGCGCGAGGTACTGGAGGACGCGCAGGCGCCAGGGGGCGGCGGGGGCGGGCTCCCGGAGCTGGTTCTGCGCGAGTCCGGGCCCGGGGACCTGGGCTGGATCGTGGCGCGGCACGGGGCGCTGTACTCGGCCGAGTTCGGGTGGAGCGTGGAGTTCGAGGGCCTCGTCGCCCGGATCGTGGCCGATTACACCGAGGACCACGACCCGGAGCTGGAGCGGGTGTGGATCGCCGAGCTGGACGGGCGTCCGGTGGGGTGCGTGATGTGCGTACGGGACGACGGCCCCGACGGGGAGTCGTCGGGGCCCGTGACCGCCCGGCTGCGGCTGCTGCTGGTCGAGCCGTCGGCGCGCGGGCACCGGATCGGGCAGCGACTGGTGGGGGCCGTGGTGGATTTCGCGCGCGAGGCGGGGTACCGGGAAGTGGTGCTGTGGACGAATGATGTGCTGACCGCCGCACGGAAGATCTACACGGAGGCGGGGTTCGTCCTGGTCGCGCAGCAGCCGCACCGCTCGTACGGGGTGGAGCTGGTCGGGCAGGACTGGCGGCTGGAACTGACCGGCCCGGCCCCGGACGGATCCGGCCCGGCCGAGCCAGGGTCGGCCGCACAGACCGGACCGGCCGCACAAGCCGGGTCGGCCGCACAGACCGGGTCAGCCGCACAGACCGGATCGGCCGGCCAGGCCGGACCGGCCACACAGACCGGACCGGCCGGACAAGCCGGGTCGGCCGCACAGGCCGGGTCGGCCGCACAGACCGGGTCGGCCGCACAGACCGGGTCGGCCGGACAAGCCGGGTCGGCCGGACAAGCCGGATCGGCCGCACAGACCGGGTCAGCCGGACAAGCCGGGTCAGCCGCACAGGCCGGATCGGCCGCACAGGCCGCACAGGCCGCACAGGCCCGGTCGGTCACACAGACCGGATCGGCCACACAGGCCCGGTCGGCCGATACGGCCGCCCAAGCCCCGAAGCCCGTACGAACAGAAGGAGCTGTCGCACCGTGAAGCTGGCCTTTTCCACCCTCGGCGTCCCCGGGATGCCGATGTCCCACGTCGCCGCGCTCGCCGTCGCCACCGGTTACCGGGGCGTCGAGCTGCGCGCCCACCCCGAGGAGCCGGTGCACCCGGGGATCGGGGCGAAGGAGCGGGCGGAAGTGGTGGCGACGTTCGCGGAGGCGGGCGTCGAGATCCTGACCGTCGCCGGGTACGCCAAGGTCGCGGCCCCGGGCGACGACGCACCCGTCCTGGCGGAGATACGGGGCCTGCTGGAGCTGGCCCGCGACCTGGGCGCCCCGTACGTCCGGGTCTTCCCCGGGGCGGGGGACGGCACCGCCGCCCGCGAGGCGGGTGACGAGCGGGCCGCCCGCCGGCTCGGTGCCGCCGCCGAACTCGCGGGCGAGTACGGCGTCCGCGTCCTCCTGGAGACCCATGACTCGCACCGCGCCGGTGTCGACGCCGCGCGGGTGGTGGCGGCCGTCGGACACCGGCAGGTGGGCGTGCTCTGGGACGTCATGCACACCTGGCTGGGCGGCGAGACCCCCACCACGTCGCACAAGGTGCTCGCCCCGCACCTGGGCTACGTACAGGTGAAGGACATCGCCTCGGCGGACGACACCACTCCGCTCCCCCTGGGCGCCGGGGTGCTGCCGCTCGGCGAGTGCCTGTCGCAGCTCAGCGCGGAGACGTGGGTGTGCTGGGAGTACGAGAAGCGCTGGTACCCGCAGGCCGCTGAGCTGCCGGGGCTGCTGGCGGCGGGACGGGACCACCTGGCGGTGCTGGCGTCGCAGGAGCAGCCCTCCTAGTACGGATCCGCAGCCCCGGCAGCCGGAACTGGGCCAGCGCCACCCCTCCCACCAGCAGCGCCGCCGCGCACCACCGCAGCCCGCTGACCTCCTCGCCGAGGAACAGCGCCGCGGACGACATGCCGAAGACCGGCACGAGCAGGGTGAAGGGGGCGACCGAGGTGGCGGGGTGGCGGCCGAGCAGGAAGCTCCAGGCGCCGAAGCCGAGGACGGTCACCACCCAGGCGACGTAGAGAATGATGCCGACGCCGGTGAGGTCGAGAGCGGCCAGCGCGGCCACGTCCCGGTCCCAGCCCTCGAAGACGAGGGAGAGGGCGAGCAGCGGGAGCACCGGGACGGCGGAGACCCACACCATGAAGTTGAGCGGATCGGGGGCGCCGGCCCGGCGGGTCAGGACGTTGGAGACGCCCCAGAAGACGGCGGCCGCGACGACCAGGACGAAGCCCAGGACGGAACCGCTCGCCCCTTCGTCGTACGCGGCGACCCCGACCCCGGCGAGGGCCACGCCCATCCCCAGCACCCGTGCCGCGCCGAGCCGTTCGCCGATGAACGCCACGGCGATCAGCGCGGTGAAGACGGCCTGCACCTGGAGGACGAGGGAGGAGAGCCCGGCGGGCATCCCCTGCCCCATCCCGACGAACAGCAGCCCGAACTTCCCTACGCCGAGGGCGAGTCCGACCCCCACGATCGCTCCCCAGGCCCTGCGCTTCGCCCGCGCCGGGGACGAAGTCCCGTTGTCGCGGACCTTGGGCCACCCCACGAAGAACACCGCGGGGACGGCGGCGGCCAGGAAGCGCAGGGCGGAGAAGAGCAGCGGCGGGAAGTGGTCGAGGCCGACCTCGATGACGACGAAGTTGACGCCCCAGACGGCGGCGACACCCACGGCGAGGGCGATGTGGGCGGGGCGCATGGGGGCGGCGGGGCGCATGGGGCCAGCGGGGTGCGCGGGAGCGACGGAGCGCGCGGCTGCGGACGTGGAAACGGGCGTGGATACGGGCCTGGGCATGGGTCGAGGATCACGCCCCACGACCCTTTAGCACCAGCGCGGATTCCTTCATCATGGGATTCAGCAACGCTAACGAATGGGGCCCCTGCCGTGCTCGACCTCTCCCGGCTGCGTGCCCTGCACGCGGTGTCCGTGCACGGCTCCGTCGCGGGCGCGGCGACCGCGCTCGGGTACACCCCGTCGGCGATCTCCCAGCAGATCGCCAAGCTGGAGCGCGAGACCCGTACGACACTGCTGGAGCGGCGCGGACGGGGCATCGCGCTCACCGAGGAGGCCCTCCATCTGGCGTCCACCGCACAGGAATTGCTGTCGATCGTCGAGCGCGCGGAGACCACCCTGGAGGAGCGCCGGGGCAGGCCGGGCGGGCGTCTGACGGTGGGCGCGTTCGCCTCGGCCGCACGCGGGCTGCTGCCGGGCGTACTGGCCCGGCTGGCCCGCGAACACCCGGCGCTGGACGCCCGGTTGACCGAGGTCGACCCGCATCTGTCGGTCGACCTGGTCGCCAAGGGCGTGCTCGACGTGGCCGTCGCCCACGACTGGGACATCGCACCGCTGCCCGCGCCGGAGGGCGTGCAGCAGGCGGTGATCGGCGACGACCCGTGCGATCTGCTGGTCCCGGCGGGGCACCGGCTGGCGGGCCGCGACGACGTGCGCCGCGAGGAGCTCGCGGTGGAGCGCTGGATCTGCCAGCCGCCGGGCACGGTCTGCCACGACTGGCTGATGCGGACCCTGCGGGCGGCCGGTTACGAGCCCGACATCGCGCACCAGGCCGAGGAGAACCACACCCAACTCGCCCTGATCGAGGCCGGGCTGGGCGTGGCCATGATGCCCCGCCTGGGACGCGGGCCCCTCCCCGAGGGGGTGGTAGCCGTACACCTGGATCCGGTGCCGGGCCGGCGGCTGTACGCGGTGTGGCGGGCGGGTGCGGCCCGGCGGCCGGCGATCCAGGAGACGGTACGGGTGCTCCAGGAGGAGTGGCGGGGGTAGGGCGCGTCCCCCGCCACGCCCTCCCCCCTCCCCCCCGGCCCTCGATCAGTAGCTCAGCCCGTACCCCACCGGGTACAGCACCTCCCCCGGCGCCGCCGCCTTCTGCACCGGTACGGGCAGCCGTCCGGCGGGCCGTACCCGTCCCGCCAGCACCCGGGCGGCGGCCTGCATCTCGACGTCCGTCCAGGAGTACGCGGCGAGCTGTGCGCGGACACCGAGACCCGTCAACTGGGCGACGTCGTAAGGGTTCTGGATCGCCACCGTCACCACCGGCACGCCCGTGGCCGCGAGTTCGCGCACCAGGGTGCGCTGGGCGCTGGCCGCCGTGACGTTGCGGGTGGCGACCACCACCACGTCCTTGCCCGCCTTCGCCGCCGCCACCGCCTCGTCGATCTTCGCCCGGGTGGGCGCGGAGCCGGTCGACAGTGCCGTCGCGGTGAATCCCAGTCCGCCGAGTGCCGCAGCCAGCACCCCCGTCGGCGGGCCCGTCGTACCGGACGGGGACGCGGGGTCGACGCCTACGACCAGTACGTTGCGCTGCCGCAGCCGGTTGAGCGGGAGCAGTCCGCCCTCGTTGACGAGCAGGGTCGTCGTGGAGTCCGCGATCCGGTCGGCGGCGGCGAGGTGGGGGCGGGTGCCCACGGTCCGGTCCACTCCCGCGTGGGTGACGTACGGCCGGTCGAAGAGGCCCCGGCGCGCCTTCAGTTGGAGTATCCGCAGCACCGATTCGTCGATCCGGGCCTCGGTCAGCTCGCCGCCCTTCACCGCCGCCACGACCGCCTTCCAGGCCACGTCCAGCAGCGGCGGGTTCAGCAGCTGGTCGCAGCCCGCCTTCAGGGCGAGCACCGGCACCCGGTCGTCGCCGTACTTGGTGCGGACGCCCTTCATC
Organism: Streptomyces sp. NPDC032721; assembly: GCF_055579625.1. Lineage (NCBI taxonomy): Bacteria > Bacillati > Actinomycetota > Actinomycetes > Kitasatosporales > Streptomycetaceae > Streptomyces > Streptomyces sp. NPDC032721. Next base: position 61,679 of record NZ_JBVIMX010000002.1, on the reverse strand, counting down.
CCTAGCGAGTCCGTCACCACCACACCCCGGTAGCCCAGCTCCTCCCTGAGCACCCCGGTCAGGATCGGGTGCGAGAGGGTCGCCGGGTCCTCGGCGGGGTCGAGGGAGGGTACGACGATGTGCGCGGTCATGATCGAGTCGATGCCGGCCGCGATGGCCGCCCGGAACGGCGGCGCGTCCAGCGCCCGCCACTCCTCCCGGGTGTGGTCGATGTACGGGAGTTCGTCGTGGCTGTCGTCCTCGGTGTCGCCGTGGCCGGGGAAGTGCTTGGCGGCGGTCGCGATGCCGCCGCCGTCCTGGTAGCCCTTGACCTGCGCGGCGACCAGGGCCGCCACGGACTTCGGTACGGAGCCGAAGGAGCGGACGCCGATGACCGGGTTGGCGGGATCGACGTTGACGTCGGCGTCGGGGGCGTAGTTCTGCCGGATGCCCATCGCGCGCAGCTCCCTGCCCGCGATCGAGGCGGCCTCGCGGGCGTCCCTGGTGCCCCGGCGGAAGGCGCCCGCGCCCAGGGCCATGGCGCCGGGCATCAGTGTCGCGGGTTTGCCGACGCGGGCGACGATGCCGTGTTCCTGGTCGGTGGAGATGATCAGGGGTATCCGGCTGCGCTGGGCGAGGGCGGCCTGCTGGATGCCGTTGGAGAGGTCGGCGATCTGGTGCGGGTCACGGGTGTTGTGCGCCCAGGCGAAGTAGATGATGCCGCCGACGTGGTACTTGGCGATCAGCTCGGCGGCGGTGCGTACGCCGATCTCCTTGAGGTTGGCGTCGATGTCCGCCTGGTCGGGGGCGGTCGCGGAGTGCCCGTACACCCGCATCACGAAGAGCTGGCCGACCTTCTCCTCCAGGGTCATGCCGGCGATCAGCCGTCTCAGCCGGTCGGTGGAGGGGCGGTCGGCAGCGGCGGCTGCTGCGGCCGGTCCGACGCCGGTGGCGGCGACGGCCACGGCGGCGGCGCTCGCGGCGAGGAGCGTGCGACGGGAGGTGGACGTGGCGCGGGAGGGGGGCATGGCGCGGGAGGGGGCGTTGCGGGAGGGGGTGTCGTGAGTGGAGGCGCGGTCCGGCACGGGCGTGACCCTTCCTGAAGAAAACTTCCAGCGAGGACACGCTTGCCCGAAAGTAAGTACCCGTCAATACCTGTGCAGACGGAGGGAGTTGAGGTACCAAGGAGAAGGGGAAGCCGCCACCGGCGCATATGGAGGGGGGCGCACCGGTGACGGCGTGCTGCTGGCCGCAGGCGGTTGGAGAGGGGAGTCAGCGAACGCAGCCAGCAGCGTGGGCCGACACCGCTCTGCGGAGACTCACCAGCAGTACGCGGATTGGACGGGGCACCTCGCCGCTGGGTTCCCGGGATCGGCCGGTTCCCGGGAATTGGTGCGGAAGTGACGGGTGGGAAAAGGGTGGGCTCCGGCGGGGGCCCGTACGACCGAAACGCCCCGGGCCCTCTGGCGCCCGGCCCCCCTTCACGCGACTCTGGGCAGAAATGCAGAAGTATCGGGGGGTACTGCATGCTTCACGCGAAATCGAGGGCCCTGGGCGCCGCCCTGCTGGCCGTCGGACTGCTGACCGGCTGCCAGAGCTGGGGCGGCGACGGGGATCCCGGCAGGCAGGCCGACACCCGGCTGCCCGTCACCCCGCCCGGATACGGGTCGGTCTTCCTGGACGTACGCGAGTGCAGTTCGTACGGGAAGACCCCGCGCGAGGTGCCCTGTGCCAGCGAGCGCGCCGCCGCCCGGGTCACCGCCCGCTACAACGGGCAGCCGGGCAACCGCAGTTCGTGTCCCGGCACCACCGATTTCGTCCTGCACATCTCGGAGTCCCGCCCCACCGGCGACGAGAACGGCGACGGCGTCGTCCCGCGCGGCTACGCCTGCATGCGCAACCTCCAGGACCCGCACCCCGGCGACCCCGGGGGCGGCGGCGGCCCGCACACGCTCGTCGGGGACTGCGTCTACAGCGCGGGCGGCGGCCAGGTGAAGGAGACGCCCTGCGACGGGTCGGGCGAGAAGGACCCGGAGTTCAAGGTGTCCGAGGCGGTCGGCTCGCGCGCGCGGTGCCCGTCCGCCACCCGGCTGTACGTACAGCTGGACGGCGGACGGCCGGTGGGGTGCGCGAGCCCGCTCTGAGCAACGCCCGTGCCCGGTAAGGGAATCAGGGACGCAGACCCTGCTCCCTGTTCAGCTCGACCACGTCCAGCTTCGCGTCGTACGCCGTCAGCCGCTTCGCCTTCGCCGGGTCCGCCTGGACCGTCGGCGAGGCGACCCCGGCCCACTTGAGGACCTGGGCGACGGCCGCCGCCTGCTCGCCCGCCGGGAGGCCGGAGATCCGGGCGCCGTGGTTGGCGCCGGGCACGGTGTAGACGTGGTTGTCGCGGGAGGCGGCGCGCGCGGGGTCGAAGCGCTCGGAGCCCCACGGGTCGTTCTGCCCGTACACGAACATCATCTGGCGGGCCTCGCGCTTCACCCACCGGTCGACGTCGAGCATCGCGCCGCCGCCCTGCCAGCGCATCGCGATGTCGCGCGGCACGTACACGCGCGGCTGGAAGTAGTCCGGGCCCCACTTCATCAGGCCCTTGAGGTGCGGGTACTGGTACTGGGGGGCGCCGAGCTGGGTGCCCGCCTGGTAGTAGTACGGGGTGTAGCCGGCCAGGCTCTGGTCGCTGGAGGAGCCGAAGCCCGACTTGGCGTCCAGGTAGTCGAAGATCTGGTCGTCGGTGGCGGTCTTCGCAACGGGGACGTCCCCGCACTCCTTCTCGGAGCTGTACTGCCAGAAGCCCCAGACGAAATCGAGGACGGTGTTCTCGAAGCCCTTCTCGACGCTGCCGATGGTCTTGAAGGTGGAGCCGTTCTCGGCGGCCAGGGCCTTCGCCTTGGCGAGCAGCGGGGCGCGGCGGACCAGGGCCTCGCGCTGGAGGTTGTTCAGCCGGTCGCGGCACTCCTTGGTGGAGACCGTGCGGAAGAAGCGGTCGTACGCCGAGTCCTCGTGGTTGCGGACGTCGTTGGGGGCCACGTACGCGACGACGCCGTCCATGTCGCGCGGGTGGAAGCGCTCGTAGTAGGTGGCGGTCATGCCGCCCTTGGAGCCGCCGGTGGACAGCCACTTCTTGCTGTAGATCGACTTCAGTGCGGTGAAGACGCGGTGCTGGTCGTCGGCGGCCTGCTTGATGTCCAGCTTGGACCAGTCGGCGGGCGCGGGGCGCGAGGGGGTGAAGTAGCGGTATTCCAGGGAGACCTGGTTGCCGTCGATCAGCGCGGTGGGCTCGGCGCGGCCGGGGTTGGTGGAGAGGTTGTAGCCGCTGGTGAAGAAGACCGTGGGGCGGCTGACGTCCTTGTGCAGCAGGCTCAGCCGCTGCTGGAAGGTGCCGCGCTCGGGGTGGCGGTGGTCGATCGGCTGGGTGTAGTTGAGGACGAAGTAGCGGTATCCGGCATAGGGCTTCTCCTCGATCAGGGACATGCCCTTGATGGCGAGGATGCGGTCCTTGATGTCGGTCTCGTCGGCTTCGGCTGCCGCCGCCGCTCGCTGTCCGGCCGCCGCGGGAACGGGTTCCACCGCGGCGGCCGGGCCTATCGCTCCGCCGGTCGCACCGACGGTGCCCACCAGCACCGCTCCCGCGAGCACACCTCTGAACGTCTTGCGCATTCGCCACTCCCCTGTCGGCACACGGACAACAGGGGTGAACCTATGCCTCCCCAATCCCCTTTGTCAGCAGAGGAATTGCGGAGATCGCCGAAGACTCCCACAGCTTCAGCAGAGAATCCAACCGGAGGCGGCGCTTTTCGTGCCCACCGAGCCCGCCACCCGCACGCACCGGTTGAGCGCGTACACCGTCACGGGGCCCGCGTGCCGGGTGTACGTACCGCTGTCGACGGCGGCGCGGCTGCCGCGTGCCTGGATGCTGACCCGCATCTTCTGGCGGGCGCCCGGGCGCTTGGCGACGGTCGTCGCGCAGACGTACTGGCGGCTCTTGTAGACGCGGATCTCGCCGGTCGCGAAGCCGTACGTCTTGACCCGGGTGCCCTTGCAGGCGGTGGCCGCCTCGGCGGACCCGACGGCCGGGCCGCCGAGCGACAGCAGGCCGGTGGCCACCGCGACGGCGCACGCAGCCGCCGCTCTTCGTCTGATCAGTCCCATCGGACCCACGTCTGTCCCACCTGTCGCACCCGTCCCGCCGAACACACTTACCCCCATGGCCCTGGAGATCGTATGCACGTACGACGCATCTGGCCATGGATCGGTTGCAGAGGGCACCGACTCCGTTCACCCGCCCGTTCACCCGCCGGTCGCGGCAGGTCAGACCGCGGCCGGTTCGTCCTCCCCCACGAAGGTGCGCCACAGCCTGGCGTACTTGCCGTCCAGGGCGAGGAGTTCGTCGTGCGTGCCGTCCTCGGCGACCCGTCCGTGGTCCATGACCACGACCCGGTCGGCGCGGGCGGCGGTGGTCAGCCGGTGGGCGACGACCAGGGTGGTGCGGCGCCCGCTCAGCCGGTCGGTCGCCTGGTTGACCTGGGCCTCGGAGGCCAGGTCGAGGGCGGCGGTGGCCTCGTCGAGGAGCAGTACGTCCGGGTCGACCAGCTCGGCGCGGGCGAGCGCGATGAGCTGGCGCTGTCCGGCGGAGAGGTTGCGTCCGCGCTCGGTGACCTCGTGCAGATAGCCGCCGTCGAGGGTGGCGATCATGTCGTGGGCGCCGACCGCGCGGGCCGCCGCCTCCACTTCCGCGTCGGTGGCGTCCGGCCGCCCGTAGGCGATGGCGTCGCGGACCGTCCCGGCGAAGAGGTATGCCTCCTGCGGGACGACCCCCAGCCGGTGCCGGTAGGCGGTCATGTCGAGGTCGCGCAGATCGGATCCGTCGGCGGTGACACGGCCCGAGGTCGGGTCGTAGTAGCGGGCGACGAGCTTGACCAGGGTCGACTTCCCCGCGCCGGTCTCACCGACGAAGGCGACGGTCTGACCTGCCGGTATGTGCAGCGAGACGTCGGACAGCGCCTCCTCGGGCTCCTCGGCGGAGCCGTAGCGGAAGGACACGTCCTCGAAGGCGATCTCGCCGCGCAGCGACAGCACGTCCTTGGGGGCGTCCGCACCGGCCGTGGAGGTCGGCTCGCGCAGCAGTTCCTGGATCCGGCGCAGCGAGACCGTGGCCTGCTGGTAGCCGTCGAAGACCTGGGAGAGCTGCTGTACGGGGGCGAAGAAGAGGTCGATGTAGAGCAGGTACGCGACGAGCGCACCGGCGGTCAGCGTGCCCGCCTCGATCCGCCCGGCGCCGACGATCATCACGGCGGCGGCCGCCACCGAGGACAGCAGCTGGACGAACGGGAAGTACACCGAGATCAGCCACTGCCCGCGCACCCGCGCCTGCCGGTAGCTGCGGCTGCTGGCGGCGAACCGCTCGCGGCCCGCCTTCTCGCGGCCGAAGGCCTGCACGATGCGCAGTCCGGCCACCGACTCCTGGAGGTCGGCGTTGACGGCGCCGACCCGGTCGCGGGCCAGTTCGTACGCCTGGACGCTCTTCTTCCGGAAGAAGTACGTGCCGACGATCAGCAGCGGCAGCGTCGCGAAGACGACCAGCGCGAGCTCCACGTCGATGACGACCAGGGCGACCATCACGCCGAGGAAGGTGACCACGGACACGAACGCGGTGACCAGTCCGGTCTGCAGGAACGTCGACAGGGCGTCCACGTCGGTGGTCATCCGGGTCATGATGCGCCCGGTCAGCTCCCGCTCGTAGTAGTCGAGCCCGAGCCGCTGGAGCTGCGCGAAGATCTTCAGCCGCAGCGAGTAGAGCACCCGCTCACCGGTCCGCCCGGTCATCCGGGCCTCGCTGATCTGGGCCGCCCACTGGACGAGCACGGTGAGCAGGGCGAGCCCGGCGGCCGTCCAGACCGCGCCGAGCGCGAGCTGGGTGACGCCCTCGTCGATGCCGTGCCGGATCAGCACCGGCAGCAGCAGCCCCATACCCGCGTCGACGGCCACCAGCCCCAGGCTGACCAGCAGCGGGAGCCCGAATCCGGACAGCAGCCTGCGCAGCCCGTACGAGCTCTCGGGTGCGACGGCCCGTGCCTCGTCGATGTTCGGTACGTCGTCGGCGGGCGGCAGCGCGTCCACCTGGTCGAGCAGTTCGGGGGTGGCCGGCATGCCGGGGGCGTGGTCGTGCGCGCCGTTGTTCGCCGGGTCGGTCTCGTCCCGTATCCACAGGTCGGGGGTGATCCCGCGCTCGGCGTCGAACTCGGCGTCCAGCTCGGCCTGTACGGAGCGGTCGTCCGCCTCGGCGGGCAGGCTCCTCGGCTGGTGTCCCGGCGATACGCCGCCCAGCTCGTCGGGGTCGGTGAGCAGCCGCCGGTACAGGGCGGAGCGCTCCTCCAGCTCCTTGTGCGTGCCGATGTCGGCGAGGCGTCCGTCCTCGAGGACGGCGATGCGGTCGGCCAGGTTGAGGGTGGAGCGGCGGTGGGCGATGAGCAGCGTGGTGCGCCCCGCCATCACCGACTTCAGGGCCTCGTGGATCTCGTGCTCGACGCGGGCGTCGACGGCGGAGGTGGCGTCGTCGAGCAGCAGCAGCCGGGGGTCGGTGAGGATGGCGCGGGCCAGCGAGAGCCGCTGTCGCTGGCCGCCGGACAGGGTGAGCCCCTGCTCGCCGACCTTGGTGTCGTAACCGTCGGGCAGCTCGTCGATGAACCGGTCGGCCTGGGCGGCGCGCGCCGCCGCGAAGATCTGCTCGTCGGTGGCGTCGGGGACCCCGTACGCCAGGTTCGCCCGCACCGTGTCGGAGAACAGGAAGCTGTCCTCGGGGACCATGCCGATGGCGGCCCGCAGCGACTCGAAGGTCAGCTCGCGCACGTCGTGCCCGCCGACCAGGACGGCTCCCCGTTCGACGTCGTAGAACCGGGGCAGCAGCAGCGAGACGGTCGACTTGCCGCTGCCGGAGGATCCGACGACGGCGACGGTCTCGCCCTCCCGGATCTCCAGCGAGAACCCGCTCAGCACCGGCCGGTCGGGCTCGTACCCGAAGCTGACGCCGTCGAACTCGACGGTGGCGGGGGCGTCGGCGGGCAGTTCCTTCGTGCCGTCCTCGATCGAGGGCTCGGTGTCGATGAGTTCGAGCACCCGCTCCACGCCCGCCCTGGCCTGCTGGCCCACGGTCAGCACCATGGCGAGCATCCGGACGGGTCCGACGAGCTGGGCGAGGTACGTGGAGAACGCCACGAACGTACCGAGCGTGATCTGCCCCCGGGTGGCCAGCCAGCCGCCCACGGCCAGCATCGCGACCTGCCCGAGGGCGGGTACGGCCTGGAGGGCGGGCGTGTAGCGCGAGTTGAGCTTCACGGTCCGCAGCCGCCCCGCGAACAGCCGCCGGGACACCTCGCGGAGCTTGCCGGTCTCCTGCTCCTCCTGGCCGAAGCCCTTCACGACGCGGACGCCGGACACGGCCCCGTCGACGACTGAGGCGACGGCGGCGGCCTGCCCCTGGGCGTACCAGGTGGCGGGGAAGAGGCGCTTCTTGCTGAGCCGCGCGATGAACCACAGGGCGGGGGCGACGGCGAGCGCGACGAGGGTGAGCAGCGGCGAGAGCCACGCCATGATCACCAGGGAGATGAGGAACAGCAGCACGTTGCCGATGGTCATCGGCAGCATGAAGAGCAGGCCCTGGATCAGCTGGAGGTCGCTGGTGGCCCGCCCGACGACCTGCCCGGTGGACAGCTCGTCCTGGCGCCGCCCGTCGAGCCGGGTGATCGTCCCGTACATCTCGGTGCGCAGGTCGTGCTGCACGTCCAGGGCCAGCTTGCCGCCGTAGTAGCGGCGTATGTACGTCAGTGCGTAGACGACCACGGCCGCGGCTATGAGCAGCCCGGTCCACACCGCCAGCGACCGGGTGCCCGCCCCGATCACGTCATCGATGACGATCTTCGTGATCAGCGGTACGAGCGCCATGACGGCCATGCCGCCGAGCGAGGACCCGAGGGCGAGCAGCACATTGGCCCGGTAGCGCCATGCGTAACCGGTCAGCCGCCGGGCCCACCCGGCGCGGGGTGCTTCCCGTGCTCCCTCTTCTCCCACCACTGCCGCCACGTGCTGCCTCCCGATCGGTCCCGCTCGCGCTCACTGTGCCGGTGGGGGGAACGCCGTGAGGTGCGGATTTCATCCCGCCGCAATGAAACCTCCGGTCCCCCGGTCCCCGGGGAACGGCTCCTCGGGGGTCGGCGGGACGACTTCCTCGGGTACGGCGGGCGGGGTGACCAGCGTCTCGGGGGCCTCCGGGGTGCGGGTGGTGTGGCCGGTGGCCGGGGGGTTGAGGGCGCGGTGGACGACCCGGGCGACCGACTGGATGGTGTTGACGCCCTGGCGCATCGTCGCGTTGCCGTGGGTCAGGACGGCGATCGTGTAGTCGTGGCCCAGGCCGGTGAACACGCCCAGGGAGTGCACCCGCCAGCCCAGGTCGGCGCGCGGCAGCCAGCCGTTCTTGACGTGCACCTTGGCCCTGGCGGGAGCGCCCGCCGGGGTGCCCCAGCGCTGGGCGGGCACGACGCGGGCCATGCGGCCGAGGATGTACGCCCGGGAGGCGGTGTTGAGGACCTTGTTCGGCAGGATGATCGCGGCGAGGAGCTTGCCCTGTTCCCGGGCGTTGATCCGGGAGAGGCCCCAGTACCTGTCCCACCTCGGCTCGGTGTGCGGCATCCCGGCGGCGCGCAGGAACCTGCTGATCTTCCCGGTGCCGAGCTGGCGCCACAGGGTGCCGGTGGCGCTGTTCGACGACTTGGTGATCATGGCGTCGACGAGGGAGCGCTCGCGGGCGGTCAGGGCCCGGCGGCTCTTCTGCGCGTCCCACATCAGGGTCGCGAGGATGGTCACCTTGATGAGGCTGGCGGCGTCGTAGGACTTGCCGCCGCGCAGCGAGCAGTAGGTGCGGCTGGAGTGCTCGTAGAGGGTGAGGGCGACCGTTCCGGGGCGGTTGCGCAGTGCGGCGGTGATGTTGTCCCGGAGCTTCGCGGCCAGTCCGGCCCGGCGGGATTCGCACGCGGGGCGGACGACGGCGGCGGACGCGGCAGCTGCGCCGGAGGGGGGTGCCGCATGCGCGGGCGGGGGGACGGCGCTCGCGAGAGGGGCGAGCAGGGTGCCGGCCAGGGCGAGTGCGGCGAGGACGCAGGGTATTCGCCGGGGTATCCGCCAGTGGGCCGGCCGGTGGATTCGCTTGTGACGCCTGGGAGTCGAGTCGCTCACGAGCAGCAGGCTAAGTGCGGGACGCGACCGCTGCCCGGCCTCGCGAGGCCGTTCGGCGGCCGGTCTCAGCCGGCGGCCACGACGACCACGGGCTCCCGCCGCGCCAGCGCCTTCGCCAACTCCTCGCCCAGCAGGCCCTGTTCGACCCGTACGACCGGCACCCCCGCCGCTCCGGCCGCCGCCGCGAGGCCCGGATCCGCCCCGTCGGCCCTGATCAGCCATACGAGCGGCAGCCCCGTCGCCCCGGCGGCCGCCAGCTCCGGCAGCGCCCCGGCCACCGACGCCGCGTACGAACCCGCGTCGGCCACCGCGTCCGACACCGCGAGGACCGCCGTGCCCGGGTCGGCCGTGGCCGCGCCGAGGGCCGCCGGGCAGGCGTAGCCGGTCGTGCCGGACGCCTGCGGGGCGTGGAAGGTGTTGGGGAAGCGGGGCCGGAAGCCCGCGGGCGCCCGGTCCCAGAAAGTGGGGGTACGGGGCGGCAGGGCCTGCCGGACCGCCGCGACGAGGGCGTCATCCTCGGGCGGGGTGTCCTCCACCGGCGGGACGGGCCATCTGCTGCCCTCCCGTACGGGCACCGTCTCCAGCAGCGCGGTCAGCGCCAGCCGGGCGTCCGCGTGGATGCCCAGGGCCGGGCCGTGGTGCGCCTCCAGGCGGGACGGGTCGGCGTCGATCTGGACGAGGCGGGCGGGCGGGGTGAAGGCGATGCCGTCCAGGGTCGTGCCGACCAGGAGCACGGCGTCCGCCGCTTCGAGGAGGGCGGGGGTGACCTCGTGGGCGCCGGGGTGGGTGCCCGCGCCGCCCGTGGTGGTGGCGACCTTCGCGTGCAGCCGGGCGGCCAGGGCCTTGACCTTGCTCGCCGCGTCCGCGCGGGTGGCGCCACCGCCCGTGACGATCAGCGGACGCTCGGCGGTGGCCAGCCAGTGCGCGGCGAGGGCGGTGAGCTCGGGGCGCGGGGGCAGTTCGTGCGGAAGCACGTCGGGGGCGTTGACCTCCGGCAGTACGGTCACGGCCGCCAGCGCCCCGGGGTCGAGCTCCAGCCAGACGGGCCCGTGCGGTGCGGTGAGCGCGGCCTCCCACGCCTCGGCGACGGCGGTCGGCAGCTGGGAGGGCGTACGGGCGGCGAAGACCGCCTTCACGTCCTGGCCCGCCTCCGCGACGAATCCGGTGGCCAGCACCAGCAGCGGGGCGGAGGCCGCCAAGGCCTCCCGGAGCACCACTGCTCCCGGCCCCTCGGGTGCCAGCAGCGCCGCCGCCTCGCCGGTCAGGCGGCCGAAGCCGTCCGCCGCGTGCCCGGCTCCGGCGGGGGTGGCGAAGGCGGTCCACGCGGTCAGCCCGGATCGCCGTACGGCCTCCCCCAGCGGGCCCCGGGAACCGTCCTCGGTGCCGAAGACGGTGGTCACCCCGAGCCCCCGCAGGGTCTCCACGACCAGGTCCCCGCCCGTGCGCCCCGGTGGCGGCGCGAGCGCGGCGGCCGTCTGGGCTTCGGTGGGACAGAGGACCAGGTCGTGGTCGTGCGTCACTTCGTGCGTGCCTCGGCAATCTGGCGGGACATGATCGTCGTCAGCTCGTACGCCGTGTGGGACGCGGCGACGGAGGTGATCTCGGCGTGATCGTACGCGGGCGCCACCTCGACCACATCCGCGGAGACCAGGTTGCAGGAGGACAGGCCCCGGATGATCTCAAGCAGCTCGCGGGAGGTGAGGCCGCCGGCCTCGGGGGTGCCGGTGCCGGGCGCGTGGGCCGGGTCGAGCACGTCGATGTCGATGGAGATGTAGAGCGGGCGGTCACCGATGCGCTGGCGCAGCTGGTCGGCGACCTCGTCGACGCCGCGCCGCATGACGTCGGCGGAGGTCACGATGCCGAAGCCCATCTTCTCGTCGTCCCGCAGGTCCTGCTTGCCGTACAGCGGGCCGCGCGTGCCGACGTGGGAGAGCGCCTCGGTGTCGAGGATGCCCTCCTCGACGGCGCGGCGGAACGGGGTGCCGTGGGTGTACTCGGCGCCGAAGTAGGTGTCCCAGGTGTCCAGGTGCGCGTCGAAGTGCAGCAGCGCGACGGGGCCGTGCTTCTTGGCGACCGAGCGCAGCAGCGGGAGCGCGATGGTGTGGTCGCCGCCGAGGGTCATCAGGCGGGCGCCGTTGCCGAGGAGGTCGTCGGCCGCGCCCTCGATCGTCTCGACGGCCTCGTTGATGTTGAACGGGTTCGCGGCGATGTCACCGGCGTCCGCGACCTGCGCGAGCGCGAACGGCGAGGCGTCCTGGGCCGGGTTGTACGGGCGCAGCAGGCGCGAGGCCTCGCGGATGGCGTTGCCGCCGAAGCGGGCGCCGGGCCGGTAGGAGACACCCGTGTCGAAGGGCACACCGACGACGGCCACGTCCGTACGCCCGCCGACCTCGTCCAGGCGGGGCAGCCGGGCGAACGTCGCCGGACCGGCGTACCGGGGGATGCGGGACGAGTCGATGGGGCCGCGGGGCTCGGGAGAGGGAGTGTTCATGGCTCCGAGGGTAGAGAGCGCGACGAATTCCGCACATGTACGGAAGCGATGGTGCGGCCCCGCGACTTGGACGCGGCGGACAAGCCCCCGCCCCCCCCCCGCGGGCTCCGGTGTGGTCCCTCCAACACCACTCCCCTCTGGACACCCCAGTGACCGGCCGGTAACTTTTGCCGGGTATCTGAGCAAGCGCTTAGCGGCCCCGTGGCCGACGGAGCCCCGCTCAAGGACAGGGATCACCACTCGCAGAGGGAGCGTCACGTGCGCCGTACCGTATTCAACGAGGACCACGAGGCGTTCCGGGAGACCCTCCGGGCCTTCATCGAGGCCGAGGTCGTCCCCGTCTACGACGAGTGGTTCGCCGCCGGTCAGGCGCCGCGCGAGTTCTACTACAAGCTCGGCGAGCTGGGCGTCTTCGGCATCAACGTGCCCGAGGAGTTCGGCGGCGCGGGCCTGGAGTCCCACAAGTTCGAGGCCGTCCTGTACGAGGAGACCGCCCGCGCGGGCGTCACCTTCGGCGGCTCCGGTGTGCACGTGCTCCTCGGCCTCCCGTACATCAAGATGCTCGCCACCGACGAGCAGAAGAAGCGCTACCTGGAGAAGTTCGTCTCCGGCGAGGAGATGTGGGCGCTCGCCATGACCGAGCCGGGCACCGGCTCCGACGTCGCGGGCATGAAGACCACCGCCAAGCTCTCCGAGGACGGCACCCACTACGTCCTCAACGGCGCCAAGACCTTCATCACCGGCGGCGTGCACGCCGACCGCGTGATCGTCTGCGCCCGTACGGCAGCCCCGCGCGAGGACGACCGCCGCTTCGGCATCTCCCTCTTCGCCGTGGACACCAAGCTGGAGGGCTACTCGGTCGGCCGCAAGCTGGACAAGCTGGGCCTGCGCACCTCCGACACCGCCGAGCTGGCGTTCGTCGACGTGAAGGTCCCGGTCGAGGACCTCCTCGGCGAGGAGAACAAGGGCTTCGGCTACCTCGGCCACAACCTGGCCTCCGAGCGCTGGGGCATCGCCTTCGGCGCGTACGCCCAGGCCAAGGCGGCCATCCGGTTCACCAAGCAGTACGTCCAGGACCGTACGGTCTTCGGCAAGCCGGTCGCCGCCTTCCAGAACACCAAGTTCGAACTGGCCGCCTGCCAGGCCGAGGTGGACGCCGCCGAGGCGGTCGTCGACCGCGCCACGGAGGCCCTGGACGCGGGCGAGCTGACGGCGGCCGAGGCGGCCTCCGCGAAGCTGTTCTGCACCGAGGTCGCGCACCGCGTGATCGACAAGTGCCTCCAGCTGCACGGCGGTTACGGCTTCATGAACGAGTACCCGATCGCCCGCCTGTACGCGGACAACCGGGTGAACCGCATCTACGGCGGCACCAGCGAGGTCATGAAGATGATCATCGCCAAGGACATGGGCCTGTAGCACTCACCTGCTACAACCACTTGCATGAACAAGGCACTTGAGTCCCTGCTCGATCTGCTCGACCTGGAGCAGATCGAGCAGGACATCTTCCGGGGCGTGAGCCGCTCGGCCGTCGTCCCCCGCGTCTTCGGCGGCCAGGTGGCGGCTCAGGCCCTGGTCGCCGCCGGGCGAACGGTCCCCGGAGACCGCTTCGCCCACTCCCTCCACGCCTACTTCCTGCGCGCGGGCGACCCGTCCGCCCCGATCGTCTACACGGTCGACCGGATCCGCGACGGCCGCTCGTTCACCACGCGCCGGGTGGTCGCCGTCCAGCACGGGCACCCGGTCTTCCACCTCTCCGCGTCCTTCCAGACGTACGAGGAGGGCATGGAGCACCAGGCGGCGATGCCCGCGTCCCCCGACCCGGAGACGCTCCCCACAGCCGCCGAGTCGCTCCCCCGCTACGCGGACCGCTTCGTCGACCCGGGCACGGTCGACCGCCTCCTGGAAGCCCGCGCGGCGATCGACCTGCGCTACGTCGGCCCGCCCCCGTACGCCACGGCCGGCGAGCCGCGCGAACCCCGCTCGCAGGTCTGGTTCCGCACCAACGGCAAGCTGGCCGACGACCACCTCCTGCACGTCTGCCTCGCCACGTACGTCTCCGACATGACGCTCCTGGACTCCGTCCTCCTCGCGCACGGCCGGGGCGGCTGGGCGACCGGCGACGTGGTCGGGGCCTCGCTCGACCACGCGATGTGGTTCCACCGCCCCTTCCGGGCGGACGAATGGCTGCTCTACGACCAGGAGTCGCCTTCGGCGTCCGGCGGCCGGGGCCTGGGCCAGGCCCGCATCTACACCCAGGACGGACAGCTCGCCATCTCGGTCATCCAGGAGGGCGTCGTTCGCGTCCCGCGCTGAGGGGGCCTTACGGTCCGTACATGAGCAAAGCGGACGAACGGGACGTCAGTACGGACAGCGGCGGCGGCACAGGGGGCGGCGAGAGCACCTTCACCGTGCTCGTCGCGGCGGGCGCCAACCTCGGCATCGCCGTCGCGAAGGCCGTCGCGGGGCTGATCAGCGGGTCCAGCGCGATGCTGTCGGAGGCGGCGCACTCGGTGGCCGACACGGTCACCGAGCTGATGCTGCTCCTCGCCCTCAAGCGCAGCGAGAAGCCCGCCGACGAGGACCACCCCCTGGGCTACGGCCCGGAGCGGTACATCTGGGCCATGCTCGCCTCGGTCGCCACCTTCGTCGGCGGCGCGGTCTTCTCCGTCTACGACGGAATCCACACCCTCACCCACGGCGAGGAACTGGGCAGCCCGGTCCTCTCCTACGTCGTCCTCGCCGTCGCCTTCCTCCTGGAGGGCTACTCCCTGCGCACCGGCGTCAAACAGCTCCGCGCGGAGGCGACCCGCCTCGGCGCCCCGCTCGGCCGCTACTTCCGCCGCACGCCGGACACCGCCGTGAAGGCGGTCGTCATGGAGGACTCGGCGGCCCTGATCGGCCTCCTCCTGGCGGCGGGCGGCCTGCTGGGCGGCCAGCTCACCGGCTCGGGAGTCTGGGACGGCGCGGCCTCGGTCCTCATCGGCCTGCTCCTCGCGTACGTCGCCTGGGTGCTCGGCCGCAGCAACGCCCAGCTCCTCATCGGCCGCGCCCTGCCGCCCGAGATGCGCGCGGGGGTGCGGGAGGAGCTCCTCTCCATCCCCCACGTCGTCGAGGTCATCGAGCTGACGACCCTCATCCAGGGCCCGTCCGAGATCCTCGTCGCCGCGAAGATCGACTTCCGGGACGTCTCCACGGCTGCCGAGGTCGAGTGGGCCTGCGAGGAGGCCGAACAGCAACTGCGCGAGCGCTACCCGGCCATCGCCCGCGTCTACCTCGACCCCACCCCCCGGCGCGGTCAGCGCAGGCCGGCGGCGCCCAGCAGGTAATCAGTCATCGGCTCATAAAAAAACGGGTCGACCACATGGTCGTCGAGCGGAATGGTGACGGCCATGACCCCTTCCGCCTCCCCGAGGAACAGCGCCGGGTCGTTGCAGTCCGCGTACCCGATCGAATCGATCCCGCGCTGCCCGGCGCACCCCGCCCACCCGTGATCGGCGAACACCAGGTCCGGCAACGGCTCCCCGGCTCTCTCCAGCCCGTCCAGGATCGCCGTCATCGGCGCGGGCGAGTGCGTGTGCCACAGGCTCGCCCCCCGCTCGAAGACCGCCACGTCCGCGAACTGCACCACGTACCCCTCGTCGGCGGTCAGCCCACCGGGAATCCGTACGACATCGCACCCGGCACCGCGCAACGCCCGCGCGGTCTCCCCGTGCACGTTGAGCAGCGCCCCGGGGTGCCCGGTCGCGAACAGCACCCGCTGCTTGTCGGCCACCGCCTTGCGCAGCCGCGCCGCCGCCCGCTCCAGACCGTCCACGGTCAGCTCGGGATCGATGGTGTCCTGCCCGTGCCGGTGATCGGTGTCATCACTGACCCCGCACCGCTCCGCCATCACGGCGAGCACGTCCTGCTCATCGGTCCACCGGTCCCCGAGCTCGATGCCGAGCCAGTAGTGCCGGTCACCGTTGGCGAGCTTGCGGTAGTGGGAGAGGTTGTTGTCACGGGGCGTGGCGACGTCTCCCGCGATCCGGGTACGGACGAGATGGTCGACGAGAGCGGGACGACTGAGTATCGGCATGAACCCCATTCTGCCGGGCCACCGGCGCGGTGGCCCGGGCGTCCTTGGATATGGGACGACAGCGGCCCCCGGCCACCGCGCGGGCCGCTCCCGCACCCCCTCTGGAACAATCCCCGGGTACCGGACGAGCGGGGGGAACGATGTCGGCACAGCTCTGGTCGAGACAGCTCTGGGGGATGGGCCTCCGGTCCTGGCTGATCCTCGCGGTCCTCACCGCGTCCCTGCTGATCCTGGTCGGGCTGCCTGCCCTCACCGACCCTCCGCAGCGCTCCGCCGGATCCGGAGCCGGTGCCGTGCCCGGCTACGCGCCCGCCACACCGCACCCCGACCAACAGCTCGCGGGCGGGGTGACGGCCAGGCTGTCGCGGTGCGGCATGCAGGGCGATGTCCGCCCGGCGGTCCGGGGCGCCGGGGAGCGGGAGGGCGACCCCGCGCTGACCGTCCTGCAATGGGTGACGCACGGCCCTGAGAGCCCCGCCCCCTCCGAGGGCACCGCCGCCCAGGGCGACCCGGACCTCTCACTGACGGTGTACGCGTCCCTCCGCGCCGGGCAGCAACCCCTGCGGCTCCCCACTCCACTCTTCGCCGGCCGGGGGACGGTGGATGTGGTCTCGCCGTTCGGAGCGGGCGTCGGCGCGTCGGCCGCCGGGCTGGGCGTGACGGTCGTCGAGGAGGGCCCGGACGCACGACCTGCCGCACCACCGGCCTCCGGAGTGCACCACATCGCCCCGGGCGCACGCCTGTTGCTGAAGGTGGAGGTCCCCGCGCGGGCAGTGTGCCCCGGCCTCAACCCCCTCAACGTGATCGCCTGCTCGCCCGAGGAGGGCGACGCCCCCGACGGCGCCTGCCCGGCCCTCACCCTCACCTTCACGGACCCGGCCGTCCGCGCCTACCGCGCGACGGACACCGCCCAGCCACCCGGCACCTTCAGCGACCGCCTGGTAGGAACCCTGTCGAGCCCACCAGGGACCGCCTCACGGGCCTAGGGCGTGCCCTTTCCCGCCGTGGGCTCAGGGGGTCGCGAGGGCGCCGAATGCTCCGTGGGCCAGGCGGCGCAGCAGGGCTTCCGTTGTGCCCCGGCCGGGGAGGCCCGCGCCGAGGTGGGGTGTGGAGTTCAGCAGGCCGAAGACCGCGTGCACCGCCGCCCGTGCCTCCGGTTCCGAGGTGCCCGGGTAGGTCTCCCGTACCGCTGTCACCCACAGTTCCACGTACTGGCGCTGGAGTTGACGCACCCGGCGCCGGTCCGCGTCGCGCAGGCGGTCCAGTTCGCGGTCGTGGAGGGTGATCAGGGGGCGGTCGTCGAGGGCGAAGTCGATGTGGCCGTCGATGAGTGCGGCGAGGAGAGCGGCGGGGGCGCCCGGGGTCGCCGCGACCCGTTCCTGGCCGCCCGCCAGCAGCCGTTCGCTGATGCCCACCAACAGCTCCGCCAGCATCGCGTCCTTGCCGGCGAAGTGCCGGTAGAGGCCGGGGCCGCTGATGCCCACCGCCGCCCCTATCTCGTCGACGCCCACGCCGTGGAAGCCGCGCTCGGCGAAGAGGAGGGCGGCCTCCCTGAGGATCTGCTCCCGGCGGGTGGGGGCCGCGACCCGTGCGGTGGGGGACGCGGACGCTTTGGTGCTGCTCATGGGGAGCATTCTAACCCGCGGGGTTAGCGGTCGTTAACCTCACGGGCTCCCCAGGTCCCTGGACATCGGCGTTAGCGCTCGTTAACCTCTCTTCGAGTGTTAACGGTCACTAACCTGACGTCCGGCGGGCAAGGGAGCTCGACAGAATGCAGCAGGCACCGGTGCTGACCAGTACCGCGGATCCGTCGTCCACCTCCTGGGCGGCCAACGAAGCCGCCCACCGAGAGCTCGCGGACGATCTCCGCGCGCGGCTCGCGACCGCCCGGCTCGGCGGCGGCGAGAAGTCCCGGGCCCGGCACGTGGCCCGCGGGAAGCTCCTGCCGCGCGACCGCGTCGACACCCTCCTCGACCCGGGCTCGCCCTTCCTGGAGCTGGCCCCGCTCGCCGCCAACGGGATGTACGACGACCAGGCCCCGGCGGCCGGGGTGATCGCCGGAATCGGCCGGGTCAGCGGACGCGAGTGCGTGATCGTCGCCAACGACGCGACCGTCAAGGGCGGCACGTACTACCCGATGACCGTGAAGAAGCACCTGCGCGCCCAGGAGGTGGCCCTCGAAAACCGGCTGCCCTGCCTGTACTTGGTGGACTCGGGCGGCGCCTTCCTGCCCATGCAGGACGAGGTCTTCCCGGACCGGGAGCACTTCGGCCGGATCTTCTACAACCAGGCCCGGATGTCCGGGGCCGGGATCCCGCAGATCGCCGCCGTGCTGGGCTCGTGCACGGCGGGCGGCGCCTACGTACCGGCGATGAGCGACGAGGCGGTCATCGTCCGCGACCAGGGCACCATCTTCCTGGGCGGCCCGCCCCTGGTGAAGGCGGCCACCGGCGAGGTCGTCACGGCGGAGGAGCTGGGCGGCGGCGAGGTCCACTCCCGTACCTCCGGTGTCACCGACCACCTCGCCGAGGACGACGCGCACGCGCTGCGGATCGTACGCAACATCGTCGCCACCCTCCCCGACCGCGCCGAACTCCCCTGGCCGGTAAGGCCGGTCGAGCCCCCGAAGGTCGACCCGGCCGGGCTGTACGGGGCGGTGCCCGTCGACTCCCGCACCCCCTACGACGTCCGCGAGGTGATCTCCCGCGTCGTCGACGGCTCCCGCTTCCAGGAGTTCAAGTCGGAGTACGGACAGACGCTGATCACCGGCTTCGCGCGCATCCACGGCCACCCGGTCGGCATCGTCGCCAACAACGGCATCCTGTTCTCCGAGTCCGCCCAGAAAGGCGCGCACTTCGTCGAGCTGTGCGACCAGCGCGGCATCCCGCTCGTCTTCCTGCAGAACATCTCCGGCTTCATGGTCGGCCGCGACTACGAGGCCGGCGGCATCGCCAAGCACGGCGCCAAGATGGTCACCGCCGTCGCCACCACGCGCGTGCCGAAGCTGACCGTGGTCGTCGGCGGTTCGTACGGAGCCGGCAACTACTCGATGTGCGGGCGCGCCTACTCCCCCCGCTTCCTGTGGATGTGGCCCAACGCCAAGATCTCCGTCATGGGCGGCGAGCAGGCCGCCTCCGTCCTCGCCACCGTGAAGCGCGACCAGATCGAGGGCCGGGGCGAGGAGTGGGCCGCCGAGGACGAGGAGTCGTTCAAGGACCCGATCCGCGCCCAGTACGAGCAGCAGGGCAACGCCTACTACGCGTCCGCCCGCCTCTGGGACGACGGCGTCATCGACCCGCTCGAAACCCGCCAGGTCCTCGGACTCGCCCTGACCGCGTGCGCCAACGCCCCGCTCGCCGACCCCGCCTTCGGCATCTTCCGGATGTGAGTGAAGTAATGACCATGTTTGACACGGTTCTGGTCGCCAACCGCGGCGAGATCGCGGTCCGCGTCATCCGTACGCTGCGGGAGCTGGGCATCCGCTCGGTGGCCGTGTTCAGCGACGCGGACGCGGACGCGAGGCATGTACGCGAAGCCGACACGGCGGTACGCATCGGACCCCCGGCGGCCTCCGAGAGCTATCTCCGCGCCGACCGCCTGATCGAGGCGGCGCGGCGCTCCGGCGCGCAGGCCGTCCACCCCGGCTACGGCTTCCTCGCCGAGAACACGGACTTCGCGCAGGCCTGCGCGGACGCGGGCCTGGTCTTCATCGGCCCGTCCGCCGCCGCGATCAACCTGATGGGCGACAAGATCCGCGCGAAGGAGACGGTGCGGGCGGCGGGCGTCCCGGTCGTACCCGGGTCGTCGGGCAGCGGCCTGACGGATACTCAACTCGCCGATGCCGCACGGGAGATCGGCATGCCGGTCCTCCTGAAGCCGTCCGCCGGCGGCGGCGGCAAGGGCATGCGCCTGGTCCGCGACGAGGCGACCCTCACGGACGAGATCGCGGCCGCCCGCCGCGAGGCCCGCTCCTCCTTCGGCGACGACACGCTCCTGGTGGAGCGCTGGATCGACCGCCCCCGCCACATCGAGATCCAGGTCCTGGCCGACGGCCACGGCAACGTCGTCCACCTCGGCGAGCGCGAGTGCTCCCTCCAGCGCCGCCACCAGAAGATCATCGAGGAGGCCCCCTCGGTCTTCCTCGACGAGGCGACCCGCGCCGCCATGGGCGAGGCGGCCTGCGAGGCGGCCCGCTCCTGCGGCTACTCGGGCGCGGGCACGGTGGAGTTCATCGTGCCGGGCTCCGACCCCTCCTCGTACTACTTCATGGAGATGAACACCCGCCTCCAGGTCGAGCACCCGGTCACCGAGCTCATCACCGGCGTCGACCTGGTGGAATGGCAGCTGAAGGTCGCCTCCGGGGCCGAACTCCCCTTCACCCAGGCCGACATCACCCTCACCGGCCACGCCGTCGAGGCCCGCGTCTGCGCGGAGGACCCCTCCCGGGGCTTCCTCCCGTCCGGCGGCACGATCCTCGCCCTGAACGAACCGCAGGGCGACGGCATCCGCACCGACTCGGGCCTCGCGGTCGGCACGGAGATCGGCAGCCTGTACGACCCGATGCTGTCGAAGGTCATCGCGTACGGCCCGGACCGCGAGACCGCCCTGCGCAAGCTGCGCGCGGCCCTCGCGGACACGGTGACGCTCGGCGTCCAGACCAACGCGGGCTTCCTGCGCAGGCTGCTCGCCCACCCGGACGTGGTGGCGGGCAACCTGGACACCGGGCTGGTGGAGCGGGAGGTGGACTCGCTGATCGCGGACGGGGTGCCGGACGAGGTGTACGCGGCGGCGGGGCTGGTCGCTCAGGCCGCGCTGGAGCCCGATGGCCACGGCTGGAGGGACCCGTTCTCAGCACCCTCCGGCTGGCGGCTGGGCGGCACCCCCGCCTGGACCGTGCACCACTTCCGCGTGCCGGGCCAGGAGCCGGTGGAGGTACGGGTACGGGGGCGCGCGGCGGCTGCGGAGGTCGCCATTTCAGCCCCTGCGGCATTTGAGCAGCGGAGGTCCGGGGGCGGAGCCCCCGGCGTGTCCGCACCGGGTGCGGTTTCGGGAAGGGGCGGGGTGGGGGAATCCCTGCCCGCACGTCTCGCCACCGCGCCTCACCCGCAAGGCCCCCTCACCGTCGAGGTGGACGGCCTCACCCACACCTTCCACCACGCGGGCGAATGGCTGGGCCGCGACGGCGACGCCTGGCACCTCCAGACGTACGACCCCGTCGCCGCCACCCTCACCGGCGCCGCCCACTCCGGCGCGGACGCCCTGACCGCGCCGATGCCCGGCACCGTCACCGTCGTCAAGGTCGCCGTAGGGGACCAAGTCACCGCAGGACAGAGCCTGTTGGTGGTGGAGGCCATGAAGATGGAGCACGTCATCTCCGCCCCGCACGCGGGCACCGTCACCGAGCTCGACGTCAAGGCGGGTGCCACCGTCGCCATGGACCAGGTCCTGGCCGTGGTCCTCCCCGAGGAGGAGTCATGACCGACGGTCTGCCCATGCCCGTGCGCGATCCCGAACTCCCTTCCCGCGTACGGATCTACGAGGTCGGCGCCCGCGACGGCCTCCAGAACGAGAAGACGGCCGTACCCACCCCCGTCAAGGCCGAATTCATCCACCGCCTCGCGGCAGCCGGCCTCACCACCGTGGAGGCGACCAGCTTCGTGCACCCCAAGTGGGTGCCCCAACTCGCCGACGCGGAGGCCCTGTTCCCGCAGCTGGCCGACCTCGACGGCGTCCGGCTGCCCGTCCTCGTACCGAACGAGAAGGGCCTGGACCGCGCACTGGCCCTCGGCGCCCGCGACGTGGCCGTCTTCGCCAGCGCCACCGAGTCCTTCGCCAAGGCCAACCTCAACCGTACGGTCGACGAGGCGCTGGCCATGTTCGAGCCGGTGGTGAGCCGGGCGAAGGCCGCGGGTGCCCAGGTCCGCGGCTACCTCTCCATGTGCTTCGGCGACCCCTGGGAGGGCCCGGTGCCCGCCGCCCAGGTGGTCGAGGTCTGCCGCCGCCTGCTCGACATGGGCTGCGACGAACTCAGCCTCGGCGACACCATCGGAGTCGCCACCCCGGGCCAAGTCACCTCACTGCTGCGCGACTTGAACACCACCGGCGTCCCCACCGACCGTATCGGCGTCCACTTCCACGACACCTACGGCCAGGCGCTCTCCAACACCCTCGCCGCCCTGCGGCACGGCGTGAGCACCGTCGACGCCTCCGCCGGCGGCCTCGGCGGCTGCCCGTACGCCAAGTCCGCCACCGGCAACCTCGCCACCGAGGACCTCGTGTGGATGCTGCACGGCCTCGGCATCGACACCGGGGTCGACCTCGGCCGTCTCACCGCCACCAGCGTGTGGATGGCCGAACAGCTGGGCCGACCCAGCCCGTCCCGCACCGTACGCGCCCTCGCCCACAAGGACTGAAGGACAAAGGACTCACGATGGACCACCACCTCTCCCCCGAGCACGAAGAACTCCGCCGCACCGTCGAGGCGTTCGCGCACGACGTGGTCGCCCCGAAGATCGGCGACCTCTACGAGCGCCACGAGTTCCCGTACGAGATCGTCCGCGAGATGGGCCGCATGGGGCTCTTCGGCCTGCCCTTCCCGGAGGAGTACGGCGGCATGGGCGGCGACTACCTCGCCCTCGGCATCGCCCTGGAGGAGCTGGCCCGGGTCGACTCCTCGGTGGCCATCACCCTGGAGGCGGGCGTCTCCCTCGGCGCCATGCCGCTGCACCTCTTCGGCACCGAGGAGCAGAAGCGGGAGTGGCTGCCGAGGATGTGCTCGGGCGAGATCCTTGGCGCGTTCGGCCTGACCGAGCCGGAGGGCGGCTCGGACGCGGGCGGCACCCGTACGACGGCCGTCCGCGACGAGGCGGCCGGCGAGTGGGTGATCAACGGCTCGAAGTGCTTCATCACCAACTCCGGTACGGACATCACGGGCCTGGTGACCGTCACCGCCGTGACCGGCCGCAAGGAGGACGGCCGCCCGCTGATCTCCTCGATCATCGTCCCGTCCGGCACGCCCGGCTTCACGGTCGCCGCCCCGTACTCCAAGGTCGGCTGGAACTCCTCCGACACCCGCGAGCTCTCCTTCTCCGACGTCCGCGTCCCGCTCGCCAACCTCGTCGGCGAGGAGGGCCGGGGCTACGCCCAGTTCCTGCGCATCCTCGACGAGGGCCGCGTCGCCATCTCGGCCCTGGCGACGGGGCTCGCGCAGGGGTGTGTGGACGAGTCGCTGAAGTACGCGAAGGAGCGCAGGGCGTTCGGCCGGGCGATCGGCGAGAACCAGGCGATCCAGTTCAAGATCGCGGACATGGAGATGCGCGCCCACATGGCCCGCGTCGGCTGGCGCGACGCGGCCTCCCGCCTGGTCGCGGGCGAGCCCTTCAAGAAGGAGGCCGCCATCGCGAAGCTGTACTCGTCGACCGTCGCGGTCGACAACGCCCGCGAGGCCACCCAGATCCACGGCGGCTACGGCTTCATGAACGAGTACCCGGTGGCGCGGATGTGGCGCGACTCGAAGATCCTGGAGATCGGGGAGGGGACGAGTGAGGTGCAGCGGATGCTGATCGCCAGGGAACTGGGGATGCAGGCGTAAGACGCGCCGGGGGCGACCTGGGGACTGCCGCGGCGTGGTGCGGCCAGCCCGGGCCGGCGAGCGGGTCGCGCCTGCGGCGGGCGAGTGCCCCTCCCCACCCCTTCCCTAGACCGCTGGCCGCGGGGCCGGGGGTTCGTTACGCGCGGGCCGGTGGTGGGTTGCTCGCGCAGTTCCCCGCGCCCCCAACCACTCGTGCCCAGCGCCGCACATTTCCTCGCGCCGCCTACTACGAGTACTCAGGGGCGCGGGGAACTGCGCGGCCAGCCACGAACAACCCGCACATGACCACCGGCGGTGGCCGGGCCCGCCACCTGCCCACCCACCCACTCGGCCGTACGGGCCGGGGTCTGGGGCAGCGCCCCAGTTTCGGGAAGGGGCGGGGAGGGGAAACGCCCGCGCAGCGGACCCCGCCCCCCACCAGCGCCCCCACGCGGCGGCAGCCGCAAATGTCACAGCCGGGAAGGGGCGGGGAGGGGAGAAGCCCGCGCAGCGGACCCGGCCGCCTCGATCCGGACAGGCCAATTCAAGCCAAGAAGAGGTTAGGCTAACCTTCCTTGGAGCTTGGCCCCCCGCATCCCCCGCCGCACGAAAGCAGACCCACCATGCCCTCCCAGCCCCGCCTCTCCCGCCCCACCCGCCGCGGCCTCCTCGCCGTCGGCGGCGCGCTCGGCGCCGGAGCCGCACTGGCCGCGTGCGGCGGCGGCAACAGCAACAGCACCGGCACGAGCAACGGCGGCAAGGAGAAGGGCGCCAAGTCCGGCCCCTGGTCCTTCACCGACGACCGCGGCACCAAGGTCGAGACCAAGGCCCTCCCCAAGAACATCGTCGCCTTCACCAGCACCGCCGCCGCCCTCCACGACTACGGCATCCAGGTCAAGGGCGTCTTCGGCCCCACCAAGGGCAAGGACGGCAAGCCCGACGTCCAGGCCGGCGACATGGACATCTCAAAGCTGGAGATCATCGGCAACGTCTACGGCGAGTTCAACGTCGAGAAGTACGCCAAGCTCCTCCCCGACCTGCTGATCTCCAACATGTGGGAGAAGGACGTCCTCTGGTACGTCCCCGAGCAGTCCGCCAAGAAGATCTACCAGCTCGCCCCCTCGGTCGCCCTGTGGGCCTCCAACACCAACATGGAGAAGGCCCTCCAGCGCCACGCCGACCTGGCCGCCGCCCTCGGCGCCGACCTCAAGGCGAAGAAGACCGCCGACGCGAAGGCCCGCTTCGAGAAGGCCGCCGCCCGGCTGCGCGCCGCCGCGAAGGCGCACCCGGAGATCAAGGTCCTGATCGGTTCCGCCTCGGCCGAGCTGTTCTACGTCTCGCTCGCCAAGATGAGCGCCGACACCCTGTACTTCCAGGAGCTCGGCGTGAAGTTCATCGAGCCGAAGGTCGACGCCCAGGGCTTCTTCGAGGGCCTGAGCTGGGAGAACGTCGGCAAGTACAAGGCCGACGTGATCATGATGGACAACCGCTCTGCGGTCCTCCAGCCCAAGGACATCAAGGACAAGCCGACCTGGGCGCAGCTCCCGGCCGTCAAGGCGGGCCAGGTCATCCCGCGCACCACCGAGCCGATCTTCTCGTACGACAAGTGCGCGCCGATCCTCGAAGACCTCGCCAAGGCGATCGAGAGCGCCAAGAAGGTCTCCTGACGCGGGACGCATGACCCGCAACCCGACCGCTCCACGCCACTCCACTCCACTCCACCCCACTCCCCGCCCGGAGGCCGCCCGTGTCCGCCGAGACCGACGACCAGACGATCCCCTTCCGGCTGTTCGCCCTGAAGGTGCTGCGCACCCACCGCCTGAGCCCCTCGCTCCTGCGGGTCACCTTCGGCGGGGACACCGGCGAGGACCTCGCCCGGTTCGCCTCCGGCGGCCGGGACCAGTCGCTGTCGCTGTTCCTGCCGCACCCGGGGCAGGACGCCCCGGTACTGCCGCCGGAGACGGACCCCGACTGGTTCACCTCGTACCGGACCATGGACGCCGGCGTCCGCGCCGTCATGCGTTCGTACACCGTCCGCGAGCAGCGCCCCGAGGACGGTGAGGTCGACATCGACTTCGCGCTTCACCCGGACGGCGGCCCCGCCTGCCGCTGGGCGGAGAACGCCGCCCCCGGCCACCGGGTGACCGTCCTGGGCCCGGCCGTCGCCGACAACACGGGCGTCCGCTTCCGGCCGCCCGTCGACGACACCGACTGGGTGCTGATCTGGGCCGACGAAACGGCCCTGCCCGCCGCAGCCGCGGCCCTGGAGTGGCTCCCGGCGGGCACCCCCGCCAAGGTCTGGATATCGGTCCCGCACCCGGACGACGCGGTGGCACTGACGACCGACGCCCACGCCGAGATCACCCATCTCGTACGGGACGACAAGGCGCCGAGCCCCCTCGAAGCGATCAGCGCCGCCGAGCTCCCGGCCGGCACCCCGTACGTCTGGATCGCGGGCGAGTCCTCCTCGGTACGCGCCCTGCGCCGCCACTTCGTCAACGAGCGCGGCTACGACCGCCGCCGCGTGACCTTCACCGGCTACTGGCGCGAGGGGCTTTCCGAGGACGGCCTGCGCGAAGCGGCCGAAGAGGAAGCGTAGGGCCCCGGGAACAGAACGGGGAACGGAGCAGAAGGGCGGGGGGGGGGGGGGGGGGGTGTTTTTTTTTTTTCCCCCCCCCCCCCCCCCCGCCCCTTCCACCTCAGGCCCTCATCCGGCTACTTCGCCGGCCACGGCACCTTGCCCGACCGGTAGTAGTCGATCCCCAGCGCCTCGAAGCGCGGCGCCTGCGCGGCGAGCCGCACCTTGTACGTGTTCCAGTCGTGCGTGGCCTTAGGCGACCAGCCCAGCTCGGCGATGCCGGGCAGCCGCGGGAAGGCCATGAACTCCAGCTGGTCGCTGGTGGACAGCGTCTCGGTCCACAGCGGTGCCTCGACGCCGAGCACGGAGGACTCCGGGGCGCCCGTCAGATAGCTGCCCGGGTCCCAGTCGTAGGAGCGGTCCACCTCGACGTACCCGGCCCACTTGAGGCCCAGCGGGGTGTCCTTGTTGTACTTCATGTCCAGGTAGGCGCGGTCGGCCGGTGAGATCACCAGCTTGGCGCCGTCCTTCGCGGAGTCCACGACCTTCTGGCGCTCGGCAGCGCTCGTCGCGTCGTAGCCCCAGTACTGGCCGACCCGGCCCTTGACCTGCTTGGCGCCGAGCAGCTGGTGCCATCCCATGACGGTCTTGCCGTGCTTGCCGACCACGTCCTGGGCGTAGTTCATGATCTTGACGAAGTCCTCGTGGCTGGTCGAGTGGGCCTCGTCGCCGCCGATGTCGAGGTACTTGCCCGGGGTGAGCGCGGCGATCTCGCCGAGCACGTCGGTGATGAACTTGTACGTGATGTCCTTGCTCGCGCACAGGCTGCTGAAGCCGACCTCGGTGCCGGTGTAGAGGGGCGGGGCGACGCCGTTGCAGTTGAGTTCGGCGTACGAGGCCAGTGCCGCGTTGGTGTGGCCCGGCATGTCGATCTCGGGCACGACCTCCATCTGGCGGGAGGCCGCGTACTTCACCAGGTCCTTGTACTGGGCCTTGGTGTAGTAGCCGCCGGGGCCGCCGCCGACCTGGGTGGAGCCGCCGTAAGTGGCCAGCCGGGGCCAGGAGTTGATGGCGATGCGCCAGCCCTGGTCCTCGCTGAGGTGCATGTGGAGCTTGTTCATCTTGTAGAGCGCGGCCTGGTCGATGTACCGCTTGACCTGCTCCACCGAGAGGAAGTGGCGGCCGACGTCGAGCATCACGCCCCGGTAGCCGAAGCGCGGTACGTCCTTGATGGTGCCGCCGGAGACCTGCCAGGTGGCCGACTGCCGCGTCTTCTTCTCCACCGCCGCGGGCAGCAGCTGGCGCAGGGTCTGTACGCCGTGGAAGAGGCCCGCGGCCTTGCGCGCGGAGATGGTCACGCCGTGCTTGCCGGATGCCAGCCTGTAGCCCTCGTCCCCCAACGACGCGTCGCGCGAGCCGAGTTCGAGGCTGATGGAGTCCCGGCCGCCCCGGGTGGTGAGCGGCAGCTCGTAGCCGGTGGAGGGCCGCAGCACGTTCGCGAGGTAGGCGCCGATCCGCTTGGCCTCGGCGGAGTTCCGGTCGACCTTGATCGCGGTACGGGGGTTCAGGGTGTAGGCCGGTCCGCCCGCCCGGGTCTCGGCGGGCGCCGGGATCACCTGCCCGAGCGGCACGGGTCCGTCCTGCTGCGCGGCCGGGGCCTGCGGGGCCGGGGCGGGGGCGGCGCCCACGGCGGTGAAGCCCGCCGTGGCGACGAGCAGGAGCGGGGCGAGCAGTCGGGGGATCGTACGACGGTGTCTCACAAGCGGGTCCCTTCGAAGGGGCTGCGCGGCTGTGGCATGTACGTAACAGAACTCATGGCTACCGCCCAAGTCACGTCCGGGTCAAGGGTGTAGACCAATTCCCCACACTCCCACCCCGCCTCCACTCCCGCCCTTCCGCCCGTCCCGCCGGGGGCCCTCGAATGCGAGAATCCCCCTCATGGCGGAAATCCTTCAGAAGGACGGCACCTGGACCTTCGACGGCGACGTGGTGCGCATCATCCCGGGGCGCGGCACCAGGGTGCACCCCCTGCGCCAGGGGCTCGGCGAACTGGAGGTGCCGCTGGCCGCGCTGGCGGGGATCGCCTTCGAGCCGGGGCGCAAGGGCGGCGGACTGCGGCTGAGGCTGCGCGAGGGGGCGTGCCCGCTGCTGCTGGCCGCGAACGGCAGACTGCCGGACAACGCGGACCCCTACCGGCTCGCGGTCGAGGCGGACCGCACCGGCGTCGCCGAGTACTTCGTGGACGAGGTCCGCAACGCCCTGCTGCTGGACCAGGTGCCCTCCGACCCGGTGGACCGCTTCCTGCTGCCGGGCCCCTCGGTGCCGGTCTCGGGCGGCGGGGCGGACGGCACGGCCTCCTTCGACGGGGAGACCGTACAGCTGACCTGGAACTGGAAGGCGGAGGAGATGAAGTCGGACCGGGGCGCCGTCACCCTGCCCCTCGCCGAGATCGCCGGGGTCGACTGGCTGCCCGCGTCCGGCCTGGACTACGGCCACCTGCGCTTCGTCACCCGCTTCCAGAACGGCACGAAGACCCCCGCCCCGAAGTACGACCCGCACGCCCTGAGCATGTGGGGCCTGTCCAAGAAGGAGTACACGGCCGGCCTGGTGGCCGCCGCGGTACTGGTGCGCCGCCCGCACCCGCTGGCCCCCGCCGACGCCCCCGTCGCGCTGGAGGCGGCGGCCCCCGCCCAGGACACCTCCGGCCACGACGCCCTGCTGCGGCGGCTGCGCGAGCTGGGCGAGCTGCACCAGGCCGGGATCCTCGACGACGAGGAGTTCAGGACGGCCAAGCAGGCGGTCCTCAAGCAGCTCTGAGGGCAGCCCCGAGAGCAGCCCGAGAGCAGCCCAGCGGGCCGGATAGTCCGTACCAATCTCGCGATCATGAAGGATCCTGCCCGATATCGGGCAGGTTTCTTGCACAGACCCCTCCTCCTCCCCCAATATCGACGGGTGCTCGAACGCCGTACGCCCTCCCCGTCGTCCCACGACGACCTCGTCGACCACCTGGTCCGCTCCACCGCGCTGCCGCGCGGCGAGGCCGCCCGGGTGGTGCTCGACGTGCTGGCGTACTTCGACGAGACGACCGAGGAATTCGTCCGCCGCCGGCACCGTGAGCTCCAGTCCGGTGGTGCGGTGAACGCGGAGATCTTCGAGCGGATAGCGGCCGAGCTGCCGCACCGCGCGGTGGCGCCCCCGGAGCTCTCGCTCCGGCAGCTGCGCCGCATCGTCTACGGCTGACCCGTCCCCGGCCGGCCCAGGGCCGGACCGGTCACGAGCACCCCCACACCACTCGGAGGACAGAAACCACATGTGCGGAATCGTCGGTTACATCGGCAAGCGCGACGTCGCCCCCCTTCTCCTCGAAGGCCTCCAGCGCCTGGAGTACCGGGGTTACGACTCGGCCGGCCTGGTCATCACCAGCCCCAAGGCCACCGGCCTGCGCACGGTCAAGGCCAAGGGCCGGGTCCGTGACCTGGAGGCCAGGGTCCCCAAGCGCTTCGCCGGCACCACCGGCATCGCCCACACCCGCTGGGCCACCCACGGCGCCCCCTCCGACGAGAACTCGCACCCGCACCTGGACACCGAGGGCAAGGTCGCGGTCGTCCACAACGGCATCATCGACAACGCCGACGACCTGCGCGCCAAGCTGACCGCCGACGGCGTCGTCTTCGCCTCCGAGACGGACACCGAGGTCGTGGTCCACCTCATCGCCCGCGCCCAGGCCGAGACCCTGGAGGAGAAGGTCCGCGAGGCGCTGCGCCACATCGAGGGCACGTACGGCCTGGCCGTCATGCACGCCGACTTCAACGACCGCATCGTGGTCGCCCGCAACGGCTCCCCGGTCGTCCTCGGCATCGGCGAGAAGGAGATGTTCGTCGCCTCCGACGTCGCCGCGCTGGTCTCGCACACCCGCCAGATCGTCACCCTCGACGACGGCGAGATGGCGACCCTGAAGGCCGACGACTTCCGTACGTACACCACGGAGGGCTCGACCACCTCGGCCACGCCGACCACCGTGGAGTGGGAGGCCGAGTCGTACGACATGGGCGGCCACGACACGTACATGCACAAGGAGATCTCCGAGCAGGCCGACGCCGTGGACCGCGTGCTGCGCGGCCGGATCGACGACCGCTTCTCCACCGTGCACCTGGGCGGCCTGAACCTGGACGCCCGCGAGGCCCGTGGCGTGCGCCGCATCAAGATCCTCGGCTGCGGCACCTCGTACCACGCGGGCCTGATCGGCGCCGGTCTCATCGAGTCCCTGGCCCGCATCCCCGCCGACGCCGAGCCCGCCTCGGAGTTCCGCTACCGCAACCCGGTCGTGGACCCCGACACCCTCTACATCGCGGTCTCCCAGTCCGGTGAGACGTACGACGTGCTGGCCGCCGTGCAGGAGCTGAAGCGCAAGGGCGCCCGCGTGCTGGGCGTCGTCAACGTGGTCGGCTCGGCGATCGCCCGCGAGGCCGACGGCGGCGTGTACGTGCACGCGGGCCCCGAGGTCTGCGTCGTCTCCACCAAGTGCTTCACCAACACCGTCGTCGCCTTCGCGCTGCTCGCCCTGCACCTGGGCCGCATCCGCGACCTCTCCGTCTCCGACGGCAAGCGGATCATCGAGGGCCTGCGCAAGCTGCCCGAGCAGATCTCCGAGATCCTCAAGTCCGAGGACGAGATCAAGGAGATCGCCGAGGCCTACGCGGGCGCCCAGTCGATGATGTTCATCGGGCGCGTGCGCGGCTACCCGGTCGCCCTGGAGGCCTCCCTGAAGCTCAAGGAGATCTCCTACATCCACGCCGAGGCCTACCCCGCCTCCGAGCTCAAGCACGGCCCGCTGGCCCTCATCGAGCCCGCGCTGCCGACGGTCGCCATCGTCCCCGACGACGACCTGCTGGAGAAGAACCGCGCCGCCCTCGAAGAGATCAAGGCCCGCAGCGGCCGGATCCTGGCGGTCGCCCACCGCAACCAGGAGAAGGCCGACCACACGATCGTGGTCCCGAAGAACGAGAACGAGCTGGACCCGATCCTGATGGGCATCCCGCTCCAGCTGCTCGCCTACCACACGGCGCTCGCCATGGGCCGCGACATCGACAAGCCGCGCAACCTGGCGAAGTCGGTCACCGTCGAATAACCCGCAGCAGCTCCCCGAAGGCACGAGAAGGGCCCCGCACACGCCACCACGCCGTGCGGGGCCCTTCCCCTCGGAAGGCCGGTGTTGCCCAACACCGGCCGTTGGTACGGCAGTTGCTCAGCCGGTGGCCGTCAAGCCCCGGCCCGCCGCGCGGTGCGGCAGTGCGGTGGGCCACTTGGCCCAGGCCGCCGTCGCGCCGTACCAGGCAAGCAGTCCGGCCAGCGCCGCGACCCAGCCGGCCACCTTCACCAGCACGGAGACGTCCGCGAACCGCGCGATGCCCATGAGCAGCAGCGCGACGAACAGGAGCCCGTACATGACCTGCGGGAGCAGCCCGCCGCCCGCCGAACCCAGGGTCAGGCTGAGCGCCAGCAGCGCCCACAGGAGCAGGAACAGTCCCGCCGCCTGGGCCGATACGCCGCCTTCGTCGGCGAGGGTGCCCCAGGTGAACCAGAAGGCGCCGAGCCCTGCGAACGCCGTCCCGTTGAAGGACCTGCCGCCCCGGAACTCCACGAGTCCGGCGACGAACAGGGTGATGCCGCCGACGAACAGGGCGACCGTGACGGCACTGGCCGCCGAGATCCCGTCGAAGGCGCCGGTGTGACCGATCCCGAAGGCGATCAGGGTCAGTCCGAGTGCGAGGTGGCCGAGGGCGGATGCGGAGACGGATGTGGTGCTTCCCGCAGAGACGTCGTTGTCCACGGCGGGCTCCCTTCGTGCAAGTACCGCGTGTGCGTGGGTTACTGGGATCCAGCGACCCTTATCTACCCTTCACAAGGTCACAAATCACCACTACGCGGCGGTAGTTTCAGGAACAGCCGAAACCCGTCAAGAGCGCAGAACCGCCAACTGACCTGCCTCTCGGCCAAACTGACGGGACATCACAACTCCACTACGGAATGACAACGACCGGACGCTGGGCCCGCTTCGCGAGCCGCCCCGCCACCGAGCCGAAGAGCCGTCCGACGATGCCCTGCGTGGAGCCCACCACGATCGCGTCGGCCTCGTACTCCCGGCCGACCTCCTCCAGCTCGTGGCAGATGTCGCCACCGCGCTCGACGAGGATCCAGGGCACCTCGGTGAGATAGTCCGCGCAGGCGAGCTCCAGCCCGAGCACCTCGGTGCGGTGGTCCGGCACGTCGACGAAGACGGGGGGCTCGCAGCCCGCCCAGACGGTGGTCGGCAGCCGGTTGGCGACATGGACGATGATCAGCCCCTGACCGAGCCGCCTGGCCATGCCGATGGCGTAGGCGAGCGCCCGCTCACTGGAGGTGGAGCCGTCGAAGCCGACGACGACACCGTGCCGGAAGGCGGGATCGCAGGACTGGCGCGGCTGTTCCAGCGCATAGAGGTCGCCGCTCGACTCCGTGGTGGGATCGGCGACCTGCTTGCGGTCCGCGGGTTCGGGAATTTCGTGACCGGCCATCGGTATCTCGGCGTCTGAATCCTCAGGAGGGCTGACAACGCGGCAGTGGAGCGGCGGAACTGTGGAGCTGTCCGGGAATCATCTTCCCAAGCCCATACCCCCAAGGGTACGGCTGCACTCCTCCGCTGCCCAGCCCCGCTGGGTGCGGCGTTCCAGGAGCATGCACGACCCCGACCGGTATCGCAATGGCCGCTGCCCCGTACAGCCACCCGTCCTCGCCCGCCGCCGCGCACCGGCACCCCGTACAGCCGTTCCGGCGGCCACGCCGACGTGACCGTCCACCGGGTCCGTTCGTTGGTCAGGACCCACCCCCGCCCCCGGAGGGAGCACCCCGTGCCCGGCTCCCACAGCCACCACGGCTCCCCCGCCTCCCCTGGCCCCCACAGCTCCCCCGCACACCACGGCCCCCACACCCCACACGGCCACCACCCCTCCCCCTCGGACCCACCGCCCGCTCCCGTCACGGGGGCCGGATCCTCGGCCGATCTCGTCCGGTGGGCGGCCTTCAGCTGTCTGCTCGTCCCCGTCGTCCTGATCGGTTACGGGGCCCCCGTCGGCGGCACCGCTCTCGCTACGGGCGGCCTGGCCGTCGTCACCGTCATCAGCCGGCTGCTGCTGCGCCAGTCCGAGCGGACGGCCGCCCGCGACCTCGCCGAGGACCCCCAGGTGGGTACCCACCGCGGCCGGCACAGCCGGACCGGATCCGGGGCCCACCGGGGCGGCCGGAAGACGGACACCTGAGAATCACCCGAAATGTGGTCGAGCGGCACACGAACAACGCATGAAGATTTCCGGCGGCGGTCACTCCCCGCAGGGTGGTGCGCCGGTTGAGTGACGGGATCGCACATGCGCGCCCGTTGCTTTTCAGCCAACTTCCCGGACCACCCCCACCCTTGGCGTGATGCGCGGTCAACCCCCGTGCCACCTGGGAAGAAAGGACCGCTCGCGGCTCGCGCACCCTACGGGGACGGGCCATGAGCGAAAGGCGCACTTCCCTGCGGCGCCCCAGAGTGGAACGCTTCCTGATCGAATGCTTCGCGCCAAGTTGCCATGTCGACATAACGCCGGTTCCGGAACTTGTCACGGCGGCGCCACGCGACACAGTAGATTCGATCATGGGTTATTCGACGGCGGGGGAACCGTGCAGGACCTAGAGGGACTGCGACTACGAGGAGCAGTGTGCAGGAGCGACAGGCCCGTCACGAACAGGGAGCCGCGACCACCGAGGGGGGCTTAGCGCCATGAGCCAGGACTTGGCCGCACCGCCGGAGGCCACCCGGAAGCTCTCCGGGCGACGCCGCCGGGAGATCGTAGCGGTGCTGCTTTTCAGTGGGGGACCCATCTTCGAGAGCTCGATTCCGCTCTCGGTGTTCGGCATCGACCGGCAGGACGCAGGGGTTCCGCGCTATCGGCTGTTGGTGTGCGCAGGGGAGGAAGGACCACTCCGGACGACCGGAGGCCTCGAACTGACCGCACCGTACGGCCTGGAGGCGATGAGCCGCGCAGGGACGGTCGTCGTACCGGCCTGGCGGTCCATCACCTCCCCGCCACCGGCGGAGGCGCTGGACGCGCTGCGCCGTGCGCACGAGGAGGGGGCAAGGATCGTCGGCCTGTGCACGGGAGCCTTCGTGCTCGCCGCCGCGGGCCTGCTGGACGGCCGGCCGGCCACCACGCACTGGATGTACGCACCGACGCTGGCCAAGCGCTATCCGTCGGTGCACGTCGATCCGCGCGAGCTGTTCGTCGACGACGGGGACGTCCTGACGTCGGCGGGCACCGCGGCCGGAATCGACCTGTGTCTGCACATCGTGCGGACCGACCACGGCACGGAGGCGGCGGGCGCACTGGCCCGGCGGCTGGTCGTGCCGCCACGGCGCAGCGGCGGGCAGGAGCGCTATCTCGATCGGTCTTTACCGGAGGAGATCGGCGCCGACCCGCTCGCGGAGGTCGTCGCCTGGGCGCTGGAGCACCTCCACGAACAGTTCGACGTGGAGACCCTCGCCGCGCGCGCGTACATGAGCAGGCGCACCTTCGACCGGCGCTTCAGGTCACTGACTGGGAGCGCTCCACTCCAGTGGCTGATCACGCAGCGGGTGCTCCAGGCGCAGCGCCTGCTGGAGACGTCGGACTACTCGGTGGACGAGGTCGCGGGCCGCTGCGGCTTCCGGTCGCCGGTGGCGCTGAGGGGCCACTTCCGCAGGCAGCTCGGGTCGTCGCCCGCGGCGTACCGGGCGGCGTACCGGGCGAGGCGCCCGGCGTCGGATCCGGTGCCGCTGGGGGGCGGCGGCCTCTCGGACGCGGTCCCGCAGCAGGTCCGCCGGGCGGCGGCGGCGCATGCGTCGATGACGGGTCCTTCGTCGTCGGCGCCGGTTGCTCCGGCGCCGGAGAACGGGAAGCTGAATGCGGACGTATACGCACCGGGCCGCCTGAGGTAAACGGGAACCGGGGAGGGGCTCCGCTGCGCGGGGCCTTTCCCCTCCCCGCCCCTTCCCGGCTGCGACATGTGCGGCTGCCGCCGCGTGGGGGGGGTGCTGGTGGGGGTGGGGTCCGCTGCGCCGGCCTTTCCCCTCCCCGCCCCTTCCCGAAACTGGGGCGCTGCCCCAGACCCCGAGTGGCGGGCCCGGCCACGGCCGGTGGTCAGGTGCGGGTTGTTCGTGGCTGGCCGCGCAGTTCCCCGCGCCCCTGGATGCCTGGGGGCGCGGCGAACTGCGCGAGCAACCACACTCGACCCGCAGGCAACAACCCCTGGCCCCGCGGAGCGGTTTAGGGAAGGGGCGGGGAGGGGCATCCGCCCGCCGCAAGCGCGACACCGCCGAACACTTGAAGCGCCACGCGGCGGCAGCCGCAAATTGAGCACAGCGGGAAGGGGCGGGGAGGGGCGTCCCACGGCCCGCCGCAGGCGCGACGCCGTCCGGACCGTTCGGGGCGTGTGCCCCGGGTGCTGCGGCGGTCGGCTCCCTCCAGGCGGGGACCGAAGCCCGTCCCACCCCATAGGGTGACCGCATGAACGATCGCATGGTGTGGATCGACTGCGAGATGACCGGGCTCTCGCTGACGGACGACGCACTTATCGAGGTGGCCGCACTGGTCACCGACTCGGAGCTCAACGTGCTCGGCGAAGGCGTGGACATCGTGATCCGCCCGCCGGACGCCGCCCTGGAGACCATGCCGGAGATCGTGCGCCAGATGCACACCTCCTCCGGTCTCCTCGACGAACTCGCCGCCGGCACCACCCTCGCCGACGCCGAGGCACAGGTCATGGCGTACATCAGGGAACACGTGAAGGAGCCGAAGAAGGCCCCGCTCTGCGGGAACTCCGTCGGGACCGACCGTGGTTTCCTCGCCAGGGACATGCAGGAGCTGGAGGGCTACCTGCACTACCGGATCGTCGACGTGTCCTCGGTGAAGGAGCTGGCCAGGCGCTGGTTCCCGCGGGCCTACTTCAACAGTCCGGACAAGAACGGCAACCACCGCGCCCTCGCCGACATCCGCGACTCCATCACCGAGCTGCGCTACTACCGCGAGGCCGTGTTCGTACCCCACCCGGGGCCGGACTCGGAGACCGCGAAGAAGATCGCCGCGAAGTACTCCGCCCCTGGTGAGGGGGGCGCATAGCCGCTTGATGCGGGCCCGCCGATGGCCTGCGTAAACCTGGGCGCGAGCACCCTCGCGAACCCTGTACACTTTTTCTCAGCCGGTCAGGAAAAAGACCGGTCACGGTGGGTGTAGCTCAGTTGGTAGAGCACCTGGTTGTGGTCCAGGTGGCCGCGGGTTCAAGTCCCGTCACTCACCCTGTAGGCCGAAGGCCCCGGTTCGAAAGAACCGGGGCCTTCGGTGTTTTCCCACGGCGTGTGCCCACCCCGTTCCGCTACGACGACGACCTCGGCACCAGTTCCGTCGGCAGCATCAGCCGCGGCTGCGGCGGACGCACCGCCCCCACCGGCAGCGTCGCCCGCGCGATCTCCCCGAGCAGTGTGTGCGCCATCACCCTGCCCATTTCCTCGATCGGCTGCCGCACGCTCGTCAGCGGCGGTTCCATGTGCCGGGCGATCGAGGAGTCGTCGAAGCCGACCATCGCCATGTCCTCGGGGACCCGGATGCCCCGCGCGCGCAGCACCTGGCGGGCGCCCGCCGCCATCACGTCCGAGGCGACGAAGACCGCGTCGGGCAGCGGGTCGAGGGCGAGCAGGAGTTCCATCGCCCGGCGGCCGCCCTCCTCGGTGAAGTCGGCGGGGGCGATCAGCGACTCGTCGACGGGCAGGCCCGCCTCGGCGAGGGCATCGCGGTAGCCCACCAGCCGGCACTGGGCGCCGTAGATGTCGAGGCGGCCGGTGATGGTGGCTATCCGGCGGCGGCCCCGGGAGGCGAGGTGGGTGACCGCCTCGCGGGCTCCGGTGACGTTGTCGGCGTCCACCCACGGGAGGGGCTCGTCGGCGGAGCGGCGGCCGCTGATGACCGCAGGGATGCCGAGCTCGGTGAGGAGGTCGGGGAGCGGGTCCTCGGCACTGAGGGAGACCACGAGGACGCCGTCGACGCGGTGGCCCGCCAAGTAGTGGGCCAGTCGGCCCCGTTCGCGGTCGCTGCCCACGATGGTGAGCAGGAGCTGCATGTCGGTGTCGGCGAGGGCGGTATTGACGCCCCGCAGGATGTCCGAGAAGTACGGCTCGACGAAGAAGCGGTGCTCGGCCTCGGGGACGACCAGGGCTATCGCGTCCGTACGGTTGGCGGCCAGCGCGCGGGCGGCCCGGTTGGGCACGTAGCCCAGTTCGGCGACGGCGGCCTCGACCGCCGCGCGCGTGCGTTCGCTGACTCTGGGCGAGCCGTTGACCACGCGGGACACCGTGCCCCGTCCGACGCCTGCCCGGGCGGCCACCTCTTCGAGGGTGGGGCGGCCCGCACCGCGTCCGCCCGCACCGCGTCCGCCCGATCCGCGCCCGCCCGCACCGCGTCCGTCGCGGACCGAGCTGTGGCCGCCGCCCGTTTCCCGTATCGCCAACTGAATCGACCCCTCCCAGCGCCGTGACATGTGTACGTCACCACGTCTATGACGCCAAGTCTCGCTGTCCGGTGCCTTGACACCCCTGCGGGGAGCCGCGAACCTTCAACACATCACACATGGGAGCGCTCCCACCGTACCTGACCCATCGGGCTTCAGGAGGACCGCTATGCAGCTCTTCACGTCACACAGGACCACGATCGCCCTCTCCACGGCCGCCGCGCTGCTGGGCGGCGCCCTGCTCTCCGGCTGTGCCTCGGACGATCCGGGGCCCGGCAGCAGTGCCGGCACCGGCAGTGCCGCCGCCGGGGAGAAGGGGAAGACCGTACTCCGGATCGGCGTTTTCGGTGCCTTCGGTATGAAGGAAGCCGGGCTCTTCGATCAGTACATGAAGGAAAACCCGGATATCCGGATCGAGCAGAACTCGATCGAGCGCAACGAGAACTACTACCCGCAGCTCCTCAACCACCTGACCAGCGGCAGCGGTCTCTCCGACATCCAGGCCGTCGAGGTGAACAACATCGCCGAGATCACGGCCACCCAGTCCGCCAAGCTGATGGACCTGGGCAAGGTGCAGGGGGTCAGCAAGGACGCGTTCCTGCCGTGGAAGTGGGCGCAGGGCACGGCCAAGGACGGCAAGACCGTCGGGCTCGGCACGGACGTCGGGCCGATGGCGATCTGCTACCGCAAGGACCTCTTCCAGAAGGCCGGGCTGCCCACGGACCGCGAGGCGGTCGGCAAGCTGTGGGCCGGTGACTGGCGCAAGTACCTGGCGACCGGCAAGCAGTACCAGGCGAAGGCACCGGCCGGGACGAAGTTCCTGGACGGGGCCGGCGGCCTGATGGCGGCCGTCACCGGCGGCTACGAGAAGCGGTTCTACGACACCGACGGCAAGGTCATCTACAAGACCAACCCGGCGGTGAAGGAGGCCTGGGACATCTCGGCCGAGGCCGCCGCGTCCGGGCTGACCGCCAAGCTCCAGCAGTTCCAGCCCGGCTGGGACCAGGGCTTCTCCAACGGTACGTTCGCGACCGTGTCCTGCCCGCCGTGGATGCTCGGCTACATCCAGGACAAGGCGGGCGCGGCCGGCAAGGGCAAGTGGGACGTGGCGGCGGCGCCCAAGCCCAGCAACTGGGGCGGCGCGTTCCTGACCGTTCCCGAGGCGGGCAAGAACAAGGCCGCCGCCGCGAAGCTGGCCGCCTGGCTGACCGCGCCCAAGCAGCAGGCGAAGCTGTTCACCGAGCGCGGCAGCTTCCCGAGCGCCCAGACGGCGTACAGCGACCCGGCGGTCTCCGGTGCGAAGCACGCGTACTTCAACGACGCGCCCATCGGGCAGATCTTCTCCGCCGCCGCCAAGGGCGTGCCGGTCCAGATCGTCGGCCCGAAGGACCTCGTCATCAACACCAACCTCACCGATGTCGGAATGCTCCAGGTCGACCAGAAGGGCCGGTCGTCCGAGGATGGCTGGAACGCAGCCGTGAAGGCGATCGACAACGCACTGGACCAGTGAGCGGTGACCGCGAATGAGCAGCGTGAGCAGTGAGTCCGTCCCGGCCTCCCCCTCCTCGCCGGTGTCCGGCGGGGAGGGGGAGGGCAGGGCAGCACCGGCCGGAAAGCCGGTGTCCCGCACCTCCGTCTGGCGCAGCCGGCGCCACCGCTGGGACGTGAAATTCAGTCCGTACGCCTTCGTGGCGCCGTTCTTCGTCTTCTTCGTCGCCTTCGGGCTCTTCCCGCTGCTCTACACGGGGTGGGCCTCGCTGCACCAGGTGGAGCTGACCGCGCCCACCGACATGAACTGGGTGGGGCTCAAGAACTTCAGCCGGCTGATGAGCGACGAGTTCTTCTGGAACGCCCTGCGCAACACCGTCACCATCGGGATC
Source organism: Streptomyces sp. NPDC032721 (assembly GCF_055579625.1). Lineage (NCBI taxonomy): Bacteria > Bacillati > Actinomycetota > Actinomycetes > Kitasatosporales > Streptomycetaceae > Streptomyces > Streptomyces sp. NPDC032721. The sequence continues at coordinate 22,331 of NZ_JBVIMX010000002.1, read as the reverse complement.
CTCTCCACCGTCCCGCAGTTGGTGATCGCCCTGGGCATCGCGCACCTGCTCAACTTCAAGCTGCGCGGCTCGTCCTTCTTCCGGGTCGCCGTCCTCACCCCGTACGCCACCTCCGTCGCAGCGGCCACTCTGGTCTTCGTCCTTCTCTTCGGACGCGACTACGGGATGATCAACTGGGCGCTGGGGCTGGTCGGTCTGGACGCGGTCGACTGGCAGAACGGCACCTGGACCTCGCAGCTGGCGGTCTCCACGATCGTCATCTGGCGGTGGACCGGGTACAACGCGCTGATCTACCTGGCCGCGATGCAGGCCATCCCGCACGACCTGTACGAGTCGGCGGAGCTGGACGGGGCGTCGCGCTGGCAGCAGTTCCGGCACGTGACGATCCCTTCGCTGCGGCCGACGATCCTGTTCACGGTGGTCGTCTCGACCATCGGCGCCACCCAGCTGTTCGGTGAGCCGATGCTCTTCAGCGGCAGCGCGGGCGCGACCGGCGGCTCGGCGCACCAGTTCCAGACGCTGGGGCTGTACCTGTACGAGCAGGGCTGGGTGAACCTGCACCTCGGGCGGGCCTCGGCCATCGCCTGGGCGATGTTCCTGATCCTGCTGCTGATCGGGCTGGTCAACTGGCTGGTCTCCCGCCGGTTGCGCAAGAGCGAGGAGGGCGCCCGGTCATGAGCGCGACGGATGCGACAGACGTACGGGACGCACCGGATGAAGCCGTGGAGGTACGTGGCCGGGGGCGGGGCGGCGGGCGCGGGGTGCGGCAGGCCGGGCGGCAGCGGCACGGCGGGAGGATCACGTACGCCATCCTGATCCTCTTCACCGTGGGCTCGCTCTTCCCGCTGGTGTGGACGGCCGTCGCGGCCTCCCGCAACAACACCCGGCTCGCCCAGACCCCTCCCCCGTTCTGGTTCGGCGGCAACCTCTTCAAGAACCTGGGCATCGCCTGGACCGACGCCAACATGGGTGTGGCGCTGCTCAACACGGCGGTGGTGGCGACCACGGTCGCGGCGGGCACGGTGCTCTTCTCGACCTTCGCCGGGTTCGCCTTCGCCAAGCTGCGGTTCCGCATGAAGAACCTGCTGCTCCTGCTGGTGATCGGCACGATGATGGTGCCGCCCCAGCTCAGCGTCGTACCGCTGTACATGATGATCGCCAAGCTCCAGTGGACCGACCAGCTCCAGTCGGTGATCCTGCCGACGCTGGTGGGTGCCTTCGGGGTGTTCTTCATGCGGCAGTACCTGATGGAGGCGCTGCCCACCGAGCTGATCGAGGCGGCCAGGGTGGACGGGGCGAGCAGTGTCCGGGTGATGTGGCACATCGTCTTCCCGGCGGCACGGCCCGCGATGGCGGTGCTCGGGATGCTCACCTTCGTGATGGCCTGGAACGACTTCTTCTGGCCGATCATCGCCCTCACCCAGAACGGCAGTCCGACCGTCCAGGTGGCGCTGACCGGGCTCGGCCGGGGCTTCATCCCCGACCAGTCCGTGATCATGGCGGGCGCGCTGCTGGGAACGCTGCCGCTGCTGATCGCCTTCGTGCTGTTCGGCAAGCAGATCGTCGGCGGAATCATGCAGGGCGCGGTCAAGGGCTGACCGCCCCTACCGTCGCGCCCCTCACCCACCTTCACTCATACGGGAGTTGAACTGTGCCTCTTACGCCTCCTGCGAGCTTTCCGCCCGGCTTCCTCTGGGGCTCGGCGACCGCCGCCTACCAGATCGAGGGTGCGGCGCGCGAGGACGGACGTACCCCGTCCATCTGGGACACCTTCAGTCACACGCCCGGCCGCACCGAGAACGGCGACACCGGCGACGTGGCCTGCGACCACTACCACCGGCGGGCCGACGACGTCGCGCTGATGGCGGAGCTGAACCTGAACGCGTACCGCTTCTCGGTCTCCTGGCCGCGTGTCCAGCCCACCGGCCGGGGCCCTGCGGTCCAGCGCGGTCTGGACTTCTACCGGGGTCTGGTCGACGACCTCCTCGATCACGGCATCACCCCCTCCCTCACCCTCTACCACTGGGACCTCCCCCAGGAGCTGGAGGACGCGGGCGGCTGGCCGGCCAGGGACACCGCGTACCGGTTCGCCGAGTACGCGGGCCTGGTCGTCGAGGCCCTCGGGGACCGGGTGGACATGTGGACCACCCTCAACGAGCCCTGGTGCAGCGCCTTCCTGGGCTACGGCTCGGGGGTGCACGCCCCCGGCCGCACCGAGCCGGTCTCGGTCCTGCGCGCCGCCCACCACCTCAACCTGGCCCACGGGCTGGGTACGCAGGCGCTGCGCGCGGCGCTCGGGGGCCGCGCCAGGGTCGGCATCAGCCTCAACCCGAGCGTGGTGCGCCCGCTCACCGCGTCGGCGGCCGACGCGGACGCCGCCCGCCGGATCGACGCGCTCGCCAACCGGATCTTCACGGGGCCGCTGCTGCACGGGGCGTACCCGGCCGATCTGCTCACGGACACCGCCGCCCTGACGGACTGGTCGTTCGTCGAGCAGGGCGACGAGGCCACCGCCCACCAGCCCCTGGACACGCTGGGCATCAACTACTACACACCGTCGGTGGTTTCGCACGCGGCCGACGACCCGGCCGCCCCGCGCGCGGACGGCCACGGCGCGAGCGAGCACTCCCCCTGGCCGGCCGCGGACTCGGTCGCCTTCCACCAGCCGCCCGGCGAGCGGACGGCGATGGACTGGTCGATCGACCCCTCCGGCCTGTACGAACTCCTGGTGCGCTACGGCCGGGAGGCCCCGGGCACGGCGCTCTACGTCACCGAGAACGGCGCCGCGTACGACGACAAACCGGGCGCGGACGGCACCGTCCACGACCCCGAGCGGATCGCCTACGTACGGGCCCATCTGGCCGCCGTGCAGCGGGCGTTGGCGGTGGGCGCCGATGTGCGCGGCTACTTCCTGTGGTCCCTGCTGGACAACTTCGAGTGGGCGTACGGCTACGGCAAGCGGTTCGGCGCGGTGCACGTGGACTTCGACACGCAGGTACGGACGCCGAAGTCGAGCGCGCGGTGGTACGGGGAGGTGGCGCGGACGGGGGCGTTGGTGGACGGGGACTAGGGGGCTTGGGGGCGCCTGGGTGCGCGGCCTTCCGGGGGGATTGCCGCGCACCTCGCCCCGCCCGGCTCCCCGTCGTTGCTGCTACTGCTGGCCCGCCTTGCCCGTCTTGCCCGCCTTGTCCGTCATGTCGGCGGTCTCGGAGGCGGGCGGGGCGACGGCGGTCACCTTCGTACCGAAGTCGGAGAGTTCGAAGACCGTACGGGAGGTGATCTTGTCGGCCGTCCCGGTGGTCGCGCCCTGGCCCTTGGGCGGGGTCATCGTCATCTCGAACTGCTGGCGGCGGATCCGGCCGTCGTCGTCGATCCAGAGCTCCATGGGGAGGGTCGGGCCGACGACCTTGCGCAGTTCGGCGCCGCCCTGGAGCTTGGCGACGTCCACCTTGACCTTGTAGTGGGTGGTGTTGGCGTCGCCGATCTTCTCGCTGCCGACCTTCTCGACGTCCTTGTCCATGACGCTCTTCGCGAAGGCGGTGTTCGCGGCGGGGTCGTTGACCTGGGGGTTGGTGCCGCCGGCCTGGGCCTTGAGCTTCTTGAGGTCCATCTTGATCCAGGGCTTGCCGCCGGGAACTCCCTCGCGGGCGCTCGGCGGGAGCTTCTGGTAGAGGACCTCGTCGACGACGCGCTGCTCGATCTTCTCGCCGCCGGTGCCCAGCGTCATGGTGCTGGTGCCGGTCTTCAGGTCGAGGACGCCCTGGCCGTCCATCGAGACCGTCTTGCCCCGGGTGGTGACCTGGGTGCGCAACACCATCTTGGCGGTGCCCGCGTCCGTGGTGCGGTCGGATGCGGCGCGCACCTGGGCCGTACCGCGCTCTTCGGCACCGGAGCTCTTGCCGCCGGAGCCGTCCGTGGCTCCGGCGGATGTGGCGGGCCCGTCGCCGGGGCCCTTCGGGGTGGCGCTTCCGCAGGCGACGAGCGACGTACCGGCGAGCAGTCCGGCGACGCCCAGGGCGCCTGCGCGAAGGCTGTTGCTGCCTCGTCCTCGTAACACGCTGTCTCAACTCCTCTGTGAAGTGACCGGCTTACCGGATTTCCTGTGAAGCTCCCGTGTGCCCCAGGCACCTCGGAATACGCCGGAATCCCGTCGATCACTTGAAATCGGTCACTTCATGTCGGTCACTTCATGAGGAACTCAAGGAGAGCACCGGTCAGTTCGGACGGTGCGTCCTCCTGTACGAGGTGTCCGGCGCCGGGGAGCGTGGTGAGCCGGGCACCGGGGATGCGGACGGCGAGGGCCTGGCCGCGCTCGGCGGGGATCCAGGTGTCGGCCTCGCCCCAGCAGATGAGGGTGGGGGCGGTGATCTCGCCGTACCGGCCCTCGATCTCGTCGGTCCAGTGCTGACCGGCCTGGGCGATCTGCCGGTAGAACGCGGGCTGCCCGACGGGGCTGAGCCAGGGGGCGGCGAGGGCGTCCGCGACGGCCGGGTGGAGTCCGGGGGCGGATGCCGAGGCGAGGTACTCGCGCACCAGGGCGGCGTGCAGGTGGGACGGCAACTGTGCGAAGACTTCCGGGTGTTCGGCCACCAGCCGGAAGAAGGGCGAGCCCCAGGGGGCCAGTGCCACGGGGTCGACGAGGGCGAGGCGGCGGTAGCGGGCGCCGTGCAGGAGGTGGGCGCGCAGGGCGGTGGCGCCGCCGAAGTCGTGGGCGACGACGGCGGGTTCGAAGGGGAGGTCCCAGTGGTCGAGCAGCTCGGCGAAGATCCGCCCCTGGGCGCCGAGGGAGACGTCCTGGCCCTCGTACATCGCGGACTGCCCGTAGCCGGGCATGTCCCACAGGTACACCTGGTGACCGCACGCGGCGAGGGTACGGGCGAGGGCCCGCCAGACGTACGAGGAGAACGGGGTCCCGTGCAGCAGCACCACCGGGGGCCCGTCCGGATCCCCGAGCCGGGCCCAGCGGACCTCGCCGGAGGTGCTGGGGAAGGTGTTCGGGAGGGGGACGGGTGCGACGGTCATGCGATCTCCTCTTCTCTTCTCGCCACCTCTTGTTTCTCCCACTACTGGACGCAGAACTCGTTGCCCTCCGGGTCGGTCAGGGTGACGTGGGTGCTGCCGGGCTCCGAGATCCGCCGCAGGACCTTGGCCCCGAGCCCCTCCAGCCGGGCCACTTCGGCCTCGCGGCGTTCGGGGCCGTAGTGGAGGTCGATGTGGAGGCGGTTCTTGCCCTGCTTGGGCTCGGGAACCTTCTGGAAGAGCAGCCGCCGGCCGAGCCCCACGTCCGTGAACTTCTGGAACGGGTCGCCGGGGTGCCGCACGGCGGCGGCGTCCCGCCAGACGCGGCGGCCGTCGGGGGTGGCGATGAGGAGGTCCTCGACGATCTCCCCGGACGCGAGGAGCTGCGCACAGAGGTCCGCGTGGTCCTCGACGAGATACCCGAGCGCCTGCGCCCAGAAGGCGGCCTGAGCATGCGGATCGCCACAGTCGACGACGAGCTTCCATTCGACGGGGGTGGTGGTGGTCATGGGGGCTCCAAGTGGGGTGCGGGGGAGGTGGATTGATCGTAACCAGTTATAGGGGTTACTGGGGGGTGAGGCAAGCATGTGGAGGTGGGCTGTCTGGGGGTGGGGAGCGAACCAGCGCGCGGCACCGGCAGAACGAACCGTGGAGCGGCGTCGCACCTGCGGCGGGCGATGCCCCACCCCGCCCCTTCACCGCTGTGCTCGATTTGCGGCTGCCGCCGCGCGGCGCTGGAAGTGTTGTGCGGTGTCGCGCCTGCGGCGGGCGATGCCCCTCCCCACCCCTTCACCTAAACCGCTCCGCGGGGCCAGGGGTTCGGACCTGCGGGCCGGTGGTGGGTTGCTCGCGCAGTTCCCCGCGCCCCCAAAAACAACCACTCGTGCCCCGCACCACACAGTTCCCGGCGCCCGTCAGCTACGAGTACTTCAGGGGCGCGGGGAACTGCGCGACCAGCCACGAACACACCCGCACATGACCACCAGCGGTGGCCGGGCCCGCCACCTGCCCACCCACCCACTCGCCCGCACGGGCCGGGGTCTGGGGCGGAGCCCCAGTTTCGGGAAGGGGCGGGGAGGGGAAACGCCCGCGCAGCGGACCCCCACCCTACGTACCGCCCGCCCCCCGTCAGAGCGAAGTCGCCTGACGTTTGGTCGGATTCCTCCGTCTCCGTACCACCCGATGCCCCCGCCGTTCCCCCCTCCCCACCCGCCCCCCGTACAGCGCCAGCCACACCCGCACCTCCGTGCCCCCCAGCACCGACCGGCCTATCCGGACGTCGCCGCCCGTCGACTCCGCGACCCGGCGGACGATGTCCAGGCCCAGGCCCGTGGAGCCCGCGCGGTCCCCGCTGTTGCCGCGGGTGAGCGCGGCCTCCGGGTCCGCGATGCCGGGGCCCGCGTCGGAGACCAGGACGATGACGGCGTCCTCGCCGTTGTGCACGTCCAGCGAGAAGGGCGTGCCCTCGGGGGTGTGGCGGAAGACGTTGCCGAGCAGCGCGTCCAGCGCCGCCGCCAGGTCCGGGCGCGCGACCGGGATGCGTACCGGACGGTCCACCCCGGCCAGCCTGACCTCGCGGCTCTCGTCCTCGGCCAGCGCCGACCAGAAGGCCATCCGGTCGCGGATCACCTCGGAGGCGTCGCAGCCCGCCCCCGCCCCCTGCGCGGCCTGCGTCTGCGGGCGCTGTTCGCGGGCCGTGCGGATGATCGTGTCGACCTCGCGCTCCAACTGCTCGACGGCCGCCCTGGTCTGGTCCGCGGCGGGCCCCTCGCCCAGCGACGCCGCGTTCAGCCGCAGCACGGTGAGCGGTGTGCGCAGGCGGTGCGAGAGGTCGGCGGCCAGTTCGCGTTCGTTGGCCAGGAGCTGGACCACCTGGTCGGCCATGGAGTTGAAGGCGACGGCTGCGGACTTCAGTTCGGTGGGGCCCTCCTCGGGGACCCGGACCCCGAGCTTGCCCTCGCCCAGGTCCTGCGCCGCACCCGCCAGCCGCTGGGCCGGCTGGACCATCCGTACGCCCAGCCGGTCCGCGACCGCCACCGAGCCGACGATCAGCGCCAGACCCACCCCCGCCAGCACCAGCCACGCCGTGGCGACCCCGTTGCTGACGTCCTCCTCGGGGACGAAGACCTCGACGATCGCGATGCTGCCGCTGGCCAGCGCCGTCGGCTGCAGGAGTACGGAGCCGCCGGGGGCCTTCGCCGTGTATGCCCGGCCGATCCGCTGGGTCGCCGCCACGTCCTCGACCGAGGCCCGCCGGGTGCCTATCTCCTTGGCCCGGCCCGTCGCCCCCGGCTCGTGCGAGGCGGGTATGTGGATCGCCATCCAGCCCTTGCTGCCGGGCTCGGTGATCGCCATCGCCCGTTCCAGCTGCTCGCGGTCGGTGGTGATGGACAGGGTCGGACCGATGGAGGCCGCCTGCCGCTCCGCGCCGGAGAACGCCCGGTCCCCCGCCATCTCCCTGATGACCAGACCCAGCGGAACCGCGAAGGCCACCACGACCATCGCCGTGACGGCCAGGCACACCTTGACCAGGGCCCACCTCACGCAGGGGGCTCCAGCTTCACTCCGACACCCCGGAGGGTGTGCAGATAACGGGGGTTGGCGGCGGTTTCACCCAACTTGCGACGGAGCCACGACAAATGCACATCAATAGTCTGGTCGTCGCCATAGCTCTGCTGCCAGACCTCTGCGAGGAGTTCCTTGCGCGGTACGACGACACCGGGGCGGCCCGCGAGGAAGGTGAGCAGGTCGAACTCGCGCCGCGTGAGGTCCAGCCGTACGCCGTCCAACTCCGCCTGGCGGCGCAGCGGATCGATCGCCAGCCCGCCCACCCTGATCTCCCGGGGCGGCGGCTCGGCCCCGGCGGAGGCACGCGAGCGGCGCAGCACCGCGGCCATGCGGGCGGACAGGTGCTCCACCGAGAAAGGTTTCGTCAGGTAGTCGTCGGCGCCGTCGTTCAGCAGCCGTACGATCTCCGCCTCGTCGTCCCGCGCGGTGGCGATGATCACCGGTACGTCGGTGATCCCGCGCAGCATCTTGAGCGCCTCGGCCCCGTCCAGGTCGGGCAGACCGAGGTCCAGGATGACCACGTCGAAGCGGAAATGGGCGACCTCGCGCAGCGCCTCCAGGGCCGTTCCGACGCTCCGCACGGTGTGGGAGGCCTCGGTCAGGTGCCGGATGAGGGCGGATCGCACGAACTGGTCGTCCTCGACCACGAGCACACTTGCCATGGAACGGCACCGTACGCCATTCGGCCCCCTGCCCACCCGGGGGGCGTCGCGGACAACAGTGGTACGTGTGGGGCAGGATGACCCGAATGCGACGAGGACTCATACATTCCGGGGCTTGGCTGCTCGCCACGGGCGCGGCCGTCACCCTGTCGTGGTGGGGCGTGCACACAGTGATGGCCGGGACGGTGTACGACCCGCCCCGCGCCCTGCCGATCCCCTCGGTCGTGGAGGAGCGCAGCAGCAGCACCGCCGGTGTGGCCGCCCCCGACTCCTCCTCCACCCACCGCCCCTCACGGGCCCCGGCCGCCACGAAGAAGCCCTCGCCGCCCACGCCGTCCGGCAGCGGCACCCCGTCGCGGCCCGCCGCCCGCCCGCCCGCGCCGCTGCCGCCCAAGGCCTCGGGCGAGCTGAAGGTGGTCAACACCGGCGCGGGCCGGGTGGTCTTCTCCATGGGCACGGACTCGGCGAAGCTGGTCTCCGCGACACCGGCCGCCGGGTGGGCGATGCAGGTGTGGAAGAGCCCGACGTGGATCCGGGTGGAGTTCACGGCGGGTGCGGCGAAGCTGTCGGTGTTCTGCACCTGGCACGACCATCCGCCGCTGGTGGAGATCGTCAAGTCGTAGCGTCGACGGACGCCCTGCTCCCGAATACCGGATCCCGGATACCGGATTCCCTGCTCCCGGCTCCCTACTTGAAGACGGAGCTCGGCGGGGTCGGTGACGGCTGGGCGTTCGCGTCCGTCACCGTGCCCGCGCCGCCGGTGAAGTCGGTGAGGTCGCGGCCGTGTTCGACGCGGCCGGGGTGCGGGTCGGTGGCCACCCGGCGGGTCCACTCGGCGACCGGCAGGGTCAGTGCGGAGCCGAGCAGTACGGCGTTCCCGAACCGCTTGCCGCGCAGTACGGCGGGGTCGGCGGCGAGTGCGAGCTGCGGGAAGACGGTGGCGGCGGTGGCGATCTGGCCGCGCAGGTGCGCCAGCGGCGGGCCGTCGGCGAGGTTCGCCGCGTAGTGCCCGGCCGGCTTCAGTACGCGTCGTACGTCGGCCAGGAACTCGGCACTGGTGAGGTGGGCGGGGGTGCGGGCCCCGCTGAACACGTCCGCGATGATCAGGTCCGCCCAGCCGTCGGGAAGTTTCCCGAGCCCCTCCCGGGCGTCCGTGCCGCGCACCCTGACGCGCGCGTTCGGGTCCAACGGGAGCTCGCGGCGCACCAGTTGGGCGAGCGGGGCGTCGATCTCGACCACCTGCTGGGTGGAGCGGGGCCGGGTGGCGGCGACGTACCGCGCCATCGTGAACGCGCCGCCGCCCAGGTGCAGGACCTGGAGCGGCTGTTTGGCCGGGGCGATCAGATCGACGATGTGGCCGAGGCGGCGCTGGTAGGCGAAGCCGAGGTGGGTGGGGTCGGCGAGGTCGACGTGGGACTGGGGCGCCCCGTCGAGGAGGAGGGTCCAGCCCTGCGGGCGGTCCCGGTCGGGTATGAGTTCGGCCAGACCGCCGTCGACCTTCTCGACGACGGCCTCGGGGGAACTCGCCACACGCTTCTTCTTCGCCACCTGGCCAGTATCGGGCCCCCGGGGCGGGGCGGCCCGCCGGGGCCGCTCCCCCCGCCAGGACCCGTACCGCCGCCCGCCGGCCCGGCCCTGCGGTGCGGCGCCGCTCAGCGGCAGCGGTCCGCCGCCTCGATCAGCCGGGCGGCTTCCCCCAACGCCCTGCGCAGCTCCGCCGGATCGGTGACGTGCCCCGTGTCGGCGGGCGGCAGCAGCCAGCCCGTCCCGGTGACCGGGGGTTCCGGGACGTACGGCACCGCGGGCTCCTCGGCGCGCGGCTCGGCGGTGGCGGCGGCCGCGTCGGCGAAGGACACGCCACGCCCCAGCGTCTGCGTGCACGCGCTCCCCGGCAGGTCCCAGCAGTCCGCCGTCCCCGGTGGCACCAGGAAGCCCACCGTGTCGCACGGGCCGTCGTGCAGGACGGGACCCACCGCGGACTCCTCCGAGCGTGCGGCGGCCGCCGCCGCACGGCGCAGGATGTCGACCGCCTCCAGGCCCTGCCGGGCGGGGACGGTGACCAGGTCGAGGGGTTCGGCCGGCGGGCGGCCGAAGCCGGGGGCCGGGCTGAATTCGGGGGTGGGCCGGTGCTGGGCCGTCGTCCGGGAGGGCGCGGCGGTCGCTGCCGTCCTGGCGGTCGTCGTGGGCGTACGTGGTGCGGACTCTTGCTCTCGCGCAGCGCTGGTGAGTGCGGTGTGCAGACTGGCTGTCACCGTCTCCGTGCCGGCCTCCAACAAGGGGACCCTCCTCGTTCGGGAGGGAGCCGCACCCCCTCCGTTCCCTGTCAACGCGCCGAAGACGTCAACGGCTACGGCAACGCGCCGCCGCAAAGGATGGCAGTTCATGGCAGATCGTGGATGAGATATCCGGTTTGTAGGCAAACTCCGTGTGATGACCTCGTCACAGCCGGTACGTTCGTGCCCCGTCCGGGGAAGGCGCATCCGCCCCGGCAGCACCATCCGCCAGAGAGGGCTTGGCCATGGCGTCGTCATCCGCGAATCTTCGGCCGTCCGACCCGAACCACGCCTTCCGGGCACTGCGGGGACACCGCTCACCGGGAGAGTTCGCGGCGGCGGTGCGCAGAGCGGCCCGCGAGATCGGCGAGCAGGTGGCCTGCGACGCCCGGTACATCGGGCGGGTGGAGGCGGGTGAGATCCGCTGCCCCAACTACGCGTACGAGCGGGTGTTCCTGCACATGTTCCCCGGTCTGACGCTGACGGACCTGGGTTTCACCGCCAGGGAGGCGGTACGTGGCCGAGGGGCGCGCGGGAGCTCGAAGGCGCCCGCGGCACACCTCGCTGCGCCCGCCGGGGTCCTCTCCCTGGCCGCGCCCGACCGAACCATGCCCCATAGCGACGAGGAGAGCGACGTGCTGCGTCGCGCATTCATGACGAGCGGCTCCGCCGTGGCGACCGCGTCCGCCTTCGGCACCCTGGGAGCCGTCGGCTCCGCGAGGTCCGCCCGTGCGAGCACCCCGGGCCGTCCCGGCGCCCCGGCCCCGCCGGGCTCCGACACCCACTTCCGCCGGGTCGGGGCGAGCGAGGCCGCCGCGGTCGAGGAGGCGGTCCGGCAGATCCGGCTGCTCGACGACCGGCACGGCGCCGACACCCTCTACCGGCACGCGGACAAGCCGCTCCAGGCCGCGTACGCCCTGCTCGACGCGGGGACGGTACGGCGCACGGTCTCCGACCGGCTGCACTCGGGGGCCGGTGAACTGGCGCTGTCCGTGGGCTGGCTGGCGCACGACTCGGGGCGCTTCGACGAGGCCAGGTCGCACTACGCGGAGGCGCTGTCCACCGCGCGGGTCGCCGGTGATCCGGGGCTGGAGGCGCACGCCTTCTGCAACATGGCGTTCCTGGCCAGGGACGCGGGCCGGCCGCGCGAGGCACTGCGGGCGGCGCAGGCCGGACTGCGGGTGGCGGGCTCGCTCGGCTCGATGCGGCTGATGTCGCTGCTGACGCTGCGCGAGGCGGGCGGCTGGGCGGCGCTCGGCGACCGTACGGGCTGCGTCGAGGCACTCGTACGGGCGAAGTCGCTGTTCCAGTGCGGGGCCTCGGACAACGACCCGGAGTGGATGTCCTTCTTCGGGCCCGCCGAGCTGGCGGGTCTGGAGGCGCAGTGCTGGTCGGCGCTGGGCGACTGGCGGCAGGCCGCCCGGTACGCGCACCGCGCGGCCGAGCTCCAGGACCCGCACTTCGCCCGCAACCTGGCCCTGTACCAGGCCGAACTCGCCGACGACCTGGCGCGGTCCGGCGTACCCGACGAGGCGGCCGAGGTGGGTCACCGGGTCCTGGACCTGCTGGAACAGGTGCAGTCGTCCCGGGTGCACACGATGCTCGCCGGGACCATCCGCACACTGCTGCCGCACCGTCGCTCGCCGGGGATCGGCGCGTTCCTGTCCCGGCACGCGAACACCGTGCGGCGGGCCTGACCCCCGGCCGGGCGGCTCCTACTGGGCGTCGAGGTGCCCGGTGTCGTTCCAGCTCTCGACGGCGGGCTCGCCGTACGCCCAGCCGAGCACCGACAGCGAGGTCGGGGCGAGCCGGATGTGGGCGCCGAAGCCGATGCCCAGGCCCAGCCATCGGGCGCCCAGCGAGCGCAGTACGTGGCCGTGGGCGAAGACGAGCACGTCGCGGTCGGCGGAGCGGGCCCAGTCGATCACTTCGTCCACGCGCGCGGTGACGTCGGCGAGGGACTCGCCGTCCGGGGCGGCGTCCCGCCAGATCATCCAGCCGGGGTTGTCCGCGTGGATCTGGTCCGGGGTCAGGCCCTCGTAGGCGCCGTAGTCCCACTCCATCAGCGCGTCCCAGTTCTCCGCGCGGTCGCCGAATCCGGCGAGGTCGCAGGTCTCGCGGGCGCGGACCAGGGGGCTGGTGCGGACCTCGACGCCGTCCAGGCCGTTCCAGGGGGCCCGGTGCAGCCGTGCGCCCAGCACCTTCGCGCCGTGGCGGCCCTCGTCGAGCAGCGGGATGTCCGTCCGTCCGGTGTGCTTCCCGGACAGCGACCACTCCGTCTGACCGTGCCGCGCCAGCAGGATGCGGGGTGCCATGGTGTTCTCTCCCTGGGGCGAAATCTGGGGCGATATGGGATGAAGCGGGTGGTTTGGGAGCCACCGCCCTCCCATCATCGCCCACTGCCGGAAACAGCGGATGCGGGGGTGTTGTCAGTGGCGGGTGCGAGACTTCCGAGGGTGAACGCATCACTGGGCAGCGGACCCGAACCCACACCTCCGCCCGTACGACCCGATGCGGCTGTTCCGGTACGGCGGCTCCTCGCCGAGCTGCGCGGCCCCACGGTCGCCCCGCACCCGCTGGACGCCCGCGCACTGGCGGCGCTGGCGGCCAATCCGGGGTGCGAGCGGCGGACCCTGCTGGACGGGGCGGGGGTGAACAAGGCGGTCCTGGCACAGGCGTTGGGGTCGCCCGCGCCCTTCGGCCAGTCCCAGTTCGCGTTCATGCGCGGCAACGCCTTCGAGGCCCGGGTGAAGTCCGACGGGGGTACGGAACTGCTGCGGCTGCTCGGCGTCGAGGAGCCCGCCGCCGCCGGGGCGCTGACCCCGGACGTCTCGGCGGCCGGCCCCGAGGGGCGCACGGCCAGGACCGCGCTCGCCCTGCGCGAGGCGACGGCCGCCAAGGAATGGACCCTGCTCGACCATCCGATGCTGGCGCTGGAGGTGGCGGGCACCCCCGTCTACCTGGAGCCGGACGCGGTGGTGGTCCATCCGGACGGCCGCTGGACGGTCGTGGAGATCAAGTCCTTCCCGATGCTGGACGGTTCGGCCGACCCCGCGAAGGTGGGCGCGGCGGCCCGGCAGGCCGCGGTGTACGTACTGGCCCTGGAGCGGGTGGCGGCGAAGGTCGCCGGGGCCCGGGTGCGGGACCGGGTGCTGCTGGTGTGCCCGAAGGACTTCTCCAACCTGCCGACCGGTTCGATGGTGGACGTGCGCAAGCAGCTCTCGGTGACCCGGCGGCAGCTGGGCCGGATGCGCAGGGTGGAGGAGCTGGCCGCCGCCCTCCCGGACGGCACCACCTTCGACCCGTCGTGCGGCCCCGAGGAGCTGACCGAGGCGGTCGCCTCGGTGGACGCGGCGTACGCACCGGAGTGCCTGGCCGCCTGCGAACTGGCCTTCCACTGCCGGGAGCAGTCGCGGGACGCGGGAGCGGTGGAGACGCTCGGCCGCAGCGTCCGGGGCGAGCTGGGCGGCCTGACGACGGTCGACGCGGTGCTGTCGGCGGCCGAGGGCCGGTCCGGGGATCCCGCCGACCCGACGGTGGCGGCGCTGCGCCGGGCGGCGGCACTGCGCGCGGAAGCACTGGAACTGGCACTGGCGGGCCGCGAGTGAGCCTGATCAACACCCTCGCGCGGCTGGAGGCCACCCGCAGCGGCCGGGCGCAGCCCCTGGCCACCGTGCGCCACCGGCACGTGTCCGGGCGGCCGATGGTCGTCGTGCCCCTGACCACCGCGGGCGAGGCCGGGGCGCCGCTCGGGGCGCTGGTGGGGACCGACCGGGAGCGGCCCCGGCTGCTCGCGGTCCCTCAGCCCCGCGACCGGGACCTCAGGTTCGCGTTCCTCGCGGAGCTGGCCGAGGCCGTGCTCCCGTACCTCGACTCGTACGCGGACGTCGTCGAGCCCGCCGAGCGGAACGAGACGGATCCCGAGAGCGGCAAGCGCGTCAAGGTGGAGGTCGAACTCTGCGTGGACGCGCCCCAGTTGATCGTTCCGAGCCGGGCGGGCATCGAGTACGTCCGGCTGCTCGGGCGGTCCATGCGGTTCCGCCGCACCGCGGAGCAGGACCCGGACACGCCCTATCCGGCCCCGCCCCACATCCCCCTCCTGGGCCGCTGGCTCACGCACTACGGGGAGCGCGCCCGGGTGCCGGGTGCCTCGCTGCTGCTCAGTGCGACCGACCTCCTGTCCCGGCACTGGGCGACCGGGCAGAGCAGTCTGGAGGACCTGCACCTGGGTGCGCTGCTCGCCTGGATCGATCCGCCGGAGGGCGAGAGCGGGGCGCGGGCCGCACAGCGGGCCGAGACCGGGCGGGACGCGGCGGGACAGCTGTGGTGCCCGCCGGCCGGACCCGCGACCGACCCGGCGTTCGACAACGCGCTGCTGGCGCCGGCCATCGACGCGTACGACCGGGCCCGGCAGGCTCTCGCCTCCGCCGAGGACGGCGAGAGCGCGGACGAGCGGCTCGGCGGGCTGTCCGTCGCCGAGCGCCGCATCCGGGAGCTCCTCTCCACCCAGATGATGCCGACCTGGGAGGCGACCTGGCGGGCGGTCGATCTCGTACGGGCCCTTCCCGAGGGCCCCCGGGCGACCGGGCGGTGGGACCGGGACCGGTGGTCGTTCACCGGGCACCGGGACCGGGTCAGGGCGGGCGAGCCGCCGCAGCCCCGGCTGGACAGTGCCGTCGGCGCCGCCCAGAAGCTGGCCTCCCGGGAGACCGACCAGGCCCGGCTGGAGGCGCAGGAGGCGCTCGACGACCCGCTGGTGATGGCCGCGCGGCGGCTGGCCGGGGAAGCCTTCACGAGCGAGGTGATTGACGTGGAGATGGCCTGGACCGAGACCAAGCGGCCCAGCCCCCGGCCCCTGCTGACCGTCACCACGTCGGACCTGCCGCAGCTCGGCGGCGGTGCGGACGTCGGCGAGGGCGTCAAGGTGTACCGGTCACTGGAGGGCAGGGCGCAGAGCGCGGAGTTCGTACGGTGGACGGGCGAGGGCGCCCTCGTGCTGCGCGTGCTCAACGGGATGGGCCGGGCCAAGGAGCCCGCGCCCGGCACCGTTCCCGAGCCCGGCGACCGCATCTGCTGGACCCTCTTCGAGCACGAGCAGCGCGGCGGTCCGCAGCTGCCCGACCCGGAGGAGACCCCGTGGACCCACGGCGGTCCCCCGGACACCGACGCCGTCGGCGGGCCGGGCCCCGTACCTGCGGAGCACCCCGAGGACGTCCTGTGAACCACCATTCCCCGTACGCCGGTCCGGACTTCGACCCCGGCGCCGAGGCGGCCCGTGCCACCGCAGCGATCCTGCACGACACCCTGCACGGCACCCACCGGGGCGTCGTGGTGGACTCCCCGCCGGGCGCCGGGAAGTCGACCCTCGTGGTGCGCGCCGCCCTCGAACTGGCCGCCGCGGGGCGCCCGTTGATGGTGGTCGCCCAGACCAACGCCCAGGTGGACGACCTGGTGCTGCGTCTCGCCGAGAAGCAGCCCGGCCTGCCGGTGGGCCGGCTGCACAGCGCCGACTCCGACCCGTACGACAAGGCCCTCGACGACCTCCCCCAGGTGAGGAAGTCCGCGAAGGCGGCCGACCTCGCGGGGCTCGACGTGGTGATCTCGACGGCCGCGAAGTGGGCGCACGTCAAGGGCGTCGAGCCGTGGCGGCACGCGATCGTCGACGAGGCGTACCAGATGCGGTCGGACGCGCTGCTCGCCGTGGCGAGCCTTTTCGAGCGGGCCCTGTTCGTGGGCGACCCGGGGCAGCTCGACCCGTTCTCGATCGTCGGCGCCGAGCAGTGGGCCGGGCTCTCGTACGACCCGTCGGCGAGCGCGGTCTCGACGCTGCTCGCGCACAATCCGGAGCTGCCGCAGCACCGGCTGCCGGTGTCCTGGCGGCTGCCCGCGTCGGCGGCGCCGCTGGTGTCGGACGCGTTCTACCCGTACACGCCGTTCCGCTCGGGGACCGGGCCCGGGGACCGGCGGCTGTCCTTCGGGGTGCCGTCCGGCGGCGGCGCCGTGGACCGGGTGCTGGACGAGGCCGCGCACTCCGGGTGGGGGCTGCTGGAGCTGCCCGCCCGGCACACGCCGCGTACCGACCCCGAGGCGGTAGCGGCGGTGGCCCAGGTCGTACGGCGGCTGCTCGACCGGGGCGGGGTCGCGGTGAGCGAACGATCCGGGGAACCGGCGCCGCTCACCCCGGACCGCATCGCGGTCGGCACCGCGCACCGGGACCAGGCGGCGGCGGTCCGTACCGCGCTGGCCGCGCTCGGGGTGACGGGCGTGGCGGTGGACACCGCGAACCGGCTCCAGGGCCGGGAGTTCGACGTCACGGTGGTACTGCACCCCTTGTCGGGCCGCCCGGACGCCACGGCGTTCCACCTGGAAACGGGCCGCCTGTGCGTCCTCACCTCCCGCCACCGCCACGCGTGCATCGTGGTGTGCCGGGAAGGGGTGGCGGAACTCCTGGACGAACACCCGTCGACGGAGCCGGTACAGCTGGGAGTGACGGTGAAGTTCCCGGACGGCTGGGAGGCCAACCACTCGGTGCTGGAACACCTGGCGGAGCACCGGGTGACCTGGCACCCGTGACCGGCACCCCGCGGCCCCGCACCCGCCGGACGGAGTCCGGCACGCCGCCGGAGGCGGCCAACGGACACAGCCCGGACGGGTGGGAGGCCAACCACTCGGTGCTGGAACACCTGGCGGAGCACCGGGTGCGCTGGAGTCACTGAGCCGGTGGGCCGGCGGAGGGGGGCTCAGGCCCACTTGCGCGGACCCGGACAATGGAGGGTGGCCATCCGGCGGACGGGTGGCCGGGAGAGGGAGGAAGCACATGGCGGAGACCGAGCGGCACGAGCGGCGGTTGCGGCCTGCGCCGCTGCTCTTCGAGCCCCAGGAGGCGGCCGCCGATCCCGAGCACTTCTTCGATCTGGAGGCGATCGCGGACCCGAAGGAGCTGCTGGCCCGCGCCACCGAGCTGACCCACGCGTTCCGCGCCGCGACGGACCGGGCGGTGGAGTTCCAGGCGGTCGCGGCGGCCCAGCTCGCGGATCCCAAGCGGTTCGACCGGCTGACGGCCGCCGCCATCGCCGAGCGGGCGGGCTGGACCGAGGACTACGCGAAGAAGATGGTCGACTTCGGCCGGGACCTGCTGCGCAGCCAGCCCCCGAAGTAGCCCCAGAAGTAACCCCCCGGGGGATGATCGGCTGGCATATGCGATGGCGGCAAGATACTCCTCCGCACACCGACTTGTCCCCGTTTCCGGCAACTCACAGAAACGGAACCCTCACCCCCCGTACACCTGGGTCATGACCACTCACGCCCCCACACCTGTCGCCCCCCACCACTCGCACTCGCTCGACCGCGTCACCTCCCCCGGCGCCGCCTGGCTCGTCTCCGCGTCCTCGTACCCGCGCTCCACCCTGGCGACCTGGGAGGCGCGCCCCACCGCGCCCGCCGTGCTGCCCTGCGGGACTGCCTTCGACGTGGTGAACGTGCCCTCGATCTTCGGCCGCCGGATGCTCGACGCACTGTGGGCGGAGGGGCCGGGGTCGGGCCCGGTGGCCGTCCAGCCCGGGCGGATGCTGCTGTTCGCCTCCCCGGGCACCGCCCAGCGGCTGCCCGCCCTGCTGGAGTGGGAGCCGCGCGCCGACGACGTACCGCCGCTGCTGTGTCACGGCACGAGTGACGCGGTGACCGTCCCGGCCCTGCTGCCCGGGTCGGGCAAGGGGCCGCGCTGGGTGGTCGCGCCGGATGTGCGGCACCCGTGGCTGCCGGGCCCGGAAGTGCTGTTCTGGGCGTGTGTGCGGGCCTCGCGGTTATCGATTTTTCCTCCCGCCGATCAGGGTGCTAATGTCTACGACGTCAGCAGGCGCCGCTAGCTCAGTTGGTTAGAGCAGCTGACTCTTAATCAGCGGGTCCGGGGTTCGAGTCCCTGGCGGCGCACAGACGGGAAAAGCCCCCCAGCTTCGGCTGGGGGGCTTTTTCGTGCGCTCGCACCCGGTCGCACCCGCCCACGCCCGCTCGCCCGGCTTCGTTACGGCGCCGGGCTCGGCGTTCCCGCCGTGACCCGCACCGTCCAGCCGCCCGATCCCGTCCGGTCGGCGACCTCGACCCGGGTGTTCTCGCCCGCCACCGTGTACGTCTCGCCGACGCCGAGCGGGGCATCCGCGAGCGGCGGGTAGACGGAGTGGTCCCAGCAGGCCTCGGTGCGCGGGTGGGTGTCGACGACCTCGATGGGGCCGCCGCCGGAGGAGGCGGAGTTGCGCACCCGGTAGATCAGTACGCCCTGGACGCAGGCGCCCCGGTCGTTGCCGTAGCCGCCGCGCGCCTCGATGGCGAGGGCCGTGTTCTCTCCCGTACGGACGACTGCCAGGCGGGTGCCGCCGCGCTGGCCGCCGCGCGGGGACGGGGCCGCGAGGGGGTCCAGGGTGAGCCGGGCTGAGGTGCCCCAGGGGACGCAGGCGACCTGGTCGCCCTCCAGCCAGCCCAGCTTCCACTTGTGCCAGCCGAAGGGTTCGGGGGCGAGCCCGAACTGGCTGCCCATGACGTCCCAGTCCCCCACATGGGTGTCCCAGTCGCCCTTGCCGTCGTCGGGGCGGTGGTAGAGGTCGGGCAGGTCGAAGACGTGGCCGGTCTCGTGGGCGAGGACGTTGCGGTCCGGCGGGTGCTTCTCGAAGACGGTGACGATACGGCGGATGTCGGTGCCGTCGGCGTGCAGCGGGGTCTCGAAGTTGACGACCTTGGTGGCGTCGGAGTCGACGCCGGGGGCGTCCGGGTCGGCGACCAGGTAGACGATGTCGTACTGGGAGAAGTCGACCCGGCCGTCGGCGGCGGCCACCGCGTCGCGCAGATAGGCACTGCGCCGCTCGGCGCTCCAGTCGCGCTGTATGGCGTACGTGGCGGAGTCGGCCGGCATCCGGATCCAGTCGGTCAGCGGGTGCGCGCGCAGACGGAACTTGCCGTACGAGGCCCGGTGGAAGAAGTCGCCGGTGGCGGGGAAGTGGTCGGCGGCCAGCTCCTGGGGGGTGGTCAGCGGCTTGGAGTCCGGGAAGGACAGGAAGATCATCACCGCGTTGAGGTCCTTGACCGGGCGCGGGTAGCTGTCGTTCCAGGTGTCGAGGCCCAGCGAGTGGTGGGCCGAGGTCCGGGGCAGGCCGCACCGCCCGGCGGGCTGGTCGGCGGCGACGGCCGGTCCCGCGACCAGGCCGGTGGCGGCGAGCGCAGCCAGGGAGGTGAGGAAGGCCGCCGTGCTGCGCAGCCGCAGCCGGGACCGGTCGGGCTCGCCGGCCGCTCCCCCGGGCGTCAACTGACCCTGCACTTCGACCTCCGGGTCCTCCCGGCGCTCCGGGTGCGGAATGGACAACACCTCACCCACCTTGTTCGGGTTTGGGTGGTTACGCCCTGTTCCAGTGCGCCACTCGGGTAGCAGGAGCACCCTGCGGCAACACCCCGGCAGGTCACAGAAAGTCACAAGTGGTCAGGAGGGGACCAGGTCAAGGCACACCTGTGCAGAAACGATCGGCCAGGGGGGCCGGGTGTGCTTCAGGCCTGCAACGAGGCCGGATTCAGCGGCGAAGGAGCTGGATCGGCCGTTGCGGCAGCCTCTATGATCGGCACACTTTCCCGCGTGGAATCCGCTCCGGGGCAGCGGATTCCACCTCGTTTCCCTCTGATTTCCCGTTGATTCGTCCGACCGGCCGACGATCTTGATCGACCACCCCGACCCCCACCTCAGGACCGCCGACATCAGGACCCCGACATCACGCGACGACACCTGTACGACTCAATCGCCCTGCGGGAGCACACGGTGAGCGGAATCCCCGAAGAGTCCGGATCAGGCCCCGACCTCGTCACGCACGTCCCCCACACCCCACCGTTCCTCACGGAGAGTCACATCTGTCGGGTCGAGGACTGCCCGGGACCCGGGACACCGGGGCCGCCCGGGATGTCCGTGACGCCCATGACTCCCGGTGCGTACGGCTCCGGCCGGACCGGCGCCCGCGAAGGTGCCGTGCCGCACGACGCCGCCGCCCGCGACTACCGGGCCGCCTTCCGTGCGGCCCAGCTCGCGATGGCCCTGGTCACCCCCGGCGGCACGGTGGTCGCCGCGAACGAGTCGCTCGGGGTGCTGCTGGGCACCGATCCGGTGCGGCTGCCGGGCACCGAGGCGGCGGAGCTGGTGGACCTGGCGGCCGACGCCCGCACCTGGAACGCGTACCGCGAGGTGCTGGACGGGCGGCGCGCCCGGTTCCGCTGCACCCGGCGGCTCAAGCACCGCGACGGGCACGTCCTGTGGGTGGAGGTCTCACTGGCCCCCGTACCGGACAGCGGAAACGTATTGCTGTCGATCTCCGACATCGGCGACTGGCGGGAGCTGCAGGCCCGGCTCAGGCACCTCCAGATGCACGACCCGGTGACCCGGCTGCCCAACCGGGCGCTGTTCTTCGAGCGGCTGTCGGCGGCGCTGGAGACCTCGACGTACGAGCGCGGCGGCACCGGCCGCATCGGGCTCTGCTATCTCGATCTGGACGGCTTCAAGGCGGTCAACGACACCCTCGGGCACCGGGTCGGCGACCGGCTGCTGACGGCGGTGGCCACCCGGCTGACCCGGTGCGCGGACGAGGCCGGGTACGGGCGGGGAGGCACCGGCGGCAGTGGCGGCGGGCATCTGGTGGCCCGCCTGGGCGGCGACGAGTTCGCGCTGCTCGTGGAGGACTCGACCGGCACCGAGCAGCTGACGGAGCTGGCGCAGACGGTGCTCACCGCGCTCCAGCAGCCGTTCGACCTGGCCGGGCAGCGGCTCTCGGTCTCGGCCTCGATCGGGGTGCTGGAGCGGTCGGCGGCCGGGACGACGGCGACCGGGCTGATGCAGGACGCGGACACCACGCTGTACTGGGCGAAGGCGGACGGCAAGGGCCGCTGGACGCTCTTCGACCCGGAGCGCAACGCGCACCGGATGACCCGGCAGGCCCTGTCCTCGACACTGCGGCCGGCCCTGGAGCGCGGCGAGTTCGTGCTGGAGTACCAGCCGCTGGTGGATCTGGAGGGCGGGCTGGTGCGCGGGGTGGAGGCGCTGGTGCGCTGGCGGCACCCGCAGTTCGGGACGCTGGCGCCGAATCGGTTCATCGGCATCGCGGAGGAGGACGGGTCGATCGTCCACCTGGGCCGGTGGGTGCTGCGTACGGCGTGCAGGCAGGCGCGGCAGTGGCAGCTGGCGCACCCGGACACCGCGCCCCTGTTCGTGTCGGTGAACGTGGCGGTGCGTCAGGTGTGGGACTCGGACCTGGTGGCCGATGTGGCGGAGATCCTCGAAGAGACCGGGCTGGCGCCGGAGCTGCTCCAGCTGGAGCTGACCGAGTCGGCGGTGATGGGTTCGGCGGGGCGGCCGTTGCAGGCACTCCAGGCGCTCAGCGACATGGGGGTGCACATCGCCATCGACGACTTCGGCACCGGCTACTCGAACCTGGCCTATCTGAGCCGGCTGCCGGTGTCCGTGCTGAAGCTGGACGGCTCCTTCGTACGGGGCTTCCAGGACGAGGCGCACGCCAACCCGGCGGACGAGACGATCGTCGAGGCGCTGGTCCAGCTCGCGCACCGGCTGGGTCTGACGGTCACCGCGGAGTGCGTGGAGACGGCGGGGCAGGCGGCCCGGCTGCGGCGGATCGGCTGCGACACCGGGCAGGGCTGGCTGTACTCGCGGCCGCAGGCGCCGGACCGGATCGCGGCGATGCTGGTGGAGGGGGGGGGGGGGGGGGGGGGGGGGGCGCCCCCCCCCCCCCCCCCCCCCCCCCCCCCCCCCCCCCCACCCCCCCCCCCCCCCCCC
>NZ_JBVIMX010000001.1:1233232-1473476 GCF_055579625.1 Streptomyces sp. NPDC032721 | reverse complement strand
CCAAGGGCATGGCTGGTTGGCTACGTTCGGAAAGGATAACCGCTGAAAGCATCTAAGCGGGAAGCCTGCTTCGAGATGAGTATTCCCACCCCCTTCGAGGGGTTAAGGCTCCCAGTAGACGACTGGGTTGATAGGCCAGATGTGGAAGCCCGGTAACGGGTGGAGCTGACTGGTACTAATAGGCCGAGGGCTTGTCCTCAGTTGCTCGCGTCCACTGTGTTAGTTCTGAAATAACGAACAGTCCTGTGTAGACAGCCAGGTGTTCAAATTTCATAGTGTTTCGGTGGTCATAGCGTTAGGGAAACGCCCGGTTACATTCCGAACCCGGAAGCTAAGCCTTTCCGCGCCGATGGTACTGCAGGGGGGACCCTGTGGGAGAGTAGGACGCCGCCGAACAATCATTGTGGGAAAGCCCCGCACCTTATGGTGCGGGGCTTTTCTGCGTTTACGGGCAGGATCGTTTACGGGCGTTGTTTGGGATGGGTGGCGAAGAAGTCCCACATGAGGTCGGTGGCGTTGAGGCCGGCCTCCTCGTCGCCCATGGTGGCGGTCGAGCCCGGCCAGGAGTGGGCCATCTCGGGGATGACGTACGAGACGACCTCGGACTTGTCCTTGCACTTCGCGGCCGTCCTGGTGATGCCCTTGGTGAGCTTCTGCGGTGGGGGCGCCTTGCAACTCAGGCGTTCCTGCCAGGTTTTGACGCCGGCCACGGCGATCTCGTGGATCCGGTCCTGGCCGCCGACGAACGTCATGACCGATACCGGGGACTTCGGGACGTAGGAGGCGTCGGCAGCGTCGTCGCCCGAGTAGGCGCCGCTGACGGGGGCCACCGCGGCGAAGGTGTCGTGCAGCTCGACGGCGAGCTTGAAGGACATGTCGGCGCCGTTGGAGATGCCGGTGGCGTAGAACCTGTCGGGGTCGGCGTTCCACGTCGTCCGGAGGCGCTTGGTCATGGCGCGGATGAAGCCGGTGTCGTCCTCGGTGCCGCAGCAGATCAGGGCGTTGTAGCCGCCGTTGAGGCCCTCCGGGTACGCGACGAGGAAGTTCTTGGCGTCCGCCTTCTTGTTGAGGGCGCTCAGGGCGGCGATCCGGTCGGCCGTGCCCGGGTACATGTGCATGGCCACCACCACGGGGAGCTTCTTGGCGGGGGTGTACCCGGGCGGGGCGTGCACCGTGTACTCGCGGGGCTTGCCCTGCCAGGTCATGGTGACCTTCTGGTCGCCTGCACGCGGGACTTCGGCGGGTGGGGGCGTTGCGGTGGCCGACGGCTTCTCGGCGGGGGGAGACGGCTTCTTCTCGGCGGTCCCGCAGCCGGACGCGGCCACGAGCAGGGCGGCCAGGGCCAGCGACCGGAGCATGCGGTGCGGGGCGTTCTCGCGGCGGGTGGGCATGCGCGCATCGTGGCAGCGGCACCCCTGGCGGTCCAGAGGAACGGGTGGTTCGGAGTTCGGCGATTTTATGGGTATGATCTACCTTGTTGCCACGGAGCAACGAGGCCCCAATAGCTCAGTCGGTAGAGCGTCTCCATGGTAAGGAGAAGGTCTGCGGTTCGATTCCGCATTGGGGCTCAGGAAACGGAAAGGCCCCCGCCGGTTGGCGGGGGCCTTTTCTGTGTGTGGGGAAGTGCGTGCAGGTGGGGGCCGGGGAGCGGGAGAATTGCCAACTCCTCCCGCTCCTGGCGCGGTTACTGCTTCAAGGGCTGCGGGACGCGCATCGCGAGGATGGCCATGTCGTCCGAGGCGGGTTCGGCGGCGAAGCGTTCCACGGCGCGCAGGACGCGTGCCGCGACGGCGCCGGCCGTCAGGCCCGTACAACCGGCGAGGACTTCGGCGAGGCCGTCGTCGCCGAGCATGCGGGTGCCCTCGCGGCGTTCGGTGATGCCGTCCGTGACGCAGAGCAGGACGTCGCCGGGGTCGAGGGTGATGGTCTCCTCGTAGAGCTCCAGGTCGTCCATCACGCCGAGCAGGGGCTGGGGTTCGGCGGCAGGGGTGACCGTGCCGTCCGGGCGGAGGCGGAGCGGAAGCGGGTGGCCCGCGCAGACGATCTTGAGGATGGAGCTGCCGTCCTCCTGCGGCCACAGCTCGCCGTAGAGGAGGGTCAGGAAGCGGCTGCGGGCGCCCTCGTCGAGGATCGCCGCGTTGAGGCGCTCCAGGACCGCGGGGCCGCCGAAGCCCTCGCGGGCGAGCAGGCGCAGGGCGTGGCGGGCCAGGCCGGTGACGGCCGCGGCCTCCGGGCCCGTACCGCAGACATCGCCGATGGCGAAGCCGTACGCGCCGTCGCGGATCGGGAAGAGGTCGTAGAAGTCGCCGCCCACTTCGTTGCCCTCGCCGGCGGCGCGGTAGATGACCTCGACCTCGACGCCCGGGATGTGCGGGAGCTCCGGGGGGAGCAGGCTGCGCTGGAGGGACTGGCTGATGGCCATGCGCTCCGAGTACAGGCGGGCGTTGTCCAGTGCGAGGGCGGCCCGGCGGGAGAGGTCCTCGGCGAGTTCGAGGATCTCCTGGCGGAAGTGGTCGTCGGTGGGCTTGCCGAGGGTGAGCATGCCGATGACGCGGTTGCGGGCCACCAGCGGCAGGACGACGGTCTCGCCGCCGACCGCGGCGGCCGTCGCCAGGGTGGTGCCGATGCCCGAGGCCAGGTGCGGGGTGGAGCTCAGGCCGAGACTGCGCATGGAGGTGCGCAGGGCGGCCTGGTGGGCGGCCTCGCTCGGCGCGTTCCAGATGCGGGCGCCCGGGGTGGGGACCGGGTCGGGCGGGCTGATGCGGGACAGGAGGGCCTTGAGGCCGTCGATGCGCTCCTCGTCCTCGTGCAGGACGTAGGAGAGGTACGGGTCGGAGGCCTGGTCGGCGATCGTGTAGACGGCGCACCAGGTGGCCAGCGTGGGGACCGTCATCTGCGCCATGAGGGCGAGGGTCTGGTCGCGGTCGAGGGTGCCGGCCAGCAGGTCGGAGGCCTCGACGAGGAAGGAGAGGGAGCCTCGGCGGAGGCGTTCGAGTTCGCCGAGGCGGGCGGACTCGACGGCCAGCGCGATGCGGTCGGCGGCGAACTGGAGGCGCAGGGCCTCCTCGTTGGTGTACCGGCCGGAGGCTTCGGCGGCGACGCCGAGCGAGCCGGTGAGGCGGCCCTCGACCTTGAGGGGGACCGTGACGACGGAGCGCATGCCGGTGCCGTTGAGGAGCGGGACGGCGCCGGGGACGGCGCCCAGGTCCTCGTGGACGGCGGGCATGCGGGCCGAGCCGTATCTGCCGGTGCCCGCTTCCACGGGCACGCGCGCGAAGCGCTGGCGGGCGGAGGGGAGTCCGGTGGTGGCGCGTACTTCGAGTTCGGTCTCGTCGTCGGTGGCGAGGAGCAGGAACGCGGAGTCGGCGTCGAGCATGTCGCGGGCGCGCTCGACGGTGCGCTGGAGGAGGCCGTCCAGGTCCTCGGGGGCGGGGGAGCCGATGAAGACCTCGAAGGGGTCGGTGGCCCGGCCCTCGCCGAGGGCGCCGCCGGCGGGGTCGACGGAGGGCTGGCGCTGCGGGGTCTGCAGGACCGCGCGCTCGAAGTCCCGTACCAGCAGGCAGATCGTCGAGGGTTCGCCCTCGTTGTCGCGGACGCGCAGGTGGGAGGCGTACACCGGGATGACGCGGCCGTCCTCGCCGCGGATTCCGTAACTGCCCTCCCAGCGGGACATCTGGAGGGCCTCGGCGATGCCGGTGCCGATGCCGGGGGTCTGTGGCCAGGCGGTGAAGTCGGTGAGGGGTTTGCCGGTGACCTGCTCGGCGGCGTACCCGAAGAGGTCCTGGGCGTCCTCGTTCCAGGAGGCGATGGCGCCGGTGCGGTCTATCTGGACGACGGCGACGCGGATGCGGCCGTCGGCGACCGGGAGGAGGGCGTCGGGGAGGACCGGGCCGGCGACGCGGGTGCCGAGCGGGCGCTGGGGGAGGTCGAGTTGGAACCAGACCTGCTTCTGGGTGGGGGTGTACTCGACGCCCCACTTGGAGGCCAGCGCCGCGCACAGGAGCAGTCCTCGGCCGCCCTCGCGGTCGGGGCCGCCCAGGTTCATGCCGGTGCCCTGGAGCGGGACCTCGCGCTCCGGGTAGCGGTCCGCGACCTCGACGCGGATGCCGTCCTCGGTGCGCAGGCACAGTACGTCGGCCTGGGTGCCCGCGTGGACGACGGCGTTGGTGACGAGTTCGCTGGTCAGGACGACGGCGTCGTCGACCAGCTCGGAATGGCCCCAGCCCTGGAGGGTGTCCCGTACGAACGCGCGGGCAGTCGCGACCGACCGCCCGACAGGGTCGAAAGTGGCAGCCGCCCGCGCCGTGATCACAGCACTCCCCATGTGGTGTTCGTCGCTTCCCCGAGTCCTGTGCCCGTTTCTCGCGGGTTCGATACGCCCTGCCAGGCTAGACCGTCGGCCGGAGAGATGTGCCACTGCGTCCCGGGTACGTACCCGGGACGGGCATGAGGGGCGGACGATACGGGGCCCGGGCTGTAAGCTTCACCGATTTGACGCCGGGGGCTTCACGCCTTGACTGTCGGACACTGCGGTGCGTCAAGGTGGAAGACTGGGAATGCATCAAGCGAAGACCTGGGAAATACGGTCGATCCCTGCGGGAGGGACACGGTGGAGTCTGGCGTGGCGGCGCGGGGCAAGAGCACGCGCACAAAAGGCGGACGGTCCCGGAGCAATGGGACCACCGAGGTCGACACGGCTGCGCTGAACCGCATGCTGACGGCCTTGGTGTCGATGCGGGACGGCAACTTCAGGAAGCGGCTCACGGTCTCCGGCGACGGGATGATGTCGGAGATCGCCGCTGTGTTCAACGAGGTCGCGGACCGGAACCTGCATCTGACGGGGGAGCTCGCGCGGGTGCGGCGCATGGTCGGCCGCGAGGGAAAGCTGGCGGAGCGGCTGGAGACCGGGGCCTGCGAGGGCTCCTGGGCGGCGGCGATCGACGCCTCCAACGCGCTCGTCGAGGACCTCGTACGACCGGTCTCCGAGGTCGGCAGGGTGCTGTCCGCGGTGGCGGAGGGCGATCTGGAGCAGCGGATGGAGCTGCGGTCCCAGGGTGGTGAGGGGAACGGGCACCCGTTGCGCGGGGAGTTCCTCAAGGTCGGCCGTACGGTCAACAACCTGGTCGACCAGCTGTCGGCGTTCACCGACGAGGTGACGCGGGTCGCGCTGGAGGTCGGTACCGAGGGCAAGCTGGGCGGGCAGGCCCAGGTGCGCGGGATGTCCGGTTCGTGGAAGGACCTCACGGACTCGGTCAATACGATGGCGTACCGGCTGACCGCGCAGGTGCGGGACATCGCGCTGGTGACGACGGCGGTGGCCAAGGGCGATCTGTCGCGCAAGGTCACCGTGCACGTGGCCGGTGAGATGCTCCAGCTGAAGAACACCGTGAACACGATGGTGGACCAGCTGTCGTCGTTCTCGTCCGAGGTCACGCGGGTCGCGCGCGAGGTCGGCACCGAAGGTGAACTGGGCGGGCAGGCGCAGGTGCCCGGGGTGGCCGGGGTGTGGAAGGACCTCACCGATTCGGTGAACCTGATGGCGGGGAACCTGACCGCCCAGGTGCGCGGGATCGCCGAGGTGACGACCGCCGTCGCCAGTGGTGACCTGTCGCGGAAGGTCACGGTGAGCGCGCGGGGCGAGGTCGCGCAGCTCGCAGAAACCATCAACCAGATGACCGAGACGCTGCGGACCTTCGCGGACGAGGTGACCCGGGTCGCCAGCGAGGTCGGTGGCGAGGGGCAGCTGGGCGGCCAGGCGCAGGTGCCGGGGGCTGCGGGTACGTGGAAGGACCTGACGGATTCCGTCAACACCGCTTTCCGTAACCTCACCGATCAGGTGCGGAACATCGCGCAGGTCACCACGGCGGTCGCCAACGGGGACATGACGCAGAAGGTCACCGTCGACGTCTCCGGCGAGATGCTGGAGCTGAAGAACACCGTCAACACGATGGTCGAGCAGCTCCAGGCGTTCGGTTCCGAGGTGACCCGGGTGGCGCGCGAGGTCGGCGTCGAGGGGCTGCTCGGT
Source organism: Streptomyces sp. NPDC032721 (assembly GCF_055579625.1). NCBI lineage: Bacteria > Bacillati > Actinomycetota > Actinomycetes > Kitasatosporales > Streptomycetaceae > Streptomyces > Streptomyces sp. NPDC032721. The sequence continues at coordinate 1,467,451 of NZ_JBVIMX010000001.1, read as the reverse complement.
GGTCAGGCGCAGGTGCCGGGGGCGGCGGGTACGTGGAAGGACCTGACGGATTCCGTCAACACCGCTTTCCGTAACCTCACCGGCCAGGTGCGGAACATCGCGCAGGTCACCACGGCGGTCGCCAACGGCGATCTGTCGCAGAAGGTCACGGTGGACGTCTCCGGCGAGATGCTGGAGCTGAAGAACACCGTGAACACGATGGTCGACCAGCTCTCGGCCTTCGCCGACCAGGTCACGCGGATGGCGCGCGACGTGGGCACGGAGGGCCGGCTCGGCGGCCAGGCGCGCGTCGACGGCGTCAGCGGTACGTGGAAGGAACTCACCGACTCCGTCAACTTCATGGCCGGCAACCTGACTTCACAGGTACGGCAGATCGCCCAGGTCACCACCGCGGTCGCGCGCGGTGACCTGTCGCAGAAGATCGACGTGGACGCGCGCGGCGAGATCCTGGAGCTGAAGAACACCATCAACACGATGGTCGACCAGCTGTCCGCCTTCGCGGACCAGGTGACCAGGGTCGCGCGTGAGGTGGGTACGGAGGGCCGGCTCGGCGGTCAGGCGCAGGTGCCCGGCGTCGCAGGGGTGTGGCGGGATCTGACCGACTCGGTGAACGGCATGGCCGGGAACCTCACCGACCAGGTGCGCAACATCGCCCAGGTCGCCACGGCGGTGGCGCGCGGTGACCTGTCGCAGAAGATCGACGTGGATGCGCGCGGCGAGATCCTGGAGCTGAAGAACACCCTCAATACGATGGTCGACCAGCTCTCGAACTTCGCGGAGCAGGTGACCCGGGTGGCCCGTGAGGTGGGCACCGAGGGAATCCTGGGTGGGCAGGCCGAGGTGCAGGGCGTCAGCGGCACCTGGAAGGACCTCACCCAGTCCGTCAACTTCATGGCCAACAACCTGACTTCACAGGTGCGCAACATCGCCGAGGTCACCACGGCGGTCGCGCAGGGAGACCTGTCCAAGAAGATCACCGTCGATGCGAAGGGCGAGATCCTCGACCTCGTCACGACCGTGAACACGATGGTCGACCAGCTCTCGAACTTCGCCGACGAGGTGACCCGGGTGGCCCGCGAGGTGGGCACCGACGGCATCCTCGGCGGCCAGGCGCGGGTGCGCGGGGTCACCGGCATCTGGAAGGACCTGAGCGACAACGTCAATACGATGGCCAACAACCTGACCTCGCAGGTGCGGAACATCTCCCGGGTGTCCTCCGCGGTCGCCAACGGCGATCTGACGAAGAAGGTCACCGTCGAGGCGCGCGGCGAGGTCGCCGAGCTGGCCGACACGGTGAACACCATGGTGACGACGCTGTCCTCGTTCGCCGACGAGGTGACCCGGGTGGCCCGTGAGGTGGGCACCCAGGGCGAGCTGGGCGGCCAGGCGACGGTGCCGGGAGTCTCGGGCACGTGGAAGGACCTCACCGAGTCGGTGAACTCGATGGCGTCCAACCTGACCGGTCAGGTGCGCCAGATCGCCGCCGTCACCACCGCCATCGCCAAGGGCGACCTCACCAAGAAGATCGACATCGATGCGAGCGGTGAGATCCAGGGACTGAAGGACACCATCAACACGATGGTCGACCAGCTGTCCTCGTTCGCCGACCAGGTGACCCGGGTGGCCCGCGAGGTGGGCACCGACGGCCAGCTGGGCGGTCAGGCGCGGGTGCGCAACGTGGACGGCACCTGGCGCGACCTCACGGAATCGGTGAACGAGATGGCCGGGAACCTCACCCGGCAGGTGCGTGCCATTGCGAAGGTCGCCACCGCGGTGACCCGCGGCGACCTCACCCTGAAGATCGACGTGGATGCCGCCGGAGAGATCCAGGAGCTCCAGGACAACATCAACACGATGATCTCCAACCTGCACGACACCACCCTGGCCAACAAGGAGCAGGACTGGCTCAAGGGCAACCTGGCCCGGATCTCCGGCCTGATGCAGGGCCGCCGGGACCTCGACGACGTCGCCTCGCTGATCATGAGCGAGCTGACGCCGGTGGTCGCCGCGCAGCAGGGCGCGTTCTTCCTCGCGATGGCGACGGGAGCGGACGCGGCCAAGGGCGCCGAGGTGGGTGCCGAGGGGGACAGCCCGTACCAGCTGCGGATGCGCGGGAGTTACGGGTACGCGGCGAGCGGGATGCCGACCGTGTTCCGGCCGGGGGAGACCCTGATCGGTACGGCGGCGGAGGAGAAGCGGACCATCCAGGTGCGGGTCCCCGAGGGGTACCTGAAGATCTCCTCTGGGCTGGGCGAGGCGCCGCCGGCGCATGTGATCGTGCTGCCGGTGCTCTTCGAGGGGAAGGTCCTGGGGGTGATCGAGCTGGCGTCGTTCCAGCCGTTCACACAGATCCAGCGGGACTTCCTGAACCAGATCGCGGAGATGATCGCGACCAGCGTCAACACCATCAGCGTCAATACGAAGACCGAGGTGCTGCTTGAGCAGTCGCAGGAGCTCACCGAGCAACTGCGCGAGCGTTCCGAGGAGTTGGAGAACCGGCAGAAGGCGCTCCAGGAGTCCAACGCCGAACTGGAGGAGAAGGCCGAGCTGCTGGCCCGGCAGAACCGTGACATCGAGGTGAAGAACACGGAGATCGAGGAGGCCCGGCAGGTCCTGGAGGAGCGGGCCGAGCAGCTCGCGGTCTCCATGCGCTACAAGTCGGAGTTCCTGGCGAACATGTCGCACGAGCTGCGCACGCCGCTCAACTCGCTTCTGATCCTTGCCAAGTTGCTCGCCGACAACGCGGAGGGGAACCTCTCCCCGAAGCAGGTGGAGTTCGCCGAGACCATCCACGGTGCCGGTTCCGACCTGCTCCAGCTGATCAACGACATCCTGGACCTGTCCAAGGTCGAGGCGGGCAAGATGGACGTCTCGCCGACCCGGATCGCCCTGGTCCAGCTCGTCGACTACGTGGAGGCCACCTTCCGGCCGCTCACCGCGGAGAAGGGCCTCGACTTCTCGGTACGGGTCTCCCCGGAGCTGCCCGCCACCCTGCACACCGACGAGCAGCGTCTGCTGCAGGTGCTGCGCAACCTGCTGTCCAACGCGGTGAAGTTCACCGACACCGGAGCCGTAGAGCTGGTGATCAGGCCCGCCAACTCCGACGTACCGCACGAGATCCGCGAGCAGCTGCTGGAAGCCGGGTCGCTGCGGGACGTGGACGGCGATCTGATCGCCTTCTCGGTCACCGACACCGGCATCGGCATCGCGGCCAGCAAGATGCGGGTGATCTTCGAGGCGTTCAAGCAGGCGGACGGGACGACCAGCAGGAAGTACGGCGGTACGGGCCTGGGCCTGTCCATCAGCCGGGAGATCGCCCGGCTGCTCGGCGGCGAGATCCACGCGGCGAGCGAACCGGGCCGGGGCTCGACGTTCACCCTGTACCTGCCGCTGCACCCCAGCGAGCTGCCGCCGCAGGGCTACCCGCAGTTGGCGCCCGGCGGGCTGGAACTGCCGCGCAGGGCACCGGCGGAGGACCGTACGCAGGCCCCCGATCCGGCGGCGCCGTTCGGTCACGTACGCGACGAACCGCAGACCGGTGCCGCCGGGATGTTCCGGCGCCGGCGCAAGGCGCTCGGGACGGGCGAGCAGCGGCCGGCGCTGCCCGGTCAGCCCACCGCACCGCCGGCCGCGACGACTCCGCAGGAGCCGTGGGCCGGCACGCAGGGGAACGAGGAGGGGGCGCACGAGGAGCGGCGCACCTTCGACTTCTCCGGCGAGAAGGTGCTGATCGTCGACGACGACATCCGCAACGTCTTCGCGCTGACCAGCGTCCTGGAGCAGCACGGTCTTTCCGTGCTGTACGCCGAGAACGGGCGCGAGGGCATCGAAGTCCTGGAGCAGCACGACGATGTGACGGTCGTGCTGATGGACATCATGATGCCGGAGATGGACGGGTACGCGACGACGACGGCGATCCGCAGGATGCCTCAGTTCGCCGGGCTGCCGATCATCGCGCTGACCGCGAAGGCGATGAAGGGCGACCGGGAGAAGGCCATCGACTCGGGGGCGTCCGACTACGTCACCAAGCCGGTGGATCCGGACCATCTGCTCGGTGTGATGCAGCAGTGGATGCGTGGCGAGGAGTGAACCCGGTGCCCCACCGGTCACTGCGGTGACCGTACGGTGGGGCGGGTGACCGTCGGCCGCGGGCAGTCTTGCTGACTGACTGTGGCCGACGGCGTGTGAGAGCACGGTATTCGGGGAACCTTCTGGTCTCCCGATGCGTTTCTGCTACGTGCACAGTGACATCGCGGTGACAGGGTGTGGCGACCGGGTGGGTACGGCTACCATGACCGGCACAAGGACGGGCGACGCAAGGGAGTCGTCCTCCGGGGCGGCGCCCGGTGCACTGCCGGGGCGAGGAGGACGGGCCATGGTGCAGAAGGCCAAGATCCTCCTGGTCGATGACCGGCCGGAGAATCTGTTGGCGCTGGAGGCCATCCTCTCTGCGCTCGATCAGACACTGGTGAGGGCATCGTCAGGGGAGGAAGCGCTCAAAGCACTGCTTACTGATGACTTCGCGGTCATCCTGCTGGATGTTCAGATGCCGGGAATGGATGGCTTCGAAACCGCCGCGCACATCAAGCGGCGGGAGCGGACCCGGGACATCCCGATCATCTTCCTCACCGCGATCAACCACGGGCCGCATCACACCTTCCGGGGGTATGCGGCGGGTGCGGTGGACTACATCTCGAAGCCGTTCGACCCCTGGGTGCTCCGCGCCAAGGTCTCGGTCTTCGTCGAGCTGTACATGAAGAACTGTCAGCTGCGGGAGCAAGCAGCGCTGCTGCGCCTCCAGTTGGAGGGTACGAACCGGGCGGACGCGGGAGCGGTCAAGGAACCCGCGGGTCTCCTTGCCGAGCTGTCCGCCCGGCTCGCGGCGGTCGAGGAGCAGGCGGAGGCGCTGTCCAAGCAGCTCGACGACGACTCGGCGGACGCCGCGGCGGTTGCCACCGCCGCACATCTGGAGCGCAAGCTCACGGGCCTGCGCCGGGCGCTCGACGCGCTCGAACCGGGCACCGGCGGTGGTACGGGAACGCTTCCCTCACAGAACTGACGGCGCGGCAGCCCCGTTCCTGGCGAGGTGTCAGGGGCGGGGCTTCCGCATGCCGACGAGCCGTCAATCCGTGTCCGGCAAAGGACGACACGGACGGGTGAAGCAGTGGCACACGTGTCGAGAGGTGCCCTCCCGGGTAACCTCTTGCCCCATGGCCTCACGTACGTCCGGCAAGGGTTCTCAGGGCACAACGGGCACCGCGAAGCCGCGCGCCGGCCGTACGCCGGGCGCCGCGAAGAAAGCGGCGCCCGCCAAGTCCGCGGCGAAACCCACGGCGAAACCCCCGGTGAAGAAGACCGCCGCCAAGAAGGCGCCGGCGAAGAAGGCTCCCGCCAAGAAGGCGGCGGCCCGGCCCGCGCCCAAGCCTGCGCCGTCCCCGACCGGGGGCATCTACCGGCTGGTGCGCGGTGCCTACCTCGGGCTGGCGCACGGGGTCGGCGCGATGTTCCGCGGCATAGGGCGGGGCGCGAAGGGGCTCGACCCGGCGCACCGCAAGGACGGGCTCGCGCTCCTGCTGCTCGGCCTCGCACTGATCGTCGCCGCCGGGACCTGGGCACAGCTGCGCGGTCCGGTCGGCGACCTGGTGGAACTGCTGGTCACCGGTGCCTTCGGGCGGCTCGACCTGCTGGTGCCGATCCTGCTCGGCGCCATCGGCGTACGGCTGATCCTGCATCCGGAGCGGCCCGAGGCCAACGGGCGGATCGTCATCGGGCTCTCCGCGCTGGTGATCGGCGTGCTGGGGCAGGTGCACATCGCATGCGGTTCGCCCGGGCGGGGCGACGGCAGCGAGGCGATGCAGGACGCGGGCGGGCTGATCGGCTGGGCCGCCTCCGTACCGCTGACCTTCACCATGGGCGCGGTACTGGCCGTACCGCTGCTGCTGCTGCTCACCGTCTTCGGGCTCCTGGTGGTCACGGCGACCCCGGTCAACGCGATTCCGCAGCGGCTGCGGCAGCTCGGTGTGCGGCTGGGCATCCTGGAGCCGAGGCCGGGGGAGCGGACCGGGCGCGGCGAGGGGGCCGACGGCTCCGACGGGTTCGTGGGCGAGGACGACGAGCGGTACGAGGAGCAGTGGCGCGAGGCGCTTCCCGCCGGCGCGGAGCGCCCCTCCGCGCGCCGTGGCGGGCCTCAGGAGTACGACCCCCAGGCGGCGGAGGAAGACGCGCTGGGACGCCGCCGCAGGCCCCGCAGGGCGCCTTCCGTGCAGCCCGCCCAGTACGGCAGGAAGCAGGACGCGGTGGACGTGGCCGCCGCCGCTGCCGCCGCCCTCGACGGGGCGGTGATGAACGGACTGCCGCCGTCGTCGCTGGTGGCCGACCTGACCCAGGGCGTCGCCCCGGAACAGGAGCGGACCTCCTCCGTGCCGCCGGCCCGCGAGGAGACGCCGTCCGCCGCCGGCCCCGCAGCGGCACCCGAGGCGCCGGCTTCGCCGCCGCCCGGCCGGTCCCGGCCGATCGGGGCGCGGCAGACGGACACCCCGCCGCCCAGGGCGGCCGACCTCACCAAGGCGCCGCCGGAGGTGCCCGAGTCGCTGCCGCCGCGCGCCGAGCAGCTCCAGCTGCGCGGCGACATCACGTACTCGCTGCCGTCGCTGGACCTGCTGGAACGCGGCGGTCCCGGCAAGACGCGCAGCGCGGCCAACGACGCGGTCGTGGAGTCGCTGTCCAACGTCTTCATGGAGTTCAAGGTCGACGCGGCCGTCACCGGCTTCACCCGCGGCCCGACGGTCACCCGCTACGAGGTCGAGCTCGGTCCCGCCGTGAAGGTCGAGAAGATCACCGCGCTGACCAAGAACATCGCGTACGCGGTGGCCTCCCCGGACGTACGGATCATCTCGCCGATCCCCGGCAAGTCCGCCGTCGGCATCGAGATCCCCAACAGCGACCGCGAGATGGTCAACCTGGGTGACGTACTGCGCCTCGCGGACGCCGCCGAGGACGACCACCCGATGCTGGTGGCGCTCGGCAAGAACGTCGAGGGCGGCTACGAAATGGCCAACCTGGCGAAGATGCCGCACGTCCTGGTCGCCGGAGCCACCGGTTCCGGAAAGTCGTCCTGCATCAACTGCCTGATCACCTCGATCATGGTCCGGGCGACCCCCGAGGACGTCCGGATGGTCCTCGTCGACCCCAAGCGGGTCGAGCTGACCGCCTACGAGGGCATCCCGCACCTGATCACCCCGATCATCACCAACCCCAAGCGGGCCGCCGAGGCGCTCCAGTGGGTCGTACGGGAAATGGACCTGCGCTACGACGACCTGGCGGCCTTCGGCTACCGGCACATCGACGACTTCAACGCGGCCGTGCGCTCCGGCAAGCTCAAGACGCCCGAGGGCAGTGAGCGCGAGCTCCAGGCGTATCCGTACCTGCTGGTGATCGTCGACGAGCTCGCGGACCTGATGATGGTCGCGCCGCGCGACGTGGAGGACTCGATCGTCCGCATCACCCAGTTGGCCCGAGCGGCCGGAATCCATCTGGTGCTCGCCACCCAGCGGCCCTCGGTGGACGTCGTGACCGGTCTGATCAAGGCGAACGTGCCCTCCCGGCTCGCCTTCGCGACCTCCTCGCTCGCCGACAGCCGGGTCATCCTCGACCAGCCGGGCGCCGAGAAGCTGATCGGCAAGGGCGACGGCCTCTTCCTGCCGATGGGGGCCAACAAGCCGACCCGTATGCAGGGCGCCTTCGTCACCGAGGACGAGGTCGCCGCCGTCGTCCAGCACTGCAAGGACCAGATGGCCCCGGTCTTCCGGGACGACGTGGTGGTCGGCACCAAGCAGAAGAAGGAGATCGACGAGGACATCGGCGACGACCTCGACCTGCTGTGCCAGGCCGCCGAGCTGGTCGTTTCCACCCAGTTCGGCTCGACGTCGATGCTCCAGCGCAAACTGCGCGTGGGATTCGCGAAGGCGGGCAGGCTCATGGACCTGATGGAATCCCGCGGCATCGTGGGACCCAGCGAGGGATCCAAGGCGCGTGACGTGATGGTGAAGCCCGATGAATTGGATGGCGTACTCGACGTGATCCGGGGAGAGTCTCCTGTGTAGGGGCTTCTCCGGTCTTCGCGGGTCCCGTTGGGTTCGGTGGCCCTCGCGGGGCCCTCGTACGGCAGAAGGCCCAACGAGACTCACTCGTAAGAGGACAGAGGCAACCGTTTCCCTTGCGCGTACGTCCAGTTGAGGGGAGGGAGGCATTCATGGTCGGGCAGCGGTGTTCCAGGCTGCGGCGCCGTGGTGTCCGCGGGCCGTCGGGCCGTTCCGATGGCGTACAAAGACCGGCCTCCCGATTGCCCCACCCTTTCGTCACCCCCCTAGACTGAACCTCCAGCAGGTGGCTCACGCTCGAAAGGCGCCCCCGTGTCCATCGGCAACTCCCCAGACTCCCCCGGCAACTCCCCTGAAGACGACCGGCCCACCATCGGTCGTGCCCTCCAGCAGGCCCGGATCGCCGCAGGTCTGACGGTCGATGAAGTCAGTACGTCGACCCGGGTGCGCATCCCCATCGTCCACGCCATCGAGTCGGACGACTTCTCCCGCTGCGGCGGCGATGTGTACGCCCGCGGCCACATCCGTACGCTCGCGGCCGCCGTCGGCCTCGACCCGGCCGCACTCGTCGCGCAGTACGACGGCGAGCACGGCGGGCGGCCCGCGCCGACGCCGGCCGCCCCGCTCTTCGAGGCGGAGCGGATCAGGCCCGAGCCCCGCAGGCCCAACTGGACCGCTGCCATGGTCGCCGCGATCGTCGCGGTGGTCGGCTTCGTCGGCTTCACCATGTTCAGCGGCAACGACAAGCAGGCCGGCTCGCGGAGCGTCGCGGAGGGCGCCACCGCCACCGCGCCCGCCCCCAAGCCCACCCCGACCAAGCCCAAGCCCACCGACGTCAAGCCGCCGGCCCCCTCCGACAGCGCCATCGCGGCCGCCCCGGCGGACCGGGTCACGGTCAAGATGGTGGCGACCGGCGAGAAGAGCTGGGTCTCGGCCCGCGCCCACAACGGGCGGCTGCTCTTCGACGGATTCCTCAAGCAGGGCGAGTCCAAGACCTTCACCGACCCCAAGAAGCTGGACGTCGTGCTCGGCGACGCCGGAGCTGTCCAGCTGTTCGTGAACGGCAAGCAGGTCGCCGACGACTTCCGGCCCGGCCAGGTCGAGCGGCTCACCTACACCAAGGGCGACCCCGAAGCGGGCTGATCCGGCCCTCGCGGCACGATCCCTCGCGGACACGATTCGGACAGGCCGGGTGGCATGCACACGCACCCGGCCTTTCGTGTTCCTTGGGAGCGTCTTCGCAGGTCGGAAGGGGTAGCGTCGGGAGCGGGCGGGGGGCGGCCCCTCGCGGGGTGGGTGCGCGCCGGGACAAAGTAGTCTTGAGTCCATGCCCGAACGCCGCACCGTCGCCCTTGTCACTCTTGGATGCGCCCGTAACGAGGTGGACTCGGAGGAGCTGGCAGGCCGCTTGGCAGCGGACGGCTGGGACCTCGTCGAGAACGCCTCGGACGCGGACGTCGCCGTCGTCAACACCTGCGGATTCGTCGAAGCCGCCAAGAAGGACTCCGTCGACGCCCTGCTCGAAGCCAATGACCTGAAGGACCACGGCCGCACCCAGGCCGTGGTCGCCGTGGGCTGCATGGCCGAGCGGTACGGCAAGGACCTCGCAGAGGCCCTTCCGGAGGCCGACGGAGTGCTCGGGTTCGACGACTACTCCGACATCTCCAACCGCCTCCAGACCATCCTCGCGGGCGGTTCCGTCGAGGCGCACACCCCGCGCGACCGGCGCAAGCTGCTCCCGATCAGCCCGGCCGAGCGGCAGGACGCCAGTGTGGCCCTGCCCGGCCACGCGCAGGAGGAGCCCGCCCCGGCCCCCGCCGACCTGCCGGAGGGCGTCGCCCCGGAGTCCGGGCCGCGTGCGCCGCTCCGTCGCCGCCTGGGCTCCAGCCCGGTCGCCTCGGTGAAGCTGGCCTCCGGCTGCGACCGGCGGTGCTCGTTCTGCGCCATCCCGTCCTTCCGCGGCTCCTTCATTTCGCGGCGCCCCAGCGACGTGCTCCAGGAGACGCGCTGGCTGGCCGGGCAGGGCGTGAAGGAGGTCATGCTCGTCTCCGAGAACAACACCTCGTACGGCAAGGACCTGGGCGACATCCGTCTCCTGGAGACCCTGCTGCCCGAGCTGGCGGACGTCGAGGGCATCGAGCGGGTGCGGGTCAGCTACCTCCAGCCGGCCGAGATGCGGCCCGGCCTGATCGACGTACTGACCTCGACGCCGAACGTCGTGCCGTACTTCGACCTGTCCTTCCAGCACTCGGCGCCCGGTGTGCTGCGCGCGATGCGCCGCTTCGGGTCGACCGAGCAGTTCTGGGAGCTGCTGGAGACCATCCGGAGCAAGGCCCCGAACGCCGGTGTGCGGTCGAACTTCATCGTGGGCTTCCCCGGCGAGACCGAGGAGGACTTCGCCGAGCTGGAGCGCTTCCTCACCGGTGCCCGCCTGGATGCCATCGGCGTCTTCGGCTACTCGGACGAGGACGGCACCGAGGCCGTGACGTACGAGAACAAGCTGGACGACGACGTGATCGCCGCGCGGCTCGCGCACCTGTCGCGGCTCGCCGAGGAGCTCACCGCCCAGCGGGCGGAGGAGCGGCTCGGTGAGACCCTGGAAGTGCTGGTCGAGTCGATCGACGACGAGGACGGCGCGATCGGCCGGGCAGCGCACCAGGCGCCCGAGACGGACGGCCAGGTGGTCTTCACGACCAGTCACGGGTTGACGCCCGGTCGTATGGTCTTGGCAAAGGTGGTCGGTACCGAGGGCGTGGACCTCGTTGCCGAGCCGCTGCCTGGTGGGTCCGACGAGGCCAACGGGTCCAACGAGGTTCCTGAGGTTTCTGAGGAGGCGGCCAGATGAGCGGAATCCCGGCGTCCGCGGCGGGCGGCACCGGCAGGGCGCCGGTGACCGGCGGAAAGCTGGGTGCTGCTGCCGTGGTGGTGAGCCAGGCCAGTCTGTGGAACATCGCGAACATCCTCACGATGGTGCGCCTCGTGCTCGTGCCGGGCTTCGTGCTGCTGCTCCTCGCGGAGGGCGGGCACGACCCGATATGGCGGGCCTGGGCGTGGGCCGCGTTCGCGGTCGCGATGATCACGGATGTGTTCGACGGCCATCTGGCCCGTACGTACAACCTGGTCACGGACTTCGGGAAGATCGCCGATCCGATCGCGGACAAGGCGATCATGGCTGCCGGGCTGATCTCGCTTTCGGCGCTCGGCGACCTGCCGTGGTGGGTGACCGGGGTGATTCTCTTCCGTGAGCTCGGGATCACGCTGATGCGGTTCTGGGTGATCCGGCACGGGGTGATTCCGGCCAGTCGCGGCGGCAAGATGAAGACGCTCGCGCAGGGCACGGCGGTCGGCATGTACGTGCTGATGCTGGTCGGGCCGCTGGCTTCCTTCCGGTGGTGGGTGATGGCGGTGGCCGTGGTGCTGACCGTGGTGACCGGCCTGGATTACGTACGGCAGGCGATCGTGCTGCGGCGGGCGGGGCTGGCGGCGGAGCGGGCGGCTCGGTGAGTTCGGGTTCGGGTTCTGGCGCGGGTTCTGGTTCTGGCTCGGGTTTTGCGGGTGCGGGTGCTGAAGCGGTGCTTGCCGTGCTTGGTGCCCGGGGGCAGACGCTGGCCGTCGCCGAGTCGCTGACCGGCGGTCTGGTGGCCGGGGAGCTGACCGGGGTGCCCGGGGCCTCGAAGGTCTTCCGCGGGTCCGTGACGGCGTACGCGACCGAGCTGAAGCGTGATCTCCTGGGGGTCGCGCCCGGTCTGCTGCGGGAGCGCGGGGCCGTGGACGGCGAGGTCGCGCGGCAGATGGCGGCCGGTGTGCGACGGGTGCTCGGGGCCGACTGGGGGATCTCGACGACCGGTGTCGCGGGGCCCGATCCGCAGGACGGGCAGCCCGTCGGCACCGTTTTCATGGCCGTCGTCGGGCCGGGCGGAGTACAGAAAGTGGCCGCACTGCGGTTGAACGGCAGCCGTTCGGACATTCGTAGAGAGAGTGTGCGGGGCGTTTTCGAGCTGCTTGCCGGCGAGCTGGGCGGCGGACCCGTGGGTGGCGAGAGTGAACCCATCGGAAATGCGCGGGCACAGGATACGGAACAGAACGGGGGGACTTGATGTTTGCAGCCCTGAGTGAACACGACATCGCTCCCCGCACGGCCGCAGCGCGAGGCGGTACGGTGGGGCGTGAAGGATGCGGCTACGCGGTCCGAGGAGGGAGCCACCGATGATTCTGCTCCGTCGCCTGCTGGGTGACGTGCTGCGTCGGCAGCGCCAGCGCCAAGGCCGTACTCTGCGCGAAGTCTCCTCGTCCGCCCGGGTATCGCTCGGCTATCTCTCCGAGGTGGAGCGGGGGCAGAAGGAGGCATCCTCCGAGCTGCTTTCCGCGATCTGCGACGCGCTTGATGTACGGATGTCCGAGCTCATGCGGGAAGTGAGCGACGAACTTTCCCTGGCCGAACTGGCGGCGTCGGCTGCGGCCGGTGAGACGCCGGTGCGCCAGCCGATGCGACCGATGCTCAATGCGGTCTCCGTGACGTCGGTGACCGGCGTGCCCGGTGTACCGACCGAGCGAGTGACGATCAAGGCACCTGCGGAAGCGGTGGACGTCGTCGCTGCCTAGCGAATGTCGCTGCCCAGTGAGCAGCGAACAGCGAATGAAGTAGCGCGTGGGCCCGAGCCCCGGGCGGCCTCTTGGAGGTCGGTCGGGGCTCGGGTCTTTTTTGGCTGAGGGCTGGCGGCTAGGGGCTGAGGGCTGGGGTAGGTGCAGGGTGGGGCCGGGGTGGGGCTTTCCTGTGGTGCGGGAGTGGGTTCCTTCGTAGATGACCCTGGATGACCGAATTGGATCGTTTATGGCAGGGTTGGGGGTGCTGAGCCAGATTGCTGGAAATTTCTTCTGAGGAGGATGCGGATGTCTGCCGTGAAGAGCACGCTGCCCGAGGCCGATCTCAAGGTGGTCGGGGAGGCACTCCAGGGGGCGCTCGTCGACCTGCTGGACCTTTCGCTGGTGGCGAAGCAGGTGCACTGGAACGTGGTGGGTCCCCGGTTCCGGTCCGTACACCTTCAGCTCGACGAGGTCGTGGACACCGCGCGGCTGCACTCCGACACGGTGGCCGAGCGGGCCTCCACGGTCGGTGTCAGCCCGGACGGGCGGGCCGCGACGGTCGCGTCGTCGAGTGCCATCGCGGAGGTTCCGACGGGATGGATCAAGGACTCCGACGCGGTACGGATCCTGGTGGACGCACTCGGTGCGGTGATCGTGCGGATGCGCGAGCGCATCGAGGCGACCGGTGACCCGGACCCGGTCAGCCAGGACATCATCATCGCGCTGACCGCGGACCTGGAGAAGCACGCCTGGATGTTCCAGGCCGAGACCGCCTGACCGTCCCGAGAACGTCGGGCGTGGGACCTACGGGGCTGGGTGTGCGCCGGTGGTGCCTGGAGACCTCCGGGTGCTCCAGGTGCTTCCGGTGCGCCCTCCCGTACGGGAATGACCGCATCTAGCGTCGGCCGGAGGAGGCAGCCATGGTGCGGATGGTGCGGCGCGACTGCTCGATACGTGGGCGTGGAGGTGCGCCGGGTGCGCGTGCTGTGGTCGGTGTGGGCCTGGCTCTGGGGCTCGGGGTGCTGTGGTGGTGGGCGGTGCTGCGGATGGTGCTGGTGCCGGGTGGGGCGGGTGTGGTCGAGGGGGCGGTTGTTGCCGGGGGGTGGGGGCTGAGTCTGCTTCCGGTGCATGTGGTGGCTTGGGGGCCGGGGAAGCGGGCGTTGGGGGAGCGGGGGGTTACCAAGGCATCGAGACGCCGCCGTTGGGGCGGAGGATCTGGCCCGTCGTGAAGCTGGCGGCGTCCGAGGCGAGGTAGAGGACCGCGTGGGCGACCTCTTCGGCTTCGCCGACGCGGCCGAGCGGGGTGATGCGGTTCATGGTGGCTTCGGCGCGGTGCTGGAGCACGTCGTCGTGCCGGGCGGTCATCGGGGTGCGGATCCAGCCGGGGGCAACGGAGTTGACGCGGATGCCTTGCGGGCCCAGTTCGGTGGCGAGGGTTTTGGTGAGCTGGACGACCGCTGCCTTGGTGGCGCTGTAGCAGAAGAGGCCGGCGTTGGAGCTGTCCACTGCTCCGGAGGTGAGGGTGATGATGGTGCCGGGGGTGGTTGAGTTCTCTGTGGCTTGGGCTTGGGCTTGGGCGAGCATGTGGCGGGCTGCTTCCTGGCAGGCGTACAGGACGCCCTTGAAGTTGACTGCCAGGAGGCGGTCGAGGTCTTCGTCGGTGGTCTCCAGGACGGTGCTGGAGTGCATGATTCCGGCGGCGGTGACGAGGATGTCGAGGCGGTCGGCCGTTTCCATCGCCGCTCGGATGCCGTCCCGCGATGTCACGTCGAGGACGTGAGTGGCGGCGGTGCCACCGGCTTTGGTGATCCGGAGGGCGGTCTCGGCCAGGTTCGCCTCGTCGCGGTCCGCGCAGTGCACGGTGGCGCCCGCTTCGGCGAGGAGCAGGGCAGTGGCGCGGCCGATGCCGCTGGCCGCGCCGGTGACGAACGCGGTGCGGCCGGTGAGGTCGTATGCCGGGAGCCGTTCGGGGCGTCGTACGGGGAGAGGCATGGGGTGACCGTACGACTGGATCTGACGGAGCGTCAATTGGTGGGGCCCTGTTGGCAGTTCGGGCACCAGTAGGTGGGGCGTTCGCGGGTTCCGTCGCCCTGGTCGGCCTTGCGGACGGGGGTGCCGCAGCGGAGGCAGGGGCGGGACTCACGGCCGTAGACGAAGAGGCGGTCGGGGGTGGGGGCGGAGGTGGAGGTGGAGGTGCGAGGGGTGGTGGTCGTGCGGCGGTCGGGGTGGTCCTTGTTGAGGTCGAGGAGGCGGTGGGCGGTGGTGACCAGGCGCGGTGGGACGTCGGGGGCGAGGGCGGCGACCGGGAGCCACGGGGTGACTCGGGCGAGGAAGCAGAGCTCGGACTTGTAGACGTTGCCGATGCCCGCGAGATTGCGCTGGTCGAGGAGGGCTTCGCCGAGGGGGCGGTCGGGGGAGGCCAGGAGGTTGCGTACCGCCAGGGCGTGGAGGGCGGGGTCCTGCTGCCAGTCCGGGGCGAGGAGGTCCGGGCCGAGGTGGCCGACGACGGTGGGTTCGTCGGAAGTGCGCAGGAGTTCGAGGACCGGGAGGCGGAAGCCGACGGCGGTGGCCCCGGTGTTTCCGAGTACGGCGCGGATCTGGTGGGAGGGGCCGCCGCGCCAGGGCTCGCCGGGGGCGTAGATGCGCCAGGCGCCGTCCATCCGGAGGTGCGAGTGGAGGGTGAGGCCGCCCTCGATGCGGGTGAGGAGGTGTTTGCCGTACGGGGTGACGTCGAGGACCTCGCGGCCGGTCAGGTCGGCGGTGGCGAAGCGGGGGACGCGGAGGTCGGCGTGCGTGAGGGGACGGTGGGCCAGGGCGGCGTGCAGGCGGTGGGCGGCTTGCCAGACGGTGTCTCCTTCGGGCATGGGTCCATGATGGGGGATTTGGCCGGGAGGGGCGGGGTGAGGTGGGCCGCCCAGGTGCCGGGGGGCGGGCGTCTTCAGGGCTTCAGGGGCGGATGCGGAGTCCCTTCGGGGTGGCGTGGAAGCCCGCCGACTCCAGGGCGCGGCCCAGGGGTGAGGTGAGGGCGGGGGAGTTGTTGATGCGCTCGACGGTGATGGTGCCGAGGTCTCCGGCGCGGGCCGAGGCGGTGAGGGCTTCGGATGCCGCGTGGATGCGGGGGTCGGCGTCGTCCGTAAGGGCTGGGGCGGCCGGGGTGGCGGGGGCGTCCGGGGCCGGAATGCCGGACGGGGCCGGGACGCCGGACGGGGTCGGCACACCGGGCGCGGCGGTGGGCCAGGCGAGGAGGGTCTTGCCGCCGCGCTCCATGTAGAGGGTCAGCTCGCCGTCCACCAGGACGACCAGGGCGCCTGCCTTGCGGCCGGGCTTGTGGGTGACGCCGGCCGGTGGTTCGGGCCAGGGGAGGGCCGCGCCGTACGCGTTGGCGGGGTCGGCGGCGGCCAGGACCACGGCCCGGTTCGGGGCGTCGCCCTCGCTGCGGTCGCGGGCCGTGGCCGCAGCGCGGAGCCGGTCGACCGCCCCGTCCATGGCGAACTGGGCGGCACCCAGGCCCTCGACCACGTACCCCCTGCGGGCCTGCCCGCTGTCCTCGAACGCGGCGAGGATGCGGTAGACGGCCGAGAAGCCGCCCTCCACGCCCTCGGCGGCGACCGCGCCCCTCGTCACCACGCCGTGCCGGTCCAGGAACGTACGCGCGAGGGCGTGTGCGCGGTGGGTCGGATCGGGCTCCGGGGCGGGGAGCAGCGACCAGCGGCCCGCGACGGTGGGCGGTCCCGTACGGGAGACGGGGCGGGCCGAGGCGGTGAGCGAGCCGTAACGGCCGCGCGGCACCGAGCGCTTGGCGCGGTGCGCGGTGGCGCCCGCCGTGCGGCCCGAGCCGAGGAGGGCGCGCAGCGGGGCCAGGGTGTCGTTGGTCAGACGGCCCGACCAGGCCAGGTCCCAGAGGGCGTCGGCCAGTTGGGGGTCGGTGGCGTCGGGGTGCGTGGTGGCGCGCACCTGATCGGCGATCTGGCGGAAGAACAGCCCGTACCCGCCGGTGAGCGTGGTGAGGACGGACTCGTGCAGCGCGGAGAGTTCGAGGGGGTGGGGTGGCGGGAGGAGGAGTGGTGCGGTGTCGGCCAGGTAGAGGGAGACCCAGCCGTCCTTGCCGGGGAGTGCGCCGGCACCGGCCCACAGCACCTCGCCGGTGGTGGTGAGTTCGTCGAGCAGTGCCGGGGTGTAGCCGGTGACCCGGGAGGGGAGGACGAGCTTCTCCAGGGCGGAGGCCGGGACGGCGGCGCCCTGCAACTGCTCGATGGCGCGCACCAGTCCGTCGATGCCGCGCAGTCCGCCGCTCCCGTAGTGCTGCCACTGGGGCAGGAACGTGGCGAGCGCGGCGGGGGCGACCGGCTCCAGTTCCTGGCGCAGGGCCGCGAGCGAGCGGCGGCGCAGGCGGCGAAGGACCGTCGCGTCGCACCACTCCTGGCCGATGCCCGCAGGGTGGAACTCGCCCTGGACGACGCGGCCGCCCGCGGCGAGCCGGTGCAGGGTGCCGTCGGTGACCGCTGTGCCGAGGCCGAAGCGGTGTGCCGCGGTGGTGGACGTGAAGGGCCCGTGGGTGCGGGCGAACCGGGCCAGGAGGTCGCCCAGCGGGTCCTTGACCGGTTCGGTGAAGGCCTCGGGGACGCCGACGGGGAGCGCTGTGCCGAGGGCGTCGCGCAGCCGGCCCGCGTCCTCGATCGCCGCCCAGTGGTCCGTGCCCGCGATGCGCACCCGGATGACGCGGCGGGCGTCGGCGAGCTCCGCCGCCCACTGCGGCTCGGCGCCCCTGGCCTCCAGTTCGGCCCCGGTGAGCGGACCCAGGACCCGCAGGAGGTCGGCGACGCCCTCCGCGTCCTTGATGCGGCGGTCCTCGACGAGCCACTGGAGCTCCTGCTCCAGCTGCGAGAGGACCTCCGCGTCGAGCAGTTCGCGCAGCTCCGCCTGGCCGAGCAGCTCGGCCAGCAGCCGGGAGTCCAGCGAGAGCGCCGCCGCGCGCCGCTCCGCGAGCGGCGAGTCGCCCTCGTACAGGAACTGGGCGACGTAACCGAAGAGGAGGGACCGGGCGAACGGGGACGGTTCCGTGGTGGTGACCTCGACGAGGCGGACCCGGCGGGCCTCGATGTCGCCCATCAGCTCGGTCAGCCCGGGTACGTCGAAGACGTCCTGGAGGCACTCGCGGACCGCCTCCAGCACGATCGGGAACGAGCCGAACTCGGAGGCAACCTGGAGGAGCTGGGAGGCGCGCTGGCGCTGCTGCCACAGCGGGGTGCGCTTGCCGGGGCTGCGGCGCGGCAGCAGCAGCGCACGGGCCGCGCATTCGCGGAAGCGGGCGGCGAACAGGGCGGAGCCGCCGACCTGGTCCGTGACGATCTGTGCGACCTCGCCCTTGTCGAAGAGGGTGTCGGCGGCACCGACCGGGGCCTGCTCGCTGTCGTACTCCGTGCCCAGGGGCTTGGCCGGGGCCGGTGCGGCCGGGGAGCCGTCCAGGGGGTCGAGGCCCATGAGGTCCAGCCCCATCAGGTCCGCGTCAGGCAGCCGCAGCACGATGCCGTCGTCGGCGTGCATCACCTGAGCGTCCATGCCGTACTTCTCGGACAGCCTGGCCCCCAGGGCCAGCGCCCACGGGGCGTGCACCTGCGCGCCGAACGGGGAGTGGACCACCACCCGCCAGTCGCCCAGCTCGTCGCGGAACCGCTCCACGACGATCGTCCGGTCGTCCGGGACGTGACCCGCCGCCCTGCGCTGTTCGTCGAGGTACGACAGGACGTTTCCGGCGGCCCAGTCGTCCAGCCCGGCGGCGCCCAGCCTGGCACGGGCGTCCTCCGGGGCCAGGGCGCCGATCTCGCGCAGGAACGCGCCCAGCGCACGGCCGAGTTCGAGCGGGCGGCCCAGCTGGTCGCCCTTCCAGAACGGCAGCCTGCCCGGTACGCCGGGGGCGGGGGAGACCAGTACACGGTCGCGGGTGATGTCCTCGATGCGCCAGGACGTCGTACCGAGGGTGAAGACGTCGCCCGCGCGGGACTCGTAGACCATCTCCTCGTCGAGCTCGCCGACCCGGCCGCCGCCCTTCTTCGGGTCGGATCCGGCGAGGAACACACCGAACAGGCCCCGGTCGGGGATCGTCCCGCCGGAGGTGACGGCGAGCCGCTGCGCCCCCGGGCGGCCCGTGACCGTACCCGCGATGCGGTCCCAGACCACGCGCGGCCTCAGCTCGGCGAACGCGTCGGACGGGTAGCGCCCGGCGAGCATGTCGAGGACGGAGGTGAAGGCCGACTCCGGCAGCGAGGCGAACGGCGCCGCCCGCCGGGCCAGCGCGAGGAGGTCGTCGGCCTGCCAGGAGTCCAGCGCGACCATCGCGACGAGCTGCTGCGCCAGTACGTCCAGGGGGTTGGCCGGGATGCGCAGGGACTCGATGGAGCCACTGCGCATCCGCTCGGTGACCACGGCGGCCTGCACCAGGTCGCCCCGGTACTTGGGGAAGACGACACCCGTGGACACCGCGCCCACCTGGTGTCCGGCCCGGCCCACGCGCTGGAGGCCGGAGGCGACGGAGGGCGGCGACTCCACCTGGATCACCAGGTCGACCGCCCCCATGTCGATGCCCAGCTCCAGGCTGGAGGTGGCGACCACGGCAGGCAGCCGGCCCGCCTTGAGGTCCTCCTCGACCAGGGCGCGCTGCTCCTTGGAGACCGAGCCGTGGTGCGCGCGGGCGAGCAGCGGCGGGGCGCCCTGGGCGGCGCCCGACTGACCCATGAGCTCGGCGGGGGAGCCGCCCTCGGGGAGTGCCTCGCCGGTGGCCCTCTCGTACGCGATCTCGTTGAGCCGGTTGCACAGGCGCTCGGCCAGGCGGCGGGAGTTGACGAAGACGATCGTCGAGCGGTGCGCCTGGACGAGGTCGGCGATCCGCTCCTCCACCTGTGGCCAGATGGACGGTTTGTCGCCCTGGTCGTCGTCCCTGGCGGGGGAACCGCCCAGTTCGCCCATGTCCTCCACGGGGACCACCACCGACAGGTCGAACACCTTGGTCGACGGCGGCTGGACGATCTCGACCTTGCGCTGCGGGGACAGGAAGCGGGCCACCTCGTCGACCGGTCTGACCGTCGCCGAGAGGCCGATCCGGCGGGCGGGCCGGGGCAGCAGCTCGTCGAGTCGCTCCAGGGACACGGCGAGATGGGCGCCGCGCTTGGTGCCCGCGACCGCGTGCACCTCGTCCAGGATCACCGTCTCGACACCTTCCAGGGCGGTGCGGGCCGAGGAGGTGAGCATCAGGAACAGTGACTCGGGCGTGGTGATCAGGATGTCCGGCGGCCTGGTCGCGATCGACCTGCGTTCGGCGGGCGGGGTGTCGCCCGAGCGGATGCCGACCCGGATGTCCGGCTCGGGCAGCCCGAGCCGCACCGACTCCTGGCGGATGCCGGTCAGCGGGCTGCGCAGATTGCGCTCGACGTCCACCGCGAGGGCCTTCAGCGGGGAGATGTAGAGCACCCGGCAGCGCTTCTTGGCGTCGGCCGGCGGAGGCGTGGACGCCAGGCTGTCGAGCGAGGCGAGGAACGCGGCGAGGGTCTTTCCCGACCCGGTCGGGGCGACGACCAGGACGTCCGAGCCCTCGCCGATGGCCCGCCAGGCACCGTCCTGTGCAGCGGTCGGCGTGACGAAGGCCCCCGTGAACCAGCTCCTGGTCGCGGGGGAGAACGAGTCGAGCGCTGTCCTCACCATGCTCACCATCGTGCACCCCACCACTGACAATGCCCCGGAGATCCTCGGTCCACAGCGTGGACGCCCAGGTCAGCGGCGTGGCGAGGGGCGCACAATGGTCGGATGGAGAAGGGCGCGACGGTCACCCGGCGGCACGGCGAGTGGGCCAGGCACTGGCAGTGCCCTGGCGTGCCGGGCCTCGATCTGCTGCGGGCCCGCTACGTCCGGCACTCCTTCCCGCGCCACAGCCACGAAGGGTTCGTGCTCGGCGCGGTCCGCCGGGGCGTCGAGGACGTGTACACGCCGGACGGCACGGTCAGCGCGGCACCGGGCAGCGTGGTCATGATCAACCCGGAGGTGCCGCACGCGGCCAGGGCCGGAGCCCCCGAAGGCTGGTCGTACGCCACCCTCTACCCCTCGCGGGAGCTCGTCGCCGAGGTGGCGGCGGAGGCGACGACGCTGCGCGGCACTCCTGGCTTCGCCGAGACCATCGTCGACGACCCCGACGCGGCCCGGCTCGTCCGCGAGGTGCACCGGGCCGCCGAGGAGAGCAACGCGCTCGCCGCCGACACCCTGTTCCGCGTGGTGATCGCCCGGCTGCTGCGCCGGTACGGGGCGTCCCTGCCGACGACGGCCCGGGGCCCCGCGCCGGCGTCCGCCCGGACCGCGGCGCTCGCCCAGGAAATACTGGTGGACCGGATGGCCGAGCCGCCCTCCCTGGAGGCACTGGCGCAGGAGGTCGGCACCAGCCCCTTCGCGCTGCTGCGCGCCTTCAAGGCGGCGTACGGGATGCCTCCGCACACCTGGCTCACCGACGCGCGCGTGAGCCGGGCGCGGCGCCTGCTGGACGCGGGGACGCCGCCCGCCGACGCGGCACTCGCGGTGGGCTTCACCGATCAGCCCCACCTCAACCGGCACTTCACCCGGATCGTCGGGGTGCCGCCCGGCGCGTACCGGCGCGAGCGCGCCGGAAGGTGACCGGCGGGTGACCGGAGCGCGCGCAAGAACGTACAAGACCGAGGGCGGGCTGCCCTCGTAGCGTCCGGGACGTGGCAGATCAGACAGCATCCCCCTCGGGAACCCCGTTCCCGCCCTTGCACGTGTCCCCGTCCCCGTCCTCCACCGCACCTGCGTCCCCGGCCGAGCCGAAGGCCGACTCCGCGGTGGTGCGGGACGCGCTCGGCGTGGGCGTCGCCGTCGGGCTCTCCGGCTTCGCCTTCGGGGTGACCTCGGCGGGCGCCGGGCTCACCCTCCCGCAGACCTGTGCGCTCAGCCTGCTGGTGTTCACCGGCGCCTCGCAGTTCGCACTCGTCGGGGCGCTCGCCGCCGGGGGCAACCCGCTCACCGCGGCAGCCGGCGCCTTCTTCCTGGGGGTGCGCAACACCTTCTACGGGCTGCGGCTCTCGGAACTGCTCGCCCTGCCCCGGCTCGTACGCCCCCTCGCCGCGCAGGTGGTCATCGACGAGACGGCGGCCGTCGCACTCGCCCAGCCCACCCGGCGCAGCGCCCGCATCGGCTTCACCGTCACCGCACTCACGCTGTACGTGCTGTGGAACCTCACCACCTTCCTCGGCGCGCTGGGCGCCGAAGCCATCGGGGACACCAACGCCTGGGGCCTGGACGCGGCAGGCCCCGCCGTCTTCCTCGCCCTGCTCGCCCCCATGCTGCGGACGGCCTCGGAGCGGGCGGTCGCCGCGCTCGCGGTCCTGCTCGGGCTCGGACTGCTCCCCGTGGTGCCCGAGGGGGTGCCCGTCCTGGTGGCCGCACTGGCCGCGCCGCTGGTGCTCTTCCTCAAGGGGCGGGGCGACAAGGTGCGCGGTGACCGGCGTGCCGGCCACGCGAAGGGAGAGGTCCGTTGAGCGTCTGGATCGCCATCATCGCCACGGCTGTGGGCTGTTACGCCGTCAAACTTCTCGGACTGCTCGTTCCCGCGAGCGCCCTGGAGCGGCCGCTCGTGCGGAAACTGGCCGCACTGCTGCCCGTCGCCCTGCTCGCGGCACTCACCGCACAGCAGACCTTCGCCACGGGGCAGCAACTGGTGCTGGACGCCCGGGGCGCGGGCCTGGTGGCGGCCGCGGTCGCGCTCGTACTGCGGGCACCGTTCCTGGTCGTGGTCGGGGCGGCCGTCGCCGTGACGGCGGGGGTACGCGCGCTGGGCGGCTGAGGCACGCCCACGCCCACGCGCGCGTGCCTCAGCCGATCGTCCTGCCGTACGCCCGCAGCGTCAGCAGCGCGTCGATCGTGACGAGCGGACGCGACTCCAGCTCGGTCCCCGGCGCCCACACCCGCCACCGGACCGGCCAGCCCCCGTCCTCCTGCTGATCGGCCTCCAGGAAGTCCAGGGAACGTTTCATCTCCTCGTCGGTGAACCAGCCGCGGGCCAGCGACCCGGGCACGCGCGCGTAGTCGTGGGCGAAGTGGTGCTCGCCCGGGGCGTACCCGGGCGCGACCGGGACCTGCGCGCGCCGCGCCGGATCGAGGACCACCAGCCGCTGCTCGCGCACCAGCCGTCCGAGCCGGTCCGCGGCGGCCTCGGCACGCGGGCGGTCGGGGGCGCCGTCCAGGAAGGCGACGGCGGCCTGGACCTCGTACGGGTGGGAGGACTCCAGCGCCTCCACGGCCGCCCAGCAGAAGTCGGTCGCCCGGAACAGCCAGGCGTGCCACACCTCGTTGCGGTGCAGCAGACCGACCACCGGTCCCGTCGCCAGCAGCTCGCTCGGCGGATCGTCCACCACGGGGACGAACGGCGCGGCCGGGTAGCCGCGCTGCGAGGGGTGCACGGCGGGCAGTGCGCCGTCCTTCGCCGACACCTCCGTCAGATAGCGGCACACCCGCTCCACGCGCGTGCCGCCGCAGCGGCCGATCTCCTCCAGCACCCGCAGCGCGTGTGCCGTGTGCAGGGGCTGGCTCACCGGCCCCCGGAAATCGGGCTCCAGCGCGTGTCCGAAACCGCCGTCGGCGCCCAGATACGCGTTGAGGGCGGTCTCGACCGGGTCCGCTTCGCCGTCGAGGAAGTGGTACGCGAACCGCCGCTGCTCCAGGACCCGGGCGGTCAGCCACACGAAGTGCTCGGCACGGGCGAGAGGGGATGCTCCATTTCCAGCCATGTGCCGACGGTAGGGCTCCGTGCGTCCATGGCAAGGGGTGCGGACCGCTCTGCACTCTCAGGGGCGGGATACTGGTGTCATGCGGTTGACGATTTTCTGGGAGCGGATGGCGGCGCACTTCGGCGAGGGGTACGCCGATTCCTTCGCCCGCGACCACGTGATGTCCGAACTCGGCGGCCGTACGGTGCACGAGGCGCTCGACGCGGGATGGGACGCGAAGTCCGTCTGGCAGGCCGTGTGCCGCGCCATGGACGTACCGCAGGACAGTCGCTGACGCCGCCACCGCGCCGACCTGCCCCAACGGGGGCATGCGGGTACGCCGTTGTCGTACTCATGAGTGACACTTGGCTCCGTGGCCCCGACTGATGAGACCGCCCAGGAACGGGCAAAAGCCCAGGACACCGCAGCGCAGGCGGCCGGCCCGCCGAGCACCGCGCCCCCCGCGGCGGCGCCTGCGGGCCCGGCCAGGATGCCCCGGTGGCTGCCG
The DNA here is from genome assembly GCF_055579625.1 of Streptomyces sp. NPDC032721. NCBI lineage: Bacteria > Bacillati > Actinomycetota > Actinomycetes > Kitasatosporales > Streptomycetaceae > Streptomyces > Streptomyces sp. NPDC032721. The sequence continues at coordinate 1,443,500 of NZ_JBVIMX010000001.1, read as the reverse complement.
CGCGCGATGGTGCTCGCGCTGGCGCTCTACGCCTGCTTCCAGCTCGGCGACTGGGCGTTCCACCAACTCATCACGCTGCTCCTGAACATCCTGATCGCGTTCTTCCTCGCCCTCGCGGTGGAGCCCGCGGTCGGCCGGATGGCGGGCCGTGGCATGCGCCGGGGCCTGGCCACCTTCCTGGTCTTCTTCGGCGTGATGATCGCGGGCATCGGCTTCGTCGTGCTGCTCGGCTCGATGCTGGCCGGCCAGATCGTGGAGATGGTCGACGACTTCCCCAAGTACCTGGACTCGGTGATCCGCTGGATCAACCAGACCTTCAACACCGAACTGTCCAGGGTCGAGGTGCAGAACAACCTGCTGCGCTCCGACTGGCTCCAGAAGTACGTGCAGAACAGTGCGAGTGGCGTCCTGGATGTCTCCACGACGGTCCTCGGTGGCCTGTTCAAGCTGTTGACGATCTTTCTGTTCTCGTTCTACTTCGCCGCCGACGGGCCACGGCTGCGCCGCGCACTGTGCTCCGTACTGCCGCCCGCCCGGCAGATGGAGGTGCTGCGCGCCTGGGAGATCGCCGTCGACAAGACCGGCGGCTACCTCTACTCGCGCGGTCTGATGGCCCTGATCTCAGGCATCGCGCACTACATCCTGCTGGTGATCCTCGACGTCCCCTACGCCCCGGCGCTCGCCGTGTGGGTCGGCCTGATCTCGCAGTTCATCCCGACCATCGGCACCTATCTGGCGGGCGCGCTGCCGATGCTGATCGCCTTCACGGTCAACCCCTGGTACGCGGTGTGGGTGCTCGGCTTCGTGGTGGTCTACCAGCAGTTCGAAAACTACCTCCTGCAGCCCAAGCTGACCGCCAAGACCGTCGACATCCACCCGGCGGTCGCCTTCGGCTCGGTCGTCGCGGGTACGGCGTTGATGGGCGCGGTCGGCGCACTCATCGCGATCCCCGCAGTGGCCACCCTGCAAGCATTCCTGGGGGCGTACGTGAAGCGCTACGACGTCACCGACGACCCGCGCGTACAGGGCCACCGCAGCAGGCGCGCCTCCGCACTGGCCCGGATGAGGACCGCGCTGCGCCGGGACCGCGACGCAGAGCCGCCGTCCCCTCCGGCACCTCCGGCAGGGGACGGCGACTGAGCGGCTTTGCCGCTGCGCGGACGGGGCGGCCGGGATCAGTGGCGTTCCAGCTCCACCTTCGGGAGCACCCGGAGCAGCGGCTTCGGCAGCCACCACGCGCGGCGGCCCAGCAACTGCATCACGGCCGGCACGATCAGGCAGCGGATGACGACGGCGTCCAGCAGGATCGCCACCGCCAGACCGAGCCCGAACTGCTGGAGCATCCGGTCCGGGCTGAGCACGAACGCCGCGAAGACCACGATCATGATGGCGGCGGCCGCCGTGATCACCTTGCCGGTCGCCGCGAGCCCTTCCCGGACCGCCTTCTGCGGGTCCCGTTCGCGCTGCCATTCCTCGTGGATGCGGGACAGCAGGAACACCTCGTAGTCCATCGAGAGACCGAAGACGATCGCGAAGATCATCACCGGGATGAACGCCTCGACGGGCCCCGCCTGCACTGAGAACCACCCCTCCTGGAAGACCAGCGTGACCACGCCCAGGGCCGCCCCGATCGACACCAGGTTGAGCAGGGCCGCCTTGACGGGGATGAGAAGCGATCGGAAAACGACAAGCAACAGCAGCGAGGACAGGCCAACAACGATCACGACGAAGAGCGGCATCCGGTCGGAAACGGTCGCCGCGAAGTCCTCCGTCGCGGCGGTCGCCCCGCCCACCAGCAGCACTGTGCTGGTCTCCGCCGCCAGCGGCGGCAGCACCTCCGCCCGCAGCCGTGCCACCAGTTGTGACGTCGCCTCGTCCTGGGGTGCGGTCTCGGGGAAGGCGATGACGGTGGAGACGGCGCCGTCCTTCGTGGGGATCGGCCCGGTCGCCGCCGCGATGCCGTCGGCCGCTTCGAGGGCGCTGCGGAGCTTCTGGCCCGCCGCCTCGTCCGCCCCTTCGGCGACCACGATCAACGGGCCGCTGAAGCCGGGGCCGAAGCCGTCCGCCAGCAGGTCGTACGCCTGCCTGCTGGACGAGGTCCTCGGGTCGTTGCCCGCGTCGGCGAAGCCGAGGCGCATGTCGAGCGCGGGGACGGCGAGCGCGCCCAGTGCCACCATCGCGACCAGCAGGGCCGCCACCGGCCTGCGCTGGACACCGGAGGCCCACCGCCGCCAGCCGGCCCCCTCTACCCGCTTCGTCCTCGCCGCCCGCCTGGTGACCTGTCGCTGGATGCGCCGGCCGAACACGCCCAGCAGGGCGGGCAGCAGTGTCAGCGAGGCCGCCATGGTGACCAGCACGGTCAGCGCGACGGCCAGTGCCACCCCCTGGAGCGAGCCCAGGCCGAGCGCGACCAGGCCCATCAGCGCGATGATCACCGTGCAGCCCGCGAAAAAGACCGTGCGCCCGGCCGCGTCCAGAGCGGCCCGGGTGGCCCGTTCCGGTTCGCTCCCCCTGAGCAGTTCGCCGCGGAACCTGGAGAAGATCAGCAGCGCGTAGTCGATGCCGACGCCCAGCCCGACCAGCATCATGACCGGCGGGGTGAAGTCGGCGACGTCCGCCAGGTGCGAGGCGAGCGCGATCAGCCCCACCGAACTGCCCACCGCGAACAGTGCGGTGAGCACCGGCAGGCTCGCCGCGACCAGCGACCCGAAGAGGAACACCAGGATCACCAGCGCGCCCAGGATGCCCGCACCCTCGGCCGCCCCGCCGCCGCCCTCCTCGGCGTTACGGACGGCGCCGCCCCCGACGGCGGCCTGGATCCCGTCGCCGTCGAGGGCGTCCGCCGCCGCGATCACCCGGCGCACGTCCTGGGCCGGTACATCCTGCTCCCGGCCGTCCAGCGTCACGGTGGCGTACCCGACGGTGCCGTCCTCGGACACGGCCGTACGGTCCTCGTACGGACTGCGTACGCCGGCGACGCGGGGCAGCTCCGCGACCTTCCCGAGCATCCCCTCGACCCTGCTGCGGACAGCCGGATCGGCGACGCCCCGGGGCGCCCTGACGACGAGCTGGAGGGAGGCGTCGGCCTGCGCCGAACCGTGCCGCTCCAGCACCGACTGCGCCTGGTGGGAATCGGTGCCGGGCAGTGAGAAGTCGTTGTGGTAGGCGTTGCCGACGGCCGTGGAGGCACCGGTGATTCCGGCGACCAGCACGACCCACAGGACGAGTGGGCGCCAGCGGTGGGCGTACGAGAAGGCCGCGAGACGTTCGAAGACGCTGCCGCGCCTGGTCGGAGGCGGGGGCGGCGTCGGTGGCTGGTGCAGGGTGGTCATGGTGACTCCTCAAGGGGTCGACTGCGTACAAAGGCACCAGCACCCAGGGATTGCGTGAGTACGGACACGGTCACAGCGTCGGCGTACGGGGCGGGGCGGGGCGTCGGCCGCCGGGTGACACCCGTGCTGCCCCGGGGGTTGCGCCGGGGCACGCGCGCGTACCCCAGGAGTTGGCACCGTGGGGGCGCGACCCCGAGGGGCGTCTCGGGGATGACCCCGAGAGGTCAGCCCAGCCAGCCCGGTGTGATCATCCCGGACTCGTAGGCGAGGACGACCAGTTGGGCCCTGTCGCGGGCGTCCAGCTTGGTCATGATGCGGCTGACGTGCGTCTTCGCGGTGGCGGGGGAGAGCACGAGGCGGCGGGCGATCTCGTCGTTGGACAGACCGGCCCCGACCAGGCCCATCACTTCGCGCTCCCGCTCGGTCAGCGCGTTGAGCCGGGGGCTCGGGTCCGGCTGCTTGACCCGGCCCGCGAACTCCGCGATCAGCCGGCGGGTGACGGCGGGCGCGATCAGTGCGTCGCCTCGGGCCACCACCCGTACGCCGTGCAGTAGTTCCATCGGCTCGGTGTCCTTCAGCAGGAATCCCGAGGCGCCCGCGCGCAGCGCGCCGTACACGTAGTCGTCGACGTCGAAAGTGGTCAGGATGACCACTCGGACGTCCGTCAGACGGGGGTCGGTGAGGATGCGGCGGGTGGCCTCCAGGCCGTCCGTGCCGGGCATCCGGATGTCCATCAGGACGACGTCGGGGCGCAGTTCGCGGGCCAGTGCCACCGCCTGCTCGCCGTCGGACGCCTCGCCCACCACCTCGATGTCGTCCTCGCCGGAGAGGATCGAGCGGAACCCGGCCCGCACCAGCGTCTGGTCGTCCGCGAGCACCACCCGGATCGTCCGGTCCGCCGCTCCCGTCGCGGGGGGCGTCGTACGGTCCGTCATGCGTGCTCCTCAAGGGGCAGCCGGGCCTCGACCCGGAAGCCCGCTGCCGCCTCGTCGGCCTGGCACAACACCCCGAGCGTGGCCCGCAGTTCGCGCAGGGCTTCCTTGCTGGTGGCCTTGACGGTGGCCAGTGTCTCCTCGGCGGCGGCCAGTGCGACGGCGGGCTCCGGGCCCTGCCCAGCTTGTGCAGTACGGCACTCGACTGGACGTTGATCAGCGAGATGCTGTGGCCGAGCGCGTCGTGCAGCTCACGGGCGATCCGCAGCCGTTCCTCGGTCGCGCTCTGCCGCGCCCGCGCCTCCTGCTCGCGCTCGGCGGCCAGCGCCCGCTGCTCCACCTCGTGCAGATAGGCGGCGCGGGTGTGCTGGGCGCGGCCTACCGCGATCAGGCTGATCAGCCAGCCGGACAGCATGGCGAGCGAGACGTTGTCCATCTGGCGCATGCTGCCGGGCAGCGCGCTCTCGCCGAAGCCGGACGCGAGCAGTGCCGCAGCGCCCAGGGCGACGGCGGCGGCGAGCCGGCCCTCGGCGGAGGTCGTGTAGAGCGCCAGCGCGAAGGTGATCATCAGCGGGCCGTCGTAGACGCTCAGCGGGTAGTACGCCGCACTGGCGAGCAGGGTGACGACCCCGACGGCCACCGGCCACCTGCGGCGGAAGTAGAGCGCGCCGCAGCCGACGGCGATCAGTGCCCAGCCCGCCAGGGCGAGGTGTGCGGGCTCCCCCTGGTGGAATCGCATCACGAGCAGCGTCGGGACGACCACGATCAGCGCGACGACCACGGTCACGGTGACGTCCCTCGCACCGGTCACGGACCTCGCGTGCCCAGGCGGCCGCCCCGGCGCGTGGAGTCCGCGGATGCGGGAGGGGACGGGCATGCTCGGAGGATAGGCGGGCACCGTGTCGCGGCGAACCCCGTGGGCGCGAGCCCGTCCGCCCCGGTGGGCGGCGCGGGCGTGGCGCGCTTGACAGCAAAATCGAACATCCATTCATATTGGGAGTCCGGCCTTGTGGTCCCAAGGGTTCGCACGGGGTTATCCACAGGTCAGGAGGACGCCGAGGCCGATTGTCAGTGGCAGGCGTTAGCGTCTTTGACGTGAAGCGATCGACTCAAGCAAATCGGGTGGAACCCATGGCAGCAGGCACCGACCGCGAGAAGGCGCTGGACGCCGCTCTCGCACAGATTGAACGGCAATTCGGCAAGGGTGCGGTGATGCGTCTCGGCGACCGGCCGAACGACCCCATCGAGGTCATCCCCACCGGGTCGACCGCCCTGGACATCGCGCTCGGCGTCGGCGGACTGCCGCGCGGCCGTGTGGTGGAGGTGTACGGACCGGAATCCTCCGGTAAGACCACCCTCACGCTGCACGCCGTGGCCAACGCGCAGAAGGCCGGCGGCACCGTCGCCTTCGTGGACGCCGAGCACGCGCTCGACCCCGAGTACGCGAAGGCCCTCGGCGTCGACACCGAGAACCTGATCCTCTCCCAGCCGGACACCGGCGAGCAGGCACTGGAAATCGTGGACATGCTGGTCCGCTCCGGTGCCATCGACCTCATCGTCATCGACTCCGTGGCGGCGCTCGTGCCGCGTGCGGAGATCGAGGGCGAGATGGGCGACTCGCACGTCGGTCTCCAGGCCCGGCTGATGAGCCAGGCGCTCCGGAAGATCACCAGTGCGCTCAACCAGTCCAAGACCACCGCGATCTTCATCAACCAGCTCCGCGAGAAGATCGGTGTGATGTTCGGCTCGCCGGAGACCACGACCGGTGGTCGCGCGTTGAAGTTCTACGCCTCGGTCCGGCTCGACATCCGCCGCATCGAGACCCTCAAGGACGGCACGGACGCGGTCGGCAACCGCACCCGCGTCAAGGTCGTCAAGAACAAGGTCGCGCCCCCCTTCAAGCAGGCCGAGTTCGACATCCTCTACGGCCAGGGCATCAGCCGCGAGGGCGGTCTGATCGACATGGGCGTCGAGCACGGCTTCGTCCGCAAGGCCGGTGCTTGGTACACGTACGAGGGTGACCAGCTCGGCCAGGGCAAGGAGAACGCCCGTAACTTCCTGAAGGACAACCCCGATCTCGCCGACGAGATCGAGCGGAAGATCAAGGAGAAGCTCGGCGTCGGTGTGAAGCCGGCTCCCAAGGAGGAGGCCGAGGCGGGCGCGGACGCGGCGGCCCCCGGTGCCACGGCTGCCGATCCCAAGGCGGTCCCGGCCCCGGCGACCAAGGCGAAGTCGGCCAAGGCCGCGGCAGCCAAGGGCTAGTCCATGACCCGGAGAACGGACTGGCCGGGCAGTACGGACGACGCGTACGACGCGCACGGCGGAGCGGGGGAGGCCGAAGGGCCGCCCCGGCTCCCCTGGTCCTCCCGGGAATCCGGGGAGAGCGGCGTTACCGGGGAGACCGGCGCGGAGCCGGGATCCCGGAAGTCGGGGAGGGTGCGCAGGGGCGGCGGCGGAGCCGTCCAGGAGCCCCCTCAGGATCCGGCGGAGCAGGCGCGGTCGATCTGTCTGCGCCTGCTCACCGGCACCCCCCGCACGCGCAAGCAGCTCGCGGACGCCCTGCGCAAGCGGGAGATCCCCGAGGAGATCTCGGAGCAGGTGCTGTCGCGCTTCGAGGAAGTGGGACTGATCAACGACGCCGCGTTCGCGGACGCCTGGGTCGAGTCGCGCCACCACAGCAAGGGACTGGCCGGGCGTGCCCTGGTCCAGGAACTGCGCACCAAGGGCGTCGACCCGGGGCTGATCGACGAGGCCGTGGGGCAGCTGGACTCCGAGCAGGAGGAGGAGACCGCGCGGGAGCTGGTGGCCCGCAAGCTGAGGTCGACGCGAGGGCTGGAGCGGGACAAGCGGCTGCGGCGGCTGGCGGGGATGCTGGCGCGGAAGGGATATCCGGAGGGGCTTGCCCTCCGGGTGGTGAGACGGGCGTTGGAGGAGGAAGGGGGGGAGCCGGAGGACGGGCTCTACCCCGAGCTGTTCTGAGGGGCGATGCCAGCCGTCTCGTGCGGGGATGCGCGTTCCCTAGGGCGGGGATGCGCGCTCCCTCGGGCGGTGAGGCTCATCACCTCGGGCGGAGATGTCCGCCCCCTTCGCCCCCCTGGACGGCCAAGCGCGCTCCCAGGGGGTCGCCTCGGGCGGCGGGGGCCGCCCTCCCTGGCGGACGGGCGGGCAAGGGGACGGCCCCCGGTGGAGTCGGTCCCCTCGCCCCGGTCCTGTGAGCGTGGTGCGGTTCCGCTACCCCTCCACCGGCAGGCCCGCCGCCTTCCACGCCTGGAAGCCGCCGGTCAGGTCGGTGGCCCGGTGCAGGCCCAGCTGTTGCAGCGAGGCAGCCGCGAGGCTCGACGCGTAGCCCTCGTTGCAGACGACGATGACGGGCAGGTCGTGGCCGGTGGCTTCGGGGGCGCGGTGGCTGCCCCGGGGGTCCAGCCGCCACTCCAGCTCGTTGCGCTCCACCACCAGCGCGCCCGGAATCAGCCCGTCCCGCTCGCGCAGGGCCGCGTACCGGATGTCCACCAGCAGCGCCCCCGAGCCGGCCGCCTCGTACGCCTCGCGCGGTCCGACCCGCACGAGTCCCTCCCGTACCCGCTCCAGCAACTCGTCGATTCCCACCGGTTCGTTCGTCACTGCCACTCCTCCGGACGTTCCACCTGCTCCAGGCGCAGCACCGCGCCCGTTCGGCTGTAGCGCCGCATCAGCGGAAGCGGCGGGTAGTAGGCGTGCACCGAGATCGCGTGCGCCGTGTCCGACTCGTTGAGCACCTGGTGCACGTGGTGTTCCCCGAAGGCCCGCCCCTGACCGGGCGTCAACTGCCGTTCCCTGTCGACCCCGTCGGCGAGTTCCAGGGTCTTCCAGCCCTCGGTGGGCAGCCGCGCCGCGAGCGACTGCTCGGTCAGTCCGCCCGCCGCCGTCGCGAACGCGCCGTGCGAACCGCCGTGGTCGTGCCACCCCGTTCCGGTTCCGGGCGGCCAGCCGATCAGCCATGCCTCGCTCCCGCCGGGACCGTCGAGCCGTACCCAGGTACGCCCTTCCGGATCGAGCGGCAGCGAGGCCACGAGTTCGGCGTCGGCCGCGGTCCGCCTGACGAAGTCGAGGAGTTGGGCATGGGTGGGCGCCGCCGGGCCGGCAGGCGCGGAGGGACGTACGGATACGGGTGCGGAAGGGGAAAGAGACACGGGAAGGCCGTCCTGAGAGGTTCGCGGAACACGCACGGGCCGCCTCACCGGCTCCGGCCGGAGAGCCGGGGAGCGGGAGGCAGCACACCGCGCGTGAAAGGAAAGAGGCGAATCAGCAGGACGGGCGACAGACACAGCCCGCGTAGCGGACCAGGTCCATATGGACCCTCCGCCACAGGCACACTCGGGTGTCGCTCACGTTCCGGAGTACACCATGTGTGCCTGTGGCGGTCAATTGATGTCCGCAGTCCGGTCGGTCCGGCCACTGGGGTCGGGGAGCACCAGTGCGCCGGAAGTGCCGGACGCGTCGCCCGGGGCACCCGAGGCCGCACCCGCACCCGCGCTTGCGGCCTCGCTCTCCGGCGCACCCCCGCGCGCCGCGTCCGCCGCCGCGTACAGCTCCGCCGGGTGCACCCCGTCGAAGGCGGCCACGAGATGACCGTCCGGGCGTACGAGCAGGACGGTGTGCGCCGTCGCCCCGGGATAGCCCTCCGCGACGAGCAGTTCCGCCGGTACGGGAAGGGCGGTGACCGCCGAGACCAGCCGGGGCATCACCCCCGCCGTCATCCAGTGCCGCCGGTCCCACACCCCGGTGCCCGGCGCGATCAGCACCACCAGGAGGTGCCCCTGGCCCAGCCGGTCCCACAGCGGTACGGCAGTACCGTCCGGCGCGGTCACCCGTACGTCCTCGACGAGCGCACCCGGAACAGTGGCCACATCGGCCTCCGCCTCCCGGTCCCCGGCCGGACCGGCCGCGAGCGGCGAGTGCGCGTACTGGGGCAGGGCGCCCAGCGCGCCGCCGCCCAGATGCCCGTCCGTCAGCAGACTGTCGTGCCCCCGCGCGGCACCGGGCAGGACCGCCCGCAGCCCGCCGCCGCCCCGCAGTATCGGCAGCACCTGGTCGGCGGCGCGCAGCCGTGCGGCGACCGCGGTGCGCCGCTCGTCCTGGTAGCTGTCGAGCAGGGCGGGCGAGGCGTCGTGGTGCAGGGCGTGCGTCAGCTTCCACGCCAGGTTCGCCACGTCCCGCAGTCCCTCGTCGACGCCCTGGGTGCCGAGCGCGCCGAGCAGGTGCGCCGCGTCCCCGGCGAGGAAGGAACGCCCCTCGCGCCAGCGCTGGGCGAGCCGGTGGTGCAGCGTGTACACGCCCGTGTCGATCAGTTCGTACGCGGGTGTCTCCCCGCACCACCCGGCCAGGGTGTCGCGGATCCGGGTGACCAGCGCATCGGGTGTGACCAGGTCCCCGCGTGGCGGCAGCAGCCAGTCCAGCCGCCACACGTCGTCGGGCAGCGGGCGGGCCGTCACCTCGGGACCGCCGCCGCGCCAGGGCGGCTGGCGGTGCATCAACGCGGTGTCCGGCCAGGGGAGTTCGGTGCGCAGGGCGGCGACGGCGTGGCGTTCGACGGCGGTGCGGCCGGCGAAGCGGATGCCGAGCAGCTTGCGGACGGTGGAGCGGGCGCCGTCGCAGCCGACCAGGTAACTGCCGCGCCAGTACAGATAACCCGGCTCGCGGGTGTGCACGGTGACGCCCTTGCCGTCCTGCTCGATGGTGTCCACGCGCGCGTGGGTCGCGAGCTCGATCAGCGGGTGCGCGGTGGCGGCGTCGTACAGGCCCTGGGTGAGGGCGTGCTGGGGAACGTGAAGGGGGGCCGGGAACTCACAGTCGTCACCGAGCGTTAGTTCGGTGACGACCTGCTTGCGCCGCATCGACCGCCATCCGGACCAGAGTGCCCCCTCGTCCCAGACGGTGGTGCAGCCGAGCCGCTCGACGAGGGCCGCGGTGTCCGCCCGCAGCACCACGGTCCGTGCCGTGCGCGGCTCCTGCGTGCCGTCGCCCTCGTCCAGGACGACGGAGGGGACGTGCTGCGCGGCGAGGGACAGGGCGAGCGCGAGCCCGACGGGTCCGGCGCCGACGACGATCACCGGGTCCACGACGCGCGACCTCCGCCCCGTACGGACAAGCGGAAAGCTGCACAGGCGGCAGTGGACACAAGGTGCTCGATCACAGAACGTATGCAACCCACTGCGGGTGCTTGCGTCAAGTGACGGAGGCAGCGGCGCGGGGCCGCTGCCTCATTAATCGTCAGTTTGCTCTGCGCGGGGGCTCATTGGCGCGTCCCCGGCGCGCGGCGCCCGTAACGCGCCTCGGACGGACCGTCAGACGGCCGAGCCCGCGTCGACGGGCGGCGTCGCCTTGGCGGGTGCGATGCCGGTCTTCGCCCGGCGGCCCCGCTTCTCGATCCAGGTGGCGAGCGCGGACAGGAGCAGACACAGCACGATGTACAGCAGACCGATCACGACGATCGTCGAGACGTACGGGTACATGCCGTTGACCATGGTGTTGCTCGCGATCAGGCGGGCGGTGTTCAGCAGCTCCGGGTAGAGGATCATGAAGCCCAGTGAGGTGTCCTTGAGAGTCACCACCAGCTGGCTGATGATCGTCGGGAGCATGGCACGGACCGCCTGCGGGATCAGCACGCTGACCATGACCTGCGTCTTGCTCATGCCGAGCGCGTACGCGGCCTCGCTCTGACCGCGCGGCACCGAGTTGATGCCGGCGCGCAGCACCTCGGCCTGGACACAGCCGTTGTAGACCGACAGGCCGATGGCCAGTGCCCACAGCGACGCGTCGGAGAGGAAACCGGCCCACACCGCGTAGATGGTGATCAGCAGTGGGATGGAGCGGAAGAGCTCGATGAACGCGGTGGCCAGCCAGCTGATCGGCTTGTGGTCGGAGAGCCGTGCGACGGCCAGGATCACCCCGAGCACCAGCGAGCCGACCGCGGCGAGGCCGAAGGCCTTGAGGGTGGCGATCAGGCTCTCGGCGATGTTCTGCCGGATGCCCGCGTAGTTGAAGATGTCCCACATCTCCGGGGCCAGATGGCCCTTGTTGCCCAGGCGGACGACGGCAACGGCGACCAGCGCCAGGATCGCGGCCGAACCGACGACCGTGTAGATCCGGTTGCGGACCTGGGCCTTGGGGCCGGGGGCATCGTAGAGAACGCTGGCACTCATCGTGCGACCTCCATGCGGCGCTCGAAGAGACGGAACAGGCCGCTGATGGCGAAGGTGACGATCAGGTACCCGAGGGCGACGAAGACGAAGATCGGCAGGATCGCGTAACCCTGCTCACTCAGCAGTTTCTGCACCCCGAAGAGTTCCGCGACACCGAAGGCGCCCGCGATCGCCGAGTTCTTCGTCAGTGCGATGAAGATGCTGCTCAGCGGGGGCAGCACCGTCCGGGTGGCCTGCGGCAGGATGATGATGCGCAGTGTCTGCCCGAAGGTCATGCCCAGCGAACGGGCGGCCTCCGCCTGACCGAGGGGCACCGTGTTGATGCCGGAGCGGACCGCCTCGCAGACGAATGCCGAGGTGTAGAAACCCAGCGCGAGGGCGCCGAGGAAGAAGGGGCTCATTCCCGGGAAGAAGATCTCCGGGACGACGAAGGTCGAGACCAGGAACAGCAGGGTGAGCGGGGTGTTGCGCAGAATCGTGACCCACACGGTGCCGAAGGCGCGCAACGGTGGTACGGGCGAGACCCGGCATCCGGCTATGAGCAGTCCCAGGACCATCGCGATCACGCCGCTGACCGCGGTGATGAACACGGTGCCAATGAAGCCGTCGCGGAATTCAGGAAGATAGTCGGTCAGTACGTTCATGAGGTCTCCGCGTCGGCGGGCAGCGGCTTGGGGGCAATCGGGCAGGAGGAGGAGCGCCCCGTACGGGCCCAACAGGCGTACGGGGCGCGGGAACCGGCCTCAAGCAGAGCAGGGGCCGGTGGCTCCGGTCAGTAGTTCTCGACGGCCGGCGGCTCGGCGTACGTGGAGCCCGAGAGACCCAGCGTCGAGTCGTAGATCTTCTTGTACGTGCCGTCCTTGACGTGCTTCGTGATCGACTCGTTGATCGCGGTGCGCAGCGCCTTGTCGTCCTTGCTCACGCCGATGCCGTACAGCTCCGTGGTGAACGGCTTGCCGACGACCTTGAGGTTGGTCGGGTTCTGTGCGGCGTAGCCCTTGAGGATCGAGTCGTCGGTGGTGACCGCGTCGACCTGCTTGGACAGGAGCTGCTGGACGCAGTCCGAGTACTTGCCGAGCTCGACGACCTGGGCGCCGTACTCCGGCTTCTTGATCTCCTGCAGCGGGGTCGAGCCCTTGATGGAGCAGACCTTCTTGCCCTTGACGGTTTCCTTGCCGGTGATGGCGGACTCGTCCTTGCGGACCAGGAGGTCGGCGCCGGCCTTGTAGTACGGGCCGGCGAAGCCGATCTGCTTCTTGCGCTTGTCGTTGATCGAGTACGTACCGACGTAGTAGTCGACCTGGCCCTGCGCGATGGTCGTCTCGCGGAGGTCGGAGTTGACCGTCTTCCACTCGATCTGGTCGGGGGAGAAGCCCAGGTCGGCGGCGATCATCGTGGCGATCTCGATGTCGAAGCCGGAGCGCTTCTTGGTCGCCTGGTCCTCGAAGCCGAGGTACGGCTGGTCGGCCTTGGCACCGATGATGATCTTGCCGCGGGCCTTGGCGGCCTTGAAGGCCGGCGAACCGTCGACCTTGGCGTCCTTGACGACGGCGTACTTCGGGGCGGCCGGCGCTTCCTTGCCACCGGGGGCCTTCGCGGCGTCGCCGGCCGAGCCCTCCTTGCCACCGCAGGCGGTCGCGGTCAGGGCGAGTGCGGCAGCCATGGCCGCCACGGATGCTGTCTTGCGGAGCTTCATGGGGAACATCCCTTACGTCGGTAGGTCGTTGGCCGGGAACTGCCGGCGGACGGTACGGCGGCGGGGGAGCCGACGGACCGTCAGTGGTGAAGGATCTTCGACAGGAAGTCCTTGGCCCGGTCGCTACGAGGGTTACTGAAGAACTGGTCCGGCGTGGCCTCTTCGACGATCTTCCCGTCCGCCATGAAGACGACCCGGTTCGCCGCCGAGCGCGCGAAGCCCATTTCGTGAGTGACGACCACCATGGTCATTCCGTCGCGGGCCAGCTGTTGCATGACCTCCAGGACCTCGTTGATCATCTCCGGGTCGAGCGCCGATGTGGGCTCGTCGAAGAGCATGACCTTCGGTTCCATGGCCAACGCCCGTGCGATGGCGACGCGTTGCTGCTGACCGCCGGAGAGCTGCGCCGGGTACTTGTCCGCCTGTGCGCCCACGCCCACCCGGTCGAGCAGGGCGCGGGCCTTCTGCTCCGCGGCCTTCTTGTCCGTCCCGCGGACCTTGATCTGGCCCAGCGTGACGTTCTCCAGGATCGTCTTGTGGGCGAAGAGGTTGAACGACTGGAACACCATGCCGACGTCGGCGCGCAGCCGCGCCAACTCCTTGCCCTCCTGGGGCAGCGGCTTTCCGTCGATGCGGATGGCGCCCGAGTCGATCGTCTCCAGGCGGTTGATCGTGCGGCACAGCGTGGACTTACCGGACCCGGAGGGTCCGATGACGACGACGACCTCGCCACGGGCGATGGTCATGTCGATGTCCTGGAGCACATGCAGCGCGCCGAAGTGCTTGTTGACGTTGCTCAGGACCACCAGGTCCGTCGACGCGGGTACCGCGTCCTCGGCGCCCTTGGTCACTGAAACTCCGCTCATCGGCTTTTGCTCCGTCCTCCTCGGTTGGGGAGGACCCTAGTCACCCAGTGCGACCAGCGTCATTACATCTGAGCGGAAATTGAGCATAACGATCCGGCCTCAACCGGACACTCTGCGTGAAGGGGGCGCAGTGTGGGGATACCGGCTCCATAACGGAACAACCCCGTGATGAGAAGGGTCTTGACGGGGACCGTGCGGATCGGCGTGGATGCCTGAGGTAAGAACCACATCAAGAGTGCGGACCGGAGACCGGAGGGGGTGCCATGAGACTGCTGCTCGTCGAGGACGACAACCACGTCGCCGCCGCCCTGTCCGCGGTCCTCACCCGGCACGGCTTCCACGTCGTCCACGCGCGCAACGGCGAGGAGGCCCTCCAGGCATTCCTCCCCGACGACCGCGCCCCCGACGGCCAGGAGCCCTTCGGTGTCGTGCTGCTCGACCTCGGGCTGCCCGACCAGGACGGGTACGAGGTCTGCGGCAAGATCCGCAAGCGCACCAGCACTCCGGTGATCATGGTGACCGCGCGGGCCGACGTCCGTTCCCGCATCCACGGCCTCAACCTGGGCGCCGACGACTACGTCACCAAGCCGTACGACACCGGCGAACTCCTCGCCCGTATCCACGCGGTGAGCCGGCGCACCACAACGGGGGAGACCCCCGCCGTCCCCGGCGACACCACCGTCGACCTCGGCCCCGTGCACATCGAGCTGCCCACCCGCCGCGTCAGCGTCGGAGGCGCGGACGTCCAGCTGACCCGCAAGGAGTTCGACCTGCTCGCGCTCCTCGCCCAGCGCCCCGGGGTCGTCTTCCGGCGGGAGCAGATCATCAGCGAGGTGTGGCGCACCAGTTGGGAAGGGACCGGGCGCACCCTGGAGGTCCACGTGGCCTCGCTGCGCTCGAAGCTGCGGATGCCCGCGCTGATAGAGACGGTGCGCGGCGTCGGCTACCGACTGGTCGCACCGAACACGTCGGGAGCACCCGGAGCCCTGGGTGCACCTGGCACCCCGGGCGCACCTGGTACCCCGGGCGCGCCGGGCACCTCCGGCGCATCAGGTGCCCCCGGCGCGCCCAGGGCCACGTAACACCCCGTGCGCACCCGCCTCCTCCCGCTCCTCATCATCCTGCTCGCGGGCATGCTGATCGCCTTCGGCTTCCCGCTCGCCGTGCGCGAGGCCGCCGCCCAGCAGCAACAGGTGGTGGTCGACCGGATCGACGACACCGCCCGCTTCGCCGCCCTCGCCCAGTTCGTCACCGAGCGCACCACCGCCAGGAACGAACGGCGCGACACCCTGGAGTCCGAACTCTCCCGCTACCACGGGGTGTACGGGATCAGGGTCGGCGTCTTCTACCGGGACGGCGGCGCCATGGCGGCGGCCCCCGAGGACTGGACCGTGCAGGCCGCAGGAGACCTGGGGAAGGAAGCGTTCCAGGAAGCCCTGGCCGGACGCCGCAGCCACGATCCGCCCCAGGTCTGGCCCTGGCAGGACCACACCCTGGTGGTGGCCTCGCCGGTGGTGCGCGACGGCGACGTGGTCGCGGTGGTGGTCACCGACTCGCCCACCGGACAGCTGCGTTCACGCGTCCTGCACGACTGGCTGCTGATCGCGGCGGGCGAGTTCGCCGCCCTGTTCGTGGCGATCGGCGCGGCCTTCCGGCTGACCGGGTGGGTGCTCAGGCCGGTACGGGTGCTGGACGCGGCGACCCACGACATAGCGACCGGCCGGATGAACTCCCGGGTCGCCCCCGCGGGCGGCCCCCCGGAACTCCGCCGTCTGGCCCGCTCGTTCAACGAGATGGCTGACAACGTCGAGGACGTACTGGAGCAGCAGCGCGCCTTCGTCGCCGACGCGTCCCACCAGCTCCGCAATCCGCTGTCCGCGCTGCTGCTGCGCATCGAACTGCTCGCCCTCGAACTGCCCGAAGGCAACGAGGAGATCGCCTCAGTCCGCACCGAGGGAAAGCGCCTCGCCCGGGTCCTCGACGACCTCCTCGACCTCGCCCAGGCCGAACACGCCCCGGCCGACCTGCGGCTGATCGACCTGGGTGAACTCGCCACCGAACGGATCGCGGCCTGGTCCCCGCTCGCCGACGACAAGGGCGTACGCCTGCTGCGCGGCGGCCCCGAGGCCGTCACCGCCTGGGCCGACCCCGTCGCGCTCTCCAGCGCGCTGGACGCGGTGATCGACAACGCCCTCAAGTTCACGCCCGCCGACGAGGAGGTCACCGTCGAGGTCGCCTCCGACGGCGACGTCTGCACCGTGGTCGTCGCGGACGGCGGCCCCGGCCTCACCGAGGACGAACTCGCCCGCGTCGGAGACCGGTTCTGGCGCAGCAACCGCCACCAGAACATCAAGGGCTCCGGACTCGGTCTGTCCATCTCCCGCGCCCTGCTCCTCGCGGGCCGGGGCACGATCGACTACGAGGCCAACGAACCCCACGGGCTGCGCGTGACGGTCACCGTCCCGCGCACCGAACCGTGAGTGCCCGTCCCGCGCACCGAACCGTGCCCGCGCCTTCCCGGCGCCGCTACGGCTTTGCCGACCGGTAGTAGAGCGCCGCACCCTCGTGCAGCGGCAGCGGATCCGTGTAGATCGCGGTCCGCAGGTCCACCAGCTGCGCCGCGTGCACCTGCCGCCCGATCCGGTCCCGGCTGGCGATCACCGTCTCGGTGAACCGCTTCGTCAGCTCCGGGTCCGTGCGGTCCGTGGTGACCAGCAGATTGGCCACCGCCACGGTCGGTACGGCGGCCCGGTTGCTCACCTTGGCGTAGGCGTCGGCCGGCATCACCGCTGACCGGTAGTAACGGGTGATGTCACCGGGCTCCTGCAACGCCTCCACCAGGTCGGGGCTGAGCGGAACCAGTCGTACCGCCATCCGCTCGGACAGGTCGCGCACCGCGCTGGTGGGCAGCCCGCCCGACCAGAAGAAGGCGTCGATCGTGCCCTCCTCCAGCCGCCCCGGCATGGTGTCGATCCCGATCGACACCGGCTTCACGTCCCGCTCGGGGTCCAGCCCGGCGGCCGCCAGCAGCCGGTTCGACACCAGCCGCACCCCCGACCCCTCCTGCCCCACAGCGACCTGCCGGCCCCGCAGGTCGGCGACGGACCGGATCCGGGAATCCTTCGGCACCACCAGCTGTACGTAGTCGTCGTACAGCCGCGCACAGCCGCGCAGCCGGTCCGCGCCCTTGCGGTGGTCCCGCTGGTACTTCGCCACGGCGTCGGCCGTCGCGACCGTGAAGTCCGCCTCCCCGGAGGCCACCCGGGCCAGATTCTCCTGGGACCCCTGACTGGTGCGCAGCCTGACGTCCAGCTCCGGCATGTCCCGCCGCAGAGCCTCCTCCAGCAGCACCCCGTACCGCTGGTAGACCCCGGTGCGCACCCCCGTGCTGAAGGTGACCTCCCCCTTCGGCGACGGGGTGCCGGACGGCAGCAGCCCCCACAGCAGCAGCCCGCACAGCGCGAGCGCGGCCACCGCCCCCTGGAGGGCACGACGGCGTCCGATACGGGAGAGCGCGGGGAACATGCCGCGATCCTGCCAGCTCACCGCCCCTGCGGACCAGGGGTGAGCCCCGGCGGAGACCGCAGGGCGCCTCCGGCGCGGCGGGCCCCGTACCCTGGTGGACGAGATGAGCGAGAAGACATACGAGGTGCGCACTTACGGGTGCCAGATGAACGTCCACGACTCCGAGCGCCTGTCGGGCCTCCTGGAGGGCGCGGGATACGTCCGCGCGCCCGAAGGGTGCGACGGTGACGCCGACGTCGTCGTCTTCAACACCTGCGCGGTCCGTGAGAACGCCGACAACAAGCTGTACGGCAATCTCGGACGGCTCGCGCCGATGAAGACGAAGCGGCCCGGCATGCAGATCGCCGTCGGCGGCTGCCTGGCCCAGAAGGACCGCGACACCATCACCAAGCGGGCTCCCTGGGTCGACGTCGTCTTCGGCACGCACAACATCGGCAAGCTGCCGGTGCTGCTGGAGCGCGCCCGCATCCAGGAAGAGGCGCAGGTCGAGATCGCCGAGTCGCTGGAGGCGTTCCCCTCAACGCTGCCCACGCGCCGCGAGAGCGCCTACGCCGCCTGGGTCTCCATCTCGGTCGGCTGCAACAACACCTGCACCTTCTGCATCGTGCCCGCCCTGCGCGGCAAGGAGAAGGACCGCAGGACCGGCGACATCCTCGCGGAGATCGAGGCACTGGTCGCCGAGGGCGTCTCCGAGATCACCCTGCTCGGCCAGAACGTCAACGCCTACGGCTCCGACATCGGCGACCGCGAGGCCTTCAGCAAGCTACTGCGCGCCTGCGGCAGGATCGACGGCCTGGAGCGGGTCCGCTTCACCTCGCCGCACCCGCGCGACTTCACCGACGACGTGATCGCCGCCATGGCCGAGACGCCGAACGTGATGCCGCAGCTGCACATGCCGCTCCAGTCCGGTTCGGACACCATCCTCAAGGCGATGCGCCGCTCGTACCGCCAGGACCGCTTCCTCGGCATCATCGAGCGGGTGCGCGCCGCGATGCCGGACGCAGCCATCTCCACCGACATCATCGTGGGCTTCCCCGGCGAGACCGAGGAGGACTTCGAGCAGACGATGCACACGGTCCGCGAGGCCCGCTTCACCAACGCCTTCACCTTCCAGTACTCCATCCGGCCCGGCACCCCCGCCGCCACCATGGAGAACCAGATCCCCAAGGAGATTGTCCAGGAGCGCTACATGCGGCTGGTCGCCCTCCAGGAGGAGATCTCCTGGGAGGAGAACAAGAAGCAGGTCGGCCGCACCCTGGACGTCATGGTCGCCGAGGGCGAGGGCCGCAAGGACGGCGCCACCCTCCGGCTCTCCGGACGGGCCCCCGACAACCGCCTGGTGCACTTCACCAAGCCCGAGCAGGACGTGCGCCCCGGTGACGTGGTGACCGTCGAGATCACCTACGCCGCCCCGCACCACCTGCTCGCCGAGGGTGACGCCCTGGCGGTACGCCGCACCCGGGCGGGCGACGCCTGGGAGAAGCGCAACGCCGAACCGCAGCAGGGCCCGGGCGTCATGCTGGGCCTGCCGAAGATCGGCGTACCGGAGCCGCTGCCGGCCGCCACGGGCGGGTGCAGCGTCAACTGACCGCCGGGGCGGACGAGTTCGCAGGGGCGGGGGTGCACGGCCCGCTGGGGACGGCCGGCGCCCCCGGCCCCGCGTTAGGCTGCCGGACATGCTCGTAGCCGCCGCAGTGTGCCCCTGTCCGCCGTTGCTCGTTCCGGAGGTCGCCGCCGGTGCCGCGGCCGAACTCGATGCCGCACGGGACGCCTGCGCCGACGCACTGGGTGTGCTCGCCGCCTCCTGGCCGGACCTGCTGGTCGTGCTCGGACCTGCGGGGCCGGACGGCCGGGGAGCCCACCCGCAGGGCACGAAGGGCAGCTTCGCGGGCTTCGGCGTGGACCTGGAGGTCGCACTCGGCGCCGGAGCACCCGGAGCCGGAGCCGGAGGGGATACAGGGACCGCGGGCGCCGTCGCGGACCGCGTGCTGCCGCCGTCCCTCTCGGTGGCCGCCTGGCTCCTCGGCCGGACGGGCTGGGGGCACACGCCCGTCGAGGGACTCGGCGTCGGCGAGGAGCTGCCCACCGACCGCTGCGCGGCGGCGGGACGGGAACTAGCGGCCCGGGCCGACAGGGTCGCCCTCCTGGTGATGGGAGACGGCAGCGCCTGCCGCACCCTGAAGGCACCGGGCTACCTGGACGAGCGCGCCGAGGGCTTCGACGCCGACGCCGCCCGGGCGCTGGGCGCCGCCGACACCGCCGCCCTGCTCGCGACGGACGAGGAGCTCGCCCACACGCTCAAGGCCTCGGGGCGCGCTCCCTGGCAGGTGCTCGCGGGCGCCGCGGACGGGGCGGGCCTGGGCGGTCAGCTGCTGTACGAGGACGCACCGTACGGCGTGGGGTACTTCGTGGCGGCCTGGTCCTGACGCCGTTTCCATTGCCTTGTTGAGTTTCCAAGGTGCGTGTCCTGATACGGGAACGGCCGCGGAACCGAAATGGTTCCGCGGCCGTTCCCGTTGTTCTTCACTCGTGCCCGGCGGCCTCAGGGGGCCGGCGGGGGAGTCGGCGGAGTTCCGCCGGTCGGCGGAGTCCCGCCGTCGTCCTTGCTGGAGAGGCGATCGAGGGCGTCCTTGGCCTTGCCCGTGCCCGACTGGATCTGGTTGCTGTACTTCCCCTTGGTCTTGGAGTCGACAGCTTGAGCGGCCTTGTCGAGGCCCTGCTCGATCTTGCCCCCGTGCTGTTGCGCGAGGTCCGCGGCCTTGTCCTTCGCCGGGGCCAGCTTGGCCTTCAAATTGTCCAGGAAGCCCATGGGACACCTTCCCTCGTGGGGACTGTTCGGTTCCACCCGGTAGGGGCGGAACTATCTATTTGCGGGCGGTTTCGCCGACCTGATTGTCCGCTGCCGCCTCGGCGGACTGCTGCTTGGGGATCTCAAGCCCTTCCGCGGCGGCCGGCTCGGCCTCGTCGGAAGCCTCGGCAACCACGTCCGGGGTCTCCGAAGCGGCCTCCGCCGCGACCTCCTCGGTGGACTCGGAGCCGCTCTCGGCGGTCTCCGTCTCCTCGGCGGTCACGGCCTCCCCGGCGGCCTCGACCGTCGGAGTGGCAGCCTGTTCCTGCTCGGTTGACACCTCTGCGGCGTCCTTGGACTTCCGGCGAAACAGTGCAAAAACGCCCATATCTACTCCATACCGTACTCGTGAGGGCGAAATCCCGCGCTGCCCGGTGCGTCCCATTGCGCCGCCCGGAGGAACCGGTCCGTGAACCGGCGTGCGGAACCTCGCAACAGGCAACGACCCCGATCGCGCGTCGTCACGTAGCTCGTTCGGGGACGGGCCCGGGGGTTTGCGAGACTGGGGAAGTGAGAACTGCAGCTCCCGCACCGCGGGTCATCGCCGTCGTCGGTCCCACCGCGGCCGGAAAGTCCGATCTGGGCGTCGCCCTCGCCCAGCATTTCGGCGGCGAGGTCGTCAACGCCGACTCCATGCAGCTCTACCGGGGGATGGACATCGGGACCGCCAAACTGACGCCCGCGGAACGCGGCGGCATCCCGCACCACCTCCTCGACATCTGGGACGTCACCGTCACGGCGAACGTCGCCGAGTACCAGCGGCTCGCCCGCAAGGAGATCGACCGGCTGCTCGGCGAGGGCCGCACCCCCGTGCTCGTCGGCGGCTCGGGCCTGTACGTCAAGGCGGTCATCGACGTCATGGAGTTCCCCGGCACGGACCCCGAGGTGCGCGCCCGCCTGGAGGCCGAGCTGGCCGAGCAGGGCCCCGGCGCCCTCCATCTGAGACTCGCCGCAGCCGACCCCGCGGCAGGCCAGGCGATCCTCCCCAGCAACGGCCGCCGCATCGTCCGCGCCCTCGAAGTGATCGAGATCACCGGGCGCCCCTTCACCGCGAATCTGCCCGGCCACGAGTCGGTGTACGACACCGTGCAGATCGGTGTCGACGTCGCCCGCCCGGAACTCGACGAACGCATCACCGCGCGCGTGGACCGGATGTGGGAGGCGGGCCTGGTGGAGGAGGTGCGCACGCTGGAGGAGCAAGGGCTCCGCGAGGGCCTCACCGCCTCCAGGGCCCTGGGATACCAGCAGGTACTGGACGCACTCGCCGGTGACCGCACCGACGACGAGGCGCGCGCCGAGACCGTGCGCGCCACCAAGCGCTTCGCCCGGCGCCAGGACTCCTGGTTCCGCAGGGACCCCCGCGTCCACTGGCTGAGCGGCGCGGCCGAGCACCGTGCGGAACTCCCGCACCAGGCGCTGGCGTTGGTCGAACGGGCGGTCACAGCCTGATCACGTGATGGCATCGGGACGCTCCGCCCGTCATTCCGGTGTCCGCGCGCGTGCCATCATCGAGCTTCGATCGACTGTTGGAGTCCGAGTGGGGAGGGCGCGTGGCGATGGAGGCCGGCCCTCGCGACAGAGCACAGGAAGAACCGGAGCGGTTGAGTCCTGACGGGCCCGGAGAGCAGCCCATGACACCGGGGGACATCCCTTCGGGCGAGATTCCCGACGGCCCGGGCGGAGCCGAGGTCCCCGGACTTCCGGAGCCCGAGGCCGAGGTCGAGGTGGAGCTGCGCCCGCAGCGCCGGCTGCGGATCTGGCAGCTCGCCCCGATCGTGTCGCTCGCCGCCGTCGGCTCGCTGATGTTCGCCTTCCCGCTCGCCTTCGAGATCGGCGACGGCGGAGCGGTCGTGGCCATGCTCGGTCTGCTGATCAGCTGCTGCGCCGCGGGCTGGGGCATGATGGCCGCCCGCCGGGTCGGCTACACCTGGCCGGGACTGCCCGCCCGGGGCTCCGGCGGACGCGCCGACTGGCGGGTCGCCGCCCTGTACGCGGTGGTGTGCCTGACACTCGTCGCCCTGGCGGTCTGGCGCGTCGCCCGGCTGCGCTGAGCCACCGCACCGGCCCGGAGATCCGTTGTCGGACCGGACCTCTACGATGGATCGCGTGACCACCGCACCCGCTGCCTCCGCACCGATCGCCTTCCTCAAGGGCCACGGCACCGAGAACGACTTCGTGATCGTTCCCGACCCGGACAACGCCATCGACCTGCCCGCCCCCCTCGTCGCCCGGCTGTGCGACCGCCGGGCCGGCATCGGCGGCGACGGCCTGCTGCACGTGGTGCGGTCCGCCGCGCACCCCGAGGCCCGCGAGATGGCCGACCGGGCCGAGTGGTTCATGGACTACCGCAACGCGGACGGCTCCGTCGCGGAGATGTGCGGCAACGGCGTACGCGTCTTCGCCCGCTACCTGCAGCACGCGGGCCTGACCACGGCCGGTGACCTCGACGTCGCCACCCGGGGCGGCGTCAAGCGCGTCCACCTCGACAAGGACGGCGGCGTCACCGTCTCGATGGGGCGTGCCGTGCTCCCCGAGGGCGAGGTGACCGTCTCCGTGGGCGAGCGCTCCTGGCCCGCCCGCAACGTCAACATGGGCAACCCGCACGCGGTCGCCTTCGTCGAGGACCTGGCACACGCCGGGAACCTCTACAGCGCGCCGCCGTTCAGCCCTGCCTCCGCCTACCCGGACGGGGTGAACGTCGAGTTCGTCGTCGACCGGGGCCCCCGGCACGTCGCGATGCGCGTGCACGAGCGCGGTGCCGCCGAGACCCGCTCCTGCGGGACCGGCGCGTGCGCCGTGGCCGTGGCCGCCGCCCGGCGGGACGGGCAGGACCCCACCGTCACCGGCAGCCCGGTCACGTACACCGTGGACGTCCTCGGCGGACGGCTCCTGATCACCGAACTGCCGGACGGCGCGATCGAGATGACCGGCCCCGCAGTGATCGTGGCCGAGGGGCGTTTCGACCCGGTCTGGCTGGAAAACCTCGAAATCACCGGCGCATAGTGCTTCGCTCGAACGAGTGATCCGGTTCACGCCGGGCGGGACCCGGTCAGCACCGCATGATGGGCTCGGTAGCATCAAGCACCGGCCCGGACGGGACACTCCCGACGAAGGCAGCGGGAGCCACCACCCGCCCACCGCCGGTCGAGGCTGCCGGAGGTGCCCATGAGTGCAGAGGCCACCAACCCCAACGGTGTGTCCCCGGAGATCCGCCCGCTGACCCAGCCGGCGGCACTCCCGAGGGCCGACCGGAGCCGCAGGCGCGGCCGACCCAGGATCGACCTGCGCAGGCTCGGCAGGGCCGCCCTGCTCGGTCCCGCCGGCCGGGGCCGGACCCCCGACGCGATCGCCCATGTGGCCGAGGCCCACCGCGCGCACCATCCGGACGCCGACCTCACGATCCTCAGCCGGGCGTACGTACTGGCCGAGTCGTCGCACCGGGGCCAGATGCGCAAGAGCGGCGAGCCGTACATCACCCACCCGCTCGCCGTCACACTGATCCTCGCCGAACTGGGCGCCGAGACCACCACCCTGACCGCGTCACTGCTCCACGACACCGTCGAGGACACCGACGTGACCCTCGATCAGGTGCGGGAGCAGTTCGGCGAGGAGGTCTGCTTCCTCGTCGACGGCGTCACCAAGCTGGAGAAGGTCGACTACGGCGCCGCCGCCGAGCCCGAGACCTTCCGCAAGATGCTCGTCGCCACCGGCAACGACGTACGCGTGATGTCGATCAAGCTCGCCGACCGGCTGCACAACATGCGCACCCTCGGCGTGATGCGCCCCGAGAAACAGGTCCGCATCGCCAAGGTCACCCACGACGTGCTCATCCCGCTCGCCGAGCGCCTCGGCGTACAGGCGCTCAAGACCGAGCTGGAGGACCTGGTCTTCGCGATCCTCCAGCCCGAGGAGAACGCGGCCACGCGCGCGTTGATCGACTCCAACGCGGCCCACGGCGACCCGCTCTCCCCGATCGCCGAGAACGTCCGGGGCGTCCTCAAGGAGGCCGGCATCACCGCCGAGGTCGTCATCCGGCCCCGGCACTCGGTCTCCGTGCACCGGATCTCGCGCAAGCGCGGCGAGCTGCGCGGCACCGACTTCGGGCGACTGCTCGTCCTGGTGGCCGAGGACGCCGACTGCTACGCGGTCCTGGGCGAGCTGCACACCTGCTTCACCCCGGTGATCTCCGAGTTCAAGGACTTCATCGCCTCGCCGAAGTTCAACCTCTACCAGTCGCTGCACACCGCGGTGGCCGGCGGCGACGGGGCGGTCGCCGAGATCCTCATCCGTACGCACCAGATGCACAAGGTCGCCGAGGCGGGCGTCGTCGCGCTGGGCAACCCGTACGCCCAGCCCGACACCACCGAGCCCACCGTCGACGGCGAACGCGCCGACCCCACCCGGCCCGGCTGGCTCTCGCGCCTCCTCCAGTGGCAGGAAGCGACGCCCGACCCGGACGCCTTCTGGTCCTCGCTGCGGGCCGACCTCGCGCAGGACCGCGAGATCACCGTCTTCCGCTCCGACGGCGGCACCCTGGGACTGCCCGCGGGCGCGAGCTGTGTGGACGCCGCGTACGCGCAGTACGGCGAGGCCGCCCACGCCTGCATCGGCGCGCGCGTCAACGGACGGCTGGCGACGCTCAGTACGGTGCTGCGCGACGGCGACAGCGTGCAGCTGCTGCTGGCCCACGACGCGGCCTCGGGGCCCTCCCCGGACTGGCTCGACCACGCCCGCACCCCCGCTGCCCGCATCGCCATCGCGGGCTGGCTCGCCGACCAGGACACCGCACACGACCAGGGGCCGCCGAAGGGCGACAGCGCGGACCGGGGGCCCGCCGGGTCCCCGGCGGCCGTGCCGGGCGCCCCGGGCGCTCACACGGCCACCGAGGGGGCCCCACGGCATCCCGCAGAGAGCGCGGGGAGCGCGGGGACCGCCGCGAGCACCGCGAGCACCGGGATCGCGGCCGGCGCGGAGAACGCCGTGACCGACCTGCCCGACGTCAGCATCCGGATGGCCGGCTGCTGTACGCCCGTCCCGCCCGACCAGGTACTGGGCTTCGCCGTCCGGGGCGGAGTCGTCACCGTCCACCGCGAGGGCTGCGCCGCCGTGGCCCGGATGCGGGCGCTCGGGCGCGAGCCCGTCGAGGTGCGCTGGCAGGACACGGCGGACTGCCGGGTGACCCTGATCGCCGAATCGTTCGGCCGCCCCCACCTGCTCGCCGACCTCACCGAAGCCATCGCGACAGCCGGCGTCGAAGTCGTCTCCGCCACCGTCGAACCGCCCTCGGAACAGCGCGTCCGGCACACGTACACCCTCCAACTCCCGGACGCCACCGGCCTGCCCGCGCTCATGCGCGCGATGCGGGAAGTGGCCGGGGTGTACGACGTCAGCCGCGCACAGCACACGGCGACCGGCTGACCGCCGGCGGGCGGCCACCGCCGCTCGTTCGGGTGGCGCGCGCGTGCCGTCCCCCGGTACGGACACGCGC
The DNA here is from genome assembly GCF_055579625.1 of Streptomyces sp. NPDC032721. Taxonomy (NCBI): domain Bacteria; kingdom Bacillati; phylum Actinomycetota; class Actinomycetes; order Kitasatosporales; family Streptomycetaceae; genus Streptomyces; species Streptomyces sp. NPDC032721. The sequence goes on along the minus strand of NZ_JBVIMX010000001.1, from coordinate 1,417,632 downwards.
GCTGATAGCGGTAGTTCATGCTGCTCACCTCACGGCGCCTGCGTGCCGCCCTGCTGGCCGCCGCCTCCGTCACCCTCGTCGGAGCCGGCCTGCCCGCGTCCGGCCCCCTCGGCATCGGCGACCCGCTCTTCCCGCACCTGGGGAACCCCGGGTACGACGTCCTCTCGTACGACATCGACCTCGCCTACGGCGGCGACAACAGCAAGCCGATGGACGCCACCACCACCATCGAAGCGCGCGCCACCCAACGGCTGGAGCACCTCAACCTCGACTTCGCGCACGGCACCGTCCGGTCGGTCGACGTGAACGGCACGCGCGCGGGGTTCACCGCGACCGGCGAGGACCTGGTGATCACGCCGGGGAAGGCGGTCCGCGAAGGCCGCCGCACCGTCATCACCGTCCGGCACACCAGCGACCCGGGCGGGAACATCACCGACGGCGGCTGGGTGCGCACCGGCGACGGGCTCGCCATGGCCAACCAGGCGGACGCCGCACACCGCGTCTTCCCCTGCAACGACCACCCCTCCGACAAGGCGTACTTCACCTTCCGGGTCACCGCCCCCAAGGGGCAGACGGTCGTCGCCAACGGACTCCCCGCCGCCGCACCGCGCACCGTGAAGGGCCTCAAGGGCGCCAAAGCCGCGGTCTCCTGGACGTACCGCACCCGCCACCCCATGGCGACCGAACTCGCCCAGGTGTCCATCGGCCGCTCCGCCGTGCTGCACAGGACCGGACCGCACGGGCTGCCCGTACGGGACGTGGTGCCGGCCGCCGACGCCGAACGGCTGGAGCCCTGGCTGAAGAAGACCCCCGGCCACCTCCGGTGGATGGAGGAGCGCGTCGGGCGCTACCCGTTCGAGACGTACGGACTGCTGGTCGCGGAGGCCACCACCGGGTTCGAGCTGGAGACCCAGACGCTGTCGCTCTTCGAACGGTCGCTGTTCAACGGCAACGACTACCCCGAGTGGTACGTCGACTCGATCATGGTGCACGAACTGGCCCACCACTGGTTCGGCAACAGCGTCTCGCCGCGCTCCTGGTCCGACCTGTGGCTCAACGAGGGACACGCCACCTGGTACGAGGCGCTGCACGCACAGAAGCACCGCCCCCTGAAGGAGCGGATGAAGGAGGCCTACGGCCGGTCCGACGAATGGCGGCGCGCGGGCGGCCCGCCGGCCGCGCCCAAGCCCTCCGAGCCCGGACAGAAGATCAGCATCTTCCGTCCCGTGGTCTACGAGGGAAGCGCCCTGGTGCTCTACGCGCTGCGCCAGGAGATCGGCGAGGCGGCCTTCGCGCGGATCGAGCGACGCTGGGTGAGCGAGAACCGCGACTCGGTGGCCACCACCCAGGATTTCGTGGACCTCGCCTCGGACGTCGCGGGGCGCGACCTCTCCGGCTTCCTGAAGCCGTGGCTGTACGGGGAGAAGACGCCGCCGATGCCGGGCCACCCGGACTGGCGGAGCGTGCCCGCGCAAGGCCCCGACAGGGCGGCGAAGCGCTGACGCAACGGGCCCTGGACCGTACGCGGAGGGCCGATAAACCCGTGTGACGACCGGACCGTGCCGTGCGACCATCGACGGGTCGACGGCGCGGCCGGACGGGAATTTTTTTACCGGAACCTTCGGGAATCATCCGGGACCGTCACGCGTTGTGACTGTCGACGGAGGCTTTCCCGGCTTCCTCGCCCCGACACGACGACGTAAGGATCCAATGACCCCCTCCACTTCTTCCCCTTCCACGAACGACAACATCACAGACAGCCTGCGGGCCGATGCCCTGATGGAAGAGGACGTCGCCTGGAGCCACGAGATCGACGGAGAGCGGGACGGCGACCAGTTCGACCGCTCCGAGCGTGCCGCGCTGCGCCGTGTGGCCGGACTCTCCACCGAGCTTGAGGACGTCACCGAAGTCGAGTACCGGCAGCTGCGCCTGGAGCGCGTCGTGCTGGTCGGTGTGTGGACCTCGGGGACCGCGCAGGACGCGGACAACTCCCTCGCGGAGCTGGCGGCGCTCGCGGAGACCGCCGGAGCCCTGGTGCTCGACGGCGTGGTCCAGCGGCGCGACAAGCCGGACCCGGCGACGTACATCGGCTCGGGCAAGGCACTGGAACTGCGGGACATCGTCCTGGAGACCGGCGCCGACACCGTGGTCTGTGACGGTGAGCTCAGCCCCGGCCAGCTCATCCACCTGGAAGACGTCGTCAAGGTCAAGGTGGTCGACCGGACCGCCCTGATCCTCGACATCTTCGCCCAGCACGCCAAGTCCCGTGAGGGCAAGGCGCAGGTCGCGCTCGCGCAGATGCAGTACATGCTGCCGCGACTGCGCGGCTGGGGTCAGTCGCTCTCCCGGCAGATGGGTGGCGGCGGCGGTGGCGGCATGGCCACGCGTGGTCCCGGTGAGACCAAGATCGAGACCGACCGGCGACGGATCCGCGAGAAGATGGCGAAGATGCGCCGGGAGATCGCGGAGATGAAGACCGGCCGCGAGCTCAAGCGCCAGGAGCGCAGGCGCAACAAGGTGCCCTCGGTCGCCATCGCCGGGTACACCAACGCGGGCAAGTCCTCGCTGCTCAACCGCCTCACCGGCGCGGGCGTGCTGGTGGAGAACTCCCTGTTCGCCACCCTCGACCCGACCGTGCGCCGTGCCGAGACGCCCAGCGGGCGGCTCTACACGCTGGCGGACACCGTCGGCTTCGTCCGGCACCTGCCGCACCACATCGTCGAGGCGTTCCGCTCCACCATGGAGGAGGTCGGCGACTCCGACCTCATCCTGCACGTGGTGGACGGCTCGCACCCGGCGCCGGAGGAGCAGCTGGCCGCCGTGCGCGAGGTGTTCCGGGACGTCGGCGCCGTCGACGTACCGGAGATCGTGGTGATCAACAAGGCGGACGCGGCCGACCCGGTCGTCCTCCAGCGGCTGCTGCGCATCGAGCCGCGCGCCATCGCGGTCTCGGCCCGTTCGGGCCAGGGCATCCAGGAGCTGCTGGAGCTCATCGACCGTGAACTGCCGCGCCCCTCGGTCGAGATCGACGCGCTCGTGCCGTACACGCAGGGCGGGCTGATCTCGCGGGTGCACGCCGAGGGCGAGGTGCTCTCCGAGGAGCACACCGGCGAGGGCACGCTGCTCAAGGCCCGGGTGCACCCGGACCTGGCGGCGGAGTTCTCGACGTTCGTCCCGGCCGCGCACTGACGGCTCGTACGACCGCAGGACCAAGGCCGAAGGCCCGTACCCCTTTCGCAGGGGTACGGGCCTTCGGGCGTGCGGGGGCGGCCGAGCGCTGCCGCTACTTGGCGGTTACTTGCTGCCGTACTTCTTGCTCATCATCGTGTAGATCTGCTGGGCGCCCTGACCGAGCCTCGGTCCTGCCAGCCAGCCGTGGGTGACCGGGCCGATCGAGGTGTTGGAGACCAGCGCCAGCTTGCCGTTCGGCTTGGCCATGAACCAGCCGCCGCCGGAGGAACCGCCGGTCATGGAGCAGCCGATGCGGTGCATGGTGGGCGTGTTCGGGCTGATCGACAGACGGCCAGGACGGTCGATGCACTTGTGCATGATCACGCCGTTGTAGGGCGGGCCCTGCGGGTAGCCCCAGGCGCCCATCGAGCCGATCCGCCGGGTGTCGGGGGCCTGGAAGTCGACGTCGATGGCCGCGCCGACGGTCTCCTCCAGGGACTTGCCGCTGCCGTTCTCGGGCTTCACGTGCAGCACGGCGTAGTCGTACGGTGCGCCGGTGCCGCCCGTCGGACCGCCGTTGCGGATCCACTCGCCGGAGGTCGCGGCCCAGTCGGCCCAGAAGACGCCGTACGGCGCGTGCTCCTCGAAGGGGGCCTTCTGCAGCGCGGCGGGGGACTTGCCGTTGTTGTTGTACGCGGGCACGAAGGTGAGGTTGCGGTACCAGCCACCGCCACCGCCGGCGTGCACACAGTGCCCGGCGGTCCACACGAGGTTCGACCTGCCCGGGTTGTTCACGTCCTTGATGACCGTGCCGGAGCAGACCATCGAGCCCTTGGGGCTGTCGAAGAACAGCTTGCCTACCGGGGCGCCGTGCTTCGTGTACGGAGTCTTCTCGCGCGCCGCCCGCACCGGGCGCGGCTCCGGGTCGGAGACGCCCTGGCCGCCGGAGAGGTCACCGGCCGCCATGGTCTTCGCCGGGTCCGACGCGGTGCGCATCCGCTCCGGCTTCCAGAGACCGGCGATGACAGGGTTGACGAAGTCCTTGGCCTCGCGCAGCCACTTGTCCTTGTCCCAGTTCTTCCACTCGCCGTTCTTCCACTTCTCGGGGTCGACGCCGTGCTCCTTGAGCTTGTCGGCGATGTCCTTGGGAAGTGCGAGGTCTCCGCCGCTCTGGTCGCCCGCGGGCGCCGGGGTGGCGGGCGCGGGGGCCGACGGCTTGTCGGTCGCCTTGTCCTCGGTGGGGCCGCAGGCCGTGGCCGTCAGCGCGAGGGCCGCGGCGAGGCCGGTTGCGGCCAGCAGCGGACGTATGGGTCGCATGGAAGGTTTCCCCCTGTGTGCTTTCTGAGCGCTTTCACATCTGATGTGTCATGAGCGTGTCATGCCAATAGCCGGCATGACACGCGAGGAAGTGCAGTGCGGAAGGTAGCAGAGGGGGCCTCCGGGCTCGTGCCGAAGGCCCCCGCAGGGCTGCCGGGGCTGCTCGTTACTTCGAGCCGGCCTTGTCGTAGATGGCCTTCGCCTCGGGGCCGAGCCTCGGTCCGGCCAGCCAGCCGGCCGTGACCGGGCCGATCGAGGTGTTGGAGACCAGCGCGGGCTTGCCGTCCTGGCCCTGCGCCACCCAGCCGCCGCCGGAGGAACCGCCGGTCATGGTGCAGCCGATGCGGTACATGGTCGGCTGCGCGGGCTTCACCGAGAGCCGCCCCGGCTTGTCCGCGCACTGGAACATGCGCTCACCGTCGAACGGCGGCGCCGCCGGGTACCCGGTCGCCCGCATGTTCGCGATCTTCGGCACGGCCGGTGCGTCGAACTCGACCGGCAGCGCGGAACCGACCGTCTCCTCCAGGGACTTGCCGGTGTTGGTCTCCGGCGTGACGCTCAGCACCGCGAAGTCGTACGGCGCGCCCTCGCCGCCGGTCGGACCGCCCTGGGCGATCCACTGCGCCGAGGTGTGCGCGCTCTTGGCCCACCACAGGCCGTACGGCGCGAGGTCCTCGCGGGTGGGCTTGGAGGCGGGCGACTTCGCCTGGTTGTTGTAGGAGGGGACGAAGGTGATGTTGCGGTACCAGCCGCCCTTCTTCCCCGCGTGCACGCAGTGGCCCGCGGTCCACACCAGGTTGGACTTGCCCGGGTGGGCCGGGTCCTTGACCACGGTGGCGGAACAGGCCATCGATCCCTCGGGGGAGTCGAACAGCAGACGGCCCGCCTCGGGGGCACTGGCGTGGTACGGAGCCTGGGCGGCCCGCGCCGGAAGCCGGGCGGGGGTCGGGTCCGTGACGCCCTTGTCGCCCGAGATGTCATTGTCGACGGGCTGCTGGGGCTGCTTGTCCGCGTCCTTCATGCGGTCCGGGTCCCACAGGCCCGCGATGATCGGGTTGACGAAGTCCTCGGCCTCGCGCAGCCAGTCGTCCTTGTTCCAGTTCTTCCACTCGCCGTTCTTCCACTTGTCCAGGTCGATCCCGTGCTCCTTGAGCCGGTCCTTGAGATCGTCCGGAATCGTGATCTTGCCGTCGTCGGTGCCGCCGGTGGCACCGGCCGAACCGGCGGCCGACGCGGACGGAGAGCCGCCCGCACCGTTCTCGGTGGGCCCGCAGGCGGACACGGTCAGGGCGAGCGCGGCGGTGAGACCGACCACGGACAGCAGGGGTGCGCTTCTGCGACGTGCGCTCCTCCTACGGGTTGCGTTGCAGGTCGGGCGTATGGGTCGCATGTCTTGATCCCCCTGGGACTTCGAACGTGACGGGTCGGACGGGCCGGGCCGTGGCGGCGGTCGTCGCGCTTGTCGCGACTGTCGCGGAGCGCGACCCCGCTGCCGCCGGCGCGCGGCCCCCACTATGCCGGTGCCGATGGGGACGGCCAACGGCAGGGCCGCGGTTCCGCCGCCGGAAGGATCTTCCGATTGCCCGTGATCCTTCGGGGTCACTGTCGTTGGTACGTACGAGGGATGTCGGTACGCCGTTCAGTCCTCCGGGGGCAATGCGCACATACGTACCTGCAACAGGGGGAGGACCAGCAGTCGTGGCCGTGACCGAACCTGCTCCGGCGATGGCACCGGGAGCACAGCCGACCGTCGCGCACGAAGGCATTCTGCGCCGCCAGTCGCTGCGCGAGTCCGCGGCGAGAACGTACGCGCGGTCGCTGCCGATCGTGCCCGTACGCGCGCGTGGACTGACGATCGAGGGCGCCGACGGGCGGCGCTACCTCGACTGCCTGTCCGGCGCGGGGACGCTGGCGCTCGGCCACAACCACCCGGTGGTCCTCGAAGCGATCAAGAAGGTCCTCGACTCGGGGGCGCCGCTGCACGTCCTGGACCTCGCCACCCCGGTCAAGGACGCCTTCACCACCGAACTGTTCGAGACCCTGCCGCGCGAACTCGCCGACAACGCCCGGATCCAGTTCTGCGGTCCGGCCGGGACCGACGCCGTCGAGGCCGCGCTGAAACTGGTCCGCACCGCCACCGGCCGCAGCGGACTGCTCGCCTTCACCGGGGCGTACCACGGGATGACCACGGGAGCGCTCGACGCCTCGGGCGGTGCGCCGGACGTACGGGTGACCCGGCTGCCCTACCCGTACGGCTACCGCTGCCCGTTCGGGACCGGCGGGGAGCAGGGGGCCGAGCTCTCCGCCCGGTGGACGGCGAACCTGCTCGACGACCCCAAGGGCGGAGTGCCGCAGCCCGCCGGAATGATCCTCGAACCCGTCCAGGGCGAGGGCGGGGTGATCCCGGCGCCCGACGGCTGGCTGCGGCGGATGCGGGAGATCACCGCCGCCCGCTCGATCCCGCTGATCGTGGACGAGGTGCAGACCGGGGTCGGCAGGACCGGGACCTTCTGGGCGGTCGAGCACAGCGGGACCGTGCCCGACGTGATGGTCATGTCCAAGGCGATCGGCGGCAGCCTGCCGCTGGCCGTGATCGTCTACCGGGCCGACCTGGACGCCTGGCGGCCGGGCGCCCACGCCGGGACCTTCCGGGGCAACCAGCTGGCCATGGCGGCGGGCGCGGCGACCATGGCGTACGTACGGGAGAACGGGCTCGCGGCGCGGGCCGGCGCGCTCGGGGCGCGGATGCTCGGGAAGCTGCGGCAACTGGCCGCCGCACACCCGGTCATCGGGGACGTACGGGGCCGAGGGCTCATGATCGGCATCGAACTCGTGGACCCGGAACGGGGCGCGGACACCTCGGCCGACGGCCTCGCCACCGGATTCCCCGCGCGCGTGTCCCCCGCTCCCGCATGCCCCGCGCTCGCCGCGGCGGTCCAGCAGGAGTGCCTGCGGCGGGGGCTCATCGTCGAGGTCGGCGGACGGCACTCCGCCGTCGTCCGGCTGCTGCCGCCGCTGACCCTCACCGACGAACAGGCGGACGCCGTACTGGACCGGCTCGCGGACGCGCTCGCGGCCGCCGAGCGATCGCCGTACCGCGACGAACAGCGTCGCCCGGGGCCGCCCCGCCAGGAGCTGTACCGCAAGGAACCGACCGGTACGCCGTGCTGATCCAGGCAGGCACCGGAACAACCTCACAAGGAAGCCCTCCGTGAACCCCACACCCGCACCCGACACGTACGAGGACAGCACAGTCGAGACGGCCGTGGAGACAGCCGTCGTCGAGACAGACGTAGAGGCAGACGTCGAGGCAGATGTCGAGGCGGCGGCCGAGACAGTCGGCTCCGGGGAGCCGGTGACCGTCCCCCGGCAGAAGTCCAAGGCCCACGGAGGGCAACGGGCCCCGGAGATCGGCTCGTTCCGCGCCCTGCCCGACCCCCTCGACCATCCCGACCCGTTGACCGCCGCGGACGCGGCCGGGGTCGAGAACCTGCTGCGCTGCTGGGTGCGCGAGACCGGCCTGCCCCGCCCCGCCGGACCCACCCTGCGCATCCCGCTCGAAAACAGCGGCACCTCCCTCCTCGTACCGGTCCGCTACTGGTCGGCCTGCGGCTGGCACCGCTTCGGGATGCCGGTGCTGGCGAGCGGCCCCCGGCTGGCCCCGACCGTCGACGCGGTCACCCTCGCCTCCCTCCTCGGCAGGGAGAGCGGCGGCCCCACCGTCGCCGCCCCTTCCGCGAGTGCGGGTGGGGAGCAGGTGCGGACGACACCCGGCGTGCCGACGGGCCGCGGAGACGGCGCCGACCTGGTCGGCAGGGTGGCCGACTCGGTGCGCCGTACGGCTGACTTCATCGCCGAGCGCCGCCGGAGTCCGGAGCCAGCCGCCGGGGCAGACCTCTTCCTCACGGCCGAGCAGTCCCTCCTGCTAGGGCACCCCACGCACCCCACCCCCAAGAGCAGGGAAGGCCTCTCCGAAGCCGAAGCACGCCGCTACTCACCCGAGTTGCGCGGCAGCTTCCCGCTGCACTGGATGGCCGTCGACCGGTCCGTGCTCGCGCAGGAGTCCGCCTGGACCGAGAGGGGCCGCACCCTCAAGGCCGAACAGATCGTCTCGCGGCTGGCCGGTGACCTCCGGCTCCCCGAAGGCACCGCCGCACTTCCCCTCCACCCCTGGCAGGCACGCGAGGCGGCCCTGCGGCCCGGCGTCGCCTCGCTCCTCGACGCCGGGCTCCTGCACGACCTCGGCCCGTCCGGCGACCGCTGGTTCCCCACCTCCTCCGTGCGCACCGTCCACCGGCCGGGCGCCGCCGCGATGCTCAAGCTGTCCCTCGGCGTACGCATCACCAACTCCCGCCGGGAGAACCTCCGCAAGGAACTCCACCGGGGCGTCGAGGTGCACCGTCTGCTGCGCGGCGGACTCGCCGAGGAATGGCACGCGGTCCACCCGGAGTTCGACATCGTGCGCGACCCGGCCTGGCTCGCCGTGGACGACCCGGACGGGGGACCGGTCCCCGGCCTCGACGTGATCCTGCGGCACAACCCCTTCGGTCCCGACGACGACGCCGTCTGCATCGCGGGCCTCACCGCGCCCCGCCCCTGGCCGGGAAGGACCGGCATGCACTCCCGGCTCGCCGACCTGGTGGCCCGGCTCGCCGCCCGTACCGGAAGGCCCGCCGGAGCCGTCTCGGCGGAGTGGTTCCTGCGCTACCTGGACCAGGTCGTACGGCCCGTGCTCTGGCTCGACGGCCGTGCGGGCATCGCGCTGGAGGCCCACCAGCAGAACACCCTGGTCCTGCTCGACCACGACGGCTGGCCCGTCGGCGGCCGCTACCGCGACAACCAGGGCTACTACTTCCGAGAGTCCCACCGCGAGGCACTCGAAGCGAGGCTGCCCGGCATCGGCACCCGCAGCGACACCTTCGTCGCCGACGACGTCACCGACGAGCGCTTCGCCTACTACCTCGGCATCAACAACATCCTCGGTCTGATCGGAGCGTTCGGCGCCCAGCGTCTCGCCGACGAACGCGTCCTGATCGCGGCACTGCGCCAGTTCCTCGGCAAGGCCACCGGCCTCGGATCGCCCCTGCCCGGCCACCTGTTGGACACCCCGGAACTCCGCTGCAAGGCCAACCTGCTGACCCGGCTGCACGGCCTGGACGAACTGGTGGGCCCGGTCGACACCCAGTCCGTCTACGTCACCATCGCCAACCCCCTCCGCAAGTGACTCCTCGTCCCACCGAGCTGAACTGCATCGAACCGAACTGCATCGAACCGAACTGCATTGAACCGAACTGCGCCGAACTGCATGAGAGGAGAGCGCCCGCGTGCCTCCCACCGATGCGAGCACCCGAGCCGGGGTCGAGACGACCCCCGGTGACACCCGCCCCTGTGACACCCGTACGGCCGTGACGACGCCGGCCAACGAGGAAACGCTGGAACTCCTGCTGCCCGACGAGTTCCTGGCCCGGTTCCGGACCACAGGGGACGGGCCGCCGGGCCGCGCCGAACTCCTGGACTCCCTCGCGGACTGGGCCCCCGCCACCACCCCCGCGGGCGAGTTCCGGCTCGTCCCCGTGCGCCCCGCCCACGACCTGGCGCTCATCAGCCGGTGGATGAACGACCCCGCCGTCGCCGCCTTCTGGGAACTGCCCGGCGGCGAGGAGGTCACCGCCGCCCATCTGCGCCCCCAACTGGAGGGCGACGGCCGCAGCATGCCCTGCATGGGCGTCCTCGACGGCAAGCCGATGAGCTACTGGGAGATCTACCGCGCCGACCTCGACCCGCTGGCCAGGCACTACCCGGCCCGCCCGCACGACACCGGCATCCACCTCCTCATCGGCGGCTCCGCCGACCGGGGCCGCGGCCTCGGCAGCACGCTCCTGCGCGCCGTCGCGGACCTCGTCCTCGACCACCGGCCGTCCTGCACCCGGGTCGTCGCCGAACCGGACCTGCGCAACACCCCGTCCGTCGCGGCCTTCCGGCGAGCGGGGTTCAGCCTCCGTACCGAGCTGGAACTCCCCACCAAGCGTGCCGCGCTGATGGTGCGCGACCGCGACCGCGCGCACCTTCCCCTGCGGTAACCACACCGGAACCGCCGCTCCCCGCACCTGCTCGCTGCTCCTGCTCCCCACTGCTGCTTCAACAACACCGCTCGTTCCGCATCGGTCCCAGCCCGAGGAGTCACCGTGTCGAAGCCGGCCCCCGCATCCGTCCCTGCTCCCACCTCCTCCACCGCCGCCACCGCTCCCATTCCCGTACCGGCACAGGCGCCCGCCAACGCCACCGACCGGCAGCCCGCACCGACCGCACCGGCCGACCCGGCCGCACCGGCCGACCCGCCGCCCCTGGCCGACCCGCCCGAACTCACCGCGGAGGCCTGGGACCTTGCGGGCAGCCGCCTGCTCGCCAAGACCCTCGCCGAGTTCGCGTACGAGGAGATCGTCGAGCCGGTACCGGACGCCGTCCGGCAGCCCGCCGCCTCCGGCAGTGACGACGCCCCGTACACCCTCCGCCTGGACAACGGCGAAATAGTGTCCTTCCGTGCCCGCCGAGGCTCCTACGGCAGCTGGCAGGTGGACCCCGGCACCATCGAGATCCAGGACCAGGACGGCGCCGGCCGCGCCTTCCACGACCCCGTACGGTTCCTGGTGCTGGCCCGCCGACTGCTCGAACTCGACGGCGCCACCCTCGGCCACCTGGTCCGCGAGCTCACCGCCACCCTCGCCGCCGACGCCCGCCTCGACCGCAGCGCCCTCACCGCCGACCGGCTCGCCGACCTCGGCTACGCGGAACTCGAAGGCCACCAGACCGGACACCCCTGGCTCGTCCTCAACAAGGGCCGCGTCGGCTTCTCCGCCCAGGACGCCGCCACCTGGGCCCCCGAGGCCCGTACTCCTGCCGGACTTCCCTGGATCGCGGTCAGCACCACCCTCGCCCGCTACCAGGGAGTGCCCTCCCTGGCGACACCGGAACAGCTCTACGCGCGCGAGCTCGACAGCACCACGCGCGCGTGCTTCGACTCCGCCCTGCGCGAGCGGGGCCTGAACCCCGCCTCGTACCTCTATCTGCCCGTGCACCCCTGGCAGTGGGACGAGTCGATCCTGCCGCTCTTCGCACCGGCCGTCGCGCGGGGCGAGATCGTGCCGCTGCCCTCCGACGGTGACCTGCGGCTGCCCCAGCAGTCCATCCGTACGTTCCTCAATCTCAGCCGCCCCGACCGGCACACCGTCAAGCTCCCGCTGTCCGTACTGAACACCCTCGTCTGGCGCGGCCTGCCCACCGAGCGCACGGTCGCCGCACCCGCCGTCACCGCCTGGGTCCAGGGGCTCTACGAGAGGGACCCGTTCCTGCGGGACGTGTGCCGGGTCGTGCTGCTCGGCGAGGTCGCCTCGGTGGCGGTCGAGCACCCCGTCTACGACCACCTGCCCGAAGTCCCGTACCAGTACAAGGAACTCCTCGGCGCGATCTGGCGCGAACCCCTCGACAGCCGCCTCGCCCCCGGCGAACGCGCCCGCACCCTGGCCGCCCTCCTGCACACCGACCCGAACGGCAGGGCCTTCACCGCCGAACTCGTCGCCCGCTCAGGACTGGCCCCCGCCGCCTGGCTCCGCCGCCTCTTCGAGGCGTTACTGCCGCCCCTGCTGCACTTCCTCTACCGGTACGGGACCGTCTTCTCGCCGCACGGCGAGAACGCCATCGTGATCTACGACGAGAACGACGTCCCGGTCCGCCTCGCGATCAAGGACTTCGTCGACGACGTCAACGTCAGCGCCGAACCGCTGCCCGAGCACGACGGCATGCCCGACGACGTCCGGCGGACCCTGCTCACCGAGCCGCCGTCCTTCCTCACCCAGTTCATCCAGTCCGGCCTGTTCATCGGGGTGTTCCGCTACCTCGCCCCGCTCTGCCAAGCCCAACTGGGCGTACCGGAAGCGGAGTTCTGGTCACTCGTACGGGCCGAGATCCTCCGCCACCACGCGCGCTTCCCCGAGCTGAAGGACCGGTTCGAGACGTTCGACCTGCTGGTGCCGCGGCTGGAGCGGCTCTGTCTCAACCGCAACCGGCTGCACACCGACGGCTACCGCGACCGTCCGCACCGCCCGCACGCCACCGTGCACGGCACCGTCCCCAACCCGCTGCACCGGCCGTGACCGCCGTTGTCAGTGGTGCGTCGTAGGGTGGTCGGGCTATGACGAAGCCCTCACTCCCCGAGCTCCTCCACGCCGCCGTCGCCTCCGTCGGCGGCGTGGAACGGCCAGGCCAGGTCACCATGGCCGAGGCCGTCGCCGAAGCGGTCGACGACAATTCCCACCTGCTCGTCCAGGCGGGCACCGGCACCGGAAAGTCCCTGGGCTATCTGGTGCCGGCGCTGGCCCACGGCGAGCGCGTCGTGGTCGCCACGGCGACGCTGGCCCTCCAGCGGCAGCTCGCCGAGCGCGACCTGCCGCGCACGGTGGAGGCGCTGAAGCCGCTGCTGCGGCGCACCCCGCAGTTCGCCATGCTCAAGGGCCGCTCCAACTACCTCTGTCTGCACCGGCTCCACGAGGGCGCCCCGCAGGACGAGGAGGAGGGTCTCTTCAATCCGATCGAGCAGTACGACTCGTCCTCCGGCCCGTCCAGCAAGCTGGGCAAGGACCTGCTGCGGATGCGTGACTGGGCCGACGAGACCGAGACGGGCGACCGCGACGACCTCACCCCCGGAGTCGCCGACAAGGCGTGGGGGCAGGTGTCGGTGTCCTCGCGCGAGTGCCTGGGCGCCAGCAAGTGCGCGTACGGTGCCGAGTGCTTCGCCGAGGCGGCGCGCGAGCGGGCCAAGCTGGCCGACGTCGTCGTCACCAACCACGCACTCCTGGCCATCGACGCCATCGAGGGCGCCCCGGTGCTCCCCTCGCACGAGGTGCTGATCGTCGACGAGGCGCACGAACTGGTCTCCCGGGTCACCGGAGTGGCCACCGGCGAACTCACCCCCGGACAGGTCAACCGGGCGGTCAAGCGCGCCTCGAAGATCGTCAACGAGAAGGCCGCCGACGCGCTGATGACCGCGTCCGAGTCCTTCGAGCGGCTGATGGAACTGGCACTGCCAGGACGTATCGAAGAGGTCCCCGAGGACCTCGGGTACGCCCTGATGGCACTGCGCGACGCCGCGCGTACGGTGGTCTCCGCGCTGGGCTCCACCCGCGACAAGTCCGTCACCGACGAGGACGCCGTGCGCAAGCAGGCCCTCGCCATGATCGAGAACATCCACGGCGTGGCCGAGCGCATCTGCAACGGCTCCGAGTACGACGTCATCTGGGTCGAGCGCAACGACCGCTACGGGACCGCCGCGCTGCGCGTCGCCCCGCTCTCCGTCTCCGGCCTGCTGCGCGAGAAGCTCTTCACCGACCGCTCGGTGATCCTCACCTCCGCCACCCTCAAGCTGGGCGGCGACTTCAACGGTGTCGGCGCCTCGCTGGGGCTCGCCCCGGAGGGCACCCAGGGCGAGGATCTGCCGGTCTGGAAGGGCCTGGACGTCGGCTCGCCCTTCGACTACCCCAAGCAGGGGATCCTGTACGTCGCCAAGCGCCTCGCCCGCCCCACCCGGGACGCCGGACGCGAGGACATGCTCGACGAGCTGGCCGAGCTGATCGAGGCCGCCGGCGGGCGCACGCTGGGGCTCTTCTCGTCCATGAAGGCCGCCCAGACCGCGGCGGAGGCGCTGCGCGAGAGACTCGACGTGCCGATCCTGCTCCAGGGCGAGGACACCCTCGGAGAGCTGATCAAGAACTTCGCCGCCGACCCGCAGACCTGCCTGTTCGGCACGCTCTCGCTGTGGCAGGGCGTCGACGTACCGGGGGCGAGCTGCCAGCTCGTGGTGATGGACAAGATCCCCTTCCCGCGCCCCGACGATCCGCTGATGAGCGCCCGCCAGAAGGCGGTCGAGGAGAACGGCGGCAACGGCTTCATGGCCGTCGCGGCAACCCATGCGGCCCTGCTGATGGCCCAGGGCGCGGGCCGCCTGGTGCGTGCCATGGGCGACAAGGGTGTGGTCGCGGTCCTGGACCAGCGCCTCGCCACGGCCCGCTACGGCAGCTACCTCAAGGCCTCGATGCCCGACTTCTGGTTCACCACCGACCGCAACCAGGTCCGCCGCTCGCTGGCCGCCATCGACGCCGCGGCCAAGGCTTCGGAGTAGGGGGCGGGCCCGCTGCGGCATCCCGCAGCACGAAGGGCCGGACCCCGGAACCGGTCGCAGCGTGTTCCGGAGTCCGGCCCTGGCCGGCGGGCATGGTCAGACCCGCCGGAGCACCGCGACGACCTTGCCGAGGATGGTCGCGTCGTCGCCGGGAATCGGCTGGTACGCGGCGTTGTGCGGCAGCAGCCAGATGTGGTGGTCCTCGCGCTTGAACCGCTTCACCGTGGCCTCTCCGTCCAGCATCGCGGCCACGATGTCGCCGTTCTCCGCGACGGGCTGGCGGCGGACGGTGACCCAGTCGCCGTCACAGATCGCGGCCTCGATCATCGAGTCGCCGACCACCTTGAGCACGAACAGTTCGCCGTCGCCGACCAGCTGGCGGGGGAGCGGGAAGACGTCCTCGACGGACTCCTCGGCGAGGATCGGGCCACCGGCCGCGATCCGGCCCACCAGCGGCACGTAGGACGCGGCGGGCTTGCCCGCGGTGTCGGTCGTCTGCGTGCTCGGCTGGTCGGAGCCGCGCACCTCGTACGCGCGGGGACGGTGCGGGTCCCGGCGGAGGAAGCCCTTGCGCTCCAGCGCCATCAGCTGGTGGGCGACGGAGGACGTGCTGGAGAGGCCGACCGCCTGACCGATCTCGCGCATGGACGGCGGGTAGCCCCGCCGCTGCACGGAGTCCCTGATGACCTCGATGACCCGCCGCTGCCGGTCCGTGAGGCCCGAGCTGTCGGCCCTGATCCCGGGAGGTCGGCCGGGCAGCGAGCGCGTGGGCTTGGCGCCCTCGGCGTTCGTGTTCGCGTCGTTCATGGCATGCCCCGGCTCAAGTCGGCCCAGGGAGCGGTCCTGGGCTGCGATCGTTGCACTGTCTGCGGTGGTCGTCATGGTCGGCCCCTCTCGAATGGTCTCCCTGACCGCATAACGGTAGTAGCTTTCGAAAGGTTGCGCCAAACACACGTTCGAGTGAAAAACTGCAGAGTGCCTGCCGTATTCGTACGGATGGGTGTATGGGCGGAGAGTCGGGCCGCTGTGGCGCCAGATCTCCCGAACGGCAATTCGCCTCATTACGGTAACCTTCTCCGTCGGGTCGAAAGTCGCTCGATTACGCCCGAGGAGTCTCTCCGGGGTCCCCGCGGCCTCTCCGTGCGGGGTCCTCCCATGGCGCGGACGAGGACGCGAAAGCCGTCCGATGCGCCGTCCGGGGGACCGGAATCCCGATTGCCTCCCCGCGTCCCGTACCCTCGTGGTCGGCCCGCCCCCACCCCCGGAACGCCGCGACACGCGCGTAGGGGTGATGGCCCGGCCAAACCCCAGATCTAGTGGTTGAATCTCCGCAGCTGCCCACAAGTTGTGGTTCGCGGTCCGAGGGGGCCCGGTCATCGCCTATGCTGGGTGCTGCTTCGAAGGGACCGTTCCGCGGCCCCCGAAGCTCATGAGACGTGCCGCGAAGGAGGCCTTGGAACCATGCACTGCCCCTTCTGCAGGCACCCCGACAGCCGAGTGGTCGACAGTCGCACCACGGACGACGGGACGTCGATCCGCAGGCGTCGTCAGTGCCCCGACTGCTCCCGCCGTTTCACGACGGTGGAGACGGCCTCGCTGATGGTGGTCAAGCGCAGCGGGGTGACCGAGCCCTTCAGCCGTACGAAGGTCATCTCCGGTGTGCGCAAGGCCTGCCAGGGCCGCCCGGTCACCGAGGACGCCCTCGCCAAGCTCGGCCAGCAGGTCGAGGAAGCGGTACGGGCGACCGGCAGCGCCGAGCTGACCACCCACGACGTGGGCTTGGCCATCCTCGGACCGCTCCAGGAGCTCGACGTCGTCGCGTACCTGCGCTTCGCGTCCGTCTACCGGGCGTTCGATTCGCTGGAGGACTTCGAGGCCGCCATCACGGAACTCCGTGACCAGCGGCCGCCCGCTCAGGAGCGCGGGCCCGGCACACCCCCCGGGGTGCCCGTGCCCGCAGCGGCCGCCGAATAGCGGCCACGAGCAGATCGGCCCTCCTGCCGATCAGCCGCCGGTCGCCACGGCCGGCAGCACCAAGGACCCGTCACGGGTGACGCGCTGTGCGCGGCGCCCTCGACATCAGACACACACCGTGCTCAAGGAAGAACTGGGCACTTCTGGGCGTTTTAGCCCGATATGGGAGGCGGCATGACCGAGACGACGAGCGGCCCGGCACGAGGTTCCCGCAACAAGGGATCCAAGGCCAGCAAGGGTCTGCGTATCGACCGCATCCACACCACTCCGGGCGTGCACCCGTACGACGAGGTGGTCTGGGAGCATCGTGACGTCGTCATGACCAACTGGCGCGACGGCTCGATCAACTTCGAGCAGCGTGGCGTCGAGTTCCCCGACTTCTGGTCGGTGAACGCGGTCAACATCGTCACCAGCAAGTACTTCCGCGGCGCTGTCGGCACCCCGCAGCGCGAGACGGGCCTGCGCCAGCTGATCGACCGGATCGTCAAGACGTACCGGAAGGCCGGCGAGGAATACAATTACTTCGCCTCCCCGGCGGACGCCGAGATCTTCGAGCACGAGCTGGCGTACGCCCTCCTGCACCAGATCTTCAGCTTCAACTCCCCGGTCTGGTTCAACGTCGGCACGCCCCAGCCGCAGCAGGTCTCCGCCTGCTTCATCCTGGCCGTCGACGACTCCATGGAGTCGATCCTCGACTGGTACAAGGAAGAGGGAATGATCTTCAAGGGCGGCTCCGGCGCCGGCCTGAACCTCTCCCGCATCCGCTCCTCCAAGGAGCTCCTGTCCTCCGGCGGCAACGCGTCGGGCCCGGTCTCCTTCATGCGCGGTGCCGACGCCTCCGCAGGAACCATCAAGTCGGGCGGTGCGACCCGCCGCGCGGCCAAGATGGTCATCCTCGACGTCGACCACCCCGACATCGAGAACTTCATCGAGACCAAGGTGAAGGAGGAGGAGAAGATCCGCGCCCTGCGCGACGCGGGCTTCGACATGGACCTGGGCGGCGACGACATCACGTCCGTCCAGTACCAGAACGCCAACAACTCGGTCCGCGTGAACGACGAGTTCATGAAGGCCGTCGAGGCAGGCGGCAAGTTCGGCCTGCGCGCCCGCATGACCGGCGACGTCATCGAAGAGGTCGAGGCCAAGTCCCTCTTCCGCAAGATGGCCGAGGCCGCCTGGGCCTGCGCCGACCCGGGCATCCAGTACGACGACACCATCAACAAGTGGCACACCTGCCCGGAGTCCGGCCGGATCAACGGCTCGAACCCGTGCAGCGAGTACATGCACCTGGACAACACCTCGTGCAACCTCGCCTCGCTGAACCTGATGAAGTTCCTCAAGGACGACGGCAAGGGCAACCAGGCCTTCGAGTCCGAGCGCTTCGCCAAGGTCGTCGAGCTGGTCATCACCGCGATGGACATCTCCATCTGCTTCGCGGACTTCCCCACCGAGAAGATCGGTGAGAACACCCGCGCCTTCCGCCAGCTGGGCATTGGCTACGCCAACCTCGGCGCCCTCCTGATGGCGACCGGCCACGCGTACGACTCCGACGGCGGCCGTGCGCTGGCCGGCGCGATCACCTCGCTGATGACCGGTACCTCGTACAAGCGCAGCGCCGAGCTGGCCGCGGTCGTCGGCCCGTACGACGGCTACGCCCGCAACGCGCAGCCGCACCAGGCCGTGATGAAGCAGCACGCCGACGCCAACGCGGCGGCCGTGCACGTCGACGACCTGGACAACCCGATCTGGGCCGCCGCGACGGAAGCCTGGCAGGACGTCATCCGCCTCGGCGCGAAGAACGGTTTCCGCAACTCGCAGGCCTCGGTCATCGCCCCCACCGGCACCATCGGTCTCGCGATGTCCTGCGACACCACCGGTCTTGAGCCCGACCTCGCCCTGGTCAAGTTCAAGAAGCTGGTCGGCGGCGGCTCGATGCAGATCGTCAACGGCACCGTCCCGCAGGCCCTGCGCCGCCTGGGTTACCAGGAGGAGCAGATCGAGGCGATCGTCGCCCACATCGCCGAGAACGGCAATGTGATCGACGCCCCGGGCCTGAAGATCGAGCACTACGAGGTCTTCGACTGCGCCATGGGCGAGCGTTCCATCTCCGCGATGGGCCACGTCCGCATGATGGCCGCGATCCAGCCCTGGATCTCCGGCGCCCTGTCCAAGACGGTCAACCTGCCGGAGACGGCGACCGTCGAGGACGTCGAAGAGGTCTACTTCGAGGCGTGGAAGCTGGGCGTCAAGGCGCTCGCGATCTACCGCGACAACTGCAAGGTCGGTCAGCCCCTCTCCGCGAAGAAGAAGGAGCAGGAGAAGACCGAGGTCACCGCGAAGGCCGAGACGGAGATCCGCAAGGCCGTCGAGAAGGTCATCGAGTACCGCCCGGTCCGCAAGCGTCTGCCCAAGGGCCGCCCGGGGATCACCACCTCCTTCACGGTCGGTGGCGCCGAGGGTTACATGACCGCCAACTCCTACCCGGACGACGGTCTCGGCGAGGTCTTCCTCAAGATGTCCAAGCAGGGCTCGACCCTCGCGGGCATGATGGACGCCTTCTCCATCGCGGTCTCGGTCGGCCTCCAGTACGGCGTGCCGCTGGAGACGTACGTCTCGAAGTTCACCAACATGCGCTTCGAGCCGGCCGGCATGACGGACGACCCGGACGTGCGGATGGCGCAGTCGATCGTCGACTACATCTTCCGCCGCCTGGCGCTGGACTTCCTGCCCTTCGAGACGCGTTCCGCGCTCGGCATCCACTCCGCCGAGGAGCGTCAGCGCCACCTCGACACCGGTTCGTACGAGCCGGTCCTCGGCGAGGACGAGCTGGACGTGGAGGGCCTGTCCCAGTCCGCACCGCTGGCCCAGGTCGCCGCCCCCAAGGCGGAGGCCCCGGTTCCGGCCCCGAAGCAGGCGCACAACTCGGCGGAGCTCGTCGAGATGCAGCTCGGCGTCAGCGCCGACGCACCGCTCTGCTTCTCCTGCGGTACGAAGATGCAGCGTGCGGGCAGCTGCTACATCTGCGAGGGCTGCGGCTCGACCAGCGGCTGCAGCTGACACACGGTGCACGGTGAGTGACGCGTCCGTCGTACGGGCGTGAAGCGAAGGGCGGCGATCCCCGGGAGGGGGTCGCCGCCCTTCGCCGTACGTACGCCCGGAACTCGTGAGGCGTGTGTCAGTCCTGGCGTGCGCCCATCAGCCGGGTGAATTCCGTCGGTTCGGCATCGAACCCCCGGACCGTCTCACGCAATTCCCAGCTGCCGTCGGTGTCACGGACGAATTCGCCGATGGTGGCGGCGGTCGCGCCGGACAGCGTGGAGAAGTCATTGCTGACGAGCTCGGTGTGGCCTTCGAGGATTCGGATGTGGGTGCTCTGTATGTCGCCGAATACCTTTCTGCCGTCGCGCTGCTGGATCGCCACACCCAGCACCACGCGCGCGTACTCCTCGGAGAGACGGTCGAGTTCGAGCGTCATCTGCTCGTCCGTGCCGAAGCCCTGGCCGGTCTTGCTGTCCCGGTTGAGGGTGATGGTGCCGTCCGGCGACCGGCTGCCGAAGTGCACCAGGTACGCGGGGCTGCCGTACGGGTCGTCCGTACGGTAGGTCGCGGCGATGATGTCGAGGTCGCTGGCGGCCGTGCCGAGCGGGCTGGGGTCCCACTTCAGGGTGACCACGGCTTTGACGATCCCCTTGTTGAAGCTGCTCAACGTGCTTCCCTCCGCTTCCTGTTGTGCGTCGATCCTCACAGGGGAAGCACGAGCCGGACAAGTCGCACCCGGCAGGGGGCAGGTGAACCAGCAGCAGGGAAAGGGTGGTTGGGCGCTCGGTAGCCGCCTTCGCGGGGTGACCGGCGCCACCTTCGTGGCCGTACGATGGCGCGGTGCTGGTCAAGTGGATTCGCTGCACCGTGATCGACCGTAGAGGTTTCGAGCGGGGACAGCGGAAATGGGCGGGGCTGCTCGGCGAACCCGGATTCCGGGGCCAGAGCGGCGGTTGGAGCCGAGGGCGGGACGGGGTGGCCCATGTCTTCGCGTTCTGGGAGAGCCGCGCCTTCTACGACTCCTTCATGGCGCGCTCGCACGACCGGCTCGCGGCCGGGCAGTCGGGTACGTACAAGGACATCCAGGTCAAGCTCTTCGACCACCGCTTCGACATCAAGACCGGCTTCGAGCCGAGGTTCACCGATGCCGATGTGGTGCGGGTCGCGCACTGCAAGGTGCGCGAGGACCGCGTCGAACACTTCGCGCTGATGCAGGAGAAGGTCTGGAATCCGGCCATGGCGGGGTCGCCCGGGATGCTGCGCGGGCTGTTCGGGGAGGCGCCGGGCAACGAGTTCCTGGTGCTGTCGATGTGGCAGTCGGCCGCCGAGCACGGTAAGTACCGGGCGGAGCGGGTGGAACGGCTGTCGCTGCGGGCGCAGACCGAGGCGGACGTGGCGGCGCTGGCGGGGGACGTGGTGCAGCTGGAGCCGGGGTGGACGGTGTGAGGGGTTGGCGGGCTCCTCGTCCAGGGGCCGGGGCTAGGTGCCGGTGGTGCGGCGGTACGCGCCCGAGGTGATGGCGGCGAGGGTCGCTGCGGCGGTCTGGTCGGCGAGGGCCTCGTCGACCGGTTCGCGGGTGATGAACAGGCGTAGGAAGAGCGGTGCGGAGAGCGCGCGGACGACGGCGCCCGCATCGGTGTCCTGGGCGGCTTCGCCCCGGGCGACAGCGCGGGTGACCAGGGCCTCGCAGCGGGTGAACCGCACGGTGTAGAAGGCGTGCAGCGCCTGTGCCGCCTGCTGCGACTGGAACGCGGCGGCGATGAACGCGGTGGGGGCGGCGGCCGTGGCCGGATCGGTGAAGGATGCGGCGGTGTCGCGGGCCAGGGCGCGCAGATCGCCCGCCAGGCTGCCGGTGTCCGGCGGGGTCCAGTCGTCCTCGCCGGCCATGTCGAGGGCGTCGGCGACCATGCCTTCGAGGTTGCCCCAGCGGCGGTAGAGGGTCGTTTTGTGCACCCCGGAGCGCTCGGCCACGTATTCGACGGTGAGGCCCGGGTAGCCGTGCTCGCCGAGGCCGGTGAGGACGGCGTCGCGGACGGCGATGCGGGTGCGGGCGGTGCGGCCGCCGGGGCGGCGGGTGACGGGGGCCGGGGTCTTGGGCGGCGTCTGCGTCCGTGCCTGCCTCGGGGGAGAGGGGGGTTCCGAAGTCAATTGCTACTCCTGTTGCATTAGGCGGGAGGGGTGTGTCATGCTGATGGTAACGCAACATTGGTGGCATTAGAGGTTCTCGCCACCGTGCCTGACGTGGCCTGGCCTGACCTGATCCCCGTACCCCGGAGGCATGTTTGTCTGCTCGAACCCAGATTTCGCTGCGCGGAGTGACCGTGTCCCGTGGTGACCGCCTGCTGCTCGACGATGTCTCGCTGACCGTCCGCCCCGGTGAGCGGACCGGCATCGTGGGGGAGAACGGCGCGGGTAAGTCCACCCTGCTGAGGCTGCTCGCGGGCCTCGAAGCACCCGACGAGGGCGAGGTCGTGACCCTCTCCGAGCACGGGGCGGGGCTGCTCGCCCAGACCCCGCAACTGCCCCAGGACCGTACGGTCGGCGACGCCGTGGACGCCGCGCTGGCCGAACTGCGGGCCATCGAGGACCGGTTGCGGGTGCTGGAGGCGGACCTCGGCACCGCCGACGAGTCGGCGCTCGCGGAGTACGGCGACCTCCTCACCGTCTTCGAGCTGCGCGGCGGGTACGAGGCGGACGCCCGGGTCGACAAGGCGCTGCACGGCCTCGGTCTCGGCCGGATCGGACGGGAGCGGGTGCTCGGCAGCCTGTCCGGCGGGGAGCAGGCGCGGCTCGGCATCGCCTGCCTCATCGCGGCGGCCCCCGAGGTGATGCTGCTCGACGAGCCAACCAACCACCTGGACGAGTCCGCGCTCGACTGGCTGGAGGGCGCACTGCTCGCCCACGGCGGGACGGTCGTCGCCGTCTCGCACGACCGGCTCTTCCTGGAGCGGATCGCCACCACGATCCTGGAGGTCGACGCCGACCGGCGCACCGTCGTGCGGTACGGCGGCGGGTACGAGGGCTTCCGCGCCGGGCAGGCCGCCGCCCGGGCCCGCTGGGAGCAGGCGTACGCCCAGTGGTGCGAGGAGCGGGAGCGGCTGGAGGAGTACACCGGCACCACCGCGCACGCGGTCTCCCAGGGCCGCGCCATGCAGGACCGCAACAAGATGGCGTACGGCAGGGCGGGCAACCGGGTTCAGGCCTCGGTCTCCTCCCGGGTGCGCAACGCACAGGAGCGGATGCGCCGGCTGGACGAGGAGCCGGTGGCCAGACCGCCGGAGCCGATCCGGTTCCGGGCCAGGCCGGTGGCGGGGGCGGCCGAAGGGACCCTGGTCGCACTCGACGGCGTACGGGTCGCCGGACGGCTCGCGGTCGACGGGCTCACCGTCGACGCCGGGCAGCGGCTGCTGATCCACGGCGGCAACGGGGCGGGCAAGAGCACGCTGCTGCGCCTCATGGCGGGAGTCGCGCAGCCGGACGAGGGAACGGTGACCCGGCGGGGCCGCATCGGCTACCTCGCCCAGGAAATACCCGTGCACCGCCCCACGGAGCACGTGCTGGCCACCTTCGGGCGGGGACTGCCGCTCACCGAGGAGGAGCAGGAGGAACTGCTGCTGTCGTTCGGGCTCTTCCGCCCCCGCGACCTGCGGGTGCCGGTCGGCGCGCTCTCGGCCGGCCAGCGGCGCAGGCTCGCCCTGGCCAGGCTGCTGGCCAGGCCCGCCGACCTGCTGCTCCTCGACGAGCCCGCCAACCACCTGGCGCTCGCCCTGGTGGACGAGCTGGAGGAGGCGCTCGCGCGGTGGACCGGAGCCCTGGTGGTGGTCTCGCACGACCGGCTGCTGCGGCGCCGCTTCACCGGGGAAATACGCCGGATGGAGGCGGGGCAGCTGGCCGGTTGAGCCCTCGCCGCCCACTCGAACTAGGGTTTCGGCATGGCACGACCGCGACGCATCGTCCTCGTCCGGCACGGCGAATCCGAGGGCAACGCCGATGACACCGTGTACGAACGTGAGCCCGACCACGCGTTGAGGCTCACCGACAAGGGCTGGCAACAGGCCCGGCAGGCGGGGGAGCGACTGAGGGAACTGTTCGGCGACGAGGGGATCAGCGCGTACGTCTCCCCCTACCGGCGCACCCACGAGACCTTCCGCGCCTTCGACCTCGACCCCGCACAGGTGCGGGTCAGGGAGGAGCCGAGGCTGCGCGAGCAGGACTGGGGGAACTGGCAGGACAGGGACGACGTACGACTCCAGAAGGCGTACCGGGACGCGTACGGGCACTTCTTCTACCGCTTCGCCCAGGGGGAGTCAGGGGCGGACGTCTACGACCGGGTGGGCGCCTTCCTGGAGAGCCTCTACCGGAGCTTCGAGGCGGCCGACCACCCGGAGAACGTCCTGATCGTCACGCACGGGCTGACCATGCGGCTGTTCTGCATGCGCTGGTTCCACTGGCAGGTGGACGAGTTCGAGGTGCTGTCCAACCCGGACAACGCGGAGATGCGGGTGCTGGAGCTCGGCGAGGACGGAAGGTACACACTGGACAGGCCCTTCGCGCGCTGGCGTGCCCCGGAACCGTACGGAATCACCGGGGAGCGGTCGAAGGTCACCGGTTAGAGTGCACAGCGATGACCGCTGACTCCGCTTCCGACCCGCGCCACGCGCGCGCACTGGCCAGCCTTCGAGGGCTCGCCGTGGGAGACGCCCTGGGCTCCCAGTTCTTCGTACCCGCCAACTACCCCCTGCTCAAGCGCCGCGAACTGCCCGCCGGTGACTGGCAGTGGACCGACGACACCGAGATGGCCGCCTCCGTCCTGGCCGTACTCGCCGAGCAGGGCCGGATCGACCAGGACGCGCTCGCGCGCTCCTTCGCCGACCACCACGACTTCGACCGGGGCTACGGCCCCGCCGTCAACCGCATGCTGCGGCTGGTCAGGGAGGGCGGCGACTGGCGCGAGCTGGCCGCCGCACTGTTCGACGGGCGCGGCTCCTGGGGGAACGGCGCCGCCATGCGGATCGCCCCGCTCGGAGCCTGGTACGCGGACGACCCCGAGCAGGCGACCCATCAGGCCGAGATCTCCGCGTACGTCACCCACCAGCACCGCGAAGCCGTGATGGGCGCGATGGCGGTCGCCGCCGCTGCCGCGCTGGCGGCCGACCCGGCGGGTGCACCGACCCCGGCCGGGCTGCTCGACGGTGTGATCGCGCTCATTCCGCGCAGCGCGGTCGCGGCCGGGCTGCGCCGCGCCCGCAACATGCTCGACTACGACGACGCCGGTACGGTCGCCGCCGTGCTCGGCTGCGGCCGGCGCACCAGCGCCCACGACACGGTGCCGTTCGCGCTGTGGTCGGCGGCCAGGGGACTCGGCGACTTCGAAGGGGCCTTCTGGACGACCGCGCAGGTCGGCGGCGACGTCGACACCAACTGCGCGATCGTCGGCGGCATCCTCGCGGGCGCCTCGGCGGGAAGCCCGCCGGAAGCCTGGCTGAAGCGCACCGAGGCACTGCCCGGGTGGATGCCGGCCTCGGCGCGCTGAGCCAAGGCCGGCTGACGCGCGGTCACCGTCGCGCACGTGGGGGCCGGACCCCTGTGTGCGCGAGGGTGACCGTGTCCTGTCACGGTTCTGTCCGCATCCCCGGGGTGGGGGAACACGCGTCCGGTCGCCGGGCTACGCTGACGGCCACGCCGCTCCGTTGATCATCACGGGCGTGCGCCGAAATTGACACCGGGCCGCCCCGCCACGCCTTGCGCGAGACGCGAAGCGCCTGGTCGGGAGGGGGTCCCGT
This sequence comes from Streptomyces sp. NPDC032721, assembly GCF_055579625.1. Taxonomy (NCBI): domain Bacteria; kingdom Bacillati; phylum Actinomycetota; class Actinomycetes; order Kitasatosporales; family Streptomycetaceae; genus Streptomyces; species Streptomyces sp. NPDC032721. The sequence goes on along the minus strand of NZ_JBVIMX010000001.1, from coordinate 1,392,177 downwards.
GCCTGACGACGCAGTACCGTCCGAGCCGTCCGCAGCCACACCGTCCGAGGCGGCTGCCGCACCGCCCGCAGCCGCGCAGTCCGCAGCCACACCGCCTGCTGCCGCACCGTCTGCCGCTGTGCCGCCCGCAGCCGCACCGCCCGCCGCGACACCGCCCGCCGGTGCGCCGCACGCCGCGACACCGCACGCTGCCGCACCGCACGCCGCCGCGCCGCCCGCTGGTCCCTCGTACATGCCGCCGCAGTCCGCGCTGCAAATGCGCCAGCAGCAGCAGTGGCAGCAGTGGCAGGCGCAGCAGCAGTGGCAGCGCGAGCGGAAGCAGAAGTTGGCCGAACCGCCCGCCTGGCGCGCCGGGGTCCGTCCCGACCCGCCCGCCAAGGCGCGCGCCGCCTCGCTCTGGGCCGCGGCGGCCACCGCACTGCTCAGCGGTCTCTTCCTCGGTGACGGGCTCGGCCTGAACCTCCTGGTCGTGGCCGTCCCCGCCGCCCTCGCCGCGTTCTTCGCCGCCCAGGCGGCCGGCCGCCGCATCCGCCCCTGGACCCTGGTCTGGGGACTCGGCGGGCTGGCCCTCCTCGCGATACCCGCGCTGCGGGACGCGGGCTGGCCGACCTTCCTCGCGGTGCTCTCCGCGCTCGCGCTCGGCTCGCTCGCCCTGCACGGCAGCCGGAGCTGGCTGGGCATCCTGATCGGCTCCCTGGGAATCGTCGGCTCGGTGATCCCGGGCATCCGGTGGGGCTGGCGGGGCCTGCGGGAGCGGGCAGGGGGCTCGCGCGACCGCTGGGGCCCCGTGGTGCGCACCGTGCTCATCGCCGTCGTCCTGCTGGTGGTGTTCGGCGCGCTGTTCGTCAGCGCGGACGCCGCCTTCGCCGAGATCCTCGGCAACCTGGTCCCCGACGCCTCGGTCTCCGACGGCCCGTGGCGGATCCTGCTGTGCGCGCTGGGCCTCGTCGGCGCGCTGGCCGCAGCCCGTACCGCCGCCGCACCGCACCAGTGGGACAAGGCCAGGATCGCCCCGGCACGTGCGCGAGGCCGCCTGGAATGGGCGCTTCCGCTCATCGTCCTCAACCTGCTCTTCGCGGCCTTCATCGCCGTACAGCTCACCGTGCTGCTCGGCGGGTACGAGAAGGTGTTCAAGGAGACCCGCCTGTCGTACTCCGAGTACGCCAGGCAAGGCTTCTGGCAGCTGCTCTGGGCGACCCTGCTGACCCTCGTGGTGATCGCCCTGGCCAAGCGCTGGGCACCGCGCTCGGGCGCCCGCGACGCGGTGCTCGTGCGCTCCGTGCTCGGTGTGCTCTGCCTGCTCACCCTGGTCGTGGTGGCGTCCGCACTGCGCAGGATGGACCTGTACGTCGAGACGTACGGACTGACCCGGCTGCGCGTCTCGGTCACCGCGATGGAGATCTGGCTCGGCGTGGTGATCGTACTGATCATGGCGGCGGGCGTGTTCGGTGCGCGCTGGCTGCCCAGGGCCGTCGCGGGCAGTGCCGCAGCCGCCGTTCTCGCCTTCGGTCTCGCCTCGCCCGACGCCATGGTCGCGGAGCGCAACGTCGCGCGCTTCAAGCACCAGGAGGTGATCGACGTCGACTACTTCCAGGACCTGTCCGCCGACGCCGTGCCCGCCCTCGACACCCTCCCCGAACCACAGCGGACCTGTGCGCTGCGCGGCATCATGAACGACCTCGAAGAGAGCCCGTGGTACGCCACCAGCCTCGGCCTGCAGCGCGCCCTCGACCTCGTCGCCGAGCGCCCGCTCGACGAGTCGGTGACCGACTGTTCCGGCCTCGACTCGGGCGACAGCGGGGAGTACGGGCGGTAGGCCCCGCCCCCGTACGGCACCTCGTGGCGTACGGGGGCGGGGCCGCGCCCCGCCCCGGTGACCGGCGAACGCGCCATCGGGGCGGGGCGGGTGTCGCGGCCCGCACCCGGCGGCGTACCCTGGCAGGCGCCATGCCGTACGAACCTCCCACTCACACCGTCGAGCGCTCACTGCGCGCCACCACCGGTGCCAAGATCGTCGCCGGAGTCGACGAGGTCGGGCGCGGAGCGTGGGCCGGACCGGTCACCGTGTGCGCCGCCGTCACCGGACTGCGCCGCCCGCCCGCCGGACTCACCGACTCCAAGCTCCTCAGCGTCAAGCGCCGCGACGCCCTCGTGGTCCTGCTGGAGGAGTGGGTCACCTCGTACGCACTGGGCCACTCCAGTCCCGAGGAGATCGACGCACTCGGGATGACGGCAGCCCTGCGGCTCGCCGCCGAACGTGCGCTAAATGCCTTGCCGGTACGGCCCGATGCGGTCATCCTCGACGGGAAGCACGACTACCTCGGGGCACCCTGGAAGGTCCGTACGGTGATCAAGGGAGACCAGTCCTGCATCGCGGTCGCGGCCGCCTCGGTGATCGCCAAGGTGCGCAGGGACGCGATGATGGCGGAGCTGGAGACGGAGGCCGGGGGCTGTGCGCCCTACGGATTCGCCGCCAACGCCGGCTACCCGTCGCCCGTGCACCAGGCCGCCCTCGCGGAACTCGGCCCCACCCCGCACCACCGCCTCTCCTGGTCCTATCTCGACGGACTCCCGCGGTGGCGGCACCTCAAGAAACACCGGATCTCGGCAGAGGCCGCAGCACTGGAAAGCGGGGGCCAACTCGGCTTCGATTTCTGACCGTTCACCGCTGGGCACAGCTCTGCCGGACGCGCGGCCTGCCCCGCGCGTCGCAGTGAAGCACCACCGCTGTACCGCTCGACGCACCACCGCCGGTGCCTGCCGCACCGGCGTCCGACAGATTTCCACTCATGCCTCTCATTCCCCAGGAGCCTCAGATTCACGAGAGCGCCCAGGGTCCCCGCGTCACGCCGGCCGCCGGCCGGACCGCGTCGACCCCTCGCCCCGTTCCCGGACCGCGTCCCGCGGCGGTGCCGCGCCCCGGTCCCGCCGCCCGTCCCGGCCCTCCGGCACAGCGGACGCGCACGTCGGCCGACCGGCCCCAGGCCCCCCTTGCGGAGAATCGTTCCGCACCGCAGGCCCCACCGGTCGCCGCTGCCGCCCCGGCCGCGGACCGGCCCCAGATCCAGCTCATCCCGGCCCCCGCGAACGGCGCACTCGACGCCGCCGGGGAGACCGTGGACCTGCTGCTCGACTCCGGCCGTGCGCCGGGCGACGTGCTGGTGCTGACCACGGGTGAGCAACACCCGTGGGCCGCCCACGAATTGTCGTTCGGCGAAGCGTCCTACTGGGCACAGCACGACGCCCGCGACGACGTCTTCTACGCGGACCTCGGTGCCGCCGAGCGCGCCGCCACCCGCCCGGTGGTCGTCGTCGCGGTCAACGACGAGGCCGGGGACACCCTGGCCCGGTCGCTGCCCCTGGCGCGGGAACGTGCCGGAGTGCTCTTGATCGTCTGCGGCGACCCGGAGCGCATCAACGCCGGGCTGGGCGCGGGCGTCTGAGACGCCGGCCGCCCGGCCGCGGCCCGCTGGATCCGGCAGTGCTCCTGCCGGATCAGCGGGCCGCCGCCCGGCGCAGGGCTTCCGAGGCGCCGCCGCCGGTGCGCTGCGGCGCGGGTTCGGGTTCGGCCAGCGAGTCCGCGAGGCCGGTGGGCCGCGACCCGGCGTAGGGCCGACGCCCGCCACGCCCCTCACCGAGCACCTGCCAGCCGCCGCGCGTCAGCGTGATGTACGCCCCGCAGCGCAGCCCGTGCAGGGTGCAGGCGTCACGCAGACCCCACATCCACGCCCCGTCCTCCTCCGTCCAGCGCTCGTCGCCGTCACGGCAGTAGAGCAGCACGGCGGTCCGCACCGGCGTACGTCGGCGCAGGTCGTGCGGGATGACCCTGCGCAGATGGGCCAGGAGTGAGTTGCGCAGCTCCCAGCCGTCCGCGGGGGAGGAGCGGCGGGCGAACGAGGCGCTGGCGATCAGCCGCTCCTCGGTGTCCAGTACGGCGACCACGGCGGTCGAGGTCGCGGGCTGATGACGGGCGTGCAGGCCGCTGACGACCTCACGGGGGTTGCGCAGCAGGGGAATTCCCGCCGAAGCCCACTCGGCGGGTTCCAGCGTCCGGCCCAGCCTGCTGGCCGGATCGGCCGACGACGGGCTCAGCGAACTTGGCGACGGAGCGAATCCGAAGGTCACGGTCCTCCCTTCGCATACGCCCACAGCTGCGGGCAAGGTCGACTGGGGGCGCGCCACGGCACAGCCCTTGCGGACCACAGGGAACCGTGCGGGGAGCGCTGCCAATTCTTCCTGGCGCGAGGGAATGCGGCAACGAGCAATTGGGGCGGCCGACCGGATTCTGTGGATACGACACTGATATCCCTGCCCAGTCGGGCCGCTCCCGATACCTCTCGTCACCCCTGAACGGCGAGGACCAGCGGAAACACCCCCTCCGCCCCGGCCCGGCGCAGCAGCCGTGCCGACATGGCGAGCGTCCAGCCCGTGTCGGAGAGATCGTCCACCAGCAGTACGGGGCCACCGGCCTCGGCCAGCGCCTGGGCCAACTGCCCCGGCACGGTCAGCACTTGGTGCAGCGAACGGACCCGCTGGGCACTGTTCGCCTGCGGCATCGGAGTCCCGGCGGATTCCGGCGCGTACTCCAGCGAACCGAGGAACGGCATCCGGCCCACCTCCGCGACCCGCCTGCCCAGCGACATGACCAGCGCCGGCCTGCGGTACGAGGGCACCGTGACGACCCCCACCGGGCGCGGCGGCGCGTCCGCCTCCCCGGACGCCCAGCCACCGGGCCCCTTCGCCCAGTCGGCCAGCACGGTCACCACCGCCTGGAACACATCGTCCGGAACGGGACCGTCCGGAGCCTGCGTCGCGAGCATCGGGCGCAGCCGGTTCCCCCAGCCGATGTCGGAGAGACGCCCCAGCCCCCGCCCCGGGAAGGCGGTCTCGCCCTGCGGAATGCGTCCCTTCAGGTCGATGCCCACCGCGGGCAGGCCGGTCGGCCACATCTTGCGCGGCTCCACCTCCACACCGGGACGGCCGAGTTCACCGCGGGCGGCGTCCAGGGCGGTGCCCGACACCTTGCCGTCGAACCTCGCTCCCGCGCAGTTGTCGCAGCGTCCGCAGGGCGCCGCCTCCTCGTCGTCCAGCTGCCGGCGCAGGAACTCCATGCGGCAGCCGGCCGTCGACGCGTACTCTCGCATCGCCTGCTGCTCGGTGCTGCGCTGCCGGGCCACCCACGCGTACCGCTCGGCGTCGTACACCCAGGGCCGGCCCGTGGCCGCCCAGCCACCCTTCTCCCGGTGCACCGCACCGTCCACGTCGAGCACCTTGAGCATGGCTTCGAGGCGGGTGCGCCGCAGGTCGACCATCGGTTCCAGCGCGGGCAGCGAGAGCGGGCGCGAGGACTGCGCGAGCGCGTCGAGGGTGCGCCGCACGAGCTCCTCCGGCGGGAAGGAGACCGACGCGAAGTACCGCCAGATCGCCTCGTCCTCCTTGCCCGGCAGCAGCAGCACCTCCGCGTGCTCCACCCCGCGGCCCGCACGGCCCACCTGCTGGTAGTAGGCGATCGGCGACGAGGGCGAGCCCAGGTGCACCACGAAGCCGAGGTCGGGCTTGTCGAAGCCCATGCCCAGCGCGGAGGTCGCGACCAGCGCCTTGACCCGGTTGGCGAGGAGGTCCTCCTCCGCCTGCATACGGTCGGCGTTCTCCGTGCGGCCGGTGTACGAGGAGACCGTGTGCCCGCACTGGCGCAGGTACGCGGTGACCTCCTCGGCGGCGGCCACGGTCAGCGTGTAGATGATTCCGGAGCCCGGCAGCTCGTTCAGATGATCGGCGAGCCAGGCCAGCCGGCTCGCCGCGTCGGGGAGCTGGAGGACGCTCAGGCTGAGGCTCTCCCGGTCCAGCGGCCCGCGCAGCACCAGCGCGTCGGTCCCGGCGCCCGTACCGAGCTGCTCGGCGACATCGGCGGTGACCCGGGAGTTGGCCGTGGCGGTGGTGGCCAGGACCGGGACGCCGGGCGGCAGTTCGGCGAGCATGGTGCGCAGCCGCCGGTAGTCGGGGCGGAAGTCGTGCCCCCAGTCGGAGATGCAGTGCGCCTCGTCCACCACCAGCAGCCCGGTGGCGGCGGACAGCTTGGGCAGAACGTTGTCACGGAAGTCCGGGTTGTTCAGCCGCTCCGGCGAGACGAGGAGCACGTCGACGTCCCCGGCGGCCACCTCGGCCTGGACCGCATCCCACTCCTCCTGGTTGGACGAGTTGATGGTGCGCGCCCGGATACCGGCCCGGGCCGCGGCCTCCACCTGGTTGCGCATGAGCGCCAGGAGCGGGGAGACGATCACCGTCGGTCCGTCGCCCTGCGCCCGCAGCAGCGAGGTCGCCACGAAGTACACGGCGGACTTGCCCCACCCGGTCCGCTGCACGACCAGCGCCCTGCGCTTGTCCGCGACGAGCGCCTCGATGGCCCGCCACTGGTCCTCGCGCAGCCGGGCCGTGCCGCTGGGGTCCCCGACGAGGCGGGCGAGTACGGAGTCGGCCTGTGCCCTGAGATCTGCGTTGGTCATGTCCCCATGCAACCCGATGGCACCGACATCGCGCGAACGTACCCCCGCTCCCTGTGGATAACGTTATCCACAGGGGTGGCGGGATTCCCGGCCCCCGATGCAACGTAGCGACATGAACACGAACAGTGAGCAGCACGGGCCCGGCGACACCGCCACGTCGGCCGACGAGCAGCAGATCACCCTGCGGGGGTCGGCCCAACTGGCCGACGCCCTGCCGTACTTGATGGGCTACTTCCCCAACGACTCCGTGGTCATGGTGGCCCTGCACGGGCGCCGGGGCAGGTTCGGCGGAAGGCTCAGGCTCGGCATCCCGAAATCCCCGAAGGAATGGGCGCCGCTGGCCGGACAGCTCGCCGACTCCCTCGTGGCCAACAGCGAGCGGCACAGCGGCCGCCCCGACGGCATCGTCATCTTCCTCTGCCAGGACCCGGTCGAAGGCCAGACCGGCAGACAGGTGATGGAGCGGCTGCGGACCTTCGCCCAGCGGCTGCGAGTGGCCTGCGGCGCCCTGGACGTCCCCGTGTTCGAGGCGCTCTGCATCTCGGGCGGCCGGTTCTGGTCCTACTGCTGCCCGGACGGCCGCTGCTGCCCGCAGGAGGGCACCAGGGTGGCCCCGCCCGGTACGTCGGTGATGGCCGCTGCCGCCGCGTACGCCGGGATCCAGGTACGAGGAACGCTGCGCGAGATGGAGGACCGGCTCACCGCCCGTCCGCACGACCCCGACACCCTCCGCGCGCAGGTGCGGTCACTGGACGCCGCCGGAGGCCGTGTCGTCCCCCGGATCCTCAGCGCGACCGGCCGCGCCGAGGTCGCCGAGGAGACCGTCGCCCTGGCCCGGGTCCTGATCAAGCGCTTCGGGCAGGCTCCGCCGCCCCGGGGTTCCTGGGCCGAGGCGGACCGTTGCGACGACGATCTGGTCAGCGACGAGGAGGCGGCCACCCTCGTCGTGGGGCTCCAGGACCGGGAGACCCGGGACCGTGCGGCGGAATGGATGGAGGGCCCCGAGGCGGCCCCCGCGCTACGGCTCTGGCGGGCACTGGCCAGGCGGTGCGTCGGACCGTACGACACCTACGCGGCGCCGCCACTGACCCTCGCGGGCTGGGTCGCCTGGTCCGCCGGCGACGAACCGGAGGCCCGCGCCGCCCTCGGCCTCGCCCTGCGCGCCGACGCCGAGTACACCTTCGCCCAACTGCTTCACCAGGCCTGCAACGAGGGCCTCGACCCGGAACGGCTGCGGGCCTGCCTGCGCGAGGACCGGTCCGCGCGCGAGGGGAAGGCCGGCGGCCGTCGCGCGGTGATGGCGAGCGGCCGGACCGGGGCCGGACCGGGGCGGCGCCCGCTGCCCGCACCGCCGAAGCCGCAGATGCGGAGTGCTCGCGGCGTGCGGGCGGGGGTACGGGGAGGGAGGCCGGGACGGCGGATCCGGCCGGGCCGTCCGGCGGACCGGCCCGTTGCCCGCGCGATCGGCGCGCGGCCCGGTCCGGTGGCGGCCCGGGAGGGGGTGCGCCGACGGGACACCCCGCACCGGGCCCGGCGCGGGCGATGACGGGAGTGCGCCCCTTCCCTCCGGTTTCCGCTTTCCCCGCCCCCGCCGACCGTGACCCGGTTGCCCGCGCCCGCGTTCACCTGTGTGGCGTCGCCGCACGCACCGCGCCGTCACATCCGTCGCCATCCTTCGGAGCGCAGAGAAGGCACCGCATGGCACTCACCGTCCCGCCGTCGTCCGCAACCCGCGGCACACCCCCGGGGCCCCGCCGCCCCGACCGGACCGCCCCGGTCAGAGGCGGCGCCCCAGGAGGCGGGCAGCCCGCCGCACTGCCCGCGGTGCACACGATGATCGTCTGCGCCGACCTGCCCTCCCTCGCCATCTCCGCCGAGCACGGCCAGCTCACCGGGAACGGGCTCGAAGGTTTCTACCAGTCGGGCCGCAGGCTGCTCTCGCGCTGTGTGCTGCGGGTGGCCGGCCGTGAACCCGTCGCCGTACGGGGCAGGTTGACCGGCGCGGACCGGGCCAGGTTCGTGTCGGTGGTCCGTACGCCCGGTGGCTGCGGCCCCGACCCCGGGGTCGCAGTCGAGCGGATCAGGACCGCCGACGGCATCGAGCGGATCACCCTGCGCAACTCGGTGCCCCGCCCGATCCGGGTGCCGGTGGAGATCTCCCTGGCCACCGACCTCGCGGACCTGGGCGCCATCGGAGCGGGCCGGCCGGGACCCGAACTGCCCGCCAGCGTCCACGACTCCGGCCTGCGCTGGGCCGCGTCCCACGCCCTGGCCGTGGTGACGGCCGACCCGCCGCCCGGCGACGCCCTCGCCTCGGCAGGACTGCTGCGCTGGGAGATGGAGCTGCCGCCCGGAGGCTCCCGCACCATCGAACTGCGGGTCAGGGCCGACCGGGTGGTCCGCTCCGCCGGCCGGAGCGGCAGCTGCCCGCTGCCGGAGGTGGACGCGGAGGGCGACGACCCCCGGGTGCGTGACCTGCTGCGGGCCGGCGTCGACGACCTGCGCTCCCTGCTGATGCGGGACCCCGCCCACCCGTCGGACGTGTATCCGGCGGCCGGTGTCCCGTGGCGCTGCGGGCTCGCCCCGGCCGAGGCGCTCTGGGCGGTCAGGATGGCCCTTCCGCTCGGCACCCGGCTGGCGGCGGCCACGCTGCGTACCGTCGCGCGGTCCCGGCAGGGCGGCGACGGCAGGATCCCTGGGCCGTTCCGGGACGCGGGACCGTACCTACCGGCGGGCTGCACCGGCGTGGAGGCGACCCTCGCCTTCCCCGTCGTACTCGCCGAGGCCAGGCGCTGGGGGCTTCCCGAGCCGGAACTCGCGGAGCTGCTGCCCGCCGCCGAGCAGTGCCTGCACTGGCTGCGCAGCGCGGTCGGCGAGGGGGTGTACCTGCGGGACGGCGGTCCCGGCGGACTGTGCCGGGCCGAGACACAGGCGCATGCGCATCGTGCGGCTCTGCTCGGCGCCGACCTGCTGGAGGCCTGCGGCAGGCCCGGGGCCGAGGGCTGGCGCGAATGGGCGGGCGCCCTGCGCCGTGCGTTCCGTCGGGAATTCTGGATCGAGGACCGGGCGGGCGGCCGCCCCGCGGCGGCCAGGACCCCCGACGGGCGGCTGGTTCCGCCGCTCGGCGCGGGAGCAGTGCACCTGCTGGACACGGGTCTGCTGGGGGCCGGACAGCTCGCACCGGGGCTGCTGGACAGGGTGCAGACCGAGCAGCTCGCCCGGCTGCTCGGCGGTCCGTCCATGGACTCGGGCTGGGGGCTGCGCGGACTCTGCGCGAAGGAGGCCGCGTACAACCCGTTCGGCCACCGCAGCGGCGCCGTACGGGTCCACGAGACGGCCGTCGCCGTCTCCGGACTGGCGGCCGCCGGATACGAGAAGGAGGCCGGATCCCTGCTGCGCGGACTGCTGGACGCGGCGGCCGCCTTCGACCACCGGCTGCCCGAGATGTACGCGGGGGAGCAGCGCACCGGCGGCAGCCTGCCGCTGCCGCACCCGGCGGCGTGCAGGCCCGCCGCGGTGTCGGCCGCGGCGGGCATCCACCTGCTGGCCACCCTCGTGGGCATCCGCCCGGACGCTCCGGCGGGCACGGTCCGGCTGGCACCGCTCAGCAGCGCACCGCTGGGCGCCCTGCAGCTCTCCGGGCTGCGGGTCGCGGCGGAGCCCTTCGCGGTACGGGTCAGCAGGCTCGGGCTCGGGATGATCGAGGAAGCCGCGGACGGGCTTCAGCTGGGTGTGTGAGGCCATGACGCGGGACGAAGCGGAACGGGACGGCGGAGCAGGCGGAGAAGGGGGTCGCGAAGGAGGCGGGGAAAGAGTCGCAGGGCAGGGCAAGGGGAGGGGCGCGGGGACTGTTTATCGTCAGGAAGACGACTATGATCGCGGCATGTCGCCCTACGATCCGTCGGCCTTTCCGCCCTTTGCCGTCACCGTGGATCTGGCCGTGCTCACCGTGCGCCGCCACGCGCTCTGCGCCCTGGTCGTACGCCGCGGTGAGTCGCCGTTCCAGGGGCGCTGGGCGCTGCCCGGCGGCTTCGTCCGTGCCGACGAGGACCTGGCGGCCGCCGCGGCCAGGGAGCTGGCCGAGGAGACCGGGCTGGTCGCGGTGTCCGCGCCCACCGCCCTGTCCGTGCCCACCGCGCACGACACGTCGGCCACCGGCCTCGGCAACGGTGCCCACCTGGAGCAGCTGGCCACCTACGGCGATCCGGGGCGGGACCCCCGGATGAGAGTCGTGAGCGTCGCCCACCTGGCGCTCGCCCCCGACCTGCCCGCCCCCCGTGCGGGCGGCGACGCCAACAGCGCCCGCTGGGCCCCGGTCGAGGACCTGCTCGACCACGCGGAGGGTTTCGGCAGGGAGGGCGAGCACAAGGCCCCGCTCGCCTTCGACCACGCGCAGATCCTCGCCGACGGTGTGGAGCGGGCCCGCTCCAAGATCGAGTACTCCTCGCTCGCCACCGCTTTCTGCCCGCCGGAGTTCACCGTCGGTGAGCTGCGCAGGGTGTACGAGGCGGTGTGGGGCGTGGTCCTCGACCCCCGCAACTTCCACCGCAAGGTGACGGGTACGCCCGGCTTCCTCGTACCCTCCGGCGGTACGACGACCCGTCAGGGCGGCCGTCCCGCGCAGCTGTTCAGGGCGGGCGGGTCGCCGGTGCTCAATCCGCCGATGCTGCGTCCCGAGGTCTGACGGCCGGCAGGGCCCGACAGCCGGCCAGGGTCTGACACCCGCAGTTCTTCCCGCTGCGCAAAAAGTCTGAAATGTCGCGTTATGTTGCTGCGGTACCCGTCCCAGCCGCCGAGCGGTCCCACCTCCCGAGGGAGAGACGGGAGATGCGGGAGACGCAAGAGACGCGAGGGAAGCGATGCTCCAGGCCATCGGACTCACCAGCACCCGGCGCAGGGCCCGCCCGCCCGCCGTGGACGACCTGACCTTCCAGGCCCGGCCGGGGCACGTCACCGCGCTCCTCGGCACCCCCGGATCCGGCAGGACCACCACACTGCGCCTGATGCTCTCCCTCGAACAGGGGCGTGGCGTCACCTACTTCAGGGGGCGGCCCCTGCACCGCATCGCCCACCCCGCCCGTGAGGTGGGCGCACTCCTGGGCGACGTACCCGGAAACCCTTCCCGGACCGCGCGCGGTCAGCTCCGGATGCTGTGCGCGGCGGCGGGGGTTCCCATGTCGCGCGCCGACGAACTGCTCGACGTCGTCGGCCTCGCGGGGCTGGGGCAACAGCGCCTCGGTTCGCTCTCCCTCGGCATGGACCGCCGGCTCGGTCTCGCCTCCGCGCTCCTCGCGGACCCGCACACCCTCCTGCTCGACGAACCCGCCGCCGGGCTCTCCCCCCGCGACAACAGCTGGCTCTTCGGGCTCCTGCGGGCACACGCCGCACACGGCGGCACCGTTCTGTACACCACGGGCGACCCCAAGGAGGCCGCCCGCGCCGCCGACCGCGTCATCACCCTCGAACAGGGCCGCCTCGTCGCCGACCAGGACGCCGCCGACTTCGCCCGCACCCGGTTGCGCCCCCGGGTCGCCGTACGCACCCCGCAGGCGCTCCGGCTCGGCGCCCTCCTCGGCAAGGAGGCCAGGGTGGGCCGTCGCTCCGTCGAGGTCGTACCGGAGGGCGGGAACCGGCTCTCCGTCTACGGCAGCAGTTGCGCGGAGATCGGCGAGACCGCCTTCCGGCACGGCGTACTGCTGCACCAACTCGCCGACGAGGTCGGCGACATGGGGCCGCGGGCCGAGCCCTTGCACGTACCCCGGCCGCCGGTGGAAGGCAGTGCTCCGGAAGCGGCGGGTGCCATCGGGCCCGAGCCCGCATCACCTGCCACACCCACCTCTGCCACCACCTCCATCGCTGCCGCCACCTCCGCCCCCGCAGTCACCGCGGCCCCCGCCCCCGCGTCCGCCCCGCCCCGCCCCCTCCGCAGCCCGCTCCGTCCCCTCCGGTACGAGCTCAGCCGCACCTTCGGCACCAGGACCACCGCGGTGACCGTCGCCGCCGTCCTGTGCGTCTCCGCCGTCCTCGCAGCGTTCCTCGCGCGCGGCGGCGCCACCCCCCTGCCCGTCGCGACGGCAGCCTGGCCCGACCTGCTTCCGCTGCCGCCCGCTGCCTTCGGTGCGGGCCTGCTCGGTGCGTTCGCCTTCGGGGACGAGTTCCGTTACCCGGCGCTCGCGGCCTCCCGGGGCACGTCCCCCCGGAAGCTGGGGCTCCTGCTGGCCAAGCTCACCGTGTCAGCAGGCCTCGCGCTGCTGCTCGCCGCGACGACGGCGGGGGCGGACTTCCTGCTCCTGCGCTTCTTGTACGGGGCGGAGTTGGCGCAACTCGCCCCGGATCTTCCTGCCAGGGCGGCGAGTTGGGCCGCGCTCTGCGTGGGCTGCGCCTGGGCCGGGCTGCTCGGTGCCGGGGTCTTCCGGGTCACCGCCGCCGGACTGGCCGCAGTACTCGCCGTACCCGTCGTGGTCGCGCCCGCGGTCCAGCACCTGCTCACAGGACCGGCCGCGCGTTCGATGGCCGGACTCCCGAGCAGGCTGCGGGAGCTGGTGTGGCTGAGGCTGCCCGGTGATGTGGACCAGTGGCTGCTGTCGGCGATGCGGCTCCTCGCCCAACCGGTCGGTGTGGCACTGGTGTTGTCGCTCCCTGCACTCCTGTGCGCGTATCTGCTCACCGGGCTTCGCCGCAAGGCGCGTTGGTGACCGCAAGTCGACGCAGAGTCGACGAAGCGCCCACAACTCCGCCGAGAACGCCCATTTCTTTCCGATAAGGCGTCAATTGAAGAGTGGGCGGTGATCACCCTTTCGTGTGCTTTTCACCAAAGACCTCAAGGGGCAACGGACTCCAGCCGACAACTCATCCGTGAGTACCCTTGCGCACACCATGATGACCGCCGCCCGCCCCGTCGACTCAGGTCTTGCCGGGCCTGGTGAACTCGACCGCTACCCCTACGCGGAGACTCCCGGCGCCGACCGGGTCGGCCCGCTCGGCTGGGACAGTCCGGAATCCGACCTGGGCCGGGTCGGCCGCCGCGCGGCCGGCAACCGGGGCCGCGGACTGCACGGCCAACTCGTCCAGCAGCTCGGGCAGATGATCGTCTCCGGCGATCTGGGCGCCGACCGCCCGCTGGTGCCCGAGGAGATCGGCCAGCGGTTCGAGGTCTCCCGCACCGTCGTCCGTGAGTCGCTGCGCGTCCTGGAGGCCAAGGGCCTGGTCAGCGCCCGTCCCAATGTGGGTACCCGTGTCCGCCCGGTCAGCGACTGGAATCTGCTCGACCCCGACATCATCGAATGGCGTGCCTTCGGCCCCCAGCGCGACGACCAGCGCCGCGAACTCGCCGAACTGCGCTGGACGATCGAGCCGCTCGCGGCCAGGCTCGCCGCCGGTCACGGGCGCGCGGACATGCAGCAGCGCATCGGTGACATGGTCGAGATCATGGGGCACGCGCTCGCCCAGGGCGACTCCCTCACCTTCTCCCGGGCCGATGCCGAGTTCCACTCCCTGCTCATCCAGCTCGCGGGCAACCGCATGCTGGAGCACCTCTCCGGCATCGTCTCGGCCGCCCTTCAGGTGTCCGGCGGGCCGATCTTCGGCTGCGACCGCCCCACCGACGCCTCGCTCTCCCACCACGCCCGGATCGCCGACGCCCTTGCGGCGGGGGACGGTTCGGGAGCGGAGTCGGCGATGCGTCAACTCCTCACGGTGCACCCCGAAGTGGAGCGCGTCGTTCCTGCGCCGCGTGAGCACTGACTCCGTACCGCTCCCGAATGCCCCGCTCCGTGCGGGAGGTTGCTCCTCGTGTCGCCGGACCCTTCGGGTTCGGCGACACGATTGTGGGCACTCATCACTTCTGTGACGTTCATGGTCATTCTGTTGTGACTCGGACCACGAAGATTGGGCGTAACACTCCTCGGAATCCCGCGATGACCTAAGAGGTGACAGCCGAGGAGGGAATGCGGAGCCGCTCGCGGCCCCGCGGCCCGCTCCCGGTCTTCGCCCGGTCCGCCGGTGCATCCCCAGCCGGTGGTCGTCGGCTCAGGCCCTCGCGGGCGGGGTCGGACGCCATTTCCATCGTTCCGAGAGGTTGTTCGTGTCGGCCAGCACATCCCGTACGCTCCCGCCGGAGATCGCCGAGTCCGAGTCCGTGTTGGCGCTCATCGAGCGGGGGAAGGCTGATGGGCAGATCGCCGGAGACGACGTGCGTCGGGCATTCGATGCCGACCGGATTCCGCCGACCCAGTGGAAGAACGTCCTGCGCAGCCTCAATCAGATCCTTGAGGAAGAGGGTGTGACGCTGATGGTGACCGCCGCGGAGCCGCCGAAGGGCGCCCGCAAGAGCGTCGCGGCGAAGACCCCGGCCAAGCGTGCCGTTCCCCGTACCTTCGCGGCAAGTGCGGCTGCCCCCCGGGCAGTTGCGGCCGCCGCGGCACCCGCCGCGGAGGCCGTGGACGCCGTCGTCGACGAGGAGGGCTCGGGGCCCGCCAAGAAGGCCGCCGCGAAGAAGACGACGGCCGGGAAGACCGCCGCGAAGAAGACCACCGCCAGGAAGACGGCGGCGAAGAAGTCCGCGGCGAAGAAGGACGCCCCGGCCGCAGCCGACGACGACTCGACCGAGGAGACCCCGGCCAAGGCGGGCGACGACGAGGAGAGCAGCGAGGGCAAGGGCTTCGTACTCTCCGACGACGACGAGGACGACGCCCCCGCGCAGCAGGTCGCGGTCGCGGGCGCCACCGCCGACCCGGTCAAGGACTACCTCAAGCAGATCGGCAAGGTCCCCCTCCTCAACGCCGAGCAGGAGGTGGAGCTCGCCAAGCGCATCGAGGCCGGACTGTTCGCCGAGGACAAACTGGCCAACTCCGACAAGCTCGCACCGAAGCTCAAGCGCGAGCTGGAGATCATCTCCCAGGACGGGGGACGCGCCAAGAACCACCTCCTGGAGGCCAACCTCCGCCTCGTGGTCTCCCTCGCCAAGCGCTACACCGGCCGGGGCATGCTGTTCCTGGACCTCATCCAGGAGGGCAACCTGGGTCTGATCCGCGCCGTCGAGAAGTTCGACTACACCAAGGGCTACAAGTTCTCGACGTACGCGACCTGGTGGATCCGCCAGGCGATCACCCGCGCCATGGCCGACCAGGCCCGCACCATCCGCATCCCGGTGCACATGGTCGAGGTCATCAACAAACTCGCGCGTGTGCAGCGCCAGATGCTCCAGGACCTGGGCCGCGAGCCCACCCCGGAGGAGCTGGCCAAGGAACTCGACATGACCCCCGAGAAGGTCGTCGAGGTCCAGAAGTACGGGCGTGAGCCGATCTCCCTGCACACTCCGCTCGGCGAGGACGGCGACAGCGAGTTCGGTGACCTCATCGAGGACTCGGAGGCCGTGGTTCCGGCCGACGCGGTCAGCTTCACCCTGCTCCAGGAGCAGCTGCACTCGGTCCTGGACACCCTCTCCGAGCGCGAGGCCGGCGTCGTCTCGATGCGCTTCGGTCTCACGGACGGCCAGCCCAAGACGCTGGACGAGATCGGCAAGGTCTACGGGGTGACGCGCGAGCGCATCCGCCAGATCGAGTCCAAGACGATGTCGAAGCTGCGTCACCCGTCGCGCTCGCAGGTGCTGCGCGACTACCTCGACTGACCGGCTACCTCGACTGACCGACTGACCGGCTGATCTGGTTGTCCGCCTGACCGGTCGGCCGAAGCGGGCCCGGTCCTTCCGGTACGGTCCCGGCGCGCTACGTGCGCGTCATGTGCCGCACGGAGGCCCGGGCCCTCGGCATGCGTGCGGGTGCGGCGCGATGGGGGCTGGATGACTCTGGGTGAGCTGAATTCACCCCCGAGTCAGGAGGACGCATGCGCCGACCCATCACCCGATCACTGACCGGGGCCCTTGCCCTGACCACTGCCGTGGCCGTGTCACCGCTGGTGACCGCGGGGTCTGCCGCCGCCGACGGTGTCGTCATAGGCGGGCAGCAGGTGCGGATCGCGGACAGCCCGTGGGCGGTGGCCCTCTCCAGCCGTGACCGGTTCGGGGGTACGCGGGCGGGGCAGTTCTGCGGGGGAGTGGTGGTGGCACCGACCAAGGTGGTAACTGCGGCCCACTGCCTGGGCCAGGACGTACTGGGCGTACCGCTGGCCGAGGTGCGCGACCTGAAGGTCATCGCCGGCCGAGGGGAACTGCGGGGCCAGGGCGGCCGGGAGATTGCGGTGCGCAGGACCTGGGTCAACCCCTCGTACGACCCGCTCTCGAACTCCGGCGACGTGGCCGTGCTGACCCTGTCCGCCGCGCTGCCCGCCCACTACGCGATCCGGATGGCGGGCGAGGGCAGCTCGGCCGCCGAGCCCGGCACGGCAGCGGCGGTCTACGGCTGGGGCGACACCACGGGCGGCGGGACCTATGCGAGCTCGCTGCGCTCCGCCCGGGTGCGGGTGCTGCCGGACGCCGCCTGCGCCGAGGCGTACCCCGGGAACGTGGACGGAAAGTACCTCCCGGCCACCATGCTGTGCGCCGGGGATCCGGAAGGGGGCCGTGACGCCTGCCAGGGGGACAGTGGGGGGCCATTGGTGGCCAGGGGGCGGCTGATCGGGTTGGTCTCCTGGGGGAGCGGCTGCGGGCAGGCGCAGAACCCCGGGGTGTACACCCGGATCTCGGCAGTGAGAGAGGTGCTGGCCGAGCAGGGCTGAGGAGGCGGAGAAGGGGGGGAAGGGGGGTGGGCCGCGGCTCGGGGGTGGTGCGGTGGGGCCCTGGGGTCGAGTGCAGGGCCCCGGGGCACTGCCGCGTGGGCGGCCAGGGGCGTTGCGACGGCCGTTGTGGGCCGCCTCGCGGCTGCGGCCCGGCGCCCGGGTCTCCTGGGACCCCGGTCGGGATTGCGGGCCACCAGGGCGTACGAGAGGCCGTTCGCCGGCCCGAGGAATCAGCGTGTCCCGGGCACGAGAACGGGCGGCCTGCCCCGCACACCCGGGGAGGGCCGCCCGTCGACCGGTCGTGACCGGTCCTTGGCTCGTCGTGGACGCTCTTAGGGCGTCAGCGTTCGCTGTCCTCCGAGGACGAAGGCGTGACCGTCAGCCGGTCCGTCTCGTCCTGTATTTCCGCGGCGATCTTCTTGAGCTCAGGCTCGAACTTGCGACCGTGGTGGGCGCAGAAGAGCAGTTCGCCGCCGCTGGCCAGGAGAACGCGCAGGTATGCCTGGGCGCCGCAGCGGTCGCATCGGTCAGCGGCCGTCAGGGGGCTCGCGGGGGTCAGAACAGTAGTCACGTCGCCTCTTCTCTAGCTCGACGAGCTGTCGTACCAGGGTCAACATCCAACCAGGCCGAAAACGTTCCCGCTCGTGGCTTTTACTTGAAACTTCTTCCGGAGGTCGTCCGGAGTGGTTGTCTGTTGCCGGTTGGCGGCGAATGAGCCGTATTGCTTCGCTTTACGGTTTCGCGTTGCTGGCTTGTCTCTGGTTTGTCAGGGGGGTGCGCCCGCCCGGCTGGATTGCCGGGTTGTTCATGAGGACGTGCCCGGAGCCTAAATGGTTCATGCCCGGAAGGGAACGTGACATGTGCTTCACTCCAACGAGGGATCGAACACTTGTACGTGTCTGGACTAGCATGAGTTTTCCCGAGGGTGGCGTTACACCCGCTCTACCAGGCCCCGTTACCCTCTGAGCGGCGAACGACGCCGACCCCGTACCCCATCGGGGCCCATTTGAAATTCAGCGAGGAGCGAACCGCGTGACCGCCGATACGACCGTCCCGTCCGCCGCACTGCTGAGCGGTGCCGACCGTGACGGTTCCAATTACACCGCGCGGCACCTGCTCGTCCTCGAAGGTCTTGAGGCGGTCCGCAAGCGGCCCGGCATGTACATCGGGTCCACCGACAGCCGCGGCCTGATGCACTGCCTCTGGGAGATCATCGACAACTCCGTGGACGAGGCCCTCGGCGGCTACTGCGACCGCATCGAGGTGATCCTCCACGACGACGGCTCGGTCGAGGTCCAGGACAACGGCCGGGGCATCCCGGTCGACGTCGAGCCCAAGACGGGCCTGTCCGGCGTCGAGGTCGTCATGACCAAGCTGCACGCGGGCGGAAAGTTCGGCGGCGGCTCCTACGCCGCCTCCGGCGGTCTGCACGGCGTGGGCGCCTCCGTGGTGAACGCGCTCTCCGCACGCCTCGACGTCGAGGTCGACCGAGGTGTCACGCACTCGATCAGCTTCCGGCGCGGTGTCCCCGGCATCTTCACCGAATCCGGCCCCGACGCCCCCTTCGATCCGGGGAACGGCCTGCTCAAGGGCAAGCGCGTGCCCAAGACCCGCACCGGTACCCGGGTGCGGTACTGGGCCGACCGGCAGATCTTCCTCAAGGACGCCAAGCTCTCCCTGGACCACCTCTACCAGCGGGCGCGCCAGACGGCGTTCCTGGTGCCGGGCCTGACCATCGTCGTACGCGACGAGCGGGACCTGGAGGGCGTCGGCAAGAGCGAAGAGACGTTCCGCTTCGACGGCGGCATCAGTGAGTTCTGCGAGTACCTCGCGCAGGACCGGGCGATCTGCGACGTGACGCGGCTCACCGGGCACGGCACCTTCAAGGAGACCGTTCCGGTCCTCGACGACCGCGGCCACATGACGCCCACCGAGGTCACCCGGGAACTGGCCGTCGACATCGCGCTCCGCTGGGGCACCGGGTACGACAGCACGGTCAAGTCCTTCGTCAACATCATCGCCACCCCCAAGGGCGGCACCCACGTCTCCGGTTTCGAGCGCTCCCTCACCAAGACGGTGAACGAGTCGCTCCGCGCCACCAAGCTGCTGCGCGTCGCCGAGGACGACGTCGTCAAGGACGATGCCATGGAGGGCCTCACCGCCGTGGTCACGGTGCGTCTCGCCGAGCCGCAGTTCGAGGGCCAGACCAAGGAAGTCCTCGGTACGTCGGCCGCCAACCGGATCGTCGCCGCCGTGGTCGCCAAGGAACTCAAGGCGTTCCTGACCTCCACCAAGCGCGATGCCAAGGCGCAGGCGCGCACGGTGATGGAGAAGATCGTCGCCGCCGCGCGCACCCGCATCGCGGCCCGCCAGCACAAGGACGCACAGCGCCGGAAGACGGCGCTGGAGTCGTCCTCGCTGCCGGCCAAGCTGGCCGACTGCCGCAGCGACGACGTGGAGCGCAGCGAGCTCTTCATCGTCGAGGGAGACTCCGCGCTGGGTACGGCGAAGCTGGCCCGGAACTCCGAGTTCCAGGCACTGCTGCCGATCCGGGGCAAGATCCTCAACGTTCAGAAGGCATCCGTCTCGGACATGCTGAAGAACGCCGAGTGCGGCGCGATCATCCAGGTCATAGGAGCGGGGTCCGGCCGGACCTTCGACATCGACGCGGCGCGGTACGGCAAGATCGTCCTCCTCGTCGACGCCGACGTCGACGGCGCGCACATCCGGATCCTGCTGCTCACGCTCTTCCAGCGGTACATGCGGCCGATGGTCGAGGCGGGGCGGGTCTTCGCGGCCGTACCGCCGCTGCACCGGATCGAGCTGGTCCAGCCCAAGAAGGGCCAGGACAAGTACGTCTACACGTACTCCGACAACGAGCTGCGGCAGACGCTGCTGGAGTTCCAGCGCAAGAACGTCCGGTACAAGGACGACATCCAGCGCTACAAGGGCCTCGGCGAGATGGACGCGGACCAGCTGGCGGAGACCACGCTGGACCCCCGCTTCCGGACGCTGCGGCGGATCAACATCGGGGACCTGGAGTCCGCGGAGCAGGTCTTCGACCTGCTGATGGGCAACGAGGTCGCGCCGCGCAAGGAGTTCATCACCAGCGCGGCGGCCACGCTGGACAGGTCGCGCATCGACGCCTGACCGGTTGCTTCGCCGGTCGGCTGTCCGTCTGGCCGGCCGGTCGTCCGTCCGGCCGGTTGTCCGTTCGGGGCGGCCGGCTGTCCGGCCGGTGTCTCAACCCGTGGGTGGAGCGAAAAGCTCCACCCACGCTCCGATCCGTGGCGGGTGCCGGATCCGTAATGTCGACGGCATGGGATCGCAGACGCAGCAGTCGAGCGGCGGATTCACCGCCTGGCCTCCCCCGGAGGCCCTGTCCAGGCTCGGAGTGCCCCGGGTCCGGATGGCCATCGACTTCGTCATGTGGCTCGGTATGGGCTTCTGGATGCTCTGGGAGGCGTACGACTCGGGGGCCTTCGGCGGGGTGGCTGTGGTGGTGCCGCCGTTCGCGCTGGCGGCGGTCGTCGGGGCCGCCCAGCTCTACGACCGGTTCACCCAGCGGCACTGGCTGCCGGCCTCGCTCGGAGTACTCGGCGCGGTGACGCTGCTGGCCGTCGGGTCGTACACGGCACGGGCGGACACGGCCGGAGCGATTCTGCTGGTCGTCTGCACGATTCAGGCCATGCAGCGGCTGCCGTTGGTGGTGGGGCTCCCGGTGAGCGGCGCGATCATGGGCGTGCACGCGGTGATGGGCGAGGTGAGTGCCCGGGAGATGGCCGTGGTGGGCTTCGGGGTCGTCGCCATCGGATACATGCTGCGGCTGGACGCACAGGCCAGGGGCTCCGGGTTCCGGCTCCTCGCGCAGGAGCGGGCCGCCAGGGCGGCGGAGGCCGAGACGGCGGCCCTGGCCGAGCGCGCCCGAATAGCCAGGGAGATACACGACGTCCTGGCTCACAGCCTCTCCGCGCAGATGGTGCACCTGGAGGCGGCGCGGCTGCTGATCGAGCGCGAGCCGCAGGGGGAGTTCAGGGACGGCGTGCTGGAGCGGGTCGTCGCAGCGCGGGGGATGGCCCGTGAGGGGCTCGCGGAGACCCGTCAGGCGCTCTCGGCGCTGCGCGGGGACATGGCGCCCGTGGAGGACTACCTGCGGGAGCTGGCGGCGGCCGACCGGGCCGATGTCCAAGTGGTCGGGGAGCGGCGGAAGTTGACCGCCGATGCCTCGCAGGTGGTGCGGAGGGTGGCGCAGGAGGCGTTGACCAATGTGCGCAAGCACGCGCCGGGGGCGGTGGTCAGGCTGGTGCTGACGTACGGAGGGGAGGAAGTGGAGCTGGAGGTACGGGACTTGGGGCGGCCGGGTGCGGCGCAGGGGGAACTCTCGGCCACGGGCGCCGGGTACGGTCTGCTGGGGATGCGAGAGCGGGCGGAACTGCTCGGGGGCACGCTCGAAGCGGGGCCTGAAGGGAAGGGGTTCGTGGTGAGGCTGCGGATGCCGGTGTGAAGGGTTCGGGTGTGGGGGATTCCGTCGGAAGTGACTCCGGCGACTCCCGTGGTTCCAGCGGTTCCAGCGGGACGGAGCCCAGCGGGACGGAGCGGGGAGCCGGGGGCGGTGGCAGTGGCGGGATCAGGGTGCTGGTCGTCGACGATCAGGCCATGGTGCGCGAGGGCATCGTGCTTCTGCTGGGACTGCTGCCCGGTATCGAGGTGGTCGGCTCGGCGGGGGACGGTGAGGAGGCCGTCGCCCTGGTGGCGGAACATGCGCCGGACGTGGTGCTGATGGACCTGCGGATGCCCCGCTGCGACGGGGTGGAGGCGACCCGCAGGATCCGCGACGGACATCCGTCGACGCAGGTCGTGGTGCTGACGACGTACGCGGACGACGACTGGCTCTTCCCGGCGCTGCGGGCGGGTGCCCGGGGGTACCTCACCAAGGACGCGGGCGGTGCGGAGATCCTGCGGGCGGTGCAGGACGTGATGTCGGGGCAGGCGGGGCTCTCGCCCGGTGTGCAGCGTCGGCTCCTTGAGCAGGTCACCGCGCCCGAGCCGGAGGCGGAAGGGCCCGAGGAGCTGCCGGACGGGCTCACTCCGCGCGAGGCCGAGGTACTGGGGCTGATCGCGGAAGGGATGCCCAACGCGGAGATCGCCAGGGCGCTCCGCATCGGGCCGGCCACGGTGAAGACCCACATCAACAACCTCTTCGCCAAGACCGGTGTGCGCGACCGTGCCCAGGCCATGCGGTACGCCTACCGGCAGGGCCTCGCCCGGCCGCCCCGGGCGGGCGCTCCGGACGTACCGGGAAGAACGGGAGGACCGGGAAGAGGGGGAAGAGTGGGAAGAGGTGGTGCCGGGACAGGTGCGGACGTCACCTAATGGGGTGAAGAGAGGGGATTGCCGAACCGAGGATCTTTCCGGTCTGCCCATCCTGGGGCGCGCGGACCAATCCGGCCGCGGACAAGGAGAGTTGTTCGGTGGACAAGCACGAAGGGCGTGAGTCCGCGGCGACGCGGTTCGACGACCCGTGGTATGACGCGCTCGCCTCCGGGTGGGGCGAAATGGGCGGTGCGGGCACCCCGGCGCACGCGGTGCCGCCCCAGCCCGCCGCCCCCGAGCGCGAACACAGTGCGGCCGACATCTACCTGGAAGTGCAGCGCAGTGCGGCATTCCGGCAAGTGCGCAGCCGCTACCGGCGGTTCGTCTTCCCCGCGACCCTCGGTTTCCTCGCCTGGTACTTCGCGTACGTCGTCGCGGCGACCGCGGCGCCGGAGCTGATGGCCCGGCCGGTGGCCGGGGCGGTCAATGTCGCGATGGTCGCGGGGCTCGGCCAGTTCCTCACCACCTTCCTGCTGACCTGGGCGTACGCACGGCACGCACGGCTGCGCCGGGACCGGGCCGCTCTCGAACTGCGCTGGGACACCCAGGAGCTGACGCGGTTCACCAGGGAGGACGTCCGGTGAATCACGGTCACCAGACCCTTGCCCTGCTCCTGTTCAGCGCGTTCGTCGCGACCACGCTGGCGATCACCACCTGGGTGAGCCGCAACCGGCACGGTTCGGCGGAGGAGTTCTACGTCGGCGGTCGCCTGTTCTCGCCCATGGAGAACGGTTTCGCCATCGCGGGCGACTACATGTCCGCAGCCTCCTTCCTCGGCATCTCCGGCCTCATCGCCCTCTTCGGGTACGACGGCATGCTCTACTCCGTCGGCTTCCTGGTGGCCTGGCTCGTCGTCCTGTTCCTGGTGGCCGAACTGGTCCGCAACTGCGGCCGGTTCACCCTCGCCGACGTGGTCGCCGCCCGGATGAGCGAACGGCCGGTGCGGATCGCCGCGGGAACGTCCTCGGTGACCGTCTCCGTTCTCTACCTGGTGGCCCAGATGGTCGGCGCCGGTTCCCTCGTCGGACTGCTGCTCGGCGGCAGCAGCGGGGCCGCCAGGACCTGGACGGTCATCGGCGTCGGCGCCCTGATGGTGATCTACGTGACCCTCGGCGGAATGCGGGCCACCACCTGGATCCAGATCGTCAAGGCCGTCCTGCTGATGGCCGGAGCACTCACGCTGACCGTGCTCGTACTGGTGCGCTTCCACGGCGACTTCAACCAGCTGCTGAGCACCGCCGCCGACCGCAGCGGACACGGCAAGGACTTCCTGGCGCCCGGCCTCAAGTACGGCGGGGACTGGACCGCGCGGTTCGACTTCATCAGCCTCGGACTCGCCCTCGTCCTCGGCACGGCGGGCCTGCCGCACATCCTGTCGCGCTTCTACACCGTGCCCACCGCCCGCGCCGCCCGCCGCTCCGTGGTCTGGTCGATCGGCCTCATCGGCAGCTTCTACCTGATGACCATCGTGCTGGGCTTCGGCGCCGCCGCGATCCTCGGCTCGGACCGGGTACGGGCGTCGAACGCGGCCGGAAACACCGCCGTTCCGCTGCTCGCCGCCGACCTGGGCGGAGGCGACGGTTCAACAGGCGGAACGGTTCTCTTCGCCGTCGTGGCGGCCATCGCCTTCGCGACCATCCTCGCCGTCGTCGCGGGCATCACCCTGGCCTCCTCCGCCTCCGTCGCCCACGACCTCTACGCCTCCCTGCGCAGCCGCAGCAAGCGCGCGAAGCAGTACAGCGAGGTCGCCGTCGCCCGGGTCGCCGCAGGCGGTATCGGAGTCGTGGCCATCGCACTGGGCCTGCTCGCCCAGGACCTGAACGTGGCGTTCCTGGTCGGCCTCGCCTTCGCCGTCGCGGCCTCCGCCAATCTCCCCGTGCTGCTCTACTCCCTCTTCTGGCGGAACTTCACCACGCGCGGCGCCGTCTGGTCGGTGTACGGCGGACTGATCCCGGCCGTGCTCCTGGTGGTGTTCTCACCGGTGGTCTCGGGCAGCCCCGAAGCGCTGTTCCCGGGCGCCGACTTCCAGTTCTTCCCGCTCCAGAACCCCGGCCTGGTCTCGATCCCGCTGGGCTTCTTCGCGGGCTGGCTGGGCACCGTCACCTCGTCCGAGCCGCCGGACGAGGCCAAACACGCGGAGACCGAGGTCCGCGCCCTCACCGGGGCAGGAGCCGCCTGAGCACGGCTCGGCCCCACGGGCGCGGGGTCCCGCGCGCCGTTCACGGTCGTACCGCCGCAGCCGGACCAGCCAGGGCTTCCGGCAGTACGACCGTGAACTCGGCGCCCCCGTCCGGCCCTTCGGCGACCCGCGCCGTACCGCCGTGCCGCTCGGCCAGCCGCCGTACCAGCGCGAGGCCCAGACCGCGCCTTCCATGGGCGGGCAGCTCCTTGGTCGACCAGCCCTCCGTGAAGATCAGCTCCCGCTGCTCCGCAGGAACTCCCGCCCCGCTGTCCGTCACCCGCAGCACCACCTCCCGGCCCCGCGCGTACAGCGCCACCTCCACAGCGGCACCCGGCGAACCGGCCGAGGCGTCCAGCGCGTTGTCCACCAGGTTGCCGACCACCGTCACCAGCCCCCGGGGGTCCACCAGCCGGTCCGGCAGCAGGGTGCCGTCCGCGAGACGCAGCACCACCGCACGTTCCGCCGCCACGGTGGCCTTGCCGACCAGGAGCGCCGCGAGCAGCGGATCGTGGATGCGCTCGGTGAACTGCTCGGCGGTGGCCCGGTGCACCCCGGCGACCTCGGTGACGAACTCCGCAGCCTCCTCGTACATCTCCAGCTCCAGCAGCCCCAGGAGCGTGTGCATCCGGTTGGCGTGCTCGTGGTCCTGGGCGCGCAGGGCGTCGATCAGGCCACGGGTGGAGTCGAGCTCACGGCCCAGCTGCTCCAGTTCGGTGCGGTCGCGCAGGGTGGCCACCGCGCCGCCGTCGTCGGTGGGCATCCGGTTGGCGACCAGCACGCGGGGCCCGCGGACGGTCAGCAGGTCCTCGCCGGTCACCCGGCCGACCAGCACGTCGGCGGTACGGCCCTGGCCCAGCACGTCGTCGAGGAGCCGGCCGGTGGCCTCGTCGCCGACGCCCAGCAGCCGCTGCGCCTCGTCGTTGATCAGCCGCACCCTGCCCCGCGGGTCGAGGGCGACGACCCCCTCGCGGATGCCGTGCAGCATCGCCTCGCGCTCCGCGAGCAGGCCCGCGAGATCGGAGAAGGCCAGGTCGTGGACCTGCCGGTGGAGCCTGCGGGAGATCAGGTACGCGGCCAGGGCGCCGAACGCGAGCGCCCCTCCCGCGTAGGCGAGCAGCCCGGGGATCGCCGCCAGCAGCCGCCCGCGCACCGTGTCGTACTCGATCCCGACCGAAACGGCCCCGACGATGCGTCCGTGCATATCGCGCAGCGGAACCTTGCCCCGGGCGGAGCGGCCGAGCGTGCCGCTGTCGATCTCCATGACCTCGGCGCCCGCGAGCGCGTCGCTGGGGTCGGTCGAGACGGTCCGGCCGATCTGCCCGGTCGAGGTGTGCGACCAGCGGATGCCGCGCCGGTCCATGATCACGACGTACTCCGCACCGGTCGCCCGCCGGATCCGTTCGGCCTCGGCCTGCACCGGGCCGCCCGCCGCCGCGGGCGAACCGAGGAGCGTTTCGGCGGTCCTCGGGGAGGCTGTGACCTGGGCGATCGCCAGCGCCCGCCGCATCGCCTGGTCGTCGAGCTGCGCACCCAGCGGGGCGAGGAAGAGGCCGGTGGCCAGAACGGTGACGCCTGCGGCGATCGCCAGCTGCATCAGCAGGAAACGGGAGACGACGCGCTGCGGCCAGTTGATGCGCATGGGGAGACACGCTAGAGGACGCGGTCGAGGGGGCCGCCGGGACGGGTACGCGGAAGAGCCCGGCGGCATACGGCTCCGCCGGGCTCTTCCTGGTACGTGGTGATTCGGCGCCGGTTACTAGGCGTCCGGGATGTCCGCCTTGGCGCGGATCAGGGTCTCGCGGGTGATCACCACGATCCGCTCGTAGTCGGCACGTCCGGCGTCTGCGGGGAGACCCCCGTCGAGGGCGGCGGTGGCGTCGGTCCCGATGACGGCGAAGTTGCCGTCATCGAGCTCGAAGATGTCCGGGCAGGTCTGACCGGACATGCTGCCGCGTTCGCGGGGGGATGCGCCGATACGGCGAAGGATGTTCACAGGAGCACCAATGCCTCATATGTGTACGGATGCGGGCATAAACCCCACATATGTAAACACCTGGCGCCGTACGAGATTGCCTCATTCAAGTCTTGCGGTGGAGGGCGTGCGGGGGCGTCCCCGGCGCGAAGACGGCGCACTCGCCTCAGGCGATCCACCACCGGTCCTGTTCCTCGCTCGCGCGCGCGACGATCTCGTCCACGTGTGCGGCCAGCATCCGTTCCTGGGAGCCGGCCGGGAGGCTCTCCCGGTGGTGCCTGGTGACGTCCCAGTAGTCCCGGAAGATCGGGTTCTGGCAGATGCCCCGGAGATGCCCCAGCGTTTCTTCGAGGTTCGTGGTGCCCAGTCTGTACGCGTGCAGCAGATTCCCGTAGAGCGCGTTCGCGAAGAGGAACTGCCGGTGCTGTTCCGGGCGTACCGCGTCCTCGTACGTGTCCAGCACCGCGGCCAGTACCGGATCGTCCATCGCCTTGCACAGCACGTCGAACTGGAGCCGGTGTTTGGCCGCCAGATCGGAACGGCGGTGCAGCTGCCGTTGTTGCACCATCAGCGCGACGACGGCTGCCCCGAAAGCCAGGCCCGCCGTGACCCCCCGCTGAGCCCCTTGTCCCTGCGTGGTCATGCCCCACCCCCGAAATCACAGGCGACCGTCCACCGAGCACCGGAGGGACGGAAGTACTGCGCGGGCCGGCGACGGTCGTTGACTGCGTGCCGCCCCCCAGGATGCCGAACCGCTCCGGTCGGCGGGAGGCGGAGACACGGCGCACGGAAGCAACGGCGAACCGGCACTCCTCGTGGCCTGCCGTGTATGTGCCCGTAACGCGCCGCCAACAATCGTTCACCAGCACTGCCGACCGGCGGAAACCCTCCCTCCGGACCGGTTGGCCGAAAACGTTTAGACCCCACCGGCTCGCCTACGATCGTGACCATGTCCAGGCAACAGATTCCGGTCGTCGTCCTCGCGGGGTTCCTGGGGGCGGGCAAGACGACCCTGCTCAACCACCTCCTGCGGCGCAGCAGGGGCACCCGCATCGGGGCGATCGTCAATGACTTCGGGGCCATCGAGATCGACGCCATGGCCGTCGCCGGGCAGCTCGGCGACTCGACGGTGTCGCTGGGCAACGGCTGCCTGTGCTGCGCCGTGGACGCGAGCGAGCTGGACCTCTATCTGGACAAGCTGGCCGAGCCCGGCGCGGGCATGGACGTGATCGTCATCGAGGCGAGCGGTCTCGCCGAGCCGCAGGAACTCGTGAAGATGCTGCTCGCCAGCGAGAATCCGCGGGTGGTGTACGGCGGGCTGGTCGAGGTCGTGGACGCCGCCGAGTTCGCGGCGACCCGGGAGCGGCACCCGGAGATCGTGCGGCACCTGGCCGTCGCGGACCTGGTGGTGCTCAACAAGGCGGACCGGGTGGGGGAGCGGGAGCTCGACACCCTGCGCAGGGAACTCGGGGCGCTGGGCGGCGGTGCCGTACTGCCGGTGGAGTACGGGCGGATCGACCCCGAAGTGCTCTTCGAGCGCCGCAGCGACGCCGAACACCGGGCGGACGGCTGGCAGCTCAGCTTCGAGGACCTGCGCGCGGAAGTGGCGGAAGGGGCGAGCGGGGACGAAAGCGGGTGCGGCGCGGCGGACTGCGGCCACGACCACGCCGCGCACCTGCACTCCTCGTACGAGAGCGTCGACTTCACGTCCGGGGTGCCGATGGATCCGGGGCGGCTGATGCAGTTCCTCGACGGGCGGCCCGAGGGGCTCTACCGGATCAAGGGGTACGTCGACTTCGGCGATGCGGACGCGCGCAACAGGTACGCGGTGCACGCCGTGGGCCGGTTCCTGCGGTTCTACCCGGAGCCCTGGGGGGAAGGCGAGGAGCGGCTCACCCAGCTCGTGCTCATCGGGTCGGGGACGGACGGGGCCGCGCTGCACGCGCGGCTGACGGAGTGCCGGGCGGACGGCGGGGCCGCCGTGGAGGAGGACCGGCGCGAGCGCGCCATGTGGGGCGTACTGCGCTACGTACAGGACCCGGACGAGCAGCCGCAGCAGGAGGCGTAGCGGTACGACGAGGGTGGGGGGGGGGGGGGGGGGGGGGTGTTCCCCCCCCCCCCCCCCCCCCCCCCCACCCCACCCTCGTTCAGCGGGAGCCGGGTCCTAGACCCCGCCCGCCAGCGCAGCGACCGGCTTCGCCAGCGGGGTGCCCGAGCCGTCGCGGCGCGGGTCCGGGGCCGGGAGGTCCACCGGGGTGCCGTTCCGCTGGGCGGCCCTGGCCGGGGAGGCGCCCGCCCAGGCCAGCATCAGGACGTCCTCGCCGCGCAGGAACCGCTGGCAGCGGACCCCGCCGGTGGCGCGGCCCTTGCGCGGGTACTGGTCGAACGGGGTGAGCTTGGCGGAGGACTCCGCGTCACCCATCAGGGTGCCCTTCGCGCCCGCCACCGTGAACACCACCGCGTCGGCCGCCGGGTCCACCGCGGTGAAGGAGATCACCTTGGCGTCCGGGGCCAGCTTGATGCCCGCCATGCCGCCGGCCGGGCGGCCCTGCGGACGGACCTGCGAGGCCTGGTAGCGCAGCAGCTGGGCGTCGTCGGTGATGAAGACGAGGTCCTCCTCGCCGGTACGCAGCTCGGCCGCGCCCACGATGCGGTCGCCGTCCTTGAGGGAGATGACCTCCAACTCGTCCTTGTTCGACGGGTAGTCCGGGACGACCCGCTTCACCACGCCCTGCTCCGTGCCGATCGCCAGGCCCGGCGACGACTCGTCGAGGGTGGTCAGACAGATCAGCGTCTCGTCGCCCTCCAGGGAGAGGAACTCGGAGACCGGCGCTCCCCCCGACAGGTTGGGCGCGGACGCGGTGTCCGGGAGCTGCGGCAGGTCGATCACGGCGAGCCGCAGCAGACGGCCCGCCGAGGTCACCGCGCCGACGTCGCCCCTGGCGGTCGCCGGGACGGCCGAGACGATCACGTCGTGCTTGGTGCGCCGTGCGTCGTCCAGGGCCAGCGGCTCGCCGTTGGGCGTACGGGCGAGGAGACCGGTCGAGGAGAGCAGTACGCGGCACGGGTCGTCCGGGACTTCGAGCGGAACGGCCGCCACCGCTGAGGCACCCGACTCCAGCAGGACCGTACGGCGCTCGGTGCCGAACTTCTTGGCCACGGCGGCCAGTTCACCCGAGACCAGCTTGCGCAGCTCCGAGTCGGAGTCGAGGATTCCGGTCAGCTCGTCGATCTCGCCGTTGAGCCGGTCGCGCTCCGACTCCAGCTCGATGCGGTCGAACTTGGTGAGGCGGCGCAGCGGGGTGTCCAGGATGTACTGCGTCTGGATCTCGGAGAGGCCGAAGCGCTCGATCAGCCGCTCCTTGGCCTGCGCCGAGTTCTCGCTGGAGCGGATGAGGCGGATGACCTCGTCGATGTCGATCAGCGCGACGAGCAGCCCCTCGACCAGGTGCAGCCGGTCGCGGCGCTTGGTACGGCGGAACTCGCTGCGGCGGCGCACGACCTCGAAGCGGTGGTCGAGGTAGACCTCCAGGAGCTCCTTGAGGCCGAGGGTGAGCGGCTGGCCGTCCACCAGGGCCACGTTGTTGATACCGAAGGACTCCTCCATCGGCGTCAGCTTGTAGAGCTGTTCGAGGACGGCCTCGGGCACGAAGCCGTTCTTGATCTCGATGACCAGGCGCAGGCCGTGCGAGCGGTCGGTGAGGTCCTTGACGTCGGCGATGCCCTGGATCTTCTTCGCGCCGACCAGGTCCTTGATCTTCGCGATCACCTTCTCCGGGCCGACGGTGAAGGGCAGTTCGGTGACGACCAGGCCCTTGCGGCGGGCCGTCACGTTCTCCACGGCGGCCGTGGCGCGGATCTTGAAGGTGCCGCGGCCCTTCTCGTACGCGTCCCTGATGCCGGCCAGGCCGACGATCCGGCCGCCGGTCGGCAGGTCGGGTCCTGGCACGAAGCGCATCAGCGTGTCGAGGTCGGCGGCCGGGTGCTTGATCAGGTGGCGGGCGGCGGCCACGATCTCGCCGAGGTTGTGCGGCGGCATGTTGGTGGCCATGCCGACCGCGATACCGGTGGCACCGTTGACCAGCAGGTTCGGGTACGCGGCGGGCAGGGCCGCGGGCTCGCGCTCCTTGCCGTCGTAGTTCGGGCTGAAGTCGACCGTGTTCTCGTCGATCGACTCGGTCATCAGCGACGCGGCGTCGGCCGCCCGGCACTCGGTGTAACGCATCGCGGCCGGCGGGTCGTCGTTGCCCAGCGAACCGAAGTTGCCGTGGCCGTCGACCAGCGGCAGCCGCATGGAGAACGGCTGCGCCATGCGGACCAGCGCGTCGTAGATCGACGCGTCGCCGTGCGGGTGCAGCTTTCCCATCACCTCGCCGACGACGCGGGCGCACTTGACGTACCCCCGGTCGGGGCGCAGGCCCATCTCGCTCATCTGGTAGACGATGCGGCGGTGCACCGGCTTCAGGCCGTCCCGCGCGTCCGGCAGGGCGCGCGAGTAGATCACCGAGTAGGCGTACTCGAGGAAGGAGCCCTGCATCTCGTCGACGACGTCGACGTCGAGGATCTTCTCCTCGAACGCCTCGTCCGGCTGCGGGGTCTTCGTGCTGCGGCGGGCCATCGCGGCTGCGGCTCCTTCTCACTGTTCAACGGGCAGGTGGTCACTGGGCGGGAACGCTCCGCTGGTGCGCGAGCGGTGGACCTGACGCGGACCATTGTGGACCGCCCCACTGACAACGCCGACCGCGACCCGTCCGTACCGGCCCGGAGGCCCCTCGGGAGAGCTCCCCAAGAAGGGTGTGGGGAACGGGAACTTCGCGGACTGTCGGTGCGCTTGCATACAGTGGCAGGACTTAATTGCAGGACTTGTCTCATACGCGATCGAAGGGACGTACATGCCCATGGGTCACACGGCCACAACGCAGGCCGGCTCCGGCGGCCTGACAGCGACCGAGCACCGGCTTGCCAACGGTCTGCGGGTGATCCTCTCCGAGGACCACCTGACCCCGGTCGCCGCGGTCTGCCTCTGGTACGACGTCGGCTCGCGCCACGAGGTCAAGGGCCGTACGGGCCTGGCCCACCTCTTCGAGCACCTGATGTTCCAGGGCTCCGCCCAGGTGCACGGCAACGGGCACTTCGAGCTGGTGCAGGGCGCCGGCGGTTCGCTCAACGGCACCACCAGCTTCGAGCGCACCAACTACTTCGAGACGATGCCCGCGCACCAGCTGGAACTGGCCCTGTGGCTGGAGGCCGACCGGATGGGCTCGCTGCTCACCGCGCTCGACGACGAGTCCATGGAGAACCAGCGCGACGTCGTCAAGAACGAGCGCCGCCAGCGGTACGACAACGTGCCCTACGGCACCGCGTTCGAGAAGCTCACCGCCCTCTCGTACCCCGAGGGCCACCCCTACCACCACACCCCCATCGGCTCCATGGCCGACCTGGACGCCGCCACGCTGGAGGACGCCCGCGCGTTCTTCCGCACGTACTACGCGCCCAACAACGCGGTGCTGTCCGTGGTCGGCGACATCGACCCGGAGGCGACGCTGGCCTGGGTCGAGAAGTACTTCGGCTCCATCCCCTCGCACGACGGCAAGCAGCCGCCGCGCGACGGCTCGCTGCCCGACGTCATCGGCGGCGAACTGCGCGAGGTCGTCGAGGAGGACGTCCCGGCGCGTGCGCTGATGGCCGCCTACCGGCTGCCGCACGACGGCACCCGCGAGGCGGACGCCGCCGACCTGGCGCTCACCGTCCTCGGCGGCGGCGAGTCCTCCCGGCTGCACAACCGGCTGGTCCGCCGTGACCAGACGGCGGTGGCCGCGGGCTTCGGCCTGCTGCGGCTGTCCGGGGCGCCCTCGCTGGGCTGGCTGGACGTCAAGACGTCCGGCGGCGTGGAGGTTCCGCAGATCGAGGCGGCCGTCGACGAGGAGCTCGCGCGGTTCGCCGCCGAGGGCCCGACGGCCGAGGAGATGGAGCGGGCCCAGGCCCAGCTGGAGCGCGAATGGCTGGACCGGCTGGGCACGGTGGCCGGCCGCGCCGACGAACTCTGCCGGTACGCCGTCCTGTTCGGCGACCCGCAGCTCGCCCTGACCGCCGTCGGACGGGTGCTGGACATCACCGCGGAGGAGGTCCGGGCCGTCGCCCAGGCGCGTCTGCGCCCCGACAACCGCGCGGTGCTGGTGTACGAACCGCTCGCCGCCGCCGATGACGTACAGGAAGACCAGGAAGGGGCGGAGAAGTGACCGAGACCGCAGCCGTGACCGGCGAAATGCAGTTCCACCCGCAGCCGCAGGCCGGCCCCGCGACCCCGTGGGCCTTCCCGGCCCCCGAGCGCGGCACCCTGCCCAACGGGATCACCCTGCTGCGCTGTCACCGCCCCGGCCAGCAGCTGGTCGCCGTCGAGGTCTTCCTCCAGGCCCCGCTGGAGGCCGAGCCCAAGGGCCTGGACGGGGTGGCCACGATCATGTCGCGCGCCTTCACCGAGGGCACCGACAAGCACACCGCCGAGGAGTTCGCCGCCGAGCTGGAGCGCTGCGGCGCCACCTTCGACGCGTTCGCCGACCACCCCGGCGTCCGGGTCTCCCTCGAAGTCCCGGTGCGCAGGCTGCCGAAGGCGCTCGGACTGCTCGCGGACGCGCTGCGCGCCCCCGCGTTCAGCGACGGCGAGATCGAGCGCCTGGTGCGCAACCGGCTCGACGAGATCCCGCACGAGGCGGCCAACCCGTCCCGGCGGGCCGCCAAGCAGCTCTCCAAGGAGCTCTTCCCGGACACCCTGCGGATGTCGCGCCCCCGCCAGGGCACCGAGGAGACGGTGAAGAACATCGACTCCGCGGCCGTGCGCGCCTTCTACGAGACGCACGTCCGCCCGGCCACCGCCACCGCCGTCGTCGTCGGTGACCTGGAGGGCACCGACCTGGACGCCGTCCTGGCGGACACCCTGGGGGAGTGGACCGGCAACACCGCCGAGCCGCGCCCCATGACGGCCGTCACGGCCGACGACACCGGACGGGTCGTCATCGTGGACCGCCCCGGTGCGGTGCAGACGCAGCTGCTGATCGGCCGCATCGGCGCCGACCGGCACGACCGCGTCTGGCCCGCCCAGGTCCTCGGTACGTACTGCCTGGGCGGCACCCTCACCTCCCGCCTGGACCGCGTCCTGCGCGAGGAGAAGGGCTACACCTACGGGGTACGCGCCTTCGGCCAGGTGCTGCGCTCCGCCGACGACGGCCGCGGCGCCGCCCTGCTGGCCATCAGCGGCTCCGTGGACACCGAATCGACCGGGCCCGCCCTGGAGGACCTCTGGAAGGTCCTGCGGACGCTGGCCGCCGAGGGTCTCACCGACGCCGAGCGCGACGTCGCCGTGCAGAACCTGGTGGGCGTCGCCCCGCTCAAGTACGAGACGGCGGCGGCCGTCGCGGCGACGCTGGCCGACCAGGTCGAGCAGGAGCTGCCCGACGACTTCCAGGCCCAGCTGTACGCCAGGCTCGCGCAGACCGGCACCGTGGAGGCCACCGCGGCCGTCGTGAACGCCTTCCCGGTGGACAAGCTGGTCACCGTGCTGGTCGGCGACGCCGCGCAGATCGAGGACCCGGTCCGCGCGCTCGGCATCGGCGAGGTCACGGTCGTCAGCGGCTGACGGTCGTCACCGGCTGACGGTCGCGCCTGCTGCTCGAACAGCGGTGCAAAGCAGGGCAAGTGGGACCCCGATGACGGGTGAGTCGTCGGGGTCCTCCCTTATGTCCGTTTTGATGCGGAGGTTGCGTGTCTGCCGTGTGGGCTGCATTACAAAATCCCGTCTCTGTTTGGTGATTGAAAGAAGGGCCGCTTAGCGTCGGTCCGGCTGTCCGTCAGAGAGCGCCGCAACCGCGGCACCGGGCAGTCATCGCCGAGTCCCCGTCAGGCGCGAGCCTGGGGAGCCGGGGACCCACTTACGTCCCTGGGGTGAATCGGACGCCATCGCCCTTCACGGGCCGGTGGGGCCCGTAGGAGACCTTCCTGCTCCGAACCCGTCAGCTAACCCGGTAGGCGAGAAGGAAGGAAAGGAAACAGCCACTTCATGGCGTTCACCCGTGCCGCCGGGAAGCACCGTCGTCCCTCCGTACTGTCGCGCAGGAGCGCGAAGTTCGCCGGAGTCGCCGCCCTCACCACGACCGGTGTCATCGGAACGCTGGCCCCGCAGGCCATCGCCGCCGAGCAGGACCTGGCCGCAGAAGACACCGGCGCCCTCCGTGCCGTCGTCCTGGAGGACTCCGTGACGGAGAACCTCAGCGACAAGATCGAGGCCCAGGCCGCCGCGCAGAAGCAGGCCTACGAGAAGGCCGAGGCCGAGCGGAAGGCCGCGGAGGCCCGCAAGGCGGAGGCCAAGCGCAAGGCCGAGGCGAAGATCAAGAAGGAGCGGGAGGAGCGCGAGCGCGCCGCCCGCGAGGCCGAGCGCAAGCGCCTCAACACCTTCCAGCTGCCGGTCGCCGGTTCGTACGTCTCCACCAGCTACAAGTCCGGTGGCGCCATGTGGTCCTCCGGCAGCCACTCCGGCGTCGACTTCCACGCCTCCTCCGGCAGCTCCGTCGTCGCCGTCGGCTCGGGCACGGTCGTCGAGGCCGGCTGGGGCGGCGCGTACGGCAACAACATCGTGATCAAGATGAACGACGGCTCGTACACCCAGTACGGCCACCTGTCCTCGATCGGCGTCTCCGTCGGCCAGTCCGTGACCCCCGGCGAGCAGATAGGCCTCTCCGGCTCCACGGGCAACTCCACGGGACCGCACCTGCACTTCGAGGCCCGTACCTCCCCCGAGTACGGCTCGGACATCGACCCGGTCGCGTACCTGCGCGGCCACGGCGTCAGCGTCTGACCAGGATTCCCCGAAGGCCCCGGCTCTCCGTGAGCCGGGGCCTTCGGCGTTCCCGCGTTCCCGCGCATTCCCGCCGTTTTCTCCTCCGGGGGACTTCCAGGTGGCCTTCAAGGGCCAAAATTCGGCCATGAATTTCCGCTCGCCGCCCGCAATTCCCGTCCGCTGCAATACAGTTCCGGGAAAGCCGCAGCAGAACGGACGGAGGGTCGGGCATGCGCATTCCCGCGCATTCGGTGTGTACGGCGATCCGCGACGACATCGTGTCCGGGGTGCTGCCGCGCGGCAGCCGGCTGACCGAGGAGGTACTGGCCCGCCGGTACGGCGTCTCGCGCGTCCCGGTCCGCGAGGCGCTGCGCACGCTGGAGTCCGAGGGCTTCGTTACCACCCGCAGGCACGCGGGCGCCTGCGTCGCCGAGCCGACCGCGCAGGAGGCCGCCGACCTCCTGGAGGTACGCACCCTGCTGGAGCCCCTGGGCGCGGCGCGGGCAGCCCTGCGGCGCAGCGAGGCGCACCTCAAGGTGCTCCGCGGGCTGGTCAGGCTGGGGCAGGAGCGGTCCAGGCGGGCGGACGGGGAGGATCTGACCGCACTGGGCGGGTGGTTCCACGAGACGCTCGCCCAGGCCTCCGCCAGCCCCGGACTGATCACGCTGCTCACCCAGCTGAAGCACAAGACCGCCTGGATGTACGTCGCCGAACGGCCCGCCCGCCCCGCCGAGCGGTGGGCCGAGCACGGCGCGATCGTGGACGCGGTGGCCCGCCGGGATGCCGAGCGGGCCAGGGCGCTGACCGCGCAGCATGCGGAGCGGGCGGTGGCCTCGTACCGCATGAGGATTCCGCAACACGCCGTAAACCTGACGAGCGGCCGGAATTAACAAAAGGGCCGTAGAACGGGCCGTACAGAAAACTTCCTGCGTGAATTACCTGAGTGCCGATGCCATGAGGAAATGACGAAAGCCGCGGCCCCCGGATTAGGGGACCGCGGCTTTCGTGCGAATTCGCCCGTACGGGCGCGACCTTTTGGGTCGTGAGGGTCAGACGGTCTCGGGGAGCTCGTCCAGGCCCTCGGCGACCAGCTTCGCCAGACGGTCCAGGGCGGCGTCCGCGCCCTCCGCCTCGGACGCCAGCACGATCTCCTCGCCGCCCTGCGCACCCAGACCCAGCAGCGCCAGCATCGAGGCGGCGTTGACCGGGTTGCCGCCCGCCTTGGTGATGGTGACGGGGACGCCGGTGGCCGTGACGGCGCGGACGAAGATGGAGGCGGGGCGGGCGTGCAGGCCCTCGGCCCAGCCGACGGTGACGCGGCGCTCAACCATGGTGTAGCCCTTCGTGTTCATGCTTGGTTGTCTAGACCAGTCTCTCATGTGGTGCGGGCTGCTCTGCCCGGCGAAAGTCCCGCCGGACGTCCCGCCGGGAGCCCTGCCGGACGTCGTGCCGAAAGTCCTGCCCGGCTGCCGTGAACAGGACCAGACTGCCCCGCCCGCACCGGGCCCGCGAGTCGTAGGCTGCCTGCATGGGCATGGCTGCGGACGATGCGGATCAGGCGAAGCGGGACTCCGACCCCGGGGACCAGGACCACGTGTACCCCGACCACTGGGAAGCCGACGTGGTGCTGCGCGACGGCGGGACGGCGCGCATCCGGCCCATCACCACCGACGACGCCGACCGGCTGGTCAGCTTCTACGAGCAGGTCTCCGACGAATCGAAGTACTACCGCTTCTTCGCGCCCTACCCCCGGCTCTCCGCCAAGGACGTGCACCGCTTCACCCACCACGACTTCGTGGACCGGGTCGGCCTCGCGGTCACCGTGGGCGGCGAGTTCATCGCCACCGTCCGCTTCGACCGGATCAACGAGGACGGCATGCCCGCCTCGGGCCCCGACGCCGACCGGGCCGAGGTCGCCTTCCTCGTCCAGGACGCCCACCAGGGGCGCGGCGTGGCCTCCGCCCTCCTCGAACACATCGGAGCGGTCGCCCGCGAGCGCGGCATCCGGCGGTTCATCGCCGAGGTGCTGCCCGCCAACTCCAAGATGATCAAGGTGTTCACGGACGCCGGCTACCAGCAGAAACGCTCCTTCGAGGACGGGGTGGTCCGCCTCGAATTCGACCTGGAGCCCACCGACCGCTCCCTGGCCGTACAGCGCGCCCGCGAGCACCGCGCCGAAGCACGCTCCGTGCAACGGCTGTTGACGCCCGCGTCGGTGGTCGTCGTCGGCGCCGGCCGGGCGCCCGGGGGAGTGGGCCGCACGGTCCTGCGCAACCTCGTCGCCGCCGGGTTCACCGGGCGTACGTACGCCGTGAACGCGGCCCTGCCGCCGGAGGTGACCGAGCTGGACGGCGTCCCGGCGTACCGCTCGGTGGCGGAGATCGGCGAGCCGGTGGACCTGGCGGTCGTCGTCGTACCGGCGCGGCAGGTGCCGGACGCGGTCACCGACTGCGGTGAGAGCGGGGTCCGGGGGCTGGTGGTGCTGGCCGCCGGGTACGCCGAGAGCGGCGGCGAAGGGCGGGAGCGGCAGCGGGAGTTGGTCCGCCGGGCCCGCTCGTACGGGATGCGGATCATCGGCCCCAACGCCTTCGGCATCATCAACACCTCCGACCTCGTACGCCTCAACGCGTCCCTCGCGCCCCAGCTTCCGACGCGCGGCCGGATCGGGCTCTTCGCCCAGTCCGGGGCGATCGGCATCGCCCTGCTCTCCGGGCTGAACCGGCGCGGAGCGGGCGTCTCGGCCTTCATCTCGGCGGGCAACCGGGCCGACGTGTCCGGGAACGACTTCCTCCAGTACTGCTACGAGGACCCGGACACGGACGCGGTCCTGCTCTACCTGGAGTCCATCGGCAATCCGCGCAAGTTCACCCGGCTCGCCCGGCGCACCGCCGCCGTCAAGCCGATCGTGGTCGTCAAGGGCGCCCGGCACAGCGGGAGCACGCCGCCCGGGCACGCGGTGCCGACGGCGCGGATCCCGGACGCGACGGTGTCGGCGCTGTTCCGGCAGGCGGGGGTCATCCGGGTCGACACGGTCACCGAGCTGGTCGACGCCGGGCTGATGTTCAGCGGCCAGCCGCTGCCGCGCGGGCCGCGCATCGCGATCCTCGGGAACTCCGAGTCGCTCGGGCTGCTCACGTACGACGCGTGTCTCGCGGAGGGGCTGCGTCCGCTGCCGCCGCGCGATCTGACGACGGCGGCGACCCCTGCGGACTTCCGGGCCGCGCTGGGTGCCGCGCTGGCGGATCCGGGGTGCGACGCGGTGGTGGTCACCGCGATTCCCTGGGTGGGCGAGAACGGGGCCATGGAGTCGGGGGACGGGGAGGTGCTGGCGGCGGCGCTGCGGGAGGCGGTGGCGGGGGCGGAGGCGGAGGGGAAGCCGGTGGCGGTGGTGCATGTGGAGATGGGGGAGTTGGCGGGGGCGTTGGCGGTGGCGGCCAGTACGGGGCCGGGGAAGGGGCGGTCGTCGGAGGCGGAGCCGGAGCGGGGCGGGGTGGGGGCGGAGGGGTCTGCTCCGCAGGGGGCCGCCCCTTGCCCACCCGTTCCGCCCCCTGGGCGGCCCAGCTGCCCAAGGGGCGGGGGTGGGGAGGGGGACGGGAGTGGTAGCGGTGTCGCAGACGGGGCCGCTTCTGTGCGGCGGATTCCGGCTTATCCGGCGGCGGAGCGGGCCGTGCGGGCGTTGGCGGAGGCGGAGCGGTATGCGCGGTGGCGGCGGGGGGCTGCCGAGTCCGGGAAGGTGCCCGAGTACGACGACATCGACGAGAGCGGGGCGGCCGCGCAGATCGACGCGCTGCTCGGGGCCGACGCGGATCCCCGGGGGCTGCCGCTCAAGGCCGACGCGGCCCGGGAGCTGCTCGGGCGGTACGGGATCGCGGTGCGCGACGCGCTGCCCGCGCCCGGTCCTGACGCCGCGGTGGCCGCCGCCGCGCGCCTCGGGTACCCGGTCGCGCTCAAGACCACCGCGCCGCACCTCAGGCACCGCCCCGACCTGGGTGGCGTACGGCTGGACCTCGCGGACGAGGACGATCTGCGGCGGGCGTACGACGAGCTGACCGAGGCGCTCGGCAAGCCCGAGGAGCTCTCCCTCGTGGTGCAGGCCATGGCGCCGCGCGGGGTCGACACCGTCGTACGGGCGAGCATCGACGCGGCGGCCGGTGCGGTGCTGTCGTTCGGGCTCGCCGGGGCCGCCTCCGAGCTGCTCGGGGACCTCGGGCACCGGCTGGTTCCGGCCACCGACCGGGATGCCGCCGAATTGATCCGGTCGATCCGGACGGCGCCGCTCCTGTTCGGCTGGCGGGGCTCCGCGCCCGTCGACACCAGGGCCCTGGAGGAGCTGCTGTTGCGGGTCTCGCGGCTGGTCGACGACCACTCCGAGGTGGTCGGTGTCGCCCTGGAACCCGTGGTCGTCGCCCCGGACGGGCTGTCCGTGCTCGGCGCCACCGTCCGGCTCGCGCCGCCCGCCGTACGGGACGACCTCGGCCCCCGGCGCCTCCCGAGCTACTGAGCCCTCACACAGCGCCCCGAAGCTCAAGGGACATCCGGGCTCCCGGGCCCCGTAGGATGGAACGCATGGCGAAGACCGGTACGACGACCCAGGGGCTGCGCGCAGCGATCGAGCGCAGCGGCTACTACCCGGCTCTTGTGGCCGAAGCGGTGGAGGCCGCTGTCGGCTCGGAGCCCGTCTCGTCGTTCCTCGTGCATCAGGAGACCACGTTCGACTCGAACGAGGTCCGCCGTCACGTCACCGTCCTGGTCCTCACCGGCACCCGCTTCATCGTCAGCCACACCGACGAGCAGAACGCGGACACCAGCTCCCCGACCCCGTACGCCACCACCTCCACCGAGTCCGTGAAGCTGGGCCGGATCTCGTCGGTCGTGGTCAGCCGGGTCGTCGCCAACCCGGAGAAGTACGTTCCGGGCACGCTGCCGCGCGAGGTCGTCCTCACCATCGGCTGGGGCGCCGTCGCCCGCCTCGACCTGGAGCCCGCCGCCTGCGGCGACCCCAACTGCGACGCCGACCACGGCTACACCGGCAACTCCACCGCCGACGACCTGAGCCTGCGGGTCAGCGAGGCCGGTGACGGCCCGGACACCGTGAAGCAGACCCTGGTCTTCGCGCAGGCGCTGTCCGAGGCGACCGCCGCGACCGGCACCTCCGCCCGCTGATGGCGCTGCCCGCCGCCTGGCAGGACCCCGTCCCCCTCGCACTCGACACCGCACCGCTCCCGGAGTACGGCTCGGGGTCCCTCGCGGACCTGCTGCCGACCCTGGCCGCAGGCATGGAAGTACCCGAAATGCGGGCCACGATCGGCGAGTTGACCCCCGCCGACCGGAACTGCGTCTTCCTGATCGACGGCCTCGGCTGGGAGCAGATCAAGGCGCACCCGGACGAAGCCCCGTACCTGCACTCCCTGTTGGGCACCTCGCGCGGAGGCACCGGCCGTCCGCTCACCGCCGGATTCCCCTCCACCACAGCGACCTCGCTCGCCTCGGTCGGCACCGGACTCACCCCCGGCACCCACGGCCTCGCCGGCTACACGGTCCGCAACCCCGACACCAACGCCCTGATGAACCAGCTGCGTTGGCGCCCCTGGTCGGAGCCGCACGTCTGGCAGCCGTACCCCACCGTCTTCCAGCTCGCGGACGCGGCGGGCGTGCACACCGCACAGGTCTCCTCGCCGGACTTCCAGCACACCCCGCTCACCAAGGTCGCGCTGAGCGGCGGCACCTTCCAGGGCCGCCTCACCGGCGAGGACCGGATGGACCTCGCCGCCCAGCACCTGGGCGCGGGCGACCGTTCGCTGGTCTACACGTACTACAGCGAGGTCGACGGCAACGGTCACCGCTACGGCGTCGACTCCGACGCCTGGCGCGGCCAGCTGATGTACGTCGACCGGCTCGCCCAGCGGCTCGCCGAACAGCTCCCGCCACGCAGCGCCCTCTACGTCACCGCCGACCACGGCATGATCGACATCCCCTTCGACGAGGAGTCGCGCATCGACTTCGACGAGGACTGGGAGCTGAGCGCGGGCGTCGCCCTGCTCGGCGGCGAGGGACGCGCCCGGCACGTGTACGCGGTCCCGGGCGCGGCGTCCGACGTCCTGGCGGTCTGGCGCGAGGTGCTCGGCGAACAGTTCTGGGTCGCGAGCCGCGACGAGGCGATCGAGGCCGGCTGGTTCGGCCCGCACATCGACGACCGGGTGCGCGGCCGCATCGGCGACGTTGTCGCCGCCGCCCACGCGGACGTGGTGATCACCGCATCGCGCAACGAGCCCGGCGAGTCCTCGATGGTCGGCATGCACGGCTCGATGACCCCGGTGGAACAGCACGTCCCGCTCCTCGAAGTCCGCTCCTGACCCTCCCCGACTTTCCCCGCTCGCCTCCCCCTCCCTCCGTACATCCCGAAAGGCCCGACCCGCCATGTCCGAGCTCGTCTTCTTCTCCGGGACCATGGACTGCGGGAAGTCGACCCTGGCGCTCCAGATCGTGCACAACCGTTCCGCGCGAGGCCTCCAGGGGCTGATCTTCACGCGGGACGACCGGGCGGGCGAGGGGAAGCTGTCCTCGCGACTGGGGCTGGTGACCGAGGCGGTGGAGGCCGCTGTCGGCATGGAGCTCTACGGGTACGTGGTGGAGCAGCTGTCGGGGGGCGAGCGGGTCGACTACGTGGTCGTGGACGAGGCCCAGTTCCTGGCCCCGGAGCAGATCGACCAGCTCGCCCGGGTCGTCGACGACCTCGACCTGGACGTCTTCGCCTTCGGCATCACCACCGACTTCCGCACCCGGCTCTTCCCCGGCTCGCAGCGGCTCATCGAGCTCGCCGACCGGCTGGAGACGCTCCAGGTGGAGGCGATGTGCTGGTGCGGGGCCAGGGCGACTCACAACGCCCGTACGGTCGGTGGCGAGATGGTCGTCGAGGGCGAGCAGGTGGTGATCGGGGACGTCGACCGTCCGGCGGTCGAGGTCGGCTACGAGGTGCTCTGCCGGCGGCACCACCGCAGGCGGATGACGAGTGCCTCCTCGCGGTCGGCGGCGCTCTCGCCGGACGTGCTTCCCGTCGCCTCCGGCTGAGGCGCCTCGCGGGGGCTGTCGCGGGTCGCTGTCCGGGGCGTCGCCCTGGGTGGGATAGAGGTAGGGGGAATTGCCCC
The DNA here is from genome assembly GCF_055579625.1 of Streptomyces sp. NPDC032721. Taxonomy (NCBI): domain Bacteria; kingdom Bacillati; phylum Actinomycetota; class Actinomycetes; order Kitasatosporales; family Streptomycetaceae; genus Streptomyces; species Streptomyces sp. NPDC032721. The sequence goes on along the minus strand of NZ_JBVIMX010000001.1, from coordinate 1,349,498 downwards.
TTTTGGGGTTCTTCGGTGTGGTGTTCAGGGGCAGGGGCTCCGGGCTGTCCCGCCAGCGGGACAGGGGCAGTTCGTTCGGGGTGGGGGCGTTCGTCGGAAGGCCCTCACCAGCGCATTTGGATGGCGTTCAGGTGCCATCAAGATCGCCGTGCCAATGTCCGTACCAACGGGCGAAGTACGAAAGGCGGTCGCAATGACTGGGACCATGCAGCAGAATCTGGTCGTTCCCCCCACGGGTAAAGCGACGGAAAAGCGAGAGGCGCCGGCCACCTACGGGCAGGCGATGAAGAGACGGACCTCGCTTTCCATCCCCCCGGGCATCCCGATCGGCGCATGGCGCAACCTGGGTCAGCACATCCACTCGATTTCCAGCTCTTCCGCGTGGTGGCTGGGGGACTGGCTGCTCTACGGCCAGGCGGAATACCCGAGCCGTTACAAGCACGCCGTCGCACAGACCTCGCTCGACTACCAGACGCTGCGCAACTACGCCTGGGTCGCCCGGCGCTTCGACTCGCAGCAGCGGGTGCACGGGCTGAGCTTCCAGCACCACGCGGAGGTCGCCGGGCTCGCCGCCGACGAGCGTGCGGGGTGGCTCAAGCGGGCCCATGAACTCGGCTGGTCGCGCAACGAGTTGCGGCGCCAGGTCAAGGCCCGCAAGGAGGTCGCCGCCGGAGTGCAGGCCGCCCCCCGGCTGAAGATGCGGCCCAACGACGACCAGCGCCAGCGCTGGCAGGAGGCGGCCGAGCAGCAGGACGTCGATCTGCTCGCGTGGATCACCAAGATTCTCGACGACGTTTCGTAGCCCGGACGGCGGGAGTGCGGCTGAACTGGGCACTCCGGAAGCTCCGGAAGTGACGTGCTGTGTGCGGAGGATGAGATGCGGGACCAGGGCACCACGGGTACCCAAGGCGCTACGGGAACGAAGCCACCACCGGTACTGGCCTCCCGTACCTCGGGGGCGTACCTGAGAGGACCCAGCCACCGGGTGGAACGCAGGGCGGTCCTCTGGTGGACACTGCGCACCCTCCTCGGCGCACTGCTCGCGCTCGGCGCGCTGGGGGTCACGTACTGGCTGTGGGAGCAGTCCAGGACCTGGGTCGGCCCCGTGTGGGTGGCGCTGGCCGCCGGGTTCCTGGTGACGCTGCTGGTCATGCCGGTCAGCCGCTACCGCATCCACCGCTGGGAGTGCACCGACAACGCGGTGTACGAGCTCAAGGGGTGGCTGATCCGCGAGTGGCGGATCATCCCGGTCTCCCGCATCCAGAGCGTCGACGTGGTGCGCGGCCCGCTGCAGCTGATGCTCGGGCTGGGCACCCTGCGCGTGATCACCGCCTCCCGGGAGGGCCGCATCAAGATCGGCGGCCTGGACGCGGAGGTCGTCGCCAGGGAGGCGGCTGCGCTCACCGAACTGACCCAGGCGACCCCCGGGGACGCGACGTGAGCCTGCGCGACGTGATGAGTGTGGTGGAGGAAGAGGAAGAGGATGAGAGGGAGCAGGTGCGGGCGGGGGGCGGTGAGGTGCCGTGGGAGCGGCTGCATCCCCGGCTGATCTGGGTCAACGGGGCGCGCTTCGTGCTCTCCCTCGTACCCACCCTGCTGTCGTTCTTCGTCTTCGGGACCGGCGGCGCCCTGCTCGACAACTGGCCCGCCCTGATCGCCACCGGGATCGGCGTGTTCATCAGCGTCGGCGACGTCCTGCGCTGGCTGCGCACCAGGTACCGGATCACCGACGACCTGGTCGAGATACGGACCGGACGCCTGGTGCGCACCTACCGGCAGATCCCCCGCGACCGCATCCGGGCCGTCGACGTGAAGACCAAGCTGCGCCACCGGCTCGCCGGGCTGCGCATCGTCTCCGTCAGCGCGGGACGCAGCAAGCCCGAGGTCAAACTGGACGCCGTCACCAAGCAGATGGCCCTCGCCCTCCAGCGCGAACTGATGGACGACCACCAGGAGGTGGCGGACGGCGAGGACGCGGCCGAGGCGGCCAGGGCTCGGGAGACGCCGATCGCCAGGCTGCGGCCGAGGTGGCTGGTCAACCACGTCGTCAACGTCACCTGCGTACTGGTCGGCGGACTGCTGCTGTGGAGCATGCACTCGATGCTCCTGATCGTCGGCGCGGACGTGGCCGGCACCATCGACGACCTGGTCAGGTGGCTCGCCCCCGGCGGCTACCCGCTCAGCTGGGTGTACTGGGGCATCGCGGTCGCCCTCCTCGGGTACTGCGCGCTGGGCATCGGATTCCTGCTGGAGAACTGGGGGTTCGTCCTGCTGCGGGTGCGCAAGGAGGACGGCACCGCGCTCCTCACCCGGCGCGGACTGCTCTCCACCCGCGAGGTGCACCGGGACGACCGGCGCACCCGGGGCATCCAGATCAGCGAACCGCTCGGCTCGCGCTGGCTCGGTACGACGGAGACCACCGTCCTGTCGACCGGGCTCGCCCTCATCGACTTCAGCGGCGACCCGGCCACCAGCATCCTGCCGCGCGCCCCCCGCGCCGAGGCGCTCCGGGTGGCGGCCCTCGTACTGCCGGGCCCGGTGCGGCCGTTGGAGGTGCCGCTGCGCAGACACCCCCGGTGGGCGCTGGGGCGCCGGCTGCTGTGGGCGCTGTGGGTGCCCGCCGGGGTGGCCGGGCTGCTGTGGTGGCTCGGCGCCACGGGCGTGACGGCGCCCTGGTCGTGGGCCGTCGGGGCCGGACTGGTGCCGGTGGCGGTGTGGCTGGCGTTCCTCGCGTACGACTCCCTGGGGCACACCTGGGAGGGCGGCTTCCTGGTGCTGCGCGCCGGGGTCTCGCGCCGTCAGACGGCCGCCCTGCGCACCGAGTCGGTCATCGGTCTCAAGGCCCGGCAGTCGGTGTTCCAGCGGCGCCTGGGCCTGGTGAACGGAGGCGTCTCCACCGCGGCCGGCGAACGCTTCTACGAGGCACCGGACATGAGCGTCGACCAGTTCCTGGTATTCGGTACGGAAGCGGCCCCGGGGCTCATCGAGGAGTTTCTCGTCGAACCGGCCGGGAAGCGCGATGGGAAGCACGACGGGGAGTGCGACGGGGAGTGCGACGGGAAGTACGACGGGAAGTACGACACGAATTCGGCCGGCGGGCGGAAATTCGGCGCCCGACAGCTCCCTGCGGCGAGTCCGCATGAGTAATCATCGTGGCATCTCTGAAGGCAGAAATTTTTTACGTGCGCCCCGGCGAAAGGCAACTGGCTTTCCCTGTCGGCCAGCCTTGAATCGTCGGAGCGAATTTCTGGGAGTTGCGGTATATGTGGGAAACAAAGCTGGCCGACGGATTTGCCGTCAGCGCACTCGGTCTCGGTTGCAGTTCGATGTCCCATGGATACGGTCCGGGGGACCGGGACGACGAGGAATCCGCCCGGGTCCTCCACCGGGCGGTCGACCTGGGCATCACCCTCTTCGACACCGCCGACGTGTACGGGCCCTTCGCCAATGAGGAACTGCTCGGCAGGACCCTGGAGCCGTACGGCGACCGGGTACGGTTCGCCACCAAGTGCGGTCTGATCGCCGGGCCGGACGGCAAACTGGCCCGCAACGGACGCCCGGAGCACCTCAGGGCGGCCTGCGAGGCGTCACTGCGCCGACTGCGCAAGGAGGCCATCGACCTCTACCAGCTGCACCGCGTCGACCCGGAGGTCCCCCTCGCGGAGACCTGGGGCGCGCTGGGCGAGCTGGTCACCGAGGGCAAGGTCCGCGCACTGGGGATATCGCACGCCACCACCGCCGAACTGGCGGAGGTGCACAGCATCTTCCGGCTCACCACCGTGCAGTACGAACTCTCCGTGTGGTCCCCGCAGAACGGGACGGAGGTACTGCCCTGGTGCCGCGAACACGGCGTGGGATTCCTCGCCTTCGCCCCCATCGGACGTGGCTTCCTGTCGGGCAAGGTGTCCCGCGAGAGCCTCTTCACGGGGGACTCGCGCAACCGCGACCCCCGGTTCGGGCAGGACGCGATGCGCGCCAACGAGGCCATCATCGCCGGACTGCGCGAGGTCAGCCTCCGGCACGGGGCCACCCTCTCGCAGGTGGCCATCGCCTGGGTGCTCGCCCAGGGGCCCGACGTGGTCCCGATCCCCGGCACCCGGCGGATGCACTGGCTGGAGGAGAACGCGGCGGCCACCCGGCTCCGGCTGACGGACGAGGACATGGCCCAGCTCGACGGGCTGCCCACGGCCACCGGCGAGATGCGCTGGGACGCGGTACGGCCCGGTGGGGCGGACCTGGTCAGGCCGGCCAGGCCCGCGGCCAGGAACTGATCACGACGGCCGCCGTCACCGCCCCCGGCAACCACCGCCCCCGGCAACCACCACCGCTCCGGCAACCACCACCCCCTCAGGACTGATTGGACGCATCACCGTGCTCTTTCCGCATACCCGGTCGCGCAGGCTGGAGTTCCGCCCCGCGTCCGCCGCCGACCGGTCGGAGTTCGTCCGCACCCTGATGCGCACCGGGATCGAGAGCGTCACCCCGGCGCGCGCCCGCACCACGCTCTCCTCCAGCGCCGCCTTCCTCGTCGCCCTGCGCTCCAGCGGTGAGGTCATCGGGTTCAGCACCCTGCACGGCATGGACCCGGCGGGGCACCTGCGCTCCGGGCTCTACCTCGACCCGGAGAAGGCCAAGCTGGGGGTCGGCGCCGAGGGGATGTACCTGACCACCAACTACGCCTTCGCGATGTTCCCCATCACCAAACTGCTCGGGCAGACCACGGAGGCCACCTTCGGCTCCATCGGCGTCAGCGACGACAGCGAGGCCAAGGGCGTCCTGGAGGACCACCTCTACTTCCAGGGCCGGCACTGGAACCTGCACAACTTCGAGGTCACCCGCCGTGAGTGGAACGTCCTGGTCGACGGCCGCCTCGGCAATGTGCTCGGCTCCGGCGTCAGCTGGCGCCACGACCCCCACCGGATGCTCCGTAAAGCGGAGTGAACCGCACCGGGCGGCCACCGCGCCCGCGTCACCCACCGGACCCACCGCACCCACGTAACCCTCATCACCGCAGCGAAGGAGGACCAGTGCCAGGTACTGGAACGGACGAACAACTGATCACCGTGCTCGGTGCGTCGGGCCTGCTGGGCACGGCCGTCGGCAGGCAGCTCGCGAGCAGACCGGGACGTCTGCGCCTCGTGGGCCGCAGGCCGGTGACGGTTCCCGAGCGGACCGTCGCCGACATCGAGGAGCTGAACCTCGACCTGACGGAGCCCGGCGCCATCGCCAAGGCCGTTGCCGGAGCGGACGCCGTCGTCCACCTGGTGGCACACACCGGAGGCCCCGGCACCTGGCGCGTCGCCGCCGGGGACACCCTCGCCGAGCGGGTCAACCTCGGCCTGGTGCACGACGTGCTCCAAGCCGTCAGGGACGGCCACACCGCCCCCGACCCGGTCCTGCTGTTCGCCGGGTCCGTCTCGCAGGCGGCCAGGCTGCCCGCCGCGGACGAGGGCGGGCCGCTGCCCGACCAGCCGCCGACCGCGTACGACCGGCACAAACTGGCCGCGGAGCAGGCCATCGAGGCGGCCACCGCCGAGGGCCTGGTGCGCGGCAGCACCCTGCGCCTGTCCACCCTCTACAGCCAGGGCATCGACAGCCCCGACCTGGACCGGGGCGTGGTGGCGACCATGGTGCGCCGCGCCTTCGCGGGGGAGCCGCTCACGCTGTGGCACGGCGGCCGGGCCGTACGCGACTTCATCGGCGTGGACGACACGGCGGCGGCCTTCCTCGCCGCACTGGACGCGCCCGTCGCCGTCAGCGGCATGCACTGGGACATCGGCACCGGCGAACGCACCAGCGTCGCCGAACTGTTCGCGCGCATCGCGGAGACCGTGGCGCGGCACACCGGCAAGCCGCCGGTCGCGGTCGAGGACACCTCGCCCGCCGGGCTCGCGATGCCCACCGACGAGATCGACTTCGTCCTCACCTCCCACGGGTTCACCGAGGCGACCGGCTGGCTGCCCCGGGTGCCGCTCGGCGAGGGACTGGACGGGCTGGCCGCCGCGGTGGCGTCCGGACACAGGCCGTAGGCCACAGGGCATTGGGCACAGGGCATTGGGCACAGCGCACAGGGAAACGGCGGGGGAAAACATGCGAGTTCTGTTCACGACCACACCGGACAAGAGCCTCTTCCAGCAGATGGTTCCGCTGGCCTGGGCGCTGCGCACCGCGGGCCACGAGGTCCGCGTCGCCTGCCAGCCGTCGTTCGCGCCCGTCGTCACCCAGGCCGGCCTCACCGCCGTCCCGGTCGGCAACGAGCGCTCCGTCTGGCGGCTGCCGCAGCTGACGCCCGAGCACACGGAGGCGGAGCGCAACGGCCTCGGCGTCCCCTACAACGCGGCGGAGGCCCGCCCCGAGGACCTCGACTGGACCACCCTGCGCGAGGGGTACGCACGCGTCGTCGGCCGCTGGCACAAGAACGACAACTTCCCCGTCACCGCCGACCTGGTGGCCTTCTCCCGCGCCTGGCAGCCGGACCTCATCCTCTGGGAGCCGCTCTCCTACGCGGGCGCCATCGCCGCCAAGGCCTGCGGCGCCGCGCACGCCCGGCTGCTCTGGAGCATCGACGTACTCGGCCTCGCCCGGGCCCGGTTCCTCGAACTCAAGGCCCAGCAGCCGCCCGAGGAGCAGGCGGACCCGCTCGCCGAGTGGCTGGGCAGCTACGCCCGCAAGTACGGGTCCGACTACAGCGAGGACATGGCCACCGGCCACTTCAGCATCGACCAGTTCCCCGAGTCGCTCCGCATGACCGCCCCGGGCAACCGCTACATACCGATGCGGTACGTGCCCTACGGCGGACCCGTCTCCGTACCCGACTGGCTGCGCGAGCCGCGCGACCCCGCGCGTCCCCGTGTCGCGCTCACCCTCGGCATCGCCGCGACCAACCGGTTCGCCGGATACGTGGCCAACGTGCCCGACATCCTCGACTCGCTGGCCGGACTCGACATCGAGGTCGTCGCCACCCTCGCGGAGTCCGAGCAGGCCAAGCTGACCCACGTCCCCGACAACGTCCGGCTGGTCAGTTACGTCCCGCTGCACGCCCTCCTCCAGACCTGCGACGCCGTCATCAACCACGCGGGCCCCGGCACCTTCCTCACCACCGCGCTCTGCGGCGTCCCCCAGGTCAACATCCCCTGGGACTTCGACGAGCCGGAACTCGCCAGGCGGGCCGCCGCACAGGGTGCCGGAGTGTCGCTCCGCGCCGACCTGGCCACCGGGGAAGCGGTGCGCGAAGCCGTGCTGAAGGTGCTGCACGAGCCGGAGTACAGGGCGGCGGCGCGTGAACTCCAGGCCCAGTTCATGGCGTTGACCAGCCCGAGCGAGCTGGTGCAGCGGCTGGAGGAACTGGCCGAGGACTACCGGTCGCCGGCGGGCTCCGACTTCCCGCCCTTCCCGTCGCCGGTGACGCTCGGGGCCCAGGTGCCGGACGGGGTGCTCATGGCCGACGGGTCCCTCGTACCGAACGGCGTGTGAGCTGCGATGCGTGTTCTGCTGGCGGTGAATCCGCACAAGAGCGTCTTCCAGTACCTGGTGCCGATGATGTGGGCGTTGCGTACGGCGGGTCATGAGGTACGGGTGGCCAGCCAGCCCTCGTTCGCGGAGACGGTCACCCGGGCCGGGCTGACCGCCGTACCCGTCGGCCGGGACCACGTACGGCTGCTGGCGGGCCGCTCCGTCGCCGACGAGTCCGCCGCCAGGTCGCGCGCGGGCATCCAGGCCCCGTACGACGCCTTCGACGACCCGGCGAAGGCGAACTGGGACTACCTGTCGGCGGGCATGGCGCGGACCGTCCGCGAGCGGCACCACCTGGCCAACTTCCCGATCATCGGCGACCTGGTGGCCTTCGCCCGCGAGTGGCGGCCGGACCTGGTGCTGTGGGACCCGCTGACGTACGCGGGCCCGATCGCGGCCAAGGCGTGCGGGGCGGCTCACGCGCGGCTGTTGTTCGGCATCGATGTGTTCGGTGGCGTACGGCAGTTGTACCTGCGGCTGAAGGAGCAGCAGCCGCAGGAGACGCGGGTGGATCCGCTGGCGGACTGGCTCGGGAGCTATGCCCGCAAGTACGGGGGCGAGTTCACGGAGGACATGGCGGTCGGGCACTTCACGATCGACCAGTTCCCGCAGAGCCTTCAAGTGGAGGCGCCGGGGCTGGAGTACGAGCGGATGCAGTACGTCGGTTACGGCGGACCAGCCGAGGTTCCCGGGTGGCTGTGGGAGGCGCCGAAGCGTCCTCGGGTGGCGTTGACCATGGGGCTCAGCGCCACCGATGTGTTCAGTGGGTACACGGTGGACACGCAGGAGGTGCTGGATTCCCTGGCGGATCTGGACATCGAGGTCGTGGCGACGGTCGCCGACTCGGAGAAGGCCCGGCTGAAGCGGATTCCGGAGAATGCGCGTCTGGTGCCCTTCGTGCCGATGCACGTACTGGCGGAGACGTGTTCCGCGGTGATCCACCACGCGGGAGCGGCAACCCTGGCGACCTTCGCCCGCTATCCGATCCCGCACCTGTCGTTGCACTACCACTTCGACCAGCCGGTCCTGGCAAGGAAGTTGACCGACTTCGGGGCGGGCCTGGACATCCACACCAGTGAGGTCACCGGGCCGTTGCTGCGCTCAAGCCTGCAACGGCTGCTGACCGAGCCTTCATTCACCTCCCGCGCCGCCGAACTGCGGGACGAGCTCCACGCGTTGCCCACGCCCAACGAGCTGGTGCCCCGGCTGGAGGAGCTCACCGCCCGCCACCGCACCCCCGCCGCCTGACCCGTAAGCACGCGCAAGCACGCACCCGTAAGCACGCGAGGGAGCACACGATGCGAGTCCTGTTCACCACCTACCCGGAGCGCACCCACTTCCTGCTGATGGTCCCGCTGGCCTGGGCGCTGCGCACCGCAGGGCACGAGGTCCGGTTCGCCAGCCAGCCCAAGTTCGCCGACACCATCACCCAGGCCGGCCTGACCGCCGTACCCGTCGGCAACAACCGCGACCTCTGGCAGATCCTGTCCCGCGACCCGAACTGGCTCGGCCCCGTCGAGCACGGCGGGATGCCCCTCCCGTACGACGTCACGACCCGGGACCCGCAGGACATCACCTGGGAGTACCTGAGCGAGGGCTTCACCCGGCAGACCCGGCGCTGGCACATGGCCAGCAACCTGCCGATGATCGCCGACCTGGCCGCCTTCGCCCAGGAATGGCGGCCCGACCTGGTCATCTGGGACCCGCTCACCTACGCGGGCCCGATCGCCGCCAAGGCCAGCGGAGCCGCCCACGCCCGGCTGATCTTCGGCACCGACATGTACGGAGTGACCCGCGACCACTTCCTGCGGCTGCGCGACCAGCAGCCGCCGGCCGAGCGCATCGACCCGATGCGCGACTGGCTGGCCGGACACGCCGCGCAGTACGGCGCCGAGTTCGACGAATCGATGATCACCGGCGAGTTCACCATCGACCTCGTCCCCGAGGTCCTCCAGCAGCGCGCCGACCGCGACTACCGCCCCCTGCGGTACGTCCCCTACGGCGGCCCGGCCACCGTCCCCGGCTGGCTGCGCACCGCGCCCGCGAAGCCGCGCGTCGCCCTCACCCTCGGACTGAGCACCATCGGGCACGGCGGGGAGTACGCCGCCGGGGTCCAGGACATCCTCACCGGACTCGCGGACCTGGACATCGAGGTCGTCGCCACCATCGCCGAGTCCGAGCAGGCCAAGCTCACCGACGTGCCCGCCAACGCCCGTGTCGTCTCCTACGCCCCGCTGGACCCGCTCGCCGCCACCTGCGACGCCGTGATCCACCACGGCGGGTACGGCACCCTCGCCACCACCGCGCTGCACGGGCTGCCGCACCTGATCCTGCCCTGGGACAACGACGGCCCTGCCCTCGCGGCCGCCGTCGAGCGGGCCGGGGCCGGGCTGGTGCTCAACCCAAAGGAGACCACCGGCGCCGAGGTCAGGGACGCCGTACTGCGACTGCTCCACGAGCCCGGCTTCCGCAAGGGCGCCCGAGCCCTGCGCGACACCATGCTCGAATCGCCCACGCCCAACCAACTGGTGCCCGAACTCGAACGGTTCGTGGCATCCCGGCAGCACGGCACGGCCCCGGTGGCCGCTGCCCGCACAGAGGGGTAACGGACCGTGCGAGTCCTCTTCGTCGCCAATCCCGAGAAGGCACACATGCTCGCCATGGTGCCGCTGGCCTGGGCGCTGCGTACCGCCGGGCACGAGGTGCGGTTCGCCAGCACCCCCTGGTTCGCGGACACCATCACCCAGGCGGGGCTGACCGCCGTCCCCGTCGGCCGCGACAGCGACCTGTGGGACCAGATGCGCCGGGGGATGCCCGAGGTCGAGTACCGGCCTGAGTACGGGATGCCCGCGCCCTACAACGTCGTACAGGACCCCTCGCGCGCGAACTGGGCCGAACTGCGGGACGGCTACGACCACTTGGTGCAGACGTGGCACCGGCCCGCCTGCTTCCCGATGATCACGGAGCTGGTGGAGTTCGCCCGGGCGTGGCGTCCCGACCTCGTGCTGTGGGAGCCGCTCGCCTTCGGCGGCCCCGTCGCCGCCAAGGCCTGCGGGGCCGCGCACGGCCGGCTGCTGTGGAGTTACGACGCCTTCGGCGAGACCCGCGAGATCTTCCTGCGGCTCAAGGAACGGCAGCCGGAGGGGGAGCGGTCCGACCCGCTGGCCGAGTGGCTGGGCGGGTACGCGCGCAAGTACGGCGGCGAGTTCACCGAGGACATGGTCACCGGGCAGTTCACCGTCGACCAGCTCCCCGAGTCGATGTCCGCACCGGACACCCGGGGCGTCGGCAGCGACACGGCCCCCCGGCTGCGGATGCGCTTCGAGCCGTACGGCGGGCCCGCCGTCGTGCCGCGCTGGCTGTGGGACGCGCCCACCCGCCCCCGGGTCGCCCTGACCCTCGGCGTGAGCGCCACCGACCACGACGCCGGATACGCGGTCAGCGTCCAGGACGTCCTGGACGCCCTCGCCGACCTCGACATCGAACTGGTCGCCACCCTCCCCGAGTCCGAACAGGCCAAGCTGCGACGCGTCCCGGAGAACGCCCGGCTGGTGTCCTACGTACCGCTCCAGGCGCTCGCCCCGACCTGCGACGCGGTCATCCACCACGCGGGCTACGGCACCTTCCTCACCCTGGCCCAGCACCCCGTGCCGCAGCTCCTGCTGCCGTGGGACTTCGACGGCCCGATGCTGGCGCGCGGGGCCGGGCGGCAGGGCGGCTCGCTGGTCATCCAGGCCGACCGGGCGACCGGTGCCTCGGTACGGGAAGCGGTCCTGCGCCTGCTGAACGAGCCCGCCCTCCGCGAGCGGGCCGCCGCGCTGCGCGACGAGATCGCCGCACTGCCGGGTCCCAGCGGGCTGGTCGCCCGGCTGGAGGAGCAGGCGGCGCGGGGCCGCGTGGCCGTCTCCGCCCGAGCCCTCCGGGCCTGAACCGATTCCCTCTGAACCGCCCACACACCACCCAGGCAAGGAAGGCAAGCGCCGTGCGCATCCTGTTCACCGTCAACCCGGGGACGAGCATCTTCCAGTCCATGGTCCCGCTGGCCTGGGCGCTGCGCACCGCGGGCCACGAGGTCCGGTTCGCCAGCCGGCCCTCGTTCGCGGACGAGATCACCCGGTCCGGGCTCACCGCCGTACCGGCCGGCCGCGACTTCGACCTCGGCCGGGTGCTTGAGGCGGCCGGTTCCAACCTGTACGAGGCCGCCCGCGCCGACCTGCCCGCCCCCTGGGACGTCGCCCACGCCCCCGAGCGGGCCACCTGGGAGCACATGCTCAAGGGGTACGAGGAGACCGTCGAGAACGTCGAGAAGCCGGAGAACTTCCCCCTCATCGGCGGCCTGGTGGAGTTCGCCAGGCAGTGGCGGCCCGACCTGGTGATCTGGGAACCGCTGTCCTGCGCGGGCGCCATCGCGGCCAAGGCCGTGGGCGCCGCTCACGCCCGCATCCTGTGGGGCATCGACGTCTTCGGGGTGGCCAGGGAACACTTCCTGCGGCTCAAGGAGCAGCGCCCGGAGGGCGAGCGCGCCGACCCGCTCGCCGACTGGCTGGGCGGCTACGCGCGCAGGTACGGGGGCGAGTTCAGCGAGGACATGGTCACCGGGCACTTCACCGTCGACCAGTTCCCCCGCGCCCTCCAGGAGGAGGCGCCCGGCCTCGACTACGAACGCATGCAGTACATCCCGTACAACGGCCCCTCGGTCGTCCCCGCCTGGCTCTGGAAGAAGCCGGAACGGCCCCGTGTCGCCCTCACCCTCGGCCTCACCGCGACCGACATCTTCGACGGCTACACCGTCAACACCCAGGACCTCCTGGACGAGTTGGCGGAGCTGAACATCGAGGTCGTCGCCACCATCGCCGACTCCGAGAAGGCCAAGCTGCGCCGCATCCCCGACAACGCGCGACTGCTGCCCTTCGTGCCGCTGCACGTCCTGGCCCCCACCTGCGACGTGGTGATCCACCACGCGGGCCCCGGCACGCTGGCCACGGTCGCCCGGTACGGGGTGCCGCAGGTGGCGATCCCGTACAGCTTCGACGAACCGCTCTTCGCGAAGAAGCTGGCGGACGCGGGCGCCGCCGTCTGGATACCGAACGGCGAGGCGACCGGCGCGGTCATCCGCGAGCAGGTCCGCAAGATCCTGGCCGACCCGGGGTACGCGCGCGGCGCGGCCGGGCTGCGCGAGGAGATCGAGCGACTCCCCACCCCGAACGGGCTGGTGGCGCGTCTTGAGGAGCTGACGGAGAAGTTCAGGACCCCGGGCGTGGGCGTCGGAGCGGGTGCGTGATGCGTGTTCTGCTGGCGGTGAATCCGCACAAGAGCGTCTTCCAGTACCTGGTGCCGATGATGTGGGCGTTGCGTACGGCGGGACATGAGGTACGGGTGGCCTGCCAGCCGTCGTTCGCCGAGACGGTCACCCAGGCGGGGCTGACCGCCGTACCCGTCGGGCGGCACCGCGACCTCAACCGGCCGCTGGACCTGCTCGACCCGCAGGTGATCGCCGAGTCCCGCAAGGGCCTGCCCCGCCCCTGGGACGTGGCCGCCGATCCGTCCCTGGCCACCTGGGACCACCTCCTTGAGGGCTTCGAGCTGGCGGTCGACTCCTGGCGCGAGGAGAACTTCCCCCTCATCGGCCAGCTGGTGGCCTTCGCCCGCGAATGGCGTCCCGACCTGGTGCTCTGGGACCCCTTCACCCAGGCGGGGGCCATCGCCGCCAAGGCGTGCGGGGCCGCCCACGCGCGGCTGCTCTTCGGGGCGGACGTCTTCGGGGTGGCCAGGGGGGAGTTCCTGCGGCTGAAGGAGCAGCAGCCCGAGGAGGAGCGGGTGGATCCGCTGGCGGACTGGCTCGGGGGTTACGCGCGGAAGTTCGGGGGCGGGTTCACGGAGGACATGGCGGTCGGGCACTTCACGATCGACCAGTTCCCGCGGAGTCTTCAGGTGGAGGCGCCGGGGCTGGCGTACGAGCGGATGCAGTACGTCGGTTACGGCGGGCCCGCGGTGGTGCCGGGGTGGTTGTGGGAGGCGCCGAAGCGGCCTCGCGTGGCGTTGACCATGGGGCTGAGCGCCACGGATGTGTTCAGTGGGTACACGGTGGACACGCAGGAGGTGCTGGATTCGCTGGCGGATCTGGACATCGAGGTGGTGGCGACGGTCGCCGACTCGGAGAAGGCCCGGCTGAAGCGGATTCCGGAGAATGCGCGTCTGGTGCCGTTCGTGCCGATGCACGTACTGGCGGAGACGTGTTCCGCGGTGATCCACCACGCGGGAGCGGCCACCCTGGCGACGTTCGCCCGCTATCCGATCCCGCATCTGTCGTTGCACTACCACTTCGACCAGCCCCTGCTGGCGGAGAAGCTGACGGCCTTCGGGGCGGGGCTGGACATCCACACCAGCGAGGTCACCGGGCCGTTGCTGCGCGCAAGTCTGCAACGGCTGCTGACCGAGCCTTCGTTCACCGCCCGCGCTGCTGAACTGCGGGACGAGCTCCACGCGTTGCCCACGCCCAACGAGCTGGTGCCCCGGCTGGAGGAGCTCACCGCCCACCATCGCACCCACCCCGCCTGACGCCGTCCGACACGGAGAGAGCAACCCGATGCGAGTCCTGTTCACCACCACCCCAGAGAAGACCATCTTCCTCAGCATGGTCCCGCTGGCCTGGGCGCTGCGTACCGCCGGGCACGAGGTCCGGTTCGCCAGCCAGCCCAAGTTCGCCGACACCATCACCCAGGCCGGCCTGACCGCCGTGCCCGTCGGCAGGGACAGCGACCTGTTCCGGGTCGCGCGGACGACGCCCGAGCTGCTGGAGGAGGCCCGCGCCGGGCTGCACGCGCCCTGGGACGTCGCACAGGACCCGTCGAAGGCGGTCTGGGAGCGCATGCTGACCGGCTACCGGGACGCCGTCGAGGAGGGCTTCAAGCCGGAGAACTTCCCGATGGCCGCCTCCCTGGCGGAGTTCGCCCGGCACTGGAAGCCCGACCTGGTGATCTGGGACCCGCTCACCTACGCGGGCCCGATCGCTGCCAAGGCCTGCGGCGCCGCCCACGCCCGGCTGCTGTTCGGCCCCGACGTCTTCGGGGTGGCCCGCGAGGAGTTCCTGCGGCTCAGGGAGGAGCAGCCAGAGGGAGAGCGGTCCGACCCGCTGGCCGAGTGGCTGGGCGGGTACGCCCGCAAGTACGGGGGCGCGTACACGGAGGACATGGCGGTCGGGCACTTCACCATCGACCAGTTCCCGCAGAGCCTCCAGGTGGCCGCGCCCGGCATCCACTACGAGCGGATGAACTACATCCCCTACAACGGGCCCGCCACCGTGCCCGGTTGGCTGTGGAAGAAGCCCGGCAGGCCGCGCATCGCCCTCACCATGGGCATGAGCGCCACCGACCTCTTCGAGGGCTACACCTTCGGCCTCCAGGACGTACTGGACTCCCTGGCCGACCTGGACGTCGAAGTGGTGGCCACCGTCGCGGACAGTGCGCGCGCGGCGCTGCGCGAAGTGCCCGCCAACGCCCGCCTGGTGCCCTTCGTTCCGCTGCACGCCCTGGCGCCCACCTGTGACGTGGTCATCCACCACGCGGGACCCGGCACGCTGGCCGCCGTCGCACGCCACGGGGTGCCGCAGCTGTCCCTCCCGTACAGCTTCGACGAACCGCTGCTCGCCGCCGCGCTCACCGGCTGCGGGGCGGGGCTGCACCTCGCCCCGGAGGCGACCAACGGCAGCACCGTCCGCGCCCAGGTGCAGCGGCTGCTGGCGGAGCCCGGCTTCGCGGCCGGCGCGCGGCGGCTGCGCGACGACTTCGCCGCGCTGCCATCGCCCAACGAACTGGTGCCTCGACTGGTGCAGTTGACGCGTAGTCAAATGAATCTTGGCTGAAATCGCGTAGTGCGGCAACGCGGGAGGAATCGGTGCGAGAGCGGCCCGCGTTGCAGGTCGTGAGGTATTCGAAGATCATCAATGAGCTGATCCACACGTCTGGTTTCGAGTACTGTCAACACGGCGCTCCGGTACTGATCACCCGGACGCCGCTCGCACTCGACTGCCCTTCGACGCGGTCGTACCCAGGTGAGGCGAATGTCCCCAATGGGGCACCGCCGGGAGCCACTTGACTCGTGGAGCCCGCCGCGGCGACCGCATGACAGACCGAGCCGAACCCCCCACGAGCGAACGGATGGATTGATCCACGGTGACGGACGAGAAGAAAGCGGCACCGGGTGAGCCCGGTGTCCTGAAACAGTCGACCCAAGAGCTGGTGCTTGTCGGTGCCGCCTTCCTGGTGCTGGGCGCCGGCCTCGGCCTGCTCATCAAGATCGCGGCGAAGTGGCTCGTCACCCTTCCCTGGGCGCCGATGCAGGGGCCCGCCAAGCTGGTGACGTCCCTGCCGGAGCCCGGACTGTCGATCGGCATCGCCGTACTCGGCGGTCTGATCGGCCTCGGTCTGGTGCTCTACGGGAACTACGAGGAGCTCTCCGTCGAGGTGGAGCGCGACAGCATCACGCTGACCCGCAAGGGGCAGTCGTGGCAGGTGGCCGGCCAGGACGTGGCCATGGTCTTCGTGGACGACAAGCAGTTCGTGCTGCTGGGCCACGACGGGGGTGAACTGGCCCGCGAGAAGTGCGACTTCAAGACCGAGCGGGCCAGGGCCGCGGTCACCGCACACGGCTACGCCTGGTCCGACAAGGACCCGTACAAGGACAGCTTCCGCCGCTGGGTTTCCGGCATGGCGGGACTTCCCGACGCGGCCCAACCCCTGCTCAAGGCGCGGTCCGCCGTGCTGGAGAAGGGGTCGGACGACGAGCAGCTGCGCGAACTGCGCACGGAGATCGGGCGGTTGGGCGTCGTGGTGCGGGACGAGAAGAAGCGCCAGTACTGGCGGATGGCCGATCCCCGGACCTGAGCGAGGGGACCGGGTCCGCGTGCGACGCGAGGACCCGGCACATGCAACAGGTCCGCACCGGCCAGAAGGGCGGGCCCCAGGGCCCGCCGGAACTCTCCGGCGGGCCCTGGTCCGTCCGACCGAACTGCCGTGAAAACCAGGGGCGATACAACTTTTTTTAGGACATATCTGATGCGGGGGCCTCAGGTGTTGAATTCCGAATTGAACGTTTCATTGCTCGGGTCTGTCGCAGCGACCCGGGGCGACCGGGCCGTCGACCTCGGCTCACCCACCCAGCGAACGGTCTTCGCCGTACTCGCCGCACACGAGAACCGGGTGGTCAGCAAGGGGGAACTGGTGCGCGCGGTCTGGGGCTCGGATGCCTCGGAGACCGTCATGAACAGCGTCTACACGTACATCGCCAGGCTCCGCAAGTGCCTGGAACCGGACCGGGTCCGCTTCGCACAGTCCGAGGTGCTCGTCTCCGACAGCCTGGGCTACATGCTCAGCATCCCGCCGCAGCAGGTCGACGCCCGGCGCTTCAGCTCGGCCCTGAGCGAGGCCAGACGGCTGCGCGCGGACAACGCCGCGCAGGAGGCAGCCGCGAAACTGGAGGAAGGGCTCGCGCTCTGGCGCGGCACCCCGTACGCCGGCACGGTCGGCGCCTTCGTGGAGGCGGAGCGCGTAAGGCTGGGCGAGATCCGGCTGCTCGCCATCGAGGACCACGCGGAACTGCTGCTCGAACTCGACCACCCCGAGCAGGCCATCTCCGAGATCTCCGCGCTCGTCCACCACTACCCGCTGCGCGAACGGCTCCGGCTGCTCCTGATGCGATGTCACATCGCCCTGGGAAGGCACGCCGACGCCGTCGGCGAGTACCACGCACTGCGCACCAGGCTCGCCGAGGACCAGGGCATCGAACCCGGCGAGAGCCTGCGCGAGCTGTACCAGCAGGTGGTGGACGCCGACCGGCCGAGGATGTCGCAACGGCCGAGGGTGCCGCACCGCCCGCAGCGGGTGGGACGGGCGGCCGCGCAGCCCACCGCGGAGCCGGCGGGACCCGCCGAGGGGCAGCCCGCGGAGCCGCTCCAGGGGCTGATCCCGGCCCAGCGGACGGCACCCCAGGAGGAGGTCGCCGTACGCCGGGTGCGGACGGCGACCGTCACCGGGGAAGTACGGTCCCTGGGCACCGTCGTACGGCAACTGCCGCGCCCCGGACGCTGGTTCGTCGGCCGCGACCGCGAAGTGGAGCGCCTGGAGGGCTTCGTGGAGCAGGCGGACGCGGCGGGGGAGGCCTCGCTGCTGCTGCTCACCGGCGGACCGGGAGTCGGCAAGACGGCACTCGCCACGCACTTCGCCCGCACCATGGCCCACCGGTACGCCGACGGCCAGTACCACCTCGACCTGCGCGCCTTCTCCGCGAGCGGCGCGCCCCGCAGCTCCTCCTTCGCGCTGCGCCAGCTCAACGCCGCCCTCGGCGGACGCCCCAAGGTGCCCGGCCTGGACGCGGAGAGCGAGTACCGCAGCCGGGTGGCGGACCGCCGCATCCTGCTGATCCTGGACAACGCGATCTCGGTGGAACAGGTCAGGCCGCTGCTGCCCGCCACCCCCTCCAGCCTGGTGATCGTCACCAGCCGGTGGGGCCTCTCCGGGCTGATCGCCCAGGACGACGCGCGCAGCTGCGTGGTGGAGCCGCTGGACCGCGCCGACTCGCTGCGGCTGTTCACCGGAATCACCGGGGAGGCGCTGGTGGCGCGCTACCGCGAGGAGGTCGACTACCTGATCCGGGCCTGCGAGGGGCTGCCGCTCGCCCTGCGGATAGCGGCCACCCGGATCAAGGTGTCGCCGTTCCCCCGGGAGGCGATCGAACGGCTGCGCACCAAGAACCTCAGCGCCGCGCTCTCCCTGCCCGGCGACGCGAGCTCCACGCTCAGCACGGTCTTCGGGTGGTCCTACGAAGGACTGCCCGAGGCGCCGGCACGGCTGTACCGGATCCTCGGGCAGCACCCTTCGGGCGAGGTCACTCTGAGCGAGGCGGCGGAGCTGAGCGGGACATGTCCGCCGGAGTGCCGGGGGAACCTCGACGTACTGGCCGATGCGAGCCTGCTGCGGGAGGTGGCACCGGACCGCTTCCGGATGGGGACGCTGCTGCACGCCCATGCGGGGCGGCTGGCGGCCTGAGTCCGCTGCCGGGCCCGGCGTCCGAACCGGCGGGCCCGGACGAGGAGTTGAGACGGGGGGTGCCCAGGCGGGGCAGGAGGATGCCCGTCAGGGCGGTGGTGAGGACGGCCAGCAGGACCAGCATGGTGAAACAGGCCGTGTTGATCAGGCCGGCCTCGTAACCGATCTTGGCGACGATCAGTTCCGTCACGCCCCGGCAGTTCATCAGGACGCCCAGCTGGAGGGAGTCGCGGGTCGGCATTCCGGTCAGTCTGGCCGCGCCGCCGGTGCCCAGCAGCTTGGACAGCTGGGCGACCACCAGCATCAGGGCGAACACACCCCAGAGCGCCGGGTCGGAACCGAAGGCACCGACCGACGTCTGCAGCCCGATGCCCGTGAAGAACAGCGGCAGCAGCACCAGCAGGGTGAAGTTCCGCAGCTGCCCGGTGATCCGGTCCACCACCGGCACCCCGCGCGGCACGACCGTACCGAAGAGGAACGCGCCGATGACCGGGTGCAGGTGCATGACCTGGGTGAGGACCGCGTACGCGACCGCGCCGATGACCAGGACGACGGTCAGCGCCCGCTCGGAGAGCCGGGTGACCGCCACCGCGAGCAGCGGCCGTACGCCCAGGAACGTCAGCGCCCCCAGGGCGGCGACCCAGCCCACGGTCCGCAGCAACTGGCCGGAGCCCCCGTCACCGGAACCGGTCAGCACCATGGTCAGCGCCAGCCAGGCGAGCCCGTCGCCGACGGCGGCACAGGTCATCGCCAGACTGCCGACCGGCGTGCGGTCCATCTTGAGGTCGACCAGGATCCGCGCCAGCACCGGCACCGCGGTGATGGCCAGTGCCAGGCCGACGAAGAGGGCGTACGTGGTGGTGGTCGTGCGGCCCCCGATCAGCAGGGGGGTGAAGCCGAGCGCGAAGACCGCACCGCACACGAAGGGCAGCGCGATGCCGCCCACCAGGGTCGCGCCGAGCGGCCCCTGGTTGCGCAGCCGCCCCGTCCGCACCTCGCAGCCGATCAGGAACATGAAAATGACCAGGCCCAGTTGGGCGACCTTGTCGAGACTGTCCAGCACGGCCGGCGGGAAGAGGTACGAGGTCGCCTCCGGCCACAGCAGGCCCAGCGCGGACGGGCCGAGCAGCAGCCCGCCGAGGATCTCACCGAGCACCGGGGGCTGCCCGGCCCTGCGCATCAGATCACCCAGCAGATGACTGACGCACAGGATCACGGCGACGGTGAGCAGGAAACGGGTCAGCGGCTGGGACCACAACGACCCCTGCCCGCCCTCGAACAGCCCGGTGAGGGCGAGGAAGACGGCCGACCCCGCGAGGACGGCCAACGGAACGATCAGACGCCGGTTGGGCGCCGGGCCAGGGCCGCCCCGGCCCGGGCGGTCCTGGCCCGGGCGGACAGGGGCGGTCACCGGGCCACCGCCGGAGAACCCAGCTCCACGGCGTCGGCCGGGTCCAGCGAACGGAACCCCCGCCTGCCGTACAGCAGCGGCCGGTCGACCCCGTTCCTGACGTGGTCGACCCGGCCGAAGACGGCCACGTGGTCGCCGATGGTCACGGTCTCCGCGACCCGGCACTCGGCGAGGGCGTACGCGTCGTCGTACAGCCAGGGCAGCCCGTGCTGCGGGGAGGGCCGCCAGGCGGTCCGCTCGAACCGGTCGGGCCGGTTCGAGGCGAACACGCCGGCGGTGTCCGCCCCGCCCTGGTGCAGCAGGTTCACCGCGAAGGTGCCCCTGTCGAGCAGGGCCGCCAGGGTGCCGCTGTGCGACGCCAGGCAGACCTGGAGCGTGGCCGGGGAGAGCGCCACGCTCGTCAGCGAACTGCACGTCAGGCCGTGCGGACGGCCCTCGGGATCGACGGCGGTGACGATCGAGACACCGGTGAAGTACGAACCCATGAAGTCGCGGAACGCGACCGAGGGCCCGCCCGGTGCACCGGCCCCGTCCTCCTCCCCGAAGGAGGAGTCGAGGATCTCGCGGACCGGGGCGTCACGGAGCGCCGCTGACCCCTTCCCTCCGCCGGTCATGTGCCGTATGTCGGTCTCCACAGTGCCCTCTTCTCCCCGCCGTCTTTCTCTGCCGTCTTTCTCTTCCGACCGGACCTCGTGCCGCCCGCGCTACACGACCCGGACGTCGGGCACGTAGAGGATCCACTTGCCGCCCGCCTCGCGGAACGCCTCCTCCTTCGCCATGATTTCCTCGGCGTGGTTCCACGCGAACAGCAGCGCGTAGTCCGGGTATTCGGCCGCGAACGCCTCCGGGGTCACCACCGGGATGTGCGTACCGGGGGTGAGCCGGCCCTGCTTGGCCGGGGTGGTGTCGCAGACCGAGGACACCAGCTCGGGGGTGATGCCGCAGAGGTTGGCGACCGTGGCGCTCTTGGCCGTCGCGCCGTACGCGACGACC
The DNA here is from genome assembly GCF_055579625.1 of Streptomyces sp. NPDC032721. Classification (NCBI taxonomy): domain Bacteria; kingdom Bacillati; phylum Actinomycetota; class Actinomycetes; order Kitasatosporales; family Streptomycetaceae; genus Streptomyces; species Streptomyces sp. NPDC032721. The sequence continues at coordinate 1,328,540 of NZ_JBVIMX010000001.1, read as the reverse complement.
TTCTTGCCCTCGTCCTTGAGGCGGGTCAGCAGCGCCGTCAGATCGTCGCGGATCTTCGTGACGTTCTCGCCGAAGCCCTGGAGCGTGGCGAGCTCGCCGAGCGCGGCCTTCTCCTCGTACGCCAGCAGCTCGGCGACGGCCTCGCTGGGGGTGCGCTGCCCGGCCGGGGCCAGGGTGTAGCGGACCTCGCCGCCGTGCACCGTCAGGCGCTCCACGTCGACCAGTTCCAGGCCGTTGCGGCGGGCCATCTCGCCCACCGAGCGGGCGGTGAAGAAGAAGAAGTGCTCGTCGTAGATCTGGTCGAACGAGGTGCGCTCGACGATGTCACCGAGGTACGGGTCCTCGAAGACGAAGACACCGGTCGGCTTCAGCAGTGCGACGACACCCGCCAGGATCGAATCCATGTACGGGATGTGGCACAGGGTGTTGGCCGCGTAGATGGCGTCGGCCTTGCCGTCCTCGGCCTCGATCTCGCGGGCCGTCTTCTCCTCGAAGAAGGACTTGCGGACCCGGACGCCCTTGGCGGCGGCCACGTCGGCGACCCCGCCGGACGGCTCGACGCCCAGGTGCCGGACGCCGGCCTCGGCCATCACCTTGAGCATCACGCCGTCGTTGCAGCCCAGTTCGACGACGAACGGGTCCTCGGCGGTCAGCTCGGTGGCCAGCAGCTGCTTGGCCAGTCCTTCGAAGTGGTTGCGCATGAAGGTCGAGCCCGAGGAGAAGTACGGGTACTCCTCGTGGAACATCTTGTCCCGGGGCACCTCCTCCATGAGCTGGACCATGGTGCAGCCGCCGCACAGGCCGACCGCGAGCCGGAAGAAGAACTCCGACGAGTGGTCGGCGCCGGGCACGGGGAAAGCGTCGGACAACGGCTGCTTGCCGAAGTCGTAGAACTCGGTTACCTGGTCACCGCAAATGCGGCACTGAGTGGTGCGAGACATGGATTCTCCTGGAATGGCACGGACGGCGCTCTGCGGAAAACCGTCGGGAAATCCGCCTGTCTTGACGCGCAAGTCGTGACGCGCAAGCCACGCCAAAGCGGATGGACAAATCATTTGCCGAAGCGGTGCTGCGGCGGAAGTGCGGATATTCGAATTCTGTCCCGCTGGCGGGACATCCGCCACGGTCCGCCGCCGGAAACGGGGAAGCGGGCCCGCCGCGCCCCAGACCCGGCCGGAGACCTTGACGTACGGGTCGGGCAGGTGCGAACCCGGGCAACAGATTCGGCCCACGGATATGGACAGGCGCCGTAATAGCCCCCGTACGGTTATCGAAAACCGTTAGCCAGAGGACAGGGGCGAAAGCGCATGGGTGAACCGCACAGTCTCCTTCGGGAACACGAGGAGCCCGTGGCCGCGGCCGGGATCAAGGGAATCCTCTCGACCGTCGGGGGAACCCCGCTGGTCGAGCTGGAGAAACTGGCAGCAGATTTCGACTTCCGTGTCTTCGCGAAGGTCGAACGTTTTAATCCGGGCGGAAGCATCAAGGACCGCCCGGCACTGAACATGTTGCTGGAAAAGGTCCGTGCCGGAGAGCTGGTGCCCGGCCGGCACACCGTCGTCGAGTCCAGCTCGGGGAACCTCGCCATCGGCCTCGCGCAGGCCTGCTGCTACTTCGGGCTGCGCTTCGTCTGCGTCGTCGACGTCCGGACCACCGAGCAGAACCTCGCGGTCCTCGGCGCCTACGGGGCCGAGGTCGAGGTCGTCACCGCACCGGACCCGGCGACCGGGGAGTACCTGCCCAGGCGGCTGCGCCGGGTCGCCGAACTGGCCGCCGAGATACCGAACTCCTACGTGCCCGACCAGTACGCCAACCCGCGCAACGCGCAGGCCCACCTGACGACCATGCGGGAGATCGACGAGGCCCTGGACGGGCGGATCGACTACCTCTTCTGCGCGGCCGGCACCACCGGCACCCTGGGCGGCTGCGCCGCCTACGTGCGCCGGCACGGGCTGGACACCCAGCTGGTCGCGGTCGACGCGGTGGGCAGCGTGCTCTTCGGCCCGACCACGCCGTGCTCCCGGCTCATCCCGGGCCACGGCACCTCCGTCACACCGGCCCTGTTCGACCCGACGGCCGCCGACCACGTCGTGCACGTCAGCGACCTGGAGTCGGTCGTCGGCTGCCGCAGGCTGGTGCGCCGCGAGGCACTGCTCGCCGGCGGCTCGTCCGGGGCGCTGGTCGCGGCCCTGGAGAAGACGGCCCCGGACATCCCGGCAGGCTCCAACGTCGTGCTGGTACTGCCCGACGGCGGCGACCGCTATCTCGACACCGTCTATTCCGACACCTGGGTACGCCGTCACTTCGGCGAGGTCTCGCACCTCTGGAAGGAGCCCGCGCCCCGCGCGGACCCGCCGTACGACAGCACCCCCGACAGCAAGGAGAGCGTCACGTGCTGATCATCGGACACCGCGAGGTCCACCGCGTACTGGAGGGCCGGGAAGCGGCCGTCCTGGACCTGGTGGACAGGACCTACCAGCTCCACGAGGCGGGCAGGACCGCCGTCCCGCACTCCGTCTTCCTGCGCTTCCCCGACAGCCCCCGCGACCGCATCATCGGCCTGCCCGCCTACGCGGGCGGCGAGCGGCCGGTCGCCGGGATGAAGTGGATCGCCAGCTTCCCCGGCAACGTGGCCCGCGGCAAGGAGCGCGCCAGCGCGGCGATCCTCCTCAACGACATGACGGACGGCACCCCGCGCGCCTGCGTGGAGGCCTCCGTCGTCTCCGCCAGGCGCACCGCCGCCTCCGCGGCGCTGGCCGCCGCCCGGCTGGTCACCACCCCCGACCCGCGCGGCATCGCCCTGCTGGGCACCGGGCCGATCAACCGCGAGGTGCTGCGCTTCGTGACGGCGGCCCTGCCGTCGATCCGCGAGGTCACCGTCTTCGACCTGGACGCGGGCCGGGCCGCCGAGTTCGCCGGCCGGCGGGCCGCGGACCACCCGGAGCTGACCTTCAAGGTGGCCGGGAGCGCCCAGGAGGCCCTGGGCGCCCACCCGTTGGTCTCGCTGGCCACCACTGCGGGCGAGCCCCACATGGACCTCTCCGACTGCCTGCCCGGCGCCACCGTGCTGCACGTCTCGCTGCGCGACCTGAGCGTGGAGGCGGTGCTCGGCGCCCAGAACATCGTCGACGACGCCGACCACGTCTGCCGCGAGCGCACCTCGCTGCACCTGGCCGAACAGGCCACCGGCGGCCGGGAGTTCATCGACGCGACCATCGGTGAGCTGCTCACCGGCGGCTCCGGCTTCCGCCGCGACCCACAGAAGATCGCCGTCTTCTCCCCGTTCGGCCTGGGCGTCCTGGACATCGCGCTCACCCAGTACGTGTACGACGCGTGCGAGCGCGAGGGCCTGGGCGTCCGCGTGGACGGCTTCCTGCCCGCCTCCTGACGCACCCCCCCGCGCGTACGACGAAGCGCATACGGAAGAGGCCCCCCGCACCACTGGTGCGGGGGGCCTCTTCCGTATGCTCGGTCCTCAGATCCGCACGTACTGCGCGGCCTCCCGGATCTGGTCGATCAGCGCCGCCTGGCGCAGCGTTCCCTCCTGCTGCTCGTGCACCGACCGGTGGCCGGCCACCGCCTGGACGAACGTCTCGACGATGTTGCCGAACTGGTCGTCGGCGGGCAGGGTCAGCGTCTCGCTGTGGTCCTGCCGCTCGATCCGCAGCTGCGGCTGGTACGAGGCGGGCGGGGTGAACGCACGGTCCAGCGTCAGCCGCCCCGTACTGCCGGACAGGCTGTAGGTGTTGCCGTAGCTGTGTTCCATGCCGAAGGTGAGCTGTGCGGGAATCCCGTCGGGGGTGCACAGCAGCACGCTGCCCGACATGGCGACCCCGTACTCCCGGTGCTCGCGGAACACCGCGCCCACCACCCGCAGTTCGCTGCCCAGGAAGTACTGCGCGGCACGCACGGGGTAGCCCCCGAAGTCCAGGAAGGGACCGCCGCCGACCGAGCTCTGGTAGCGGATGTCGCCCGGGGGCTTGGGCGGGATGGTGAACGCGCTGGAGAACCCGCGCAGTTCACCGATGGAGTCCGCCGCCAGGGTCTTGCGGACGGCCTCGTGCTGGGAGTGGTACAGGAACATGTAGTTCTCCAGCAGCACCAGCCCGCGGGCGCGGGCCAGTTCCACCAGCCGGAGGGTCTCGGCGTGGCTGCCGGTCATCGGCTTCTCGACCAGGACGTGCAGCCCCGCCTCCAGCGCCCGCTCGACCCAGTGGGCGTGCAGCAGCCCGGGCAGCGGGATGTACAGCGCGTCGAGGCCGTCCAGCTCCAGCAGCGACTCGTACCCCTCAAGGGGGACGCCGCCGAAGCGGTCGGTGAACTCGACGGCGGTGGCCCTGGTCCTGCTGGCCACCGCCGCGACCTCCACCGCGGGATTGCCCGCCATGGCCGGAAGGGTGCGCCGCCAGGCGATGTCGGCGCACCCCATGACGCCGATGCGCAGCCTGTCGCGCGGGTTGGAGGCGCGCGTTTCTAGGGACATGGAAGAACTCCGCTCAGCAACGTGGGACGGTGAAAGGCGGCCGGCCCTCCGCCGTGGCAGGGGGTCAGCGGGCGTCGGCCGGTCGCTTCGCGAGGGCCTCGTAGTGCGCGACGCAGTCCTGGTAGGACGGCAGCATGCCGAGTGCCTGCGCCTCGGCCAGGGTGGGAGCGGACGCGTCCTTCTCCGACATCACGGGAGGCTCCTTGAGGTCCCACGGGATGCCGATCTCCGGGTCCAGCGGGTTGACCTCGATCATCGTGCCCGGGACGTACGCCTCGGAGCACAGGTAGTTCATGCAGGCGTCGTCCGTGAGGGTCAGGAAGGCGTGGCCGATGCCGTCGGCCAGGTAGACCGCCGTGCCCGACTCCTCGTCCTGCGGGGTGACGTCCCACATCCCGAACGTGGGGGAGCCGACCCGCAGGTCGACCGCCACGTCCAGCACGGCGCCGCGCACACAGGTGACCAGCTTGGCCTGGCCCGGCGGCAGCGAGGTGCTGTGGATGCCCCGGACGGTGTTGCGCCGGCTGAGCGAGTAGTTCGCCTGCCGGACCGCGAAGGGATAGCCGACCAGATCGGTCAGGACCTCCGAACGGAAGGCCTCGAAGAACCAGCCGCGCTGGTCCGGGTACTTCTTGGGGGTGATCCGGTACGCGTCCCGGATCCGCATCTCGCTGACGTGTGCAGCCTCAAACATGTCCGACCAGCCTCCGGAAGTGATTGCGTGCGCGGGAATACCAGCCGAGGGTCAGCACAGGCTGTACAGACAGGTGAGCAGGGACCGCGCCTCGACGTTCAGGTAGTGCCCGTGCCGCAGCAGACCGCCGAGCTGATGCACCGTCATCCAGCAGAAGCCGTCGGGTACTTCCAGCGGGAAGTCCTCCTGGGCCTCCAGGATCTGATAGCGCGTCAGCGCGTTGTAGAACCGGCCGCCCTCCTCGGAGAGCACCTGGTCGTAGCGCGAGGTGACCGCGCCCCGGGCCAGGGCGTCCCGCAGGAACGGCTCCGCCACGTCGTCCAGGTCCTGCCCCGGGAGGAGGTGCACCGTGGGCGCCATCTCCACCTGGTCCATCAGCCCGTACTCGGGGCGGGCGCGCACCAGCAGGTGCAGCACCCCGTCGATCGCCCGGGTCAGGAACGCGGCGCGCGCCTGCCCGTACGGCTGGAGCAGCGGCTGCCGCCAGCCCGTGACCTCACGGGTGTTGGCGGCGACGTCCACCCCGATGATGCGGAAGTTGCGGCCGCTCTCCTCGCCGCTGTCCGCCGCGCTGTGCTCGCCGCTGTCCTCGGCGATCTGGGACTCGTCGCGGGTCCAGCCCGCCACGTCGTTCAGCGGGACCAGCCTGGCCGTCCACTCGCACCGGGTCTTGGCCTCGGTGAACCAGCTCAGGATCTCGTTCCGGGTGCGGTACGAGGACCCTGGCGCGCCCTGGTGCGAGCGGACCAGGGCGGCGCCGTAGGCGTCACCCGCGTCCGTCGGGGCGTCCGGCAGTGCGAACGGCATGCAGGAGAGCACCGTCCGGGCGTCCATGTTGAGCAGGTTGTCCTGCTGGGTGAGCACCCGGATCTGGGCGAGCGTGAGCCAGACGAAGTCGTCGCCCACCGGCACGTCGTCGGTGGCCAGGACCACCATGTTCCGGTTGCGCTTGCGCCAGAACCAGGCGCCCTGCTCCGACTGGAGCACGTCCACCAGGACCTGGTCCCGGTCCGGGCCGACGAACCGCTCCAAGTAGCGCGTTCCGCCGCCCTGGTGGACCCGGGTGAAGTTGCTGCGGGTGGCCTGCACGGTGGGGGAGAGCTGGAGGGTGTTGATGTTCCCCGGCTCCATCTTGGCCTGCATCAAAGCGTGCAGGACGCCGTCGAACTCCTTGACGACGATGCCCAGGATCCCGATCTCGGGCTGGTGGATGACCGGCTGCTGCCAGACGTCCCGCCCGCCCTCGCTGACCCGCAGGCCCTCGACGGTGAAGAACCGGCCGCTCTCGTGGCCCAGGTTCCCCGTCCGCGCGTCGAACCCCCAGGAGCCGAGCCGGTCGAAGGGGACGCGCTCGACGGAGAACCCGCCGGAGCGCAGCCGCTCGTCCCACCACCGGTGGAATTCCGCCAGGGAGACCTGCGAAGGTCCGCCGCCCGCGGGGTCCGCGGTGGCGAGCCCGTGCGTGCCGCGTGTCCCGTACGTGCGGTCGGTTCCGTACGTCCCGGGTTCCACGACGTGTGTCATCTCTGGTCACTCCCTGGCTGTGGTGCGCCGGCCCGGCTCTGGCGCGCGGTACGGACCTCGGTCACCTGTGTCAGAGCCTTCCCGTGACATCGAGCAGCTTCTCGATGACCCGCTCCTGGTCCGCGTCGGACAGCGAGGCGTACATCGGCAGCGAGAAGATCTCCTTCGCCAGCCGGGTGGTGACCGGCAGGTCGTCGGGGCCGTAGCCGAGGTGGCTGAACCCGGACTGGGTGTGCACCGGCCACGGGTAGCTGATGTTCAGCACGATGTCGTGCTTCTTCAGCTCCTCGATGATCCGGTCGCGCTCGGGGTGGCGGACCACGTAGACGTAGTAGACGTGGTCGTTGCCCGGCGCGAGCACCGGAGTCACGATGTCGGTGCCCTTGAACGCCTCCTCGTAGCGGGCGGCGATCTCGCGGCGGCGCTCCAGGTAGCCGTCCAGCCGCCCCAGCTTGCCGCGCAGGATCTCCGCCTGCACCTCGTCGAGGCGGCTGTTGTGACCGGGCGTCTCGATGACGTAGTAGCGGTCCTCCATGCCGTAGAAGCGCAGCCGGCGCAGCCTGGCGTCGACGTCCGCGTCATTGGTCACGGTGGCACCGCCGTCGCCGTACGCGCCCAGGACCTTGGTCGGGTAGAAGGAGAACGCGGAGGCGTCGCCCATCGACCCGGCGATCTGCCCGTGGTGGCGGGCGCCGTGGGACTGCGCGCAGTCCTCCAGGATCTTCAGGCCGTGCTCGGCGGCGAGCGCCTTGAGCGGGGCCATGTCGACGCACTGGCCGTACAGGTGGACCGGCACGATGCAGGTGGTGCGCGGCGTGATCGCCGCGGCGACCTGGCTCACGTCCATCAGATAGGTGTCCGGGTCGATGTCGACGAACACCGGCGTCGCCCCGACGGCGTCGATCGCGATGACGGTCGGCGCGGCGGTGTTGGAGACGGTGATCACCTCGTCCCCGGGCTTGATGCCCAGCGCCCGCAGGCCGAGCACGATCGCGTTGGTCCCGTTGTCGACACCGACGCAGTGGGCCGATTCGTTGTACTCGGCGAATTCCTGCTCGAAGGCACGGACGCTTTTGCCGAGCACGAGCTGGCCGGAGCTGAACACCGTGTCCACGGCCTTCAGGATCTCCGTGCGTTCCTGCTCGTACTCCAGCAAGTACCCCCACACATGCTGGGTCATCGCGCCTCCAGGTCTATGTCGATGCAAGATGCAGATTCGGAATTTTTTCGAGGGTGGAGCTGAGGTGTGGCGAAATGCTCGGGTGAAGCGGTGGTGACGTTCCGGCTGGCCGGCCTCAGAGGATCTGCTTGAGCAGGTCCAGGCCGAGCGTGTCCCAGTCCGTACGGTGCACGGCGAGGACGTAGACGTCCCACAACCGGCCGTGGAAATAGGTGTGTTCGGGCAGTACGGTCTCGGCCCGCAGCAGCGGACCGTATTCGTCGCCGAAGCCGATGGGCAAGGTGTCCGGCGACGTCAGATGTACGTAGATCTTCCGGGTGCGCCACATGGAGAAGGCGAAGTTCGCCGTCAGCGCATAGGTGTCCGTGGCGAATTCACCCAGGGCGTCGGAGGCGATGGAGACCTCCATGCGGAGGTGTCCGGCGGCCGTCAGTTCGGTGAGCGTACTCACCCCGACCACCTTGCTCGTTTCCACATCCTCCACGAGGAAGACCGCGGAAAGCCCTTCGCCGAACGATTCCACGTAATCGTCGATCAGCGGAAGGCTGGCAGCACCCAGACGGAAGAGGATCTCGTACGCCTCGTGGGCGTCCTCCGCGCCGGCCGAACGCAGCCGGACCCGGCGGGAATTGGTGTGAGGGAAAAGCAAATCGATCTCTTCCTTCTTCTCTTCAGCTCTTCTGCGATGGATTTCTACTCCGAAGACCGTCGGTCGGGGAACGGGGCGAGGGCAAGACCCGGACGCCACCGGTCGAAGCCAAGTGGCCTGCGGGCGGAGCCGGTCGGGGGCGGGCAGGGGCAGCTGTCCCGCCGGCGGGACAGGGGGCGGGAGTGTGCGTTGACCCTGCGTCGAAAGCGAAGTTACGGTCGCCATTCACCTCTGGCTGAACTCTGTTGTCCGCCGGGTCATGTTGTTTCTGGAACAGCCAATTGCCGTGCCGTCAATTCGAGGGTCCGCATTTATTCCGCGCCCCTGGCACGCGGCGCTGTCTTGTCGAAGAGAGGTTTCGTGGATATCTGGACGCCGTCCGCTCCGCTGGCCGAGCTGATCGCCGAACAGGCCCTGCGCACGCCCGAGGCGGTCGCGGTCGAGGACGCGGGCGGGTCCGGGGCGCGCCTCGACTACGCCGGGCTGATGACCCGCACCGAAGAGCTGGCGCGGCGGCTGCGCGCGCTCGGCGCCGGACCGGGGCACCGGATCGGCGTGTGCCTGCGCCGCTCCACGGACCTGGTCGCCGTACTCCTCGCCGTGTGGCGGACGGGCGCGGCCTATGTGCCGCTGGACCCCGAGCACCCGGCGCAGCGGCTCTCCTGGATCCTGGACGACGCCGGGGTCTCGGCGGTCGTCACGGAACGGGGCTCGCGGGACGCGCTGCCCGAACTGGCGGGCGTGGGCGTGTTGTTGGCCGAGGAGGTAGTGGGCGAGGAAGGGCCGCTGCCCGTAGTTCCCTCGCGGGCGCGTGCCGCGGAACCCGCGTACGTCCTGCACACCTCGGGATCCACCGGCCGTCCCAAGGGCGTCGTGGTCCCGCACGCGGGCATCGCCAACCGGGTGCGCCACCTCGCCCGCCGGCACGGCCTGGGCCCCGGCGACCGGATGCTCCAGAAGACCACCGTCGGCTTCGACGCCGCGGGCCTCGAACTCTTCGCGCCGCTGATCTGCGGCGCCACCGTCGTCCTCGCCCCGCACGGCGCCGAGCGCGACCCCGCCGCACTCCTGGACGCGGTCGCCGCCCAGCGCGTCACCGTCCTCCAGGCGGTCCCCTCCGTACTGCGCGCCCTGGCCGCGGCGCCCGGCTGGGCGGGCTGCGACGCGCTGCGCCTGCTGTTCAGTGCGGGCGAACCCCTGCACGCCGAGCTCTGCCACCAACTCCTCCACCTGGCACCCCAGTTGGAGATCTGGAACACCTACGGGCCCACCGAGTGCTCCGTCGACCTCACCGAGCACCGCTTCGACCCGGCGCAGACGCACGGCCCGGTGCCGATCGGCCGCCCGATCGGCGGCCTGCGCTGCCTGGTCCTCGACGCACACGGCGACGCCGTGGCGCCCGGCGAGGAGGGCGAGCTGTACGCGGCGGGCGCCGGAGTGGCGCTCGGCTACCTCGGCCGCCCGGCCGGTACGGCGGAGCGATTCGTTCCGGATCCCTCCGGGGAGCCGGGTGCCCGCGCCTACCGCACCGGCGACCGGGTACGGCTGGGCGCCGACGGCGTACTGGAGTACCTGGGCAGGCTCGACCAGCAGCTCAAGGTCAACGGCGTACGGATCGAACCCGACGAGGTCGAGACCGCCCTGCGCAGCCACCCCCGGGTGGACGACGCCGTCGTCGGCGCGGCCCCCGACGCCACGGGCGGCACGCGTCTGGTCGCCTGGATCCAGGTGCGTGGCACCGCGCCCGTCCCCTCCGAACTCCGCGTTTTCCTGAGCGAGTTGCTGCCCCGGCCGTTCGTCCCCGCCGTCTTCGTGGCGCTGGCCGCCTTCCCCCGTACGCCCAGCGGCAAGACCGACCGGGCGGCCCTTCCCGCGCCCGGCGCGGCCGGAGCGGGAAGCGGTGCGCCCTCGGTGGCGCCCCGCAGCGCCGCGGAGGAGACGGTGGCCGGGATCTGGGCCGACCTCCTCGCACTGCCCGCCGACTCCGTCGGGGTGCACGACGACTTCTTCGCCCGGGGCGGCTCCTCGCTGCTGCTCGCCCGGCTCGCCGTGCGGCTGAACGAGCACGGGGGCGCGGTCCGCACCCCGGAACTGTTCACCGCCGCGACGGTCGAGAGCCAGGCCGCCCTGCTGGCGGGCGCCGGAGCGGGGGACGGAGCCCCGGTGGCCCCGTACGCCCCGGTCGTTCCCGTACCGCGTCCGGCGCGCGGGCTGCCCCTGTCGCCCGGCCAGCAGGGCATGTGGCTGATGGAGCAGATGAACCCCGGCAGCCCGGAATGGATCACTCCGCAGTGGCTGCGGCTGCCCGCCGCCTGGAGCGAGCAGACCGTGGGCCAGGCGCTGGGACGGCTCGCCGACCGGCACGAGATCCTGCGCACCCGGTACGAGGCGACCGGCGAGGGCCCCGTCCAGCTCGCCTCACCGACCGGCGGCCCCGTGCCCTTCCGGGTGGTGCCCGCGTCCGGTCCCTCCGGCCTGGCGGCCCTCGCCGCCGAGGAACTGGCGCACGGCTTCGACCTGGAGCAGGGCCCCGTCTGGCGGGCCGTGCTGGTGCCCCGGGGCGCCGCCGACGGAGACCACCTCCTGCTCCTGATGAGCCATCACATCTGCTGCGACGGCTGGTCCTCCGTCCTCCTGGAACGCGACCTCTACCTCATCGGCGCCGCCCTACACACCGGCGAACAGCCCGAACTGCCAGCTCTCACCGTGCAGTTCGCCGACCACGCCGCCCGGCAGAACAACCCCGACGACGCGGACCGCGCACAGACCGAGGCGGACCTCGCCCACTGGCGGTCCGTCCTCGACGGCATCACCCCGCTGGAACTCCCCGGCGACCGGCCCCGGCCCGCCGAGCGCGACGGACTGGGCGGCCTGGTCACCCTTACGGTGCCCGCCGCCCTCACCGAGTCCCTCACCGCACTCGGCCGCACCCGTGGCGCCACCCTCCACCAGACGCTGCTGACCGCGTTCTCCGTCCTGCTCACCCGGCTCACCGGGCGCACCGACCTCACCGTCGGCATGCCGGTGGCGGGCAGGAACCGCCCCGAGACCGCCCAGAGCGTCGGCTTCTTCCTCAACACCCTGGTCCTGCGCTGCCGCACGGACGCGGACGGCACCGTCGCCGACGCGCTGGACTCGGTGCGTAACACCGTCCTGGACGCCCTCGCCCACCAGGAACTCCCCTTCGACCGGCTCGTCCAGGAGCTGGAGCCGGCCCGCGACCTCTCCCGTACGCCGCTCTACCAGGTGGTGTTCGACTTCCACGAGGAGGGGCGCACCGCGACCGCACTCCCCGCCGAGGGCCTCGCCGCGCTCCAGGACGGCTGGACCTCCGCACGTACCGACCTCTCCCTGGTCGTACAGCACCACGCCGACGGCTCCCTGACCGCGCGCGCCCACTACGCGTCCGCCCTGTTCGACGCCGCGACCGTGCGGCGCCACCTCGACTGCTGGGCCCAGCTCCTGGAAGCCTTCGTCCAGGACCCCTCGGCGCCGCTCGACTCGGTCGAACTGCTCCCCGAGCCGGAGCGCGCCAGGATCATCGCCCTCGGCAGCCCCGAGGTCCGCTACGACGGCGTGGACGAGTGCACCTACACCGTCTTCGCCGAATCGGTCCGGCGCACCCCCGACGCCACCGCCCTGACCTGCGGCGACGAGGAGTGGACGTACGCCGAACTCGCCGCCAGGGCAACCGGATTCGCCCACGCGGTGCGGGTGGCGGGCGCGGGACCCGAGCGGACCGTCGCGGTACTGCTGCCGCGCTCCGCCGACCTGGTGGCGGCCCTGTTCGGCATCTGGCAGGCCGGCGCGGCCTGCGTACCGCTCGACGGCGGCTCCCCGGACGAGCGCATCGCGCACATCGTCACCGACGCGAAGGTGACGGCGGTCCTCACCGACGGCCCCGGCGCCGAGCGGCTGGCACCCTTCCACCAGGGCGACTTCATCCGCACCGACGCGCTGCCGGAGCAGCCGCCGGGCCCCTTCGCCGCCGGCCCCGTGGACCGTGACCCGGCCCGCCTCGCGTACCTCATCTACACCTCCGGCACCACGGGACGCCCCAAGGGCGCCGCCGTGGAGCACCGGGCCCTGGTCCGCGCGCTGCGCACCGGCGGCGCCCACCTCGGGTTCGGCGACGGCGGCGACGACGCCTGGCTGGCCACCGCCCCGGTCACCTTCGACATCGCCTTCACCGAACTGGTCATGCCGCTGCTCAGGGGCGGCCGCATCGTCCTGGCCCGCGACGCGGAGACCACCGACGCCCCCGCACTGCTCGCCCTGATGGACCGGCACGAGGTCACCCACATCCAGGTCGGCTACCCGCAGTGGAACATGCTGATCGACGCCGGGCTCGGCAGCCGCCCGCTGACCGGCCAGACCGGCGGCGAGGCCTGCCCGCCCGCCCTCGCCCGCGACCTGTCGGGCCGCCTCAAGCGGTTCGTCAACGAGTACGGGCTCACCGAGACCACCATCGCCGCCACCCGCTGGGAGGCCGACAGCACGGCGGACACCGTCGCCATCGGACGCCCCTACCCGCACGTCACCACCCATGTGCTCGACGCACGGCTGCGCCCCGTCCCGGTCGGCACCGTCGGCGAGCTGTGCATCGGCGGCAGCGGACTGTTCCGGGGGTACGCGGGCAGCCCCGCGCAGACCGCAGGGCGGCTGCTGCCCGACCCGTACGGCCCGGCCGGCTCCCGGCTGCTGCGCACCGGCGACCTGGCCCGGATGACGGCCGACGGCACCCTGCACTTCGTGGGGCGGGCCGACGGCCAGGTCAAGATCCGGGGCAGGCGGGTCGAGACCGGCGAGGTGCAGGCCGTGCTCGGCGAGCACCCCGCCGTCGGAGAAGTGGTCGTGGTGCCGCGCGGCACCGGCGAGGAGGCCCGTCTCGTCGCCTACTGCGTGCCCGCCGGCGGCCACGAACTCCCGTACCTGGGCGAGCTGCTGGACCACTGCGCGCGTGCCCTGCCCGAGCACATGCTGCCCACCTACATCGTCCCGCTCGACAAGCTGCCGCTCACCCGGCACCGCAAGGTGGACACCGCCGCGCTGCCCGACCCCGGCGCCACGGCGGGCGACGACGAGTCCTATGTCGCACCCCAGGGCGAGCTGGAGGAGACGATCGCCCGCATCTGGGGCGAGGTGCTGGCCGACGCCGACGGCACGGCCCCGCGCATCGGCGCCCGGACGGGCTTCTTCCGGATCGGCGGGGACTCGCTGCGGGCCGCCCGGGTCATCGCCCGGGTCCGCGAGGAGTACGCGATCAGGCTGGCGCCCCGCACCCTCTTCGACCAGCCGACCGTCGCGGGCCTGGCCGCCGCCGTGGAGGACGCCGTCCGCGCGGAGATCGCCGAGCTGACCGACGCCGAACTGGCCGCCGCACACAAGGAGTTCCGCCCGTGAACCGTCCCCAGGATGGCGCACCCGACGCCACCGCAGCCGAGGCCACCGCCCCCGCCGCCCCCGCCTCCGCCGCCGCGCTCCGTGAGGAGTTGTTGCGGCGGCGGTTGGCGGGGCGGGCCGCCCGTCCCGCCGCCGCAGCCGCGAGCGGTATCCCCCGGGTGGCGCGCGGCGGTCCGCTGCCGCTCTCCGCCGGGCAGCGGCAGTTCTGGTTCCTGCACCAACTCGCCCCGCAGGCGCCGGAGTACCTCCTGCCGATGGCCTACCGGCTGCGCGGGCCGCTCGACGAGCAGGCGCTGCGCACCGCGTTCGACCAGCTCGCCGCACGGCACGAGATCCTGCGCACCCGGTACGTCCTCGACGGCGCGGACCCCCGCCAGGTCATCGACCCGGCGGGCCCCGCCGACCTCGTACGGACGGACCGCGCCGAACCATCCCCCGAAGCGCGGGAAGCGGCGGTGGCCCACCTCCTGCGGGAGGCCTCGCAGCGCCCCATCGACCTCGCGGAAGCGCCCCCGATGCGCGTCCACCTGACCCGCTTCGCCGACGACGACCACCTCCTGGTCGTCGTGCTGCACCACATCGTGTGCGACGGGGCCACCCGCCTCCTCCTGCTCACCGAACTCTCCGAGCTGTACGCCGCCCAGCAAGGTGGCCGTACACCCCAACTCCCGGCCGAGCCTGTCCAGTTCGCCGACTACGCCGCCTGGCTGAACACCCGCCAGGACGGCCCCGAGGTCCGCGAGGACCTCGACTGGTGGCGGGGGCAGCTCGCCGGGATCGCCCCCCTCGACCTGCCCACCGACCGCCCGCGCGGCGCGGTCAGGTCCTGGGAGGGCGACAACCGGCGGTTCACCGTGCCGCAGCCGGTGGCCGCACGGCTGCGCGCCCTGGCGCAGGAGCACGGGGCGTCGCTGTTCATGGTCACCCTCACCGCGTTCCAGGCGCTGCTCGCCCGGCACACCGGCGGACGCGACATCGCCGTGGGCACCGCCGTCTCCGCACGGACCCGCCCCGAGCTGGCCACCATGGCCGGGTACGCCTTCAACACCCTGGTGATGCGCGCCCGTTGGGAGGGCAGCCCCTCGTTCCACCAGCTGCTGGCCGCCAACCGGGACACCGTACTGGCCTCACTCGACCACGCCTCGGCCCCCTTCGACCGGGTCGTGGAGTCCCTGGAGCTGCCGCGCGACCTGTCCACCACCCCCGTCTACCAGGTGATGTTCGACCTGGCCGAGGCGGCGGGCGCGGACCCGCTGCGGCTGCCCGGCCTCACGGCCGACGCCGTCGACGTACCCCAGGGCGTCTCCCGCTTCGACCTCACCGTGCACCTGGAGGAGCGGCCCGACGGCGGCATCGACGGCACCCTCGAATACGCCACCGCACTCTTCGACGCGGCCACCGCCGAGCGCCTCACCGGCCAGTACACCCGGCTGCTCGCCGCCGCGTCCTCGGCGCCCGAAGAGAGCGTCGCCGCCCTCGACATCTTCGACGACGCCGAGCGCACCCTCCTCGTCGACGGCCGCCCCGACCCGGTCGGCACCCGCACCCCGCTCGACCCCGCCGCCCTGCGCCCCGTCCACCAGACCGTCGCCGAGCAGGCCGCCCGCACCCCCGACACGATCGCCGTCCACCACGGCGAGCGCTCCGTGACGTACCGCGAACTCGACGCGTACGCCTGCCGGATGGGCCACCTCCTCGGCGGACTCGGCGCCGGACCCGAGCGGACCGTCGCCGTCCTCCTCGACAACACCCCGGAAGTCGTCGCCACCCTGCTCGGCATCTGGCGCACCGGCGGCGCCTACGTGCCGCTCGACCCCGGCTACCCCGACGACCGGCTCGCCTACATGGTCGCCGACACCGGCTCGCGGCTGATCGTCACCCAGCGGCGGTACGCCGAACGGCTGGCCGGTCTCGGCGCCCGGCTCGTGGTCATCGACGACCCGCAGGACCGGGACCGCATCGCCGCCTGCCCGAGCACCCCGCCCGCACCCCCGGCCGGCGGCCACGACCTCGACCACCTCGCGTACGTCATCTACACCTCGGGATCCACCGGCCGTCCCAAGGGCGTACTGGTCCCGCACCGGGGGCTCGCCAACTACCTGGGCTGGACCGTCGACGCGTACGCGAGCGCGGGCACCGGCGGCGCCCCGTTCTTCTCCTCGCTCGCCTTCGACCTCGGCGTACCCGACCTCTACACCCCCCTGATGACCGGCCAGAGCGTCCACCTGATCGACCGGGACGCCGACATCACCGAGCTGGGACAGCTGCTGATGCGGCGCGCCCCGTACGCCTTCGTGAAGCTCACCCCCGGCCATCTCGACCTGCTCACCCAGCAGTTGACGGACCAGGAAGCCGCCTCGCTGGCCGGAGTCGTGATCGCGGCGGGCGACGCCTTCACCGGACGGCTCGCCAACCGCTGGCGGCGCAAGGCGGGCCCGGACGGCACCCGGCTCGCCGCCGAGTACGGGCCGACCGAGATCACCGTCGGCAACTCCGCCTACTTCATCGACGGCCACCAGGACGTCGAGCTGATCTCCATCGGCCGGGCCATCCCGCACACCACCATGCGGGTCCTCGACGAGGGCCTGCACCCGGTGCCGATCGGCGGCGTCGGCGAGGTGTACGTCAGCGGCATCGGCCTCGCCCGCGGCTACGCGGGCCGCCCGGGGCAGAGCGCCGAACGGTTCCTGCCCGACCCGTACGGGGCGCCGGGCGAGCGGCTCTACCGCACCGGCGACCTCGCCAGGGTGCTGCCCGACGGCAACCTGGACTTCGTCTCGCGCGCCGACCACCAGATCAAGCTGCGCGGCTACCGCATCGAGCCCGGCGAGATCGAGACCGTGCTCACCGCCCTGCCGGGCGTCGCGGAGGCGGTCGTACTCGTACGGGAGGACGCCCGCGGGGAGGGGCGGCTGGTGGCGTACCTGGTGCCGGACGCGACCGACGCCCCCGACCAGCAGGACAACGCCCTCGCCCCCGAGCGCCTGCGCGCCCTGCTCGACGACTCGCTGCCCGACTACATGATCCCCGCCGCCTTCGTCGTCCTCGACGCGCTGCCGCTGACCGCCAACGGCAAGCTCGACCGGGCCGCCCTGCCGGCCCCCGGCCGCGCCGCCGCCGCCGTCGGCGAGCACACCGCCCCGCGCACCGACGAGGAGCGGGCCATGGCCGCCGTCTGGTGCGGGGTGCTGGGCCTGGACGAGGTCGGGGTGCACGACAACTTCTTCGACCTGGGCGGCGACTCCATGCGCGCGGTCGCCCTCGCGGGCGCACTGCGCGAGCAGGGCCGGCCCGTCGCGGTCCGCGACATCTTCGAGCACCGTACGGTCGCCGGACTGTGCCGGGTCCTCGCAGAGGGCGGCGGGGGAGGCGGCGAACGCTTCACCCCCGTCGAGCCGTTCGCGCTGATCTCCGTACCGGACCGGGACGCGCTCCCGGCGGACGCCGTCGACGCCTACCCGCTCTCCCGCACCCAGGCGGGCATGTTCGTCGAGATGTACGCCGACGAGGAGCACCGCTACCACAACATCACCTCCTTCCGGATCCGCGACGAACACCCCTTCGACCCGGCCGCGTTCCAGCGGGCCGCCGACCTCGTCGTGGCACGCCACGAGGTGATGCGCACCTCCTTCGTGTTTTCCGGCTACTCCAGGCCGCTCCAGATCGTCCACGCGGCGGCCTCGATGCCCTGCCTCCACGAGGACCTGCGCCACCTCCCCGAGGACCGCCGCTGGCCCGCCCTCACCGAGTTCGCCGACACCGACCGGATGCGGCTGCTCGATCCGGCCCGCGCACCGCTGATGCGCATGGCCACCCACGTACTGGACGACGGCGGCTGGTGGCTGTCCATCACCGAGGGCCACCCGGCCATCGAGGGCTGGAGCTACCACAACCAGCTCATGGAGATGCTCCGCGCGTACGAGAACCTGCGCGACGGCCGCGAACCCGACCCGGCGCCCGAGCAACCCGCCCTGCGCTACGCCGACTTCATCGCCGCCGAGCTCCGCTCCCTCGCGGGCACCGAGGACCGCGCCCACTGGCGCGCACTCATCGACGCGCACGAGAAGTTCCGCATCCCGCAGGGCTGGGCGGGCGACCCCGAACAGCCCTCGGAGCAGTCCTCGGGACAGCCCGCGGCACGGGCAACGGCTCCCGAACCGGGGTCGCGCTACCGCATCGACATCCCGCTGCACGACCTCCAGCCCGGCCTGCGCGACCTCGCCAGCCGGACCGAGGTCCCCTATAAGAGCGTCCTGCACGCCGCCCACAGCAAGGTCCTCTCCCTGCTCACCCGGCAGCGCACCTTCCGGGGCGGCATGGTCATCGACGCCCGCCCCGAGGTCAGCGGCGCCGACCGGGTCTCCGGGATGTACCTCAACTCGGTGCCCTTCCCGTACGAGAGGGGCGCCCGCACCTGGGGCGAACTGGCCAGGCAGCTCTTCACCACCGAGGTCGGGGTGTGGCCGCACCGCCGGTTCCCGATGCCCGCCATGCGGCAGGAGGGCGGCGAACACCACCTGGTGGACGTCCTCTTCCACTACCTGGACTTCTACCAGGTGGACGGCGGTCTGGTGGACAGCGCGATCTCACGCGACGTCAGCCCCAACGAGTTCCCCCTCGTCGTCGGTACGCCGACCACGGGCCTGCTCAGCATCGCCTCGCACACCCGTGTCCTGCGCCGCGACCGCGCGGAGCGGCTGGCCCGGCTCTACCGGGCGGTCCTGGAGGACATGGCGGCCACCGGACCCGACGGGGACGCCACCCTCGGCTACCCGGAGGCCGGCGAACAGGGCACCAGGACCGCCGTCCACCCCGGCACGCCCCGCGCGCTCGACGCGCTCACCGCGTTCGAGGAGCAGGCCCGCCACACCCCGGACACGCCCGCCGTCGCCATGGGCGCGGCCGGACTGACGTACGGCGAACTCGACGCACGGGCCGACCTGCTGGCGCACCGGCTGCGCGCCGAGGGGGCGGGCCCGGAGAGCTGTGTGGGTGTGCTGCTCGACCGGAGTCCCGACCTGGTCGTCGCGCTGCTCGCGGTCTGGAAGGCGGGCGCCGCCTACGTGCCCTTCGACCCGTGCACCCCGCAGGCCCGGCTGCACGCACTGCTCCGCGGCGCGGACTGCCCGCTGGTCGTCACCGAGTCCCGCCACGAGGCGCGCCTCGCACCGCTCGCCGGGCTCGTCACGCTCGTCGTGGACTCCGATGAGGAGCGCGCGGCACAGCGGCCGCTGCCGACGGGCCCGCCGGACGTGGTCCGCGACCCCGACCGGCTCGCCTACGTGCTGCACACCTCCGGCTCCACCGGCAGCCCCAAGGGCGTCGCCGTCACCCACCGGGCGCTCGGCCACTACCTGGGCTGGGCCCTGGAGAACTACCTCGGCGCACCCGAGGGCGGCGCTCCCTTCTTCACCTCCGTCGCGGCCGACCTGGGCGTACCCGCGCTCTTCGGGACGCTGCTCGCCGGCCGGACCGTCACGCTGCTGCCGCAGAGGTGGCGGGCGGAGGAGTTCGGCGAACTGCTCTCGGCCGGGGCGCCGTACGCCTTCGTCGGACCGACCCCCGGCCACCTGGCGATCCTGGAGGAACAGCTCGACGACAAGGAACTCGCCCGGCTCGCACCGCTGTTGGTCACCGCAGGTGAGGCGCTGCCCGGCGCACAGGCGGCCCGCGTCACCGCTCGGGTCGCCGCCGCTGGCGGCTCGCTGCGCCTGATCGCCGAGTACGGCCCCACCGAAGCGACCGTGGCCGCCTCCGCGCACCGGGTCGACGGGATCTACGGGGCCGATGGGGCCGCAGGGGTCTACGGGGCCGCCGCGCGCGGCCCGGTGCCGCTGGGCGCCGCCCTGCCCGGCACCACCCTGCGGGTCCTCGACGAACACCTGGCGCCCGTCCCCGACGGTGCGGTGGGCGAGGTCCACATCGGCGGACCCGGGCTCGCCCGGGGCTACCGGGGACGGCCGGGCCACACGGCGGAGCGCTTCCTGCCCGACCCGTACGGACCGCCCGGCGCCAGGCTCTACCGGACCGGCGACCTGGCCCGCGTACTGCCGGGCGGCGAGCTGGAGTTCGCCGGGCGCGCCGACCGGCAGCTGAACATCAGGGGCCACCGCGTGGAGCCCGCCGAGATCGAGTCCGCGCTGCTCGCCGACCCGAGGGTGCGCGAGGCGGTGGCCGTGGCCGCACCCGGAAGCGGAGGCGGCAGCACCGTCGCCGTCTGGGCCGTCCCCGCCGAGGGCGTTACCGGCCTCACCGGCGGCGACCTGCGCACCGCGTTGCGCGCGGTGCTGCCCGAGGTGCTGGTCCCGGCCACGTACCGCGTCGTGGCCGCACTGCCGCTCACCGAGAACGGCAAGTACGACCGCGAGGCCCTCGCCGGGGAGCCCGTGGAGCGCGCCGACACCGCCACCGACGCCCCGTACACGGCACCGCGCACTCCCACCGAGCAGCGGATCGCCGAGGTGTGGCAGCGGGTGCTCGGTCTTGACCGGGTCGGGGTGCACGACCGGTTCCGCGACCTGGGCGGCGACTCGCTGCTCACGCTCGGCGTGCTGGCCGGCGCCCGCTCGGCCGGGCTGGCACTGGACCTGCCCACGATCCTGCGGCACGCCACCGTGGCGGCACTCGCCGCCGCACTCGACACCCCCTCACCCTCACCGGGCACAGCCCTCGACACCGGGAAAGAGAACTCATGACCACCGTGCGCCACTTCATCTCCCTGGACGACCTCGCCGACGAGGAGCTGTACGCGATCGCCGAACGCGGCGCGCAGTTCCGTGCCCGTGCCGAGGCGACCGGCCGGGCGGCCGACGCGGCCGGACCGGACCGGCCGCTCGCGGACAAGGTGGCGGGCATCTACTTCGCCAAGACCTCCACCCGTACCCGTACCGCCTTCTCCGCCGGGGTGCAGCGGCTCGGCGGCTCGGTCGTGGCCTACGGGCCCGGGGACCTCCAGACCAACACCGGGGAGACCAGCGAGGACACCGGCCGGGTGTTCTCCCGGATGCTCGACGTCCTGGTCGCCAGGACGGCCGGCCCCATGGGGGAGATGCGCGACTGGGCACGCCAGGAGCGGATGTCCGTAGTCAACGCGATGAGCGCGGAGGAGCACCCCACCCAGGCGATGGCCGATCTGGTCACGCTGCTGGGGCAGTTCGGGCGGATCGACGGACTGCGCGTCCTGTACGCGGGCGAGGGCAACAACACCGCCGCCGCCCTCGCGCTCGCCCTGAGCCGCTACCCCGGTGCGGAACTGGATCTGCGGACCCCGCCCGGGTACGGGCTGGCGTCCGACGTGCTCGCCTCCGCGCAGAAGCACGCGGCACGCACCGGCGCCACGGTGCGCGAGGCCCACCACATGGACGACCTGCCGACCGGCGTCGACGCCATCTACACCACCCGCTGGGAGACCACCGGCACCGTGAAGCCCGACCCCGACTGGCGCACGGTGTTCGCCCCGTTCCAGGTCGGCGCCGGACTCTGGGAGGCCAGCCCCGACGCGGTGTTCCTGCACGACCTGCCCGCCCACCGGGGCGACGAGGTGACCGCGGAGGTCCTGGACGGGCCCCGGAGCATCGCCTTCAGCCAGGCGGAGAACAAGATGCACAGCGCGATGGCCGTACTGGAGTGGTGCCAGGCGGACGCGTGACCCACGACAGAGGGCGCTCCCGGATCGCGGGAGCGCCCTCTGTCGTACGGGTACCGGGTTGTCGTACGGGTGCTAGCGGAGCACCGCCCCGCCGTCCTCGGAGTCCGGCCGCACCCGCCGCCAGTCCTGGACCGCGTACACCCGGTGCAGCCACCTGTCGGTGCCGTCGAAGCGCGGGGTGAACGACGTACGGCCGTGCACGGTCAGCCGGTTGTCGACCACCGCCAGGTCACCGGGCGTCAGCTCGTGGCCGATCGCGATCCGCTCGAAGACCGTCCGCAGCTCCTCCATCGCCCGCCGGGCGCCGTCGTCCAGCGGGTGCGTACTGGCGAAGTCCACGACCACGTCGGGGTCGCTGAGGTCGCCCTGGAGTACGGCGTGCTGGGGAGTGACCCCGCCCAGGTCGCCGAAGGAGGGCGGCGGCTCCGTCATGAACCGCTGCTCGCCGAGTATCCGCCGCACCTCGTCGGAGAGCAGCGGCAGGGCGCGGCGCACCGACGCGGTGCACAGCCTGGCGTCGCCCGTGGGGTCGGCCCGTACGCACAACAGGCCCACGTGGTGCGGCCGGTTGGGGTGGAAGGCGTTCTCCGTGTGCATGTGCAGGGTGACGGATCCCGCGTTGCTCTGCTGCTTCTCGTGGCCCGGGACGGGCACGACGTCCTGGACTAGGGCGCCGGACTTCTCGCTCCGGAACGCGATCACCTCACCGAGCTGGAGCATCACCGCGGTGATCGTCGAGCTGGCGAGGGTCGCGGTCCTGCGCACCGAACCAGGGCGTACGGGTGTGGCGGGCAGGTCCTCCTCCACGGGAAGATTGCGGATCACCAGCTGCCCGTCGGGGCCGGCGTCACGGCGGAACTCCCGCAGCTCGTGGCGGAGTTCGCGGGGGAGACCCTGGGAGGCGGCGCGGGCGGCCGTCAGCCAGGCGGGTTCGTCGATGACCGAGCCCGCGACGCGGGAGAGCTCGGCAGCCAGCGCGCGCACCTGATCGTGCTGCGCCTGGGAAAGCGTCACCACCGAGGTGACGACGGGCGGGGAAGAAGTGGTGTCCGTCATGTGCGAATGCCTTTTCGTGGTTGCCAAATGGTGAGTTGCCGGATAGGGAATTGTCGGATAGGGAATTGCCGGACAGGGAAACGGCGCGGCAGCACGGCAGCGACGGAAGAATCGTCGGGACGGGCCGTGTGCATTTCGGGTTCCGGTCAATTACGCGCCTGCGCGAGGGAACCCAGTCCTGTGTGACGCTAACGAGCCGCCGTTTCGCGGTCAACGCATCTCGGCGCAACTTGGCGATCTGCCCGCACAAGCCCGCTGTCCCGCCAGCGGGACACGGATCCGGCGGGTGCGCCTTCCGCTGCGGCCGATCCGGCTGCCACACTCGCTGAATGACGCACCATTCGATCCACGAAGAATGAACGGGGGGAACGGTGAAGGGAATCGTCCTTGCCGGTGGAAAAGGTACCCGCATGTACCCGTCCACCTTGACGACTTCGAAGCAGCTGCTCGCTGTCTACGACAAGCCGATGGTTTATCACCCGCTCTCGGTGCTGATGCTCGCCGGCATCAGGGAGATCCTGGTGATCTCCACACCCGACAGCATCGAGGCACTGGAAGCCCTGCTCAAGGACGGGTCCCACCTGGGCCTTGAGATCAGCTACGCGGTACAGGACGAACCCCGGGGCATCGCCGAGGCGTTCCTCATCGGGGCGGAGTTCATCGGCGACAGCCAGGTGGCACTCATTCTCGGCGACAACATCTTCCACGGCGCCGGATTCACGAAAATGCTGCGCGAAGCCCGTGAACAGCTCGACGGGTGCA
Organism: Streptomyces sp. NPDC032721; assembly: GCF_055579625.1. Classification (NCBI taxonomy): domain Bacteria; kingdom Bacillati; phylum Actinomycetota; class Actinomycetes; order Kitasatosporales; family Streptomycetaceae; genus Streptomyces; species Streptomyces sp. NPDC032721. Next base: position 1,305,141 of record NZ_JBVIMX010000001.1, on the reverse strand, counting down.
CGCTCTTCGGATATCCGGTGTCCGACCCCGAGCGATTCGGGGTCGGTGAGACGGACGCCGCCGGAAATCTCATCTCGTTGGAGGAGAAGCCGCTCAGGCCCCGTTCCGACAACGCGGTCACCGGGCTTTACTTCTATGACTCCGACGTGGTGGAAATCGCCCGCGAAATCACCCCGTCCGACCGTGGTGAGCTGGAGATCACGGATGTCAACCAGATCTATCTGAAGGACGGCAGGGCCCGCCTCATCCGGCTCGGCCGCGGATACACCTGGCTCGACGCGGGCACCCACGCCTCGCTCCTCGATGCCAGCCAGTACGTGCACGTCATCGAGAAGCGCCAGGGCGTGCGCGTGGCCTGTATCGAGGAAATCGCGCTGCGCATGGGATACATCGACGCCGACCAGTGCCATGAACTCGGTCTGCGGATGAAGAATTCCGAATACGGCCAGTACCTCATGCAGGTTTCGCAGTCCATCGTCTGACCGGACAGGGCCGGTCCGAGGCCGGTCCGAGGCCGGCCGAGGCCCGTCGAGGCCGATCCGAGGGGAGTACGTGTGGGTTACCAGGAGCTGACGCCGGAGGAAGTGCTCCGTCCGGGACATGCCGCCCCGGAGATCAACGACACCGCGTGGCAAGTCCGTTGGGACGCGCCGGGGGCGACGGGCAGCGCCCCCGCCCCCGCGGACCGCGAGGAACTGGTGCGGTCCCTCGTACCGCCCGAGCTGGACTTCCACACCTCGGGCAGTACGGGACCCAGCCGTTGCTGGCGGCGCACCTTCGACGACGCGTGGTCGGAAGCGGGCATGCTCGGGGAGTTCGTCTCCTCGGGCGGGCACGGCCGGCCGGGCGCCGTGGTCAGCTTCGCCCCGCCCCTGCACGTCTACGGAGCGCTGGCCGGCTGGCTGATGCCCGCCCGGCTCGGCGTCCCCATCTGGTACCGCAAGAGCTACGTGGGAGCGATGCCGGAGACCGGCCACCGGCACACCGCGGTGGTGGCCACTCCGTGGATCTTCTCGCTGCTGCTGCGGAACCTCGACTGGGTGCGGTCCTTCGACCACCTCACCGTCCTCTACAGCAGTGCCATGCTCCCGGGCGACGCCCACACCCTCCTCGCGGAGGCGGGCCCCGGCCGGGTGACCCTCGTCGAACTGCTCGGCTCCACCGAGACCGGCGGCATCGCACTGCGCCGCTGGAGCGGCGGCGAACCACCCGCCTGGACCCTCTTCCCCGACGTCACCCTCGCCACGGACGCTCCTACCGGCAGCCCACAGGCGCCGACGGGCGCGGACTTGGCCGAGGAAGCCGTACCCCTGGTGATCCGCAGCCCCCGCCTGGGTCACCGCCCCGGCGAGCCCCGCCCCGCCGACTGGTCCACCGGCGACCTGGTGGAGCCCGTGGACACCCGCACCTTCCGCCTCGTCGGACGGGTCGGCCGACTGGTCAAGGTCAACGGCCGGCGGATCAACCTCGACGAGAGCGAGGACGTCCTGCGCGCGGCCATCCGCGTCGCGGACCTCGCCCTGCTCGCCGTCAACGACTCGATGACCGGCGAGCAGATCGACCTCTACGTCGTCCCCCGGGACGAGCCGGAGGCCGGCGCGGGCCCGGCCGGCACCGACCTCTCCGAGGTACCCGCCCTGCTGGGCGTACGTCCCCGGAAGGTGCACGCAGTACCCCACCTCCACCGGTCGGCGACGGGCAAGTTGCTGCACCGTCCCACCCCGTCCTGAACGCCGTCACAGAGCCAGGGAGAACACCGTGTCACTGATCCACGCACCGCTGCCGGAGAAGATCGGCCCCCTCACGGACGCCGACATCACCGCGATGAAGTCCAGCGCCGCCACCATCGACGCCCACCTCGCCAGTGGCCGCCCGGTCTACGGCCTGACCCAGGGCTTCGGCCCGCTGGTCACCTACGGCGCCTCCGAGTCGGAGGACGAGCAGGGCAACGGGCTGATATCCCACCTCGGCACCGCCCAGGGCCGCCCCCTCGACCCCGAGGCCTGCCGCCTCGTCGTCTGGCTGCGCCTCAGCAGCATGCGCAAGGGCTTCTCCGCGGTCTCGCCCGACTTCTGGCAGCGCCTGGCCGACCTGTGGAACGCCGGCTTCACCCCCGCCATCCCCCGCGACGGCACGGTCAGCGCGAGCGGTGACCTCCAGCCGCTGGCCCACGCCGCCCTCGCCTTCGCCGGACAGGGCGAGGCCTGGGTACAGGGCGAGGGCGGCCGCTGGTCGCTCGCCCCGGCCCGCGAAGTACTCGCAGGACTCGGTACGGAGCCGCTGGCCTGGCCCGTCCGCGAGGCCCTCGCCTTCGTCAACGGCACCGGCGTCAGCCTCGCCGTCTCGATCCTCAACCAGCGCTCCACCGTGCGCCTGGTCCGCGCCGTCACCTCCCTCACCGCCCGCCTCACCGACCTGCTCGGCGGCAACGCGGAGCACTTCGAGGAGGGCGTCGGCCAGGCCCGCAACCAGGTCGGCCAGCTCAAGGTGGCCCGCTGGCTGCGCGCGGAACTGCCCGCAGGCCACACCCGCAACGAGTCCCGCCCCCTCCAGGAGCCGTACAGCCTGCGCTGCGCCCCCCAGGTCCTGGGCGCCGTACTCGACCAGCTGGACATGGCGGGTGACGTCCTGGACCGCGAGGCGGGCGGCTGCACCGACAACCCGCTCACCTACGAGGGCAAGGTCCTGCACGGCGGCAACTTCCACGCCATGCCCGTCGGCTTCGCCTCCGAGCAGACCGGCCTCGCCCTGCACATGGCCGCCTACCTGGCGGAGCGTCAGCTCGGCGTCGTGCTCAACCCCACCACCAACAACGACCTGCCCATCATGCTGACCCCCCGGGCCGGCGCGGGCAGCGGTCTGGCCGGTGTGCAGATCAGCGCCACCTCCTTCATCTCCCGGATGCGCCAGCTCGTCACCCCCGCGTCCCTCACCACCCTGCCCACCAACGGCTGGAACCAGGACCACGTCCCGATGGCCCTCAACGGCGCCAACGGCGTCGGCGAGGCCCTGGAGCTGGGCTGGCTGGCCGTCGGCTCCCTCGCACTGGCCGCCGCACAGCTCGCCGCCATCACCGGGCGCGCCGACGAGGCCACCGGAGTCTGGGCCGAACTGGCGCGGATCTCCCCGCCGTTGGACGCCGACCGCCCGATGGCCGTCGAGGTCCGCCGGGCCGCCGAACTGCTGCGCGACCACGCCGAGCAGCTGCTCGCCGAGGCCGCCTGAGCCACGGCGGCCGAGCCCCGGCACGAGCCGCACCACGGAGAGACGAAAACCCGGAGACCGGAGAGAACGTGATGAATCGCTGGGGGATCGTCCTTCCCCTGCCGGGCGTACCGCTGCTGGAACACCGGTCGCTGGTACGCCGGCTGCCGGACCTGGGGTACACCGACGTCTGGACCGCGGAGACCGCGGGCACCGACGCCTTCACCCCGCTGGTGCTCGCCTCGCAGTGGACGGACGGGCTGCGGTTCGGCACCGCCATCGTCCCGGTGTTCACCCGTGGACCCGGACTGCTGGCGATGACCGCCGCCTCGGTCGCCGACTGCGCCCCCGGCCGGTTCGTCCTCGGTATCGGGGCCTCCTCGCCGAGGATCGTGCACAAGTGGAACGCCATCGACCACGACGCACCCTTCGCCAGGACGCGCGACACCCTGCGCTTCCTGCGGACCGCCTTCACCGGCAAGGCGGTCAGCGAGGAGTACCCGACCTTCACGGTCGAGCAGTTCCGGCTGGACAGGCCGCCCGTCCAGCCGCCGCCGGTACTGCTCGCCGCACTGCGGCCGGGCATGCTGCGGCTGGCGGCGGCCGAGGCGGACGGCGCCATCACCAACTGGGTCGCCCCCGCCGACGTACCGAGGATCCGGGCCGTCACCGGACCGGAACCGGAACTCGTCGCGCCGGTCTTCGTCTGTCCCACCGAGGACGCGGCGGAGGCCCGCAACGTGGGCCGGATGCTGATCAGCACCTACCTCCAGGTGCCCGCCTACCGGAAGTTCCAGGACTGGCTCGGCCGGGGCGACGACCTCGCCGCCATGCACCAGGCGCAGGACGCGGGCGAGCACTGGTGGCGGGCCGGCCAGGCCATCCCCGACCGCCTCATCGACGAACTGATCGTGCACGGAGCCCCGGAGAAGTGCCGCGAGCGCCTCTCCGAGTACCACACGGCCGGTCTCGACACCCCGCTCGTCGTACCGCTCCCGGTGCGCGGCGGCGACCCCGTCGCCCTCGTCGAAGCACTCGCCCCGGGCCGGGGCTGACCCCGTGCCCACCACCCCTCTGCTCGCCCGCATCACCCCGCCGTCGGCCGCCGTCGCGGAGTCCTTCACGGACCTGCCCTCCGCCTGGCTCCACCCGGCGGAGCGCACCCACGCCGCCGCGCTGCCGGACGGGCGGCGGGCCGAGTTCGCCACCGTGCGGCACTGCGCCCGCAGTGCCGCACGGGACCTCGGACTCGCCCCGTTCCCGCTGCTGCCCGGCAGCGGGGGAGCACCCGGCTGGCCGCCCGGCACCGTCGGCAGCCTGACGCACTGCGCCGGCTACCGGGGCGCGGCGGTCGCCCCCGGCACCCGGCTGCGCGCCCTGGGCATCGACGCCGAACCCGACCGGCCGCTGCCCGACGGCATGCTGGAGCGGATCGCCCTTCCCCTGGAACGCAGCGACCACGACGCCCTGCGCAAGGCCGACCCCCGTATCAACTGGGACCGGCTGCTGTTCTGCGCCAAGGAAGCGGTCTACAAGGTCTGGTCGCCGCTGACCGGGGAGTGGCTCGGCTTCCACGAGGCGTCCGTACGCATCCGGCGCTCGCCGCAGGTCTTCCGCGTACGGCTGCTCAGGAACGCCCCCGAAGGCGCCGACGCCGTGCCCCCCGTACTCCACGGGCGCTGGCTCGCCCAGGACGGCCTGCTGCTCGCCGCGATCGCCGTACCCCGGTGAGCGCCCCTCCTCTTCGTACCACTGCCCGAATTCCCGAAGTGTCCGCTGACCCACGGCCCTTGGCGGCCCCGCACACCAGGTGGAAGCACCCATGACCACTCGCATACTCGTCACCGGCGGCGCCGGCTTCATCGGCTCCCACTACGTGCGTACGCTGCTGGGCCCCGACGGCCCCGGCGACGTCTCCGTGACCGTGCTGGACAGCCTCACCTACGCGGGCAACATCGCCAACCTGGCAGAGGTCCGCAACCACCCCGGCTTCGCCTTCGTCCAGGGCGACATCTGCTCCACCGAGGTCGTCACCCGGCTCGTCCGCGAACACGACGAGGTCGTGCACTTCGCCGCCGAGTCCCACGTCGACCGCTCGATCGACGGCGGCGCCGAGTTCATCCGCACCAACGTCGTGGGCACCCACACCCTCGTCGACGCCGCCCACCGCGCGGGCATCAAGACCTTCGTGCAGATCTCCACCGACGAGGTGTACGGGTCCATCGAGCAGGGCTCCTGGCCCGAGACGCACCCGCTGCGCCCCAGCTCCCCGTACTCCTCCTCCAAGGCATCCGGCGACCTGGTGGCGCTCTCCTACCACCACACCCACGGCCTGGACGTCCGGCTGACCCGCTGCTCCAACAACTACGGCCACCACCACTTCCCCGAGAAGCTCATCCCGCTGTTCGTCACCAACCTGCTCGACGGACAGAAGGTCCCGCTGTACGGCGACGGCGGCAACGTCCGCGACTGGCTGCACATCGACGACCACATCCAGGGCATCGAGCTCGTCCGCACCAGGGGCAGGGCCGGTGAGACGTACAACATCGGCGGCGGCACCGAACTCTCCAACGACGAACTGACCCGCCTCCTCCTCAAGGAGTGCGGCGCCGACTGGGACGCCAGCGTCCTGTACGTCGACGACCGCAAGGGCCACGACCGCCGCTACTCGGTGGACTGCACCAAGATCCGCGAGGAACTGGGGTACGAGCCCCGCGTCGCCATCGAGGACGGCCTCGCCCGCACCGTGCAGTGGTACCGCGACAACCGCGACTGGTGGATGCCGCTGAAGCAGCGGGCGGCCCTGTGACACCGGACGCCCCCTCCCGTGCCGCGCGCCCCGGTCCCTGGCTGGTGACCGGTGCGCGCGGCATGCTCGCCCGCGACGTACTGGCCGCCCTGGCCGACGCGGGCGAGCGACCGCTGCCCGCGGGCCGGGCCGAACTCGACCTGACCGACGCCGGGTCGGTGCACGCCTTTCTGCGCGCCCACCGGCCGGCCGTCGTCGTCAACTGCGCCGCCTGGACGGCCGTCGACGACGCCGAGTCGCACGAGCCCGAGGCCCTCGCGGTCAACGGCACCGGCGCCGAAAACCTCGCACGGGCCTGCCGGGAGGCGGGCGCCGTGCTCCTGCACGTCTCCACCGACTACGTCTTCGACGGCGAATCCCGCCTGCCCTACCCGGAGGACGCCGCCCCCGCCCCCCGCACCGCCTACGGGCGCACCAAACTCGCCGGGGAGCGGGCCGTCCGCGCCGCCCTCCCCGACACCGGGTACGTCGTGCGCACCGGCTGGCTCTACGGCGCCGGGGGCAAGAGCTTCGTCTCCACCATGCTCCGGCTGGAACGCGAACGCGAGACCCTGGACGTCGTCGACGACCAGCACGGCCAGCCCACCTGGACCGTCGACCTCGCCCGCCTGCTCGTCGAGCTGGGCCGGGCGGCGCTCCTGGGCACCGCCCCCGCGGGCACCTACCACGGCACCTCCTCCGGCCGCACCACCTGGTGCGCGCTCGGCCAGGAGGTCTTCCGGCTGGCCGGCGCCGACCCGGCACGGGTGCGCCCCACCACCAGCGCCGCCTACCCCACCGCCGCCCACCGGCCCGCCTACAGCGTCCTGGGCCACCGCGGCTGGCGCGCCGCGGGCATCGAGCCGATCGGGGACTGGCGCGCCGCACTGGCGCGAGCCCTGCCCGGACTGCTCGCGGCCCGCGACCAGCCATCGCCGAAGTCCCACTCCCCTCTATCCGCGAGGAACTGACCATGCGACCCCTGTCGATCGAAGGTGCGTGGCTCCACGAGCCGAAGGTCTTCCCGGACGAGCGCGGCGACTTCCACGAGTGGTTCCGCAGCGAGGAGTTCGGCGCGGCCACCGGGCAGGAGCTGAACCTGTCCCAGGCCAACCTGTCCGTCTCCCGGCGCGGCGCGCTGCGCGGGGTGCACTTCGCCGACGTGCCGCCCGGCCAGGCCAAGTACATCAAGTGCGTGCGCGGCGCGGTGCTTGACGTCGTCGTCGACGTACGGACCGGGTCGCCGACCTTCGGGCAGTGGGAGAGCAAGCGGCTCGACGACACCAACCACCGGGCGGTCTTCCTCTCCGAGGGCCTCGGGCACGGTTTCATCGCCCTGACCGAGGACGCGACGGTGGTCTACCTCTGCTCCGAGGGGTACGCCCCGGGGCGCGAACACGGCATCCACCCGCTGGACCCCGCACTGGGCATCGAGTGGCCGGCCGGTCTGACCCCGCTGCTCTCCGCGAAGGACACCGAGGCCCCCACGCTCGCCGAACGCGAGCGCGACGGCAGCCTGCCCTCGTACGCCCAGTGCCTGGCCTACCGCTCGCGGCTCGCCCCCGCGTGACCCGAACCCCGTACCACGGGCAGACCAAAGGCCGGGGAGGCTCTCGCCTCCCCGGCCTTTCGGGGCTCCTCCCGTGGCTCCCGGTGCTCAGCCCCGGCGGGGGAACAGGTCCGGCCTCGTCCAGCCGTCCAGGTCGTACTCGGACATGCACTGCTCCGCGAAGCCCTTGAGCGAGTTCGCCTGGCCGCCGGCCTGGTACGCCATCAGGGTCTGGACGCGGATGCCCTCGTGGTCGCCGCCGTAGTTGCGCTCGTACAGCTCGTGCCGGGCGCCGAACTCGGAGCCGACCGCGTCCCAGAGCAGCTTGAGGAGCTTGACCCGGTCGACCGCCTCGATGCCGTGCGAACCCCGCAGATAGGTGTCCAGGTAGGGCCGGATCTCCGGGTTCTTCCAGTCGCTGGAATGGGAGTTGAGGTAGATCAGGCCGCTGCCCACGCTCTGCTGGATGATCTCGCGGATCCGCGGGTAGCCCACGCCCATGAACGTCCGGTACGCCAGCCCGTAGTGCAGATTGGGCTGTACGGAACCGCTGGACCAGTCCGTCGCGGACGCCGCCATCGAGTCGGAGAGCCCCCAGAACAGGTCCCGCCAGTTGAGCACCTCGCCGACCTGCGCCTGGACGCCCCGGAAGCCCGAGGTACCGGTCGCCTCGACGGCCTTGAGCAGGCAGCCCGCGATGAAGTCCAGCTTCACCGCGAGACGCGCGCAGCCGTGGAAGGTGAACCGCTCCAGGAAGCCGGACTTCGACGCGAAGGAGTTGGCCGCCATCGCGTCGTACATGAAGACGTTCTCCCACGGCACGAGCACGCGGTCCAGCACGATGATCGCGTCGTTCTCGTCGAGCCGGCTGGAGAGCGGCCGGTCGAAGGGCGAGCCGACGGCCGCCGCCTGCAACTCGTAGGAGGTGCGGCAGATGAGCTTCAGCCCGGGGCTGTTCATCGGCACCGTGAAGGTCAGCCCGTACTCCTTCTTGCGGAGCGGGGCGCCCATGTGCGCGATCAGGTTGGCGTTGGTGAGCGCGGAACCCGTCGCGACGACCTTCGCGCCGCTGACGATCAGCCCCGCGTCGGTCTCCTGCTCCACGTGCACGGTCACGTCCTCCACCCGGTCGGCCGGGCGGTCCCGGTCGATGGGCGGGTTGACGATCGCGTGGTTGAAGTAGAGGACCCGCTCCTGGGCCCGCTTGTACCAGGCGCGGGCGTTGTCGGCGTACGGGCCGTAGAAGGCGGCGTGCGCGTTGAGCGTGCCGAAGAACGCCGCCTTGTAGTCGGGGGTCCGGCCCATCCACCCGTACACCAGCCGCTGCCAGTCCACGATGGCGTCGCGGGCCTGGTACAGGTCCCGCTTGCTGCGGGCGGTCTTGAAGAACGGGTGGGTGAAGCCGCCGTTGCCGGTGTCCGTCGGCACGGCGAGCGTGCCCCTGGCCTCCGGCGCGTGCAGGGCGTCGTACAGCTGGGCGATGGAACGCGCGCTGTTGCGGAACGCCGGGTGCGTGGTGACGTCGGTGACGCGCTCGCCCTGGATGTAGACCTCCCGCCCGTCGCGCAGCGAGTCGAGGTACTCGTCGCCGGTCATCGGGCGGACGTCGTTGAGGGTTCCGGCCGGTGCGGTCGGCTCTGCGAATGTCGTCAATTGTCGTTCCTGCAATTCTCTCGGGGACATGAGTGATGAGGGTGGGGCGCCGAGGGCCAAGCACACCGGCCGGGGAGCGGCCGCACGGCGCGGCCGCTCCCCGGCCGGTGCGGGGATTCCGGAGAGCGGGCCCGGTCAGGCGTGCAGGCGCTTGAGGTACTCGTAGGCGCTCGGCAGGGTGTCGACCAGGTGCTGCTGACGGCGCTTGACCTCCTCGAAGAGGGGCTGCGCCGCGGCGACCGAGGCCGGCTTGTGGGCGAGGGAGGGCAGCGGGGCGTCCGGCTCCAGGCCGAGCCCGGCGAAGATGCAGTAGTAGCTGCCGTTGGTCCAGAAGTTGCGGAACTCCGCCTCGAAGTTGCCGTAGTACGTGGACTCGTCGGAGATCGGCGGGTTGATGGGCAGGCCCGCACGGTAGGCGGCGATCTTGTCCTTGATGTTCTGGGGGAGTTCGAGCTCCTTGTTGGCGCGCCAGAACGGGGTGTCGGTGCGCGGCGCGTAGTAGAAGTGCGCCTGGAGGAAGTCCCGGGTGTCGTCGAACATCAACTCGATCTCGCGGTTGAAGCTGTCGACGAGACCCTGGTTGAAGGTGCGGTCGGGGAAGTGCCTGGCCAGCTGGTAGATGGCGGCGCTGGTGAAGTAGATGCCGGTCGACTCCAGCGGCTCCAGGAAGCAGGACGACAGACCGATGCTGACCACGTTGTTCACCCAGGCACGGCGGTTGCGGCCGACCCGGAAGCGCACGTGGTTGAACTCGGTCTCCGCCGGGTCCAGGTCCCACAGCTGGCAGAACTCCTCGGTCGCCTCCTCCTGGGAGGTGAACTTGCTGGAGTACACGTAGCCCGTGCCGAACCGGCCCAGCATCGGGATCTTCCAGGACCAGCCGGAGGACATGGCGATGGCGGAGGTGTACGGCTCGACGCCGTTCTTCTCGTCGTCGTGCGGGACCTGGGTGGCCACCGCGCTGTCGCACAGCAGGTGGTCGCTCATGTCGATGAAGGGCTCTTCGAGCGCCTTGTTGATCAGCAGCCCGCGGAAGCCGGAGCAGTCCACGAACAGATCGCCCTCAAGGACCTGACCGCCCTTGGTGTGCAGCGCGGTGACGTAGCCCCGCTCGTCCTGCTCCACCCGGACCATCTCGTCCTGTACGTGGTTCACGCCCTGCTTCTGGGTGGCGAACCGGCTCAGGAAGTCGGCGACCAGCTGGGCGTCGAAGTGCCAGGCGTAACGCGTCGCGGCCTCGCCGTCCAGCGAACGGGGCGCCCGCATGGCGTCCATCACCGGCGGCTCGGGGAAGCACGCGTAGTCGAAGGGCTCGGTGGACTCGCCGTCGTACTTCCGCTTGAACCAGTAGTGCGACAGCGGCGTCTGGTCGTGATCGGGCAGCAGCCCGAACGGGTGGTAGAAGTGGTCGGGGCCGTCACCCGGCAGGGAACGCGGGTTGGGCTCGCCGCGGCCCTCCGTCCGCCAGTTGATGAAGCGCACCGCCATCTTGAAGCTGGCGTTGCACTCCCGCATCCACTCCTCCTCGGGGATCCCGAGGTAGTCGAAGAAGGAACGCTGGAGGTTGGGGACGGTCGCCTCGCCCACCCCGATGCGGGGGATGCTCGGTGCCTCCAGGACCGTGATGTCGACCGAGTCCTGGAGCGCCTTGCCGAGGTAGGCGGCGGTCATCCAGCCCGCGGTGCCGCCACCGAGGATGACGACCTTCCGAATCCGTGTGTCCCCACTGTTCATGTTGCTCACCCTCGTGTCGGGTCGCAGCGGTCGAGTCCGCGGCGGTCGAGCCATCAGTCTCCGAAGGGGGTCGATCACTCGGCTATCGCTCGCCGTGCGGCCGCCGGTAGAGAAACGGTAGAGGGCCTGCCGACGCTTCTCGGACGCTGCGCGGGGACTGCCCCGGGCGCGCTACGGACACCGCGGTACGGACACGGGGAAGGCACACCACGCATGGGCGACACGGACGGCTGGATCACGAGCTGGCGGCACCGGGGAGAGGGCACCGAAGCGCGCCCCGCCGGGCTTCCCGTGCTCCTGTGCGTACCGCCCGCGGGGGCCGGCGCCCAGCGGTTCCGTGCCTGGCAGGAGCACCTCGCGGGCGTCGCGGAGGTGTGGGGCGTCCAGCTCCCGGGCCGCGAGGAACGCTGGCACGACCCGATGCCCGCCACCTTCGACGAGGCCGTCGCCGCCGTGGTCACCGCCGTCCGCGAACGGCTCGCCCCCGGGCGTGGCCTTGTCGTGTACGGGCACAGCTTCGGCGGGCTCCTCGCGTACGAGGTGGCGCGCCGCAGCACTCCGTACGCCCTGGTGGTGAGCGGCTGCCGGGCACCCGGGCCGAGCGTGCCGGGCGCCCCGGGCGCCGTCGGTGACGAGGAGATCGACCGGCTCTTCGACGCCGACGACCCCGACCTCGACCCCGTCCGCAGGGCCGCCCTGCGCGACGAACTCCTGCGCGACCTGATCCGGGAGATGCTCCACAAGGACGTCGTGCTCTCCCGCACCCGCGTCCACCGGACCGAGCCCGCGCTGCGCGTCCCCCTCCACGTGTGGGGCGCGGACGACGACACCACCGCCCCGCCGGCCGCACTCGACCACTGGGCCCGGGCCACCGAGGGCCCGCTGCACCGCCACCGCGTCCCCGGCGGCCACCACACGATCCTGCACCGGCCCGCGCGGCTGCTGGCCGCCCTGCGGGTGCTGCTCGCAGAGGCCGCCGAAGACCACACCTCCGTACCCACGGGAGCCTGACCATGCACATCGACCTGCTCGACCCGGCCCCGTTCGCCAGGAACGACTTCTGGGACACCTTCACCTGGCTCCGCGCCAACGACCCGGTGCACCGCCACCCCGAGCCCGACGGCGAGGGCTTCTGGGCACTCACCCGGCACCGGGACATCACCCGCGTCTACGCCGACACGGAGACCTTCAGCTCCGCCTCCGGAATGCGCCTCGGCAGCCACCCCGGCGCCGTGTCCGCCGTCGCCAACCGCATGCTGATCGTCTCCGACGCCCCCCAGCACACCCGCCTCAAGCGTGCCCTGCACCAGGCCGTCGGCCCGCAGCGCATGCCGTACATCGAGGCCCTCGTCGAGAAGGTCGTCGCCGAACTCACCCAGGAGGCCCTGGACCGCGAGGAGTTCGACTTCATCGACATCGCCAAACAGCTCCCCAACCGGGTGGTGTGCGCCCTGATGGGCATCCCCGTCAAGGACTGGGCGTGGATCGGCGAACTCACCACCGACGCCTTCGAGTCCGAGGACGAACAGGAGCGCTCCAACGCCAACACCGAGATCTTCCTGTACTTCATGGAGCTCCTCGGCGAACGCCGCCGCGCCCGCCCCGGCGACGACCTCATCAGCATCGTCGCCCACGACACCCAGGTCGACGAGGGCGACGGCGAGCAACGCCCGCTCACCGACGAGGAGATCGTCTTCAACCTCAGCGGCATCCTCTCCGGCGCCAACGAGACCACCCGCTACTCCGCGGCCGGCGCCATCCACCAGTTCGCCGCCCGGCCCGAGCAGTGGCGACTCCTGCGCGAGCGCGGCCCGGAGGGCGCCAAGGCGGCCGTCGAGGAGATCCTGCGCTGGACCACCCCCGGCGTCCACGCCCTGCGCACCGTCCTGCGCGACACCGAGATCAACGGCATCCCGATCGCGAAGGGCGAGCGCGTCACCCTGTGGAACATCTCCGCCAACCGCGACGAGGACCTCTTCGAGGACCCGCACTCCTTCCGCGTCGACCGCACACCCAACCGCCACATCGCCTTCGGCCACGGCCGGCACCTCTGCCTCGGCGCCCACATGGCCCGCTTCGAACTGGCCGCGATGCTCCGCACCTTCATGGGCGTACTCGACGGTTTCGAGGCCACCGCCCCCGCCCGCTTCAACTCCTCCAACTTCACCTGGGGCATCACCAGCCTCCCGGTACGCCTGCTGCGCGGCGGGGCCATGGCGCCCACCGCGTAAAGCCGCCCGCCGTCACCCGACGCCGCCCGACGCCGCGGGACTTCAGCGACGTACCGACCAAGGAAGGGAACCACCGCCATGCGCATCCTGTTCACCTGCTACCCGGAACGCACCCACTTCCTCCTGATGGCCCCGCTGGCCTGGGCGCTGCGCTCGGCCGGCCACGACGTACGCGTCGCCTGCCAGCCGAAGATGACCGCCGCGATCAACCAGGCAGGGCTGACGGCCGTCCCGGTGGGCAGCGACCGCGACCTGTGGCAGGTGCACGGCCGCCTCGACGCCGAGGGCGCGCGCACCGCGCCCGGCCTGCTCTCCCCGTACGACGCGGCGGAAATGCGCCCCGAGGACCTCACCCTCGACTCCCTCCGCGACGGCTACCGGGTCAGGGTCGCCAGCACCCACAAGATGATGAACACCCCGCTCACCACGGCGCTCGTCGCGTACGCGAAGCAGTGGCGGCCCGACCTCGTGGTCTGGGAACCCATGACCTACGCGGGCGCGATAGCCGCCCAGGCGGTCGGCGCCGCACACTGCCGGCTGCTGATCGGCGCCGATGTGTACGGCGTCACCCGGGGCCACTTCAACCGGCTCTCCGCCCAGGCGGGGGCCGCTGGGACGGGCAAGGGCGCCGACCCGCTGGGGGAGTGGCTCGGCGGCTACGCACGCCAGTACGGCGGTGAGTTCACCGAGGAGCTGGTCACCGGACAGCTCAGCATCGACATGCTGCCCCCGTCCCTCCAGTTCCACGACCCGGACCTCAGTTACCGGCCGATGCGCTTCACGCCGTACGGCGGTCCGGCCGTCGTGCCGCGCTGGCTGTGGGAGCCGCCGGCCCGCCCGAGGGTGGCGCTCACCCTGGGCCTCACGGTCACCGACCACGGCATCGGACTCCCCATCGACGTCGAGGAGATCCTCGAATCGGTCGCGGACCTGGACATCGAGGTGGTCGCCACCGTCGGCGAGGCGGCACAGCGCAAACTGGGGCGCGTCCCCGACAACGCACGGCTGGTCTCGTACGTCCCGATGCAGGCGCTCCTGCCCACCTGCTCGGCCGTCATCCACCACGCGGGCGTCGGCACCCTCTCCACGGCTGCCTTCTACGGCATCCCGCAGCTGGCCCTCCCGTGGGACGTGGACCAGCCCATGCTGTCCGGCCGGCTGGCCGAGCAGGGAGCCGCCCTCACCACCCATTCCTCGGTGGCGACCGGGGCGATCGTCAGGGAGAGCATCCAGCGCATCCTGGGCGAGCACACCTTCCGCGACCGCGCCAGGGACCTGCGCGCGGAAATGCTCGCTATGCCGCACCCGAACGACTTCGTACCGGAACTGGAGAGCCTGGCGGCGGGGAACAGGGTGGCGGTGTAGGGGGTACGGGGACGGGGGCCGGGTTGGAGCGGTGTCAGGCCTTCTCCTGCTCCCGCGCCCGTTCCTGCTCCCGCTCCCGCCCCGGGAGCTCCGCCTCGATGAGGTCGGCCGCCCGCGCGGCCCCGCCCTCCGCCGCCATCTCCCGCCGGGCCCGCTCGCACCGCTCGGCCGTGCGCGGGTCGCCGAGCAGTTCCAGCACCGCCCCGCGCAACGCCTCCGCGTCCGCCGCATCCTTGTCCAGGCGCCGGGCCACCCCCAGCTCCTGAAGCATCCTGGCGTTGGTGAACTGGTCGGCGGCCTGCGGCACCGCAACCATCGGCACTCCGCACGCCAGCCCGTCGTGCGCGCTCGAAGCCCCCGCGTGGGTGATGAACGCGTCGGTCTGTTCCAGCACCCTCAACTGCGGGAACCAGGTGAGCAGTTCGACATTGTCCGGCACCGGGCCGAGCGATTCGGCAGCCACGCTCCTGCCCACCTGGAGCACCACGTGCCACCCCGGCAGATCCCCGAACGCCGCCATGCACTCCCGGTAGAACTCCGGCGCATGGGTGTAGATCGTGCCGAGCGAGATGAGCACCACCCGCTCCGCCCCGGCCGGCCGCTGCCAGTCCCCGTCATGTGAACTCGCCGGGCGGCAGGGCCCGGTGAAGGAGTAGACGGACGGATCCACCAGGTCCGCGTTCGGCTGGAGCGCCCGCGAGATCAGCGCGATGCAGCGCCGGGGCCGCCGCTTGTCCCGCTGCCCGCCGAGCCCCAGCTGGTTGACGGCCAGCCACCGGTCCGCACTGTCCACGCCGCCGACGCCGTTCACGCCGTCCGCGCCCGCCGCCT
Source organism: Streptomyces sp. NPDC032721 (assembly GCF_055579625.1). Taxonomy (NCBI): domain Bacteria; kingdom Bacillati; phylum Actinomycetota; class Actinomycetes; order Kitasatosporales; family Streptomycetaceae; genus Streptomyces; species Streptomyces sp. NPDC032721. Next base: position 1,289,786 of record NZ_JBVIMX010000001.1, on the reverse strand, counting down.
CGCCGCCGAACCCCTCCCAGGCGACCGCCGTGGGGCTGAGCTGGACGTCCGGCACCTGCCACCGGTCGGCCAGGACCCGTGCCGCATAGGCCACCGGGTCGTACAGGATCAGATCGGGCCGGTCATCCGCATAGGCGCGCTGCAATTGCGGCAGCACCCGCCCGGAATCCGCCAGGAACTGCCGCAGGTGGTCGAGCATTTCCGTCCCCCAGGCGCCGGGTTCGTCACGGGGCGGGAGGGACGATTCGTAAATCCTGGGTTCGGCACCGGTCGCGGCGACGAGTTCGGCGAATTGTTCGGTGATGGAATACGTCACGCGATGGCCCCGGCGGACCAGTTCGCGGATCACCTCGATGTTCGGCTGCACATGGCCGTGGGTTCCCACGCTGAACATCGCTATGTGGGCGGGCCGTCCGGTGGAGAGCGAGGAAGTCATGCGCCGAACAATAGGGATTCCGTACGGCCGCCGCACAGCCGGAAGAAAGGAGAAAGAACCCGGAAATGACGGATGCGTGCCCACCGGAACACCGTGTGATTTCGCACGGGTCCGGGAGCACGCACCACGCCCGGTTCAGATCCCCGCGGCCGCCATCCGGTCGCGCAGGCTCAGCGGACGCATGTCGGTCCACACCTCGTCGATGTGGGCCAGGCACTCCTCGCGGCTGCCCCGCACGCCCTCGGCGTGCCAGCCGTCCGGAAGGGCGCGGTCCGCCCACCAGATCGAGTACTGCTGCTCGTCGTTGACGACCACGGCGTACGCGGCGTCCGTTGCCTCCGCGCCGTCCGTGGCGGTGCTGTCCGTGGCGGTGCTGTCGGTCATGCGTGGGCTCCCGACTCCTCCGCGACGCGCGCCCGGACGGCGTCGACGAGCGCGGAGTGGGTGTCCGCCGTGTGCGCGAGCTCCTCGACGAGTTCGGCGAGCTCACGGAACGTACGCCCGTCGAAGCCCTCCAGCTCTTCGAGCACCTTGATGCCGAGCGCGTTCTCCAGATCGAGCACCACCTGGACCATGGAGAAGGAATCCAGGTCGCGCAGTTCCTCCGGCTCCGGAATGTCGGGCTGTTCCGCACAGATGGTCGCGGCCGTCCGGCGGATGAGCCCGGTGAATTCCTCGATGAATGCAGAGTCGCTGACCGTTTGGGTCTCGTTGTCCGACATTGGTTCTCCGGTCTCCTGATTGGCCGATGCGGTCCGACCGTAACCGCCGCCTCATGGCGGGGGCAACGGAATGGAGACGCCCCGCACGCCCCGGGCAATTCCCTTTCGGGAACGCCGCGAGGGGCCTGCGGGGCGGCGCAAGGAGAAGCGGGGACATCGCGCAGGGAACCCGTCGGCTATGCCGCCCCGTCCGACCGCAGAATGCTCGCCGCCGCGTCGTCGAGCATCGACATCGCCCAGGTCTGCAGGTCCTGTTCGGCGGCCGAGGCGGCCTGGCTCCACCGCACCCGGCGCTCCTGCGGCAGGTTCAGCTGGATGTCCACCCGGGACTCGACCGCGCTGGGCTCCTCGCCCTGGCGCGCCGCCCTGACCCGGGTGCGCAGGAAGCTCTTGGACCAGTTCAGCCGCTCCGCCCGGTCCATCCAGTACTCCTGCTCGTCCTCCGGCAGCCCCGCCAGCTCCGCGTGGTGCTGGAAGCTCAGCGCGGCCCTGCGCCGGCGCGGCGCGTAACGCCGGGCCACCCAGGCGTAGTTGCGCAGCGTCTGGTAGTCGAGCTGGGTCTCCTCCACCGCGCGGCGGTAGCGGTCCGGATAGGTGGAACGGCCGTACGCCAGCCAGTCGCCCAGCCACCAGGAGGTCGAGTCTGCGGCCTGGAAGATCTTGCGGCCGATCTCCTGCCACTCCTCCAGGGGCAGGGCGGGCGGCAACTGGAGGGCGGTGCTCTCCGCGACGGGCTGGTCAGGGCCCTCGGCCGCGGGTAACGCCCGTGCGGCCGGTGCTGCTTCGGTACTCCTCGAAGTGCTGTGCACGTGTCGTGAATCCGACATGCGGTTTCCCCTGTGTATGGAGTGCGGTGTTTCCGGTCTTGCGTCAATGGCCCTGGCGCCGCGTCGGTGGACGGGGCCGGTGGACGGGCCGGTCAAGGAGTGGGTGGTGGCGGGCACCCGGTCAACGGTCCGCCGTTACGGATGATTCCCGTTGTCGAGCCCCCCGGTCCATGCCTTTCGGCGCCCCGCCGTCCCGCCGGCGGGACAGCCGCGGACCGGAACGGGACGCTCCCCCGGCCCCGCCAACTCCGGTTCGGCACACCTCGGTTCACAACCGGGAATCAGTGATCCCGGCCTGCCGGTCCGCCGTGTTAGCTTCCCCGTGATTCGTAATTCGGGGGAGGCGTGAATCGGGACGGGGGTGTGTCATGGAATTCCGAATTCTTGGCAGGGTCGAGGTGCGCCACGAAGGACGGCGCATTCCGCTGTCCGGAGTGAAACAGCGGACCGTACTGGCGGCGCTGCTGCTCGCGCGCGGCGACATGGTTTCCGACCAGAAACTCAGCACGCTGCTCTGGGGCTGGGATCCGCCCGCCACGGTCAACGCCCAGCTCTATTCCCATGTTTCCCGGCTCCGCCGCCTGCTCGGCGACCACGTCTCGATCAGCCGGGTCTCGCCCGGCTACTGCCTCGACGTGGGGGAGGGCACCCTCGACGTCGACGCGTACGAGCGGGTGAACGCGTCGGGCCGCGAAGCCCTCGCCGCGGGTGACGCCGACACCGCGAGCCTGCTGCTGCGCGAGGCCCTCTCCCTCTGGCAGGGCCCGCCGCTCGCCGACGTGACGGAAGAACTCGCCGACGCCGAGGGCCCCCGCCTCACCGAAAGCCGGCTCTCGACATTGGAGAGCCGCATCGACGCCGACCTGGCACGCGGCATGCACCAGCAACTCGTCGCCGAACTCACCGGCCTGGTAAGGGAGTTCCCGCTGCGCGAGCGCATGCGCGGCCAGCTGATGACCGCACTCGCCGGCACCGGCCGCAAGGCCGAGTCGCTGCGCCTCTACCAGCAGGGCCGCAAGATCCTCGTCGAGGAACTCGGCGTCGACCCGGGCGAGGCCCTCAACGCCGTCTACCAGTCCGTGCTCGACGACAGTTTCCGCGCCGCCGAACCCGCGCCCACCGCCCCGGCGCATCCCCAGAGCACCCCCAACACCCCCCTCATGCTGCCCCCGGACATCGCGGACTTCACCGGCATGGAGGAACAACAGGCCCTGATCTACGATGACTTGACCTGGTCCGCCCCCCAGGGAGCGGCCGCCTGGCGGCCCCGGCGCACCGTCATCCTCGGCATGCCCGGCGTCGGCAAGACCGCCCTCGCCGTACGGGTGGCCCACGCCGCCCGCCCGCACTTCCCCGACGGCCAGCTCTACGTACGGCTGAGGGCCCTGGACGGCAGCGTCCGACCGTACGCCGACGTACTCAAGGTGCTGCTGCGCGCGCTCGGCCACACCGAGCGCGAGTTCGCCGACCTCAGCCCCGGCAGGCTGGCCGGTCTGTACCGCGAGTCGATCGCGGGCCGCCGCCTGCTGGTCCTCCTGGACGACGCGGCGGGCGACGCCCAGCTCGCCCCGCTGCTGCCCAACACCCCCCAGTCCGCAGTCCTGGTGACCTCACGGGCGCCCCTGCCCACCCTCGACGGGGCCAGGATCACCGTGCTGGACCCGCTCGGCGACACCGCGTCCATGGAGATGCTCGCGGCCACCGCGGGCCCCTCCCGGATCGCGGGCGCCGAGGAGGCCGCCCGCGCCCTGCTCGGCCACTGCGCCGGACTGCCCCTGGCGATCAGGGTGGTGGGCTCCCGGCTCGCCTGCCGCCCCGACCTGGAACCCGAACTGCTCGCCGAACGCCTCGCGGACGCCTCCCGGCGGCTGGAGGTGCTGCGCTTCGGTGGACTCGACGTCGGCGCCCTGCTGATGTCCGCCCGCCGGGCACTGGGCGGCGAAACGGCCGCCGCACTGGACCGGCTCGCCCTCGTCGACTGCACCGAGATCGACGCGGACAGCGCCGCCGCCGCACTCGTCGTCCCCCGGGCCGAAGCCGAACGGTTGCTGGAATTACTGGTCGACGCCGGAATGCTCCGCATCCGCAAGGGCCGCCGCCGCACCGAACCGGTCTACGCCCTGCACCCCCTGGTCCGGCTCTCCGTCCTGGCCGCCACCGGCATGCCACTGACCTGAGACACCGAATTTCCCACCCCCCACCCACCGAACTCCTGGCAGGGAAAAGGAACATGAAGGTTCTGATCTCCGGCGGCGCCGGCTACATCGGCAGCAGCATCGCCTCGTACTGTCTCGATTCCTCGATCACCCCGGTAATCCTCGACAACCTGGTCACCGGACGGCGCGAATTCACCGAGGGCCGCATCTTCTACCAGGGCGACATCACGGACGGCGCACTCGTCGACCGCATATACCGCGAACACCCCGATATTTCGGCGGTCATCCACTGCGCGGCACTCATCGTCGTCCCCGACTCCGTGAACGACCCGGTCGGCTATTACCGCGCCAATGTCAGCGACACCCTCGCCTTCCTCTCCCACCTCCTGCGCAACGGCTGCGAGCGGCTCGTCTTCAGCTCCTCGGCCTCCGTCTACCGCGCGGGCGACGACTTCACCGTCGACGAGGACTCACCGCTCGACCCGCGCAGCCCCTACGCGCGCTCCAAGGCCATCTGCGAGGACATGCTCCGCGACATCACCGCCGCCACCCCCCTGCGCACCCTGTCCCTGCGCTACTTCAACCCCCTGGGCGCCGACCCGAAGCTGCGCACCGGCACCCAGCGCCCGCGCGCCAGCCAGGTCGTCGGCAAGCTGATCGACGCCCACGAGAGCGGCGAGCCCTTCCGGATCGCGGGCGACGGCTTCCCCACCCGCGACGGCTCCGGCATCCGCGACTACCTCCACGTCTGGGACCTGGCGGCGGCCCACGTCGCGGCCCTGCACCGCTTCGACGACGCACTGGGACCCGAAGGACGCTCGGCCGTCATCAACCTGGGCACCGGCACCGGCACCACCGTCCGCGAACTCCTCGACGCCTTCAACCGGGTCGCCGGCACCCCCGTCGCCGCCGTCGTGGCCGCCCCCCGCCCCGGCGACTCCCCGGGCGCCTTCACCCGTACCGACCGGGCGGCCGAGCTGCTCGGCTGGCGTGCGGAACGCAGCCTCGAAGACGGTCTGCGCGACGCCCTCGCCTGGTCCCGCACCTGGACCGGGCAGCCCGCCAACAGCCCCACCGGCAGCCCGGAAAGCAGCCAGGGAAGCAGCCCGGACAGGCCGGTCGTCAGCCGCCCGACGCCACGATCGTGAAGACCGCCCCCTCCGGGTCCGAGACCACCGCCTGACGCCCGTTGGCCCCCTCGCGCGGCGCCTGCACCACCTGGCCGCCCAGCTCGGTCACCAGCCGGGCCGCCCCGTCGGTGTCCGAGACCTCGAAGTACGTCATCCAGCGGGCGCCCCGGTCACGGGGGAGCGCGTGCCCCACGCCGTGCAGCGAGGCGACCGGCTTCCCGTCGAGCAGCAGGGTGGTGAAGTCGAAGTCGGCGGAGACCACCGCCTCCGCGTCGTAACCGAAGACCGACTGGTAGAACTTGACGATCTCGGACGTCTCCCGGGTCACCAGCTCGTTCCACACCGGAGTGCCCGGCGCCCCTGCACCGGCCGCACCCTGGTGGGCCGCCGCCTGCCAGAGACCGAAGACCGCGCCCGAGGGGTCGGAGACGATCGCCATCCGGCCCGCCTCGCCCGCGTCCAGCGGCCCGACCGCGACCGTGCCGCCGTGACTGAGGACGGCCTGGGCGGTGGCCCCCGCGTCGTCCGTCGCCAGGTACGGCGTCCAGGCGGTGGACAGATGGCGGTCGGGCGGCAGCTGCCCGATCCCGGCCACCTCCGCCCCGTCGAGCAGGGCCCTTACGTACGGGCCGAGTTGTTCCGGCCCGGGACGGAACTCCCAGCCGAACAACGCACCGTAGAACTCCTGGGCGGCGGGCAGCTGATGCACCATCAGGCTCACCCAGCAAGGGGTGCCGGGCATGTGCCGAGCGGCATCCTCGGTCATCGTCGTCTTCTCCTCGGACCATTCGTGGTGGCCGTACAGGATTACGGGGCGTGCACGCCGTTGTGCGGTACGGATTCGTGCCCCGTGCAGATGCTTGCACTCCCCGGCGCGCCGCGCGCCCCGGCCGCGCCGAGCGTCCCGTTTCGACCTCGTTACGAGACGGTCCGCGGTCGGTGGCGACAGGGGCGGGCCGGGCGCTGCGCGAGGATGGCACGCATGGATCCCATCATCTCCGCGAGTGAACTCGCCTGCGAGTCGGCAGGTCCCCGGCCGCCCGTCCTCCTCGACGTCCGCTGGCAGCTCGGCGGCCCGGACCTCCGTCCCGAGTACGAGGCCGGGCACCTGCCCGGCGCGGTCTTCGTCGACCTCGACGCGGAACTCGCAGGTCCGCCGGGTGCGGGCGGCCGGCACCCGCTGCCGGACCCGGCGGCCTTCGGCGCCGTGATGCGCCGCGCCGGAGTCTCGGCGGACACCCCCGTGGTCGTGTACGACGGCGGGCTCGGCTGGGCCGCGGCCCGCGCCTGGTGGCTGCTGCGCTGGACCGGACACGGCGACGTCCGCGTCCTCGACGGCGGCCTCGCCGCCTGGGAGGGCGACCTGACGAGCGACGTACCGTCTCCGAAGGAAGGCGATTTCCGGCCAGTTCCCGGCGGTACGGGACTGCTGGACGCGGACGGGGCCGCCGCACTCGCGCGCGAGGGCCTGCTGCTGGACGCCCGCGCCGCCGAACGCTACCGGGGCGACGTCGAGCCCATCGACCGGGTCGGCGGCCACATCCCCGGCGCCGTATCCGCCCCGACCAGCGAGAACGCCGCCGCCGACGGCCGCTTCAGGTCCGCCCCGGAGCTGGCCGCCCGGTTCGCCGCCCTGGGCGCGGCGGACGCCCCCGCCGTCGGCGTGTACTGCGGCTCCGGCGTCTCCGGCGCCCACCAGGTGCTCGCCCTGGAGATCGCGGGGATCCCGGCAGCGCTGTACGCGGGCTCGTGGTCCCAGTGGTCCTCGGACGAGTCCCGCCCGGTGGCCACCGGACCCGACCCGCAGTAGCCATGGTGACGACGAGGGGCCCGTACGCCAGGCGTACGGGCCCCTCATCACATGTCGCGGGAGCGTCTACTCCTGCTTCTTCCTGCGCGTACCGAAGACGATCTCGTCCCAGCTGGGCACGGCGGCCCGGCGGCCCGGACGCACTCCGTCCGCCTCCGCCTGCCGGTCCGTCGTACCGACCAGCCGGTCCCGGTGACCGGCCACGGCGCGCGGCATCAGTACGTCCGCGTAGGCCGACCCCGCACCGGCCGCCGCGGGCGGCTCCTCGGGCACGGAGTTCTGCTCGTCCACGTCGATCGCCGCAGGGGGCTCCGGCGGTGCGGGCGGAGCAGGACGCTCCGGCACCACCATGTCGCCCCGGAAACTGGGCACCGCCTCCAGCAGGCTGGTCAGCGAATCGCGCTCGCCGCCACCGTCGTCCGCCTCCATCGCGGGCGGCGGCGCGGGCCGCTCGACCGGCCGCTCCAGCTGCCGGTCGAGGGCGCGGTCCAGTGGCCGCTCCAGCGAACGGTCCAGGGCCCGGTCCAGCGGCCGGTCACGCGGCAGCCGCGCGATCCGGGGCACGAACGGGAAGCTGGGCTCCGGCGCCGCGGGGAGGTCGTCGCTCTCGCCGATCAGCGAGCGCGCCTCGTCGTCCACGGCCGCGACCAGCCGGCGCGGCGGGTCGTACGTCCAGCTCGCCGAGTGCGGCTCACCCGCGACCCGGTAGACGAGGAGGACCTCCCAGGTGCCGTCGTCGCGGCGCCAGGAGTCCCAGAGAACGGTCTCCTTGTCGGCGCCGCGCAGCAGCAGCCGCTCCTGCACCGCCTCGCCCAGCTGGGGTCCGGCGTTCTCGCCGGGGCGGCGGACGGGGGTCTTCCGGGCGCGCTCGGCCATGAAGGCGCGCTCGGCGAGCACGGGGCCCTCGAAGCGGCGCACCCGGTCGACCGGGATCCCGGCCATCTGGGCGACCTCTTCGGCCGAGGCTCCTGCTCGTATCCGCGCCTGGATGTCGCGAGGGCGGAGGTGGCTCTCCACCTCGATCTCGATCTGGCCGAGTCTGGCGCGGTCGTTGCGGACGGCGGCACGCAGTCGCTCGTCGATCGGAAGCGTGTACTCCGTGCTGTCCGCAGCCTTCAAAACCAGCCGTGTGCCGTCGTTGCTGACGGCCACGACACGCAGTTCGGGCATGGGGACCTCCCGGGTGGTGCCTGCCGACGTCACGTGCGTCGCTGCTTCCGCTAGTCGAGTGTGGCCTGCCCGGGTGCAGCCTGCCACTACCTTGCCGTGTTGCCCGGCGTGTCGGGCGTTGCGCCCTGGTTCGCCGTTATGGCACGGTGACCTGTTGTCGACGCAAAGTGACCAGTGGTCACCCTGTGTAGCAGGTACCCGTTAATGCCACGGCGCCGCCGGTGCGAGTGCCGTTCGGCCCCCTCCCGAAGGGTCCGGACGCCCATGGGGGAGACCGGATCCAGGGCTCGCCACAGTACTCCATTCGGGCCACATGGGTGGACCGGCGCGCCATCGAAGTTCTCCCCGGGAACGGGAGTTGTCGCGTCTCCGGGGAGTCAACTTCATGAGGCCCCTCCTGCCCCGCCGGGTGGCCCGCGACGCCGCCGGGTGTCCTGATTCACAGAAAGATCAGAAGCGGAACTTTTCGCTCCTCCCAAATGTCTCTTCTGTAGCAAGCGGGAACAGATAGGCAATCAGGGGCTGGAGATGGACAAGAAGCTGGATACCGGTGAAGAAACGACGAAGCGCCGCATCGATCTGAGCGTGGCCCAGGTCGCGGGCAGCGCCGTGGCCGCCGTGATCGCGGCCGTCCTGGCCTCCCAGCTGGGCGTGTACGGAACGGTCATCGGCGCCGGCGTCGTGAGCGTGGTCGCCACCAGCGGCGGAACGATTTTCCAGCACTTCTTCAAGCGCACCGGCGAACAGCTCCGCGAAGTCACGGTCCACGCCAGGCCGAAGGGGAACCAGCCCCACGTCGACAACGAGACGCGGGTGCTGCGGACCGTCGACGTGCCCACCGACCTGGCGGCCGGGCAGCTGCCGGGGGAGGGCGAGTTCACCGAGGCGACCGTGCACGGCAGCCGGATGCGCGGCTGGAAGCGCTCCGCGATCGGCGCCGCGGTGGTGTTCGCGGTGGCGATGGGCGGGATCACCACGTACGAACTGGTCTCGCAGTCGGACCTCAGCGGCGGCCAGGGCACCAGCATCGGCAACTTCGTGCGCGGCGGCGACAAGAAGAAGGACCCGCCCGCCGACGAGCAGCCGGCCGGCACGCCCAGCGGCGACACCTCCGGCAACAGCCGCACCCCCGGCCCCGGCACCGGCAAGCAGAGCCCCGACCCGGGGACCGGCACGGGCGGCGGCAAGCAGACACCGGACCCCGGCCCCACCCGCACCCCCGACCCGGGCAAGTCCGACGGCGGTACGACGGAGGGCGACACGGGCGCCGACCAGGGCGGCGGAACCGGCGACAGCGGCAAGCCCACCCCGCCCCCGACCCCGCAGCCCACACGGGACGGCGGCGCCCAGGGCGGCGACGACGGCAGGACCGCCGAGGGACTCCAGCAGGCCCCGCCGCCGAACGCGGGCACGACTGCCCCGTAACGCCTCGTCACGCACGAGGGGCCCCGCGGCCGCCCAGGACTCCCCGTACCCGGGGAAAGCCCGCCGGACGGCCCGCAGGGCCCCTCGTCGCACGTCCGGGCGGCGAGCGGCCGGTCGCGGGTCCGGCCGGTGCGCGGTCAGTCGCCCAGCACCCTGCGCAGGTAGTCGTTGCCGAACAGCCGGTCCGGGTCGAGCCGGTCGCGCAGCGCCGTGAACTCCCCGAAGCGGGGGTAGGCGGCCGCCAGGTACTCCGCGTCGCGGGTGTGCATCTTGCCCCAGTGCGGACGGCCCCCGTGCGCGGTCATGATGCGCTCGACGGCGGTGAAGTACCCCTGGAACGGCGTGCCCTTGTACATGTGGACCGCGATGTACGTGACGTCCCGGCCCGACGCGGTGGAGAGCGGGATGTCGTCCGCCGGGGCGGTCCGCACCTCCACCGGGAAGCTGATCTTCAGCGGCGAGGCCTCGATCATCGCGCGGACCTCGCGCAGCGCGTCGACGGTGGCCTCGCGCGGGATCGCGTACTCCATCTCCACGAAGCGCACCCGGCGCGGGCTCGTGTAGACCTTGTACGGAATGTCGGTGTAGGTGCGGGCCGACAGGGCGCGGCTGGCCACCTGGGCGATGGCGGGGATGGTGCGCGGCACGGCCCGGCCCAGTGAATTGACCACCTGGAAGAGCCCGTTGGACATCAGCTCGTCCTCGACCCAGCCGGCGATCCTGCCGGGCGGGGCGGCGGGGCCCAGGCTGCGGTTGTTGCGCTTGGTGTTGCAGTTGTCGGTGTGCGGGAACCAGTAGAACTCGAAGTGCTCGTTCTCGGCGACGAGTTCCCGGAAGTCCGTCATGACCCTGCCGAAGGCCATCGGCTCCTCGCGGGCGGTCAGGAAGAAGATCGGCTCCACCGCGAAGGTGATCGCGGTGATGATGCCGAGCGCGCCGAGGCCGATCCGGGCGGCGGCGAAGACCTCCGGGTTCTCCTTCTCCGAGCAGGTGAGGATCCGGCCGTCCGCGGTGATCAGCTCAAGTGCCTTGATCTGCGCGGCGAGCGAGGCCGAGGTGCGGCCGGTGCCGTGCGTGCCGGTGCTGGTGGCGCCGGCCACCGTCTGCTCCATGATGTCGCCCATGTTGGTCAGTGACAGGCCCTCGCGGGCCAGGGCGACGTTGAGGCGCTTGAGCGGAGTGCCCGCCTCCACGGTGACCGTGCCCGCCTCGCGGTCGATCCCGCGGATGCCGGTGAGGAGGTCGGGGCGGATGTGCGTGCCGTCGGTGGCGGCGATGGCGGTGAAGGAGTGGCCGGTGCCGACGGGCTTGAGCTTCAGGCCGTCGGCCGCGGCGGTCCGTACGGTCTCGGCCAGTTCCTCGACGGACGAGGGGCTCACCGCCCGGGCGGGGCGGGCGGTGACGTTGCCGGCCCAGTTATGCCATTTTGGTTGGGTGATGCCCGTTTTCGTGCTGTCGCTCATCGGCGTCGTGCCCTCCCCGAGTCGGTGCCGGCCTGCCCAGCCGGCGGTACCCCAGGAACGCCACCGCGACCGCGACGGCTCCCGACAGGACGGGCACCACGTACGCCGCGTCGGCCCCCATCCCGTCGACCGCCCAGCCTGCGGCGGAGGAGCCGATCGAGATGCCGACGGCGAGCCCGGTGCTGGTCCAGGTCATGCCCTCGGTCAGTTTGGCGCGGGGTACGTGCTGTTCGACGAGAGCCATCGTGGTCACCATCGTCGGTGCGACGGAGAGGCCCGCGACAAAGAGCGCCACGGCCAGAAACGGAAGGTTCCCGGCCAGTTGGAGGGGGATCATACTCACGGCCATCGCACAGACGCCCAGCAGCCACCGCTTCGTGGGCGCCCCCTTGAGGTGCAGCAGTCCGAACACCGCTCCCGCCAGGCAGGAGCCCAGCGCGTACGCCGCCAGCACCAGGCTCGCCATCGCCTTGTGGCCCTGCTCCTCGGCGAAGGCCACGGTCACCACGTCGACCGAGCCGAAGATGGCGCCGGTGGCGACGAAGGTGGCCACCAGCACCTGGAGCCCGCCGGACCTCAGCGCCGAGCTGCCGCCGCCCTCCTGACGCGGGTGCGGGACCGGTTCGGTGGCCTTCTGAGTGGTCAGCCAGAAGACGCCGACGAGCAGGAAGCCGCCCGCGATCAGCGGGCCCGCCTCGGGGAACCAGGCGGTGGACAGACCGATGGAGACGATCGGGCCGAAGATGAAGCACACCTCGTCGGCGATCGACTCCCACGAGTACGCCGTGTGCAGTTCGCGGGGGGATCCCCGGTAGATCGCGGCCCAGCGGGCCCGGACCATCGACCCGACGCTGGGCACCGTGCCCGCGCCCGCCGCGAACACGAAGAGCGTCCAGTCGGGGGCGCCCTGCTGGGCACAGACCAGCAGACCCGCGACGGCGACGGCGGAGACGAGGGTGGCCGGGCGCAGCACCCGGCTCTGCCCGTGCCGGTCGACCAGCCGGGATATCTGGGGGCCGAAGACCGCCGCCGACATCGCGAGGGTCGCGGAGAGCGCGCCCGCCAGCCCGTACCGGCCGGTGAGCTGGGAGATCATGGTGACGATGCCGATGCCCATCATCGACAGGGGCATCCGGCCGAGCAGGCCGGCCGCGGAGAACGCCTTGGTGCCGGGGGCGGCGAATATGGCGCGGTAGGGACTGGACAACTGTGGTTCCGCCGATCAGGCGCGCACATGGGGGTCCGGCGCCAATAACACGTGTAAATGGTTCGTACATGTTACGTGCGGAACCGGCGGGCCGGGAGTGTGATTTCCGCCGGGCCCGGGCGGGGGTGCCGGGGGCCGGTTCGCCGGGGGCGGGTGGCAGGATCGAGTACATGCCTGATCAGCTCGATGCAGTCCCCGACCACGCGCCCGACGCGGCTCCGTACGACGCCCTGCTGCTGCTGTCCTTCGGCGGCCCAGAGGGTCCCGACGACGTGGTTCCGTTCCTGCGGAACGTGACGCACGGCCGGGGCATCCCCGAGGAGCGGCTGAAGGAGGTGGGGCAGCACTACTTCCTGTTCGACGGGATCAGTCCCATCAACGAGCAGAACCGCCGGCTCCTGGACGCCCTGCGCGAGGACTTCGCCGCGCACGGCCTCGGCGGCCTCCCGGTCTACTGGGGCAACCGCAACTGGGCCCCGTACCTGACCGACACCCTGCGGGAGATCACCCGCGACGGCCACCGCCGTATCGCGGTCCTGGCGACCAGCGCGTACGCCTCGTACTCGGGCTGCCGGCAGTACCGGGAGAACCTCGCCGAGTCGATCGCCGCCCTGGAGGCGGAGGGACTGCGTCCGCCGAGGGTCGACAAGCTGAGGCACTACTTCAACCATCCCGGCTTCGTACGCCCGATGGCGGAGGGCGTCCTGAAGTCCCTGGCGCAACTCCCCGAGGCGGTCCGTGCGGGCGCGCACCTCGCCTTCACCACCCACTCCATCCCGACCGCCGCCGCCGACACCTCGGGCCCCGTCGAGAGCCACGGCGAGGGCGGGGCGTACGTCGCCCAGCACCTGGAGGTCGCCCGGCTGATCGCCGACGAGGTGCGCAAGGAGACCGGCGTCGACGACCGCCCCTGGGAGCTGGTCTACCAGTCGCGCTCCGGCGCCCCGCACATCCCGTGGCTGGAGCCGGACATCTGCGACCACCTGGAGTCGCTGCACGGGGCGGGCGCCCCGGCCGTCGTCATGGTCCCGATCGGCTTCGTCTCCGACCACATGGAGGTGCTGTACGACCTGGACACCGAGGCCACCGCCAAGGCCGCCGAGCTGGGGCTGCCGGTCGCCAGGTCGGCGACCGTGGGCGCGGACCCGAGGTTCGCCGCCGCGGTACGGGACCTGCTGGTGGAGCGGGCCGGACGGGAGCGCGGCCGCACCGTGTTCCCCTGCGCGCTGGGCGCACTGGGACCCGGCCACGACGTCTGCCCGGTCGGCTGCTGCCCCTCCCGGACCCCGAAGCCCGCCGCCGCGGGCGCCGACAGCCCGTACGCCTAGGAGAGCAGTGAGCGACGCCCTGGAAGACCTGAAGTCCGAGCTCCTCGCGGTCGCGCTGGAGGCCGCCCGCCGGGCCGGTGAGCTGCTGCGGGACGGGCGGCCCGACGACCTCGGGGTGGCCGCCACCAAGTCCAGCTCCGTCGACGTCGTCACCGAGATGGACATCGCCGCCGAGAAGCTGATCACCGGGCTCCTCGCCGAGCGGCGCCCCGACGACGGCGTCCTGGGCGAGGAGGGCGCCGACACCGAGGGGTCCAGCGGCGTCCGCTGGGTCGTCGACCCGCTCGACGGCACCGTGAACTACCTCTACGGACTGCCCTCCTGGGCGGTCTCCGTCGCCGCCGAGTACCGGGGCGAGACCCTGGTCGGCGTCGTCGAGGCGCCGCTCCGGCGGGAGACGTACCGGGCGGTGCTGGGGCGCGGCGCCTTCTGCGACGGCCCCGAAGGCACCGCACGCAGGCTGGCGGTCCGGCAGCCCGCACCACCGCTGGAGCAGGCACTGATCGGCACCGGCTTCGGCTACCTCGCCGAGCGGCGGGCCCGGCAGGCGGCCATCGCCGGACAGCTCATCCCCGGCTTCCGGGACATCCGGCGCGGCGGCTCAGCGGCCATCGACCTCTGCGACGTGGCCTGCGGCCGGCTGGACGGCTACTACGAGCGGGGCCTCAACCCCTGGGACTACGCGGCGGGCGACCTCATCGCCCGCGAAGCGGGCGCCCTGACGGGCGGCCGCCCGGGCCACCAGCTCTCCACCGACCTGACGATCGCCGCACCCCCCGGCATCTTCGCCCCCCTCCAATCCCTCCTGGAATCCCTGGGCGCCTGGCACGACTGACCCCTCCGGGCCGCCGAATCCACCTGCACGCCCCGCCCCCTTGTACGCCCCCGCTCCCTTGGGCGGCGGGGCCGCCCCGGGGGCGGGACGGGCGGGCAAGGGGGCGGCCCCCGGCGGAGCCGAACCCTTTGGGCCGTGCCACCTCCGCCCCGGTGGGCAGGACGAAGGCCCGCTCCGGCAAGGGGGCGGGCCTTCGGTCGGGCTGGGTGGTCAGGCGGCGGCCACGTCGATCTGTACGCCGTGTTCCGCGGCCAGCCGGTGCAAGTCGTTGAGTTCTTCCTGTTCGACGTCCACAAGGAAGTCGTCGCCTGCCTCACGGGCCCTGGACAGGTCCGACTGGGCATCCTTTATGCGGCTCAGGAGACTGGTGGTGAAAGCGTCCATGTGCGCCCCCTCGTCATGGGTCGGTGGCACGGGGGTGTGCCGAGGGTGTTTCGATCACGCGCACCTTCCCTCTGGGGGACAGAGCGGGCTGTGGCGTGCCACATACAGGGCGTGATCGCGGGTGTTCTGTCGTCCTCCCCATGCCGCACCTCAGGGAAACCTCAACTGCCCCGAGAATCATGGAAGTCCGGCCTCCACAGGGCCGCCCGGGCCGGGCCCGCAGGGCTCCCACAGGCCGTCTTACAGCCGGTTTACGGCTGAAACGGGCAGGATGGTGCACGCAGGAAACCCCTGCGCCGACAACTTCGCACCATCACTGCCCCACGGCAGCCAGAGGAAGGAACCGACGTGCGCGTACTCGTCGTCGAGGACGAGCAGCTGCTCGCCGATGCGGTGGCCACCGGACTGCGCCGGGAGGCCATGGCCGTCGACGTCGTGTACGACGGCGCCGCCGCCCTGGAGCGGATCGGGGTCAACGACTACGACGTGGTCGTCCTGGACCGCGACCTCCCGCTCGTGCACGGCGACGACGTCTGCCGCAAGATCGTCGAGCTGGGCATGCCCACCCGCGTCCTGATGCTGACCGCCTCCGGCGACGTCAGCGACCGCGTGGAGGGCCTGGAGATCGGGGCGGACGACTACCTCCCCAAGCCCTTCGCCTTCACCGAGCTCACCGCCCGGGTGCGCGCACTGGGGCGTCGTACCACCGTCGCGCTCCCTCCCGTACTGGAGCGCTCCGGCATCAAGCTGGACCCCAACCGGCGCGAGGTGTTCCGCGAGGGCCGGGAGATCCAGCTGGCGCCGAAGGAGTTCGCGGTGCTGGAGGTGCTCATGCGCAGCGAGGGCGCCGTGGTCTCCGCCGAGCAGCTCCTGGAGAAGGCCTGGGACGAGAACACCGACCCGTTCACCAACGTCGTACGGGTGACCGTGATGACGCTGCGCCGCAAGCTGGGCGAGCCGCCGGTCATCGTCACGGTGCCCGGCTCCGGCTACCGGATCTGAGGCCGCGGTGAAATCGGCCCCGGCCCCACCGGCCGCACCACCCAAACCCTCCTGGGACCCGCGCCAGAGCGAACCCGCCTTCCCGTGGATCCGCTCGACGATCCGGATACGGCTCACGCTGCTCTACGGCGGCATGTTCCTGATCGCGGGCATCCTGCTGCTGTCGATCATCTACCTGCTGACCGCACAGGCCCTGCGGGACGCCCAGCAGCTCGACTTCAAGGTGGTCGGCCAGCAGGTCCACCTCTCCAGCCTGGCCTGCCCCGACCTGGCCGGCGCCCGGGACAACGAGGAACTCAACGCGGTCCTGCGCTCCTGCCTCAGCGAGACCCGCCAGCAGGCGCTCAACGACCTCCTCAACCGCTCCCTGCTGGCCCTGGTCGGCCTCAGCGTCATCGCCTTCGCCTTCGGGTACGCGATGGCGGGCCGGGTGCTCTCACCGCTCGGCCGGATCACCCGCGCCGCCCGCAGGGTGGCCGGTACGGACCTGTCCCGGCGCATCGAGATGGACGGCCCCGACGACGAGCTGAAGGAGCTCGCCGACACCTTCGACGACATGCTGGACCGGCTGGAGCGCGCCTTCACCGCCCAGCAGCGCTTCGTCGCCAACGCCTCCCACGAGCTGCGCACACCGCTCGCGATCAACCGGACCCTGCTGGAGGTCCACCTCTCGGACCCCGGCGCCCCGGTGGAGCTCCAGCAGCTCGGCAAGACGCTGCTGGCCACCAACGAGCGCAGCGAACAGCTGGTGGAGGGCCTGCTGCTGCTCGCCCGCAGCGACAACCAGATCGTCGAGCGCAAGCCCGTGGACCTGGCCGAGGTCGCCACCCGCGCCCTCGACCAGACCCGGGGCGAGGCACAGGACAAGGGCGTGGAGCTCCGCGGCGAGCAGTCGGCCGCGGTGGTCCAGGGCAACGGCGTCCTGCTGGAACGGATCGCGCTGAACCTCGTTCAGAACGCGGTCCGGTACAACGTGCCGGACACTGGCTGGGTGGAGGTGACCACCAAGGTGGAGCAGGGTCAGGCGGTACTGGTGGTTTCGAACACGGGTCCCGTGGTTCCCGCGTACGAGATCGACAACCTCTTCGAGCCGTTCAGGAGGCTGCGTACCGAGCGAACGGGCAGTGACAAGGGCGTAGGCCTGGGGCTGTCCATCGCACGCAGCGTCGCGAGGGCCCATGGAGGCCGTATCATCGCGGAGCCTCGCGAGGGCGGCGGTCTCGTCATGCGCGTCACGCTGCCGGTGTGAGGTACGGAAAGTACAAAAGGACACCTCGGTGAAGTCGCCGATGTGTTCGCTTTAAGCGGAATTCCGGGGGCGGAAACCCTGGAGTTCCGTGTGTGATCGATCACAAGCCGCACTTTCCGGCCACCTACTCTCCGTGATCATCAACCCACCGCAAAACCGGGAAAAGTCCGGGTTTCCGGGGGGTGGCATCACGGGAAGTACACGGGGTGGCGCTCGGGCAGTGCGACATACGGACCGTGTACGGTCCCGATCGCCATCCAAGACGATCACTCCTCGGAGTGCGTCTGAGGTGTCGATTGAGTAACAGACCTTGATGTGAGGCAAAATCTCCGCCTCAGGTCGGGCACAAGTCCGGCCTCTCACGCGTTACTGCGCTGGAGACACCGCAACCACCCAGAGGGGGAGAGCGACATGGCAACGGATTACGACACCCCACGTAAGACCGATGACGACCTCAACGAGGACAGCATCGAAGAACTCAAGGCACGGCGGAACGACAAGTCCAACACCACCGTCGACGTCGATGAGTTCGAGCAGGCTGAAGGCCTGGAGCTGCCCGGCGCGGACCTTTCCAACGAGGAACTGTCCGTCCGCGTGCTGCCCCGTCAGGCCGACGAGTTCACCTGCATGAGCTGCTTCCTGGTCCACCACCGCAGCCAGCTGGCCCGCGAGAAGAACGGCCAGCCGATCTGCCGCGACTGCGACTAGGACGGGGTCGGCCGTGACTGGCGCGACACCGTTCAGGAAGCGGCCCTTCCGGCGCAAGAAGGCGTCGGAGGCACCACAGGGCGGTACGGGTTCGGCAGACGCCACACAGGCGCCCGACGAGTCCGCCGCCCTCCTGCCGTCCACTTCGCCCACCGGTTCCGAGGATTCCCCCGGAACCCTCGCGAGGCGGGCGGACGGCGAACTGAGTGACGCCGCCGGCGCACATGACGGCGGGCGGGGCCTCGTGGCCCGGCTCGGCGCATCGAAGGGGTCCGTGACCGGGACCCGGCGTCTGGCGGCCCTCAGGCAGGGCGTCCGCAAGAGCACCGAGAGTGCGAAGGCGGGCATCGGTTACCTCGCCGACCGGATCATCGAGAACGCCCCGCGCGTTCCCGTACGGGACCTGGCGACCCTGCGCCGGCAGTTCCCCGGGCTCACCCCCGACCAGCTGGCGGACAAGCTGATCGCGGGTGCCGCCAACGGCACGTCCACCGTGGGCGCGGGCATCGGGGCGGCGGCCATGCTGCCCGTACCGATGGCCATGCCGGCCGAGCTGGCCACCGAGATCACCGGCGTCGCCGCGATCGAGCTCAAGCTCATCGCGGAGCTGCACGAGGTCTACGGGCAGCGCCCGCCGGGCAACCTCAAGCAGCGCACCGTCGCCTACCTCGGCTCCTGGGCCGAGGAGCGCGGCATCGACATCTCCAAGCCGACCACGCTCAACGTGGCCCTCGGCGGGCAGATGAAGCGCGAGCTGCGCCAGCAGATCATGAAGCGCATGGTGCGCAACCTGCCCAACCTGATGCCGTTCATGGTCGGCGCCGCCGTGGGCGCGGTCATGAACCGCCGCGACACCAGGAAACTGGCCGACCGCATCCGCGACGACCTGCGCAGCCGGCAGGTCCCCTGGGACGCACTGCCGGGACTGCCCGAGCTGGACCACGCCAAGGAGCTCAGGGAGCTGGAGGGCCCCACCGGCGACGGCCCCGGAGCGCTCGGCGGCTGACGGCCCGGCGGCCGACCGTACGGCGGCGGGGCGTCCGGGGCGGGCTCATCCGGCGGCGGGCCTGCCCGCCTCCGCCCGTACCGCGGCCAGCGCCTCCGCCAGGGCCCGCGGGTCCCGCGTCGAGAGGTACGCGTACGGCGTCGGGTCCGCCGGGTCCGTGATGCGGACCCGCAGCGCGGTCGGGATGTACGAGCGCAGCAGCATGAAGGCGCGCGGATCGGCCTTGTGGGTCCGCCAGGCGCGGGCCTCCTCGGCATCCAGCACCTCGGCCTCGCCCAGCGCGGACACCGGGATCCGGGCGTCGCCCGCGACCAGCGAACCGGCCACCACCCTGATCCTGGCCGAGCCGTACGAACTCACGGCGACGGCCGACAGCGCGATCCCGCCGATCACCCCGCCCAGCATCGGCAGCGGGCCGACCGGCAGCAGGATCAGCCCGCACGCGATCCCCACCAGCACGGCGATGAACCACCAGGAACGGGGCGCGGTCAGACGTTCTTCGTAAGGCTGCATGCCGTCCAGCTTGGCACGGTGTGCCCCGCCCGGTCCCATGCGGGTGCGGTGCCTTCGCCCTGCAGGGGCGGGCGGGATCTTCCCCGTAGGGGAAACCGCAGTAAGGTCTGCGCCTGTGAGTACTGAGAACCCCCGGGAGGCGACCCCCGGAAGCACGGCCGGCTCCACGGCCCTGACGCCCCCGGCCGAGGCCATAGCCCCCGTCCGGCACCCCGACGCACCGGCCCCGGGAGAGCTTCTCGGCGCGCACTACGAACACTGTTTCGGCTGCGGCGACGGTCAGGCGCACGGGCTGCACCTCCAGGCACGGGCCGGCGAGGGCGTCCGCGTCAGCGCCGAATTCACCGTCCAGGCGGCCCACCAGGGAGCCCCCGGGCTCGCCCACGGCGGCGTACTGGCGACGGCACTGGACGAGACGCTCGGCTCGCTGAACTGGCTGCTGCGGGTGATCGCGGTGACGGGGCGGCTGGAGACCGACTTCGTACGTCCCGTACCCGTGGGCACCGTGCTGCACCTCGACGCCGAGGTCACCGCCGTGCACGGACGCAAGATCTACTCCACGGCGACCGGACGGATCGGCGGCCCGGACGGGCCCGTCGCGGTCCGCGCGGACGCCCTCTTCATCGAAGTCAAGGTCGACCACTTCATCGACAACGGCCGCCCGGAGGAGATCCGGGCAGCCATGGCCGACCCCGACCAGGCCAGGCGCGCCCGCGCCTTCGAGGTGAACCCATGAGCCGCAACCCCGTCGACGTACTCATCCGCCGGGTGGACCCCGACGTACCGCTGCCGTCGTACGGTCACCCCGGTGACGCCGGGGCCGATCTGGTCACCACCGAGGCCTGCGAGCTCGCCCCCGGCGAGCGGGCGGTGCTGCCGACCGGCGTCTCCCTCGCGCTGCCCGACGGATACGCCGCCTTCGTGCACCCGCGATCGGGTCTCGCCGCCCGCTGTGGTCTGGCCCTCGTGAATGCCCCGGGAACGGTGGACGCCGGGTACCGTGGGGAGATCAAGGTGATCGTGGTCAATCTGGACCCGCGCGAGAGCGTGCGGTTCGAGCGTTTCGACCGGATTGCCCAACTGGTCGTCCAGCAGGTCGAGAAGGTGCGCTTCCACGAGGTCGCGGAACTTCCCGGCTCGGCACGGGCCGAAGGGGGCTTCGGGTCCACCGGCGGCCACGCCGCGGTGGGCGGCCCCGAGGGTGCTCCGGTGAACGGCGCGACGGTTGGCCCGGATGACTCAACGGGTGGGAACTCATACGCTTCGGTCGTTATCGACCGGGAAGGACAGTGACGTGTTCGGACGTCGCAAGAAGAGCGAATCCGCCGAGGACGAGGCGGGCGTGACCGAGCAGGTCGCCGACGAGGTACAGGCCGACGAGGACGGCGACGGCGAGGTGCGCAGGGTGAACCTGCCGCCGGCGCCGCGCCCCGACGGACCCTGGGACGTCTCCGAGGTCTCCGAGCCCGGCCAGGACCGGGTCGACCTGGGCGGCATCTTCGTGCCCGGTGTCGACGGCATGGAGCTGCGGGTGGAGGTCGCGGGAGACGCGATCGTCGCCGCCACGGTCGTCCTGCGCGACAGCGCCATCCAGCTGCAGGCCTTCGCGGCGCCGAAGAAGGAAGGCATCTGGGGCGAGGTCCGCGAGGAGATCGCCACCGGCATCACCTCGCAGGGCGGTGTCATCGACGAGGTCGAGGGGCCGCTCGGCTGGGAGCTGCGCGCCCAGGTCCCCGTACAGCTGCCGGACGGCAACAGCGGTGTGCAGCTGGTGCGTTTCGTCGGCGTGGACGGGCCCCGCTGGTTCCTGCGCGGAGTGATCTCCGGCCAGGGCGCGGTGCAGCCGGAGGCCGCGGGCGTACTGGAGCAGATCTTCCTGGACACCGTGGTCGTACGGGGCGAGGGGCCGATGGCGCCGCGCGACCCGATCGTCCTCAAGCTGCCCGACGACGCCCAGATGGTCGCCGAGGGCGTCCAGCAGGAGGAGCAGGCGGAGTCCCGCTTCTCCGGCGGCATGGGGCAGTTGCAGCGCGGCCCGGAGATCACCGAGGTGCGCTGAGCACTTCTCGGTGCCTGTAGTTACGCGGCCGGTGGCCCGCACCCCTTCGGGGGTGCGGGCCACCGGCCGTTGTGCTGCGTGCGGCGGGCCGGGTGCGGTGCGCTGCATGTGGTGCGCTGCGTGCGGAGGGGCCAATTCCGTTGCAGTGGGCGGGAGTTGGTGCGCGCCGGGCCGTTGCTCCGGGCTCGGAGTGGCTCCCATACTGTGGCGGACCGCTCGGGGGAGGAACGGTTCGTGAGTGGATTTCGCAGGTCCGGGCGCAAGGGCGCGCCCGTCCTCGCGCCCGTCCTGGTGCGCTGGGGGCGCCACCACGCCCTGGTGCTGTGCGCGGCGGCGCTCGCGGTACTGCTCGCCGCGACCGTGCTCGCCGCGCTGGCCGCCCTCACCGAGCAGGCCGTCGAGGGCGGTGCGCGGCAGCGGCTCGCCACCGACCGGAGCGCGGTGCTCACGGTGCTGGGCGACCACGCCAGGACGGGCGGCGGTGCGCCGACGGCCGACCAGCGGCGGACGGACGCGGCGGTACGGGCCGCGGTGGACCGGACCTTCGGCGACGTCCGGCACCGGACCAGGGCGGCGCTGCGGGCGCCCTCGGCGTTCGCGTCCGAGTTCGGCGTGGTCGACCCGGGCGGCCGGGAGCGGCGCGACCTCACGGTGGCGGTGGTCTCCGTGGAAGGAGACGGCGGCCCGGCCGCGGGCGGCGGGGCCGGGGACGCGCGGCTGGTCGAAGGACGGTGGCCCGAGGCGGCCGGGGCGGCCCGGGCGGCCGGTGGCCGGCTGGAATGCGCGTTGCCCGCGGGGCTCGCGGTGCGGCTGGGAGTGCGGCCCGGGGGAGACTTCGCCCTGGTCGTCGCCGAAGGACGGCGCGTCCAGGCGCGGATGACCGGCACCTACGACAGCGGCGCGGGCAACCCCGCCCTGTGGCGCGGCGTCACCGGGTCCTTCGGGTCCCCGGACCGGCTGGTGGCCGTCCCGCGCGCCTCCTTCCTCGCCGAGCCGCAGCTCGCGGACCACGCCAAGGACCTGTGGCTGGCGGTGCCCGAGGCCGGTGCCGTCCGGCTCGGCGACGTGGAACCGCTCGGCGAACGGCTGCGCCGGTTCGTCGGCAGCGACACCGCCCTGTCGGTGTTCGGCGGCACCGCGCCGCCCAAGGACGTACAGCTCAAGGTCGACGACACGCTGGCCGGTGCGCTGAGTCAGCTGGAGACGCCGATCGCCGTCTCCCGGGCCGGGCTCTACGTCCCCGCCAGCCTGCTCGCCGCGCTGGCCGCGGGCGTCCTGGTCCTCACCGCCAGACAGCTCGCCGAGCACCGGCGCCCCGAACTCGCCCTGCTCGCCGCGCGCGGCGCGGGCACTCCCCGGATCGCCGGTTCCGCCGTCGCGCACTGGATCGCCGTCGCCGTGCCCGCCGGACTCGCCGCCCCCTTCCTGGCCGGCCCGCTGCTGACCGGGCTCGCCGGGGCCGGGCTGGTCCCCGGCGGCGTACCCGAATCGGCGCTGCTGCCGCTCGGCTGGTCGCTCGCCCTGCTCGCCGTGCTGGTGCACGGGGCGGCGATGCTGGCACCCGCGCTGCGGGCAGCGGGGGACCGGGAGGCCGCCATGCGGCTGCGGCGCAGGCTGGGCCGCTTCTCCGGGGTGCAGCGGGTGGGCACCGATCTGGTGCTCGCCGCGGTCGCCGTGCTGGGGTGGCTCCAGCTGCGGCAGTACCGTACGCCCGTCGTCGACGGCGGCGGGGTCGACCCCGTCCTGGTCCTCGCACCTGTCACCATGACCTGCGCGGCGGCCCTGCTCGCCCTGCGGCTGCTGCCGCTCGCCGCCCGGATCACCGAACCGCTCGCCCGGCGCGGCCGGGGGCTGGTCCTGCCGCTCGGCGGCTGGCAGGTGGGACGCCGGGCCTCGGGGCACGCGGGGCCCACCCTGGTGGTGGCGCTCGCCCTGGCAGTGGGCGCCCTCAGCAGCACCTCGCTGGCCATGCTGGAGCGCGGCGACCGCGACCAGGCCGCCTTCGCGGTCGGCTCCGACCTGAGCATCGTGCCCGACCACACCTCCGGAGTGCCGTCGGGGCAGCGGTACGCGAAGTACTCCGCCCTGCCCGGGGCGTACGCGGCCTCGCCGGTCTTCGAGACCTCGGCCACCTACGGCCGGGAGCCGATGGGCATCACCTCCCTCAACACCGCCACAGGCCCGGTGCCCACGCTCCGCGAGGACCTCGCCGACCGGCCGCTCGGCGAACTGCTCGCCCCGCTCGGCAAGGACGTCCCCCTCCAGGGAACGGCCCTGGACCCGGTGCCGGCAGGGACCGGCGGAAGCGGCCCGCAGGGCGGACTGCCGGTGCGGGTGCGGCTGACCGCCGACGGGCCTGGGACGCCCGCCCCGGTGATCATGACGGTCGTCCTCCAGGACGCCGACGGACTCTCGCACCCCGGCAAGATCCTGCTGATGCCCGACAGGTCCGGGGCGGGGCAGGCACGGACGGTCTCGCTGCCGCTCCCCGTCCGGCCGGACCGGCAGCGTCCGGTACGTGTCGTCCAGCTCGGCCTGAGCATGGAGCGGGAGACCGTGCAGCGCACCTACCGGCTGACCGTCGACCGGGTGCCGGGACTCGCCGTCCACCCCCCGTGGTACGACCCGGAGTACGGCAAGGGCGACCCCCGCGACGCGGCGGGCTGCCCCGCCCCGCCCGGGGGCGCGGGCGGAGGGGGCGGCGGCGTCAGGGTGATGCCCGCCGGACCCGTGCTGTGCTCCGACACCCCGCGTGCCGGGAGCCTGCTGGACGGGGTGGTGCGGGGCCCGCAGGTGTCCGGCCAGTTCCCCAAGTGGCGGGCCGCCTGGGTGCCGAGGCCGCAGGGCCGGGCACTGCCGCCGCTGCCGGTGCTGGCCACCGGACCCTTCCTGGAGACGGCGCGGGCCGGGGTGGGCGACACCGTCGTGGTCAACCTGCTCGGCGAGCGCCCGCTGCGCGTGCGGATCACCGGCCGGATCGCCGGGGTGCCCGGCACCGACCGCGCCGTGCCGCGCCTGCTGGCCGACTCCCGCGCGCTCGCCGCCCGGCTCGTCTCCTCCGGCCGGCCGCCCGAGCGCGAACGGGCCTGGTGGGTGGCGGTGCGCGGCGGCGTACCGGACGCCGCGATGACCGCCGTACAGCAGCACGGGTACGGGACCGCGACGGACGTCGCACAGGTACGGCGGGAGCTGTCCGCCGACCCGCTGAGGGAGGGCGCGCGCGGGGCGCTCACTCTGTGCCTGATCCTCGCGCCCGCCTTCGCGGTGGTGGCGTTCACCCTGCACACCGCGCTCAACGCCCGCGCCCGGCAACGCGAGTTCGCCCTGCTGCGGGCGCTCGGGGTGCGGCGCGGACAGCTCGCCGCGTACCTGTGGACCGAGCAGCTGTGCATCGCCGCCGTGGCGGCCCTGCTCGGCACCGTCCTGGGCACCGCGCTCGCCTCCGTGATCATGCCGCTGGTCACCGTGGACGGGAACGGCAGCCCGGTCTTCCCGTGGCTGGTGACCGAGGTGCCCTGGGGGCGGGTGGGGCTGACCGTCGCCGCGACGACCGCGCTGATCTGCGTGGTGGTGACCGTGGCGGCACGCTTCCTGGCGCGGACGGACCTGGCGCGGGTGCTGCGAGCGGGGGAGGACCGATGAGTACGGGGGAGAACACGGCGGCAGGGCAGGTGGGGGAAGGGCGGGTACGGGCAGGGCGGGTACGGGAGCTGCTGCGCGCGGCGCCCCTGCGGCGGGCCGGGGCCGAGGCGCCGCTGCTGGGCTGTCTCGCGGTGCTGACCGCGCTGCTCGCCCTGGTCGCGGCGGTGGGCCCGGCGGTGGTCGACCGGCTCGCCGGGAAGGCGCTGGCCGACCGTACCGAACAGGCCCAGGAGGCCTCCCCGGCCATCCAGTTCAGCAGCGTCTTCGGGCCGACGGAGACCGAGGGCCCGTTCGACGGCGCGCTCGCCGGGGACCTGGAAGTGGCCGGGAACCTCATCGAGGGCTCCGCCCCTCCGGCGCTCGCCCAGCACGTCGTCCACGCCTCCACCCGGGTCGAGATCAACGCGGGCGCCGCCCGGACCCCCGGCGGCGAGGGCCGGTTCCAGCTGTTCCTGGCCGACGACGCCCCGAAGCCCGGCGCCTACGCACAGGGACGGCCCCCGTCCGCCACCCGCACCGAACTGGAGATCGCCGTCTCCACCCGCACCCGCGACGCGCTCTCGCTGCGCCTGGGGCAACGGCTCGACCTGATCCCCGCGCCCGACAGCAGACAGGCCGCGGGCAAGGGCGTGCTGGTCGGCTTCTTCCGTCCCGAGGACACCGCCCTCCAGCGCGAGGTGCCGGTGCTCGCCACGCCCCTGACCGCGCCCGGTGCCGGTTCCGCCAGGACCTGGCAGGTGGCCGGGATCGTCGGCGCCGCCGCCGTCGAGCAGCTCCAGTGGGACAACGACCTTGACATGCTCGCCATCTGGCGGATGCGGCTGCGCCTGGACGCGGAGTCCGCCACTTCGTTCGCCACCCCCGAGGGCCGCTCGCTGCTGCGCCGGAGCGTCTCGCAGTTCGACGAGAACGCGCCGGTCCAGTTCTGCGGGAGCTTCCTCCACGGCTCGGGCGGCTTCGGCTGCGCGGTCGGGGCGCACCGGGCGGCCACCCTCGTGACCACGGG
This sequence comes from Streptomyces sp. NPDC032721, assembly GCF_055579625.1. Taxonomy (NCBI): domain Bacteria; kingdom Bacillati; phylum Actinomycetota; class Actinomycetes; order Kitasatosporales; family Streptomycetaceae; genus Streptomyces; species Streptomyces sp. NPDC032721. The sequence continues at coordinate 1,263,708 of NZ_JBVIMX010000001.1, read as the reverse complement.
CGAACTCCTGCGGATCCTCGACGAGTTCGACAAGGACTGGTCCCGGGTGCGGGTCATGATCGCCTTCGCGCCGGTCTCGCTGTACTGCGTGGGCCTGGCCGCCTGCGTGGCCGCGGCCCTGCTCGCGCTGCGCCGGCGGCTGCCCGACGACCGGCTGCGGCGGGCCCGGGGCGCCTCCGCCACCCGGCTGGCCTTCGCCGCCGCCGTACGGACCGCACCCGTGGTGCTGCTCGGCTGGGCCTTCGGGGTGCTGACCGCGCGGTGGTACGGGCCCGGGGGCGGCGCACCGCCCGACAACCGGACCGCCCTGGGCGTCGCCGTCGGCGTCTGGCTGGTGCTGCCCGTGCTCACCTGGCACGCGCTGCGCGACGGCGCGCTGCACGCGCCCGCGCGCACCCGCGTGCGGCGGGCCAGGAGCGCCGCGCTGCGCCGCCTCACCGTGGAGGCGACGCTGCTGCTGCTCACCGGGGCCGGGGTGTACTCGCTGCACGCGCGCGGAGTGGTGGCGGAGCCCGACCTCCAGATGGCCGCCGTACCCGCCCTCCTCGGGGTCTGCGCGGTCATCGTGCTGGCCCGCTGCTATCCGCCGCCAGTACGGGCCGCCGCCCGCTGGGCCGCGCGCGGGCGGGGCGTGGTGGCGATGGTCGCGCTGTCCCGGGCGGCGAAGGACGCCCCGTCCCGGGTACTGGCCCTGCTCGTCCTGGTCACCACCCTGGCCACCGCCGTCTTCGCCGGACTCGTCGCGCAGACCCTCACCGAGGGGCGGCTGGACACCGCGCGCAGACTGGCGGGCGCGGACGCCTCGTACACCGCGGAGCGGCTGGACGCGCGGACCGTGAGCAAGCTGTCCGCGACCGCCGGAGTGCGGCACCGCACCACTCTCGAACTCCGTACCGCCGAGCTCACGGACGCCAGTAGCGGAGCCAATCACGGCTCCGTCGACCTGATCTCCGCGGACGGCGCGGCACTGCGCGCCGCGGCCCCGGGCTCGGCCGTCGGACGGGCGCTGGCCGGGCTCCGTACCAAGAGCGGCGGTACGGACATACCGGTGCTCGCCGGACCCGGGCTGCGACAGGGCGGCGTCTACACGGCCCGGGTGCGCGGCAACGACGTCCGCGTCGAGGTGGTGGGCCCGCTGCCGTCGGACGTGGCGAGGGACGACGCGATCGGGCCGGTGCGCGACACGTCCCGGGCGCCGGTGCTGCTGACGGACAGGGCGGCGCTGGGCAAGCCGGACGTGCCGGCCGGGAAGCCGGGCGAGTCCACCGTCAAGATGGCGTCGCTGCTGCTGTACGGGCCGGACATCGACCGGGCCGCACTGCGCGCACTGGTGCCCAGGGCCGCCGCCACGTCCGCCATCGGCAAGCTGCGCATCCTCGCCGACGAACGGGCCGCCGTCGCCGACGACGGAGTGGTGGCGGCGCTGACCACGGCGTACCGGCTGTGCACCGTACTTACTGTGCTGCTGGCGCTCTTCGCGCTCGTACTCGATCTGCTGCTGTCCGCGCCGGAACGCGGGCGCACCGCCGCCCGGTTGCGGACCATGGGCCTGGGCGACCGGGCCACCGGCGCCCTGCACCTGCTGCAACTGCTGCCCCTGGTGCTGGCCGCCGCGATCGGCGGCAGCGCGCTGGGACTGCTGCTGCCCGGCCTGCTCGGCCCCGCCCTCGACCTGCGTGGCTTCACCGGGGGCCCGGACGTGCCCGAACCGCGCGCGGACTACCGGGGGACGGCCGTACTCGGCGCCGGATTCCTGCTGCTGGTCGCCGCGGCCGTCGCCGTGGAGACCGCCATGGCCCGGCGCCGCAGGCTGGGCGCCGTACTGCGACTGGGAGAACAGAGATGACCGGTACGAGCGGTACGGACAGTGGGCTCGCCGCGCTGGAGGAGCGCGTGCGGGCCGCCCGGGAGCCCGTCGCCGACGAGGGCCTGATCGTCTGCGACAACGTCGTACGCGTCTACCGCACCGAGGACGTCGAGGTGCAGGCTCTCCAGGGACTCGACCTGGTGGTCGACGAGGGGGAGTGCGTGGCGCTGGTCGGGGCCTCCGGATCCGGCAAGTCCACCCTCCTGTCGATCCTCTCGGGCCTCGACCTGCCGACCGCGGGACGGGCCAGGGTCGCCGGACACGACCTGCTGGCCATGGGGCGCGGCGAACGCCTCGGCTACCGCCGCCGCACCGTCGGCTTCGTCTGGCAGCAGACCGGCCGCAACCTGCTGCCGTACCTGACCGCCCTGGAGAACGTCACGCTGCCGATGAAGTACGCGCGCGTGCCGCGCCGCGAGCGGGCCACGCGCGCGGGGGAGCTCCTGGACGCCCTCGGCGTCGGGTACTGCCGGCACCGCAGGCCGCAGCAGATGTCGGGCGGCGAGCAGCAGCGCGTCGCGGTCGCCGTCGCGAGCGCGAACAGCCCGCGCGTGCTGTTCGCCGACGAGCCGACCGGCGAACTCGACACCGCCGGCGGCACCGAGGTCTTCGCCGCACTGCGCCGCGCCAACGAGGAACTCGGCATGACCGTCCTGGTGGTGACCCACGACCCGCTGGTCTCCGACCAGGTCCGGCGCACCGTACGGATCAGGGACGGCCGCACGGCCACCGAGACGCTGCGCGCCGCGGGCGACCCGGGTGGCGAGGAGTTCGCCGTACTGGACCGGGTCGGCAGGCTCCAGCTGCCGCGCGAGCACATCGAGCGGTACGGGCTGCGCGGCCGGGTTCGGCTCAGCGCGGAGAGCGACCACGTCGGGGTGTGGGCGGACACCGACAGGGCCGGGGCGGACGACCGGACCGGATGATCGTCCCGCAGGCTGATGCCGGTTGTCGGAGCCATGGGCAACACTGGGCCCAGGGACAGCACAGGGGTACGAGTGGGGGAGCGGACAATGGCCGACAGCACGGGTACGGCGGCGAGTTCGGGCGCGGGCACCGCCACGATGCCCGGGGAGGCGCCCATGGTGGAGGTGCGGGACCTGCACCGCTCCTTCGGCAGCGGAGCGGCCGCCGTGCACGCCCTGCGGGGGGTCTCCTTCGAGGTGCCGCGCGGTGAACTCGTCGCGCTCAAGGGCCGGTCCGGCTCGGGCAAGACCACCCTGCTCAACCTGGTCGGCGGGCTCGACCGCCCGGACGACGGCAGCGTCACCGTCGACGGCACCGCGATCGGCGGCCTCGACGAGAACGGGCTGCTGGAGCTGCGGCGGGACCGGATCGGGTTCGTCTTCCAGTCCTTCGGGCTGATACCCATCCTCAGCGCCGCCGAGAACGTCGGGGTGCCGCTGCGGCTGCGCAAGGCCGACCCGAAGGAGCGCGAGGAGCGGGTCGCCCTGCTGCTCGGCCTCGTCGGGCTCGCGGACCACGCGACGCAGCGGCCCGGGGAGCTGTCCGGCGGACAGCAGCAGCGGGTGGCCATCGCCAGGGCCCTGGCCAACCGGCCCGCCCTGCTGATCGCGGACGAGCCCACCGGACAGCTGGACGCGGAGACGGGACTCGCGGTGATGGAGCTCCTGCGGGCGGTGGTGCGCAGCGAGGGCGTGACGGCCCTGGTCGCCACGCACGACGCACAGCTGCTGGGGCTGGCGGACCGGGTGCTGGAGCTGCGGGACGGCCGGATCGTCGACGCGGACACCGAAGCGGACACCGACGCGGACACCGAAGCGAACGCGGATGCGGTGGCGGCCCAGGGAGCGCCCGACGGCGGCTGAGGAGCCGCCCGACGGCAGCCGACCAGGCCCCGGCGGGCCCCCGCGCGGCATCAGAATCGTGTCAAGGCGGGCCCGCCCACCTGTGACATGTCCGTAATGTCTGAATCGCTGGACGTAAGGTCGACAGCAGCGCACACAGGCTGCCTGTGTCCACGTGAAAGACAATGAGGCCATGGGACGCGGGACACGAGGAACACTCCGGATCTACCTCGGCGCGGCACCGGGCGTCGGCAAGACCTACGCCATGCTCTCCGAGGCCCACCGCCGGGTCGAGCGCGGCACCGACTGCGTGGTCGCCTTCGTCGAGCACCACGGCCGCCCGCGCACCGAGGTCATGCTGCACGGCCTCGAAGAGGTGCCCAGGCGGGAGATCCCGTACCGGGGCACCACCTTCACCGAGATGGACGTGGACGCGGTCCTGGAGCGCGCCCCCGCCGTCGCCCTCGTCGACGAGCTCCCGCACACCAACGTCCCCGGCTCCCGGCACGCCAAGCGCTGGCAGGACGTCGAGCTGCTGCTCCAGGCCGGCATCGACGTCATATCCACGGTCAACATCCAGCACCTGGAGTCGCTCGGCGACGTCGTCGAGTCGATAACCGGGGTGCGCCAGCGCGAGACCGTCCCCGACGAGGTCGTCCGCCGTGCCGACCAGATCGAACTGGTCGACATGTCGCCGCAGGCGCTGCGCCGCCGGATGGCGCACGGCAACATCTACAAGCCCGACAAGATCGACGCCTCGCTGTCGAACTACTTCCGCCCCGGCAACCTCACCGCCCTGCGCGAGCTGGCCCTCCTGTGGGTGGCCGACCGGGTCGACGAGTACCTCCAGCAGTACCGGGGCGAGCACAACATCCGCTCCACCTGGCAGGCCCGCGAGCGCATCGTCGTCGGCCTCACCGGCGGCCCCGAGGGCCGCACCCTGATACGCCGCGCCTCCCGGATGGCCGCCAAGGGCTCCGGCAGCGAGATCCTCGCCGTGTACGTCGCCCGCAGCGACGGCCTGACCTCCGCGTCCCCCAAGGAGCTCGCCGTCCAGCGCACCCTCGTCGAGGACCTGGGCGGCACCTTCCACCACGTCATAGGGGACGACGTACCGAGCTCCCTGCTGGAGTTCGCCCGGGGCGTCAACGCCACCCAGATCGTCCTCGGCTCCAGCCGCCGCAAGACCTGGCAGTACATGTTCGGCCCCGGCGTCGGCCAGACCGTCGCCCGCGACTCCGGGCCCGACCTGGACGTCCACATCGTCACCCACGACGAGGTCGCCAAGGGCCGGGGCCTCCCGGTCGCCCGGGGCGCCCGCCTCGGCACCTCCCGGATCCTGGCCGGCTGGCTGGTCGGCGTGCTGGGCCCCGTACTGCTGACGCTGCTCCTGCTCAGCATCAACAACGTTCCCGGCCTCGCCAACGACGTCCTGCTCTACCTCTTCCTCACCGTCCTCGCCGCCCTGCTCGGGGGTCTGTGGCCCGCCCTGGCCGCAGCGGCGGCGGGCTCGATGCTGCTCAACTTCTTCTTCACCCCGCCCACCCGCACCCTCACCATCGACGACCCCAAGAACATCGTCGCCATCGTGATCTTCTTCGCGGTCGGCGTCTCCGTCGCCTCCGTCGTCGACCTGGCCGCCCGCCGCACCCACCAGGCCGCCCGGCTGCGCGCCGAGTCCGAGATCCTGTCCTTCCTCGCGGGCAGCGTGCTGCGCGGCGAGACCACCCTCGACGCCCTCCTGGAACGGGTCCGGGAGACCTTCGCCATGGAGTCCGTCGCCCTCCTGGAGCGCGTCAGCGACGTCGACCCCTGGACCTGCGCGGGCAGCGTGGGCCCCGCTCCCGCCGAGCGCCCCGAGGACGCCGAGGTGGACATGCCCGTCGGCGACCACATGGCGCTCGCCCTGTCCGGCCGCGTGCTGCCCGCGGAGGACCGCCGGGTGCTGGCGGCCTTCGCCGCCCAGGCCGCCGTCGTACTCGACCGGGAACGCCTCGTCGGCCAGGCCGAGGAGGCCCGCAGGCTCGCCGAGGGCAACAAGATCCGCACCTCCCTGCTCGCCGCCGTCAGCCACGACCTGCGCACCCCCCTCGCCTCCATCAAGGCCGCCGTCACCTCCCTGCGGTCCGACGACGTGTCCTGGTCCGAGGCGGACGAGGCGGAACTGCTGGCCGGCATCGAGGAGGGCGCCGACCGGCTCGACCACCTCGTCGGCAACCTCCTCGACATGTCCCGCCTCCAGACCGGCACCGTCACCCCGCTGATCCGCGAGACCGACCTCGACGAGGTCATCCCGATGGCACTGGTCGGCGTCCCCGACGACAGCGTGGAGCTGGACATCCCCGAGACCCTGCCGATGGTGGCCGTCGACCGGGGCCTGCTGGAGCGCGCCGCCGCCAACCTCGTCGAGAACGCCGTCAAGTACAGCCCCGAGAACATCCCCGTGGCGGTCTCCGCGAGCGCCCTCGACGACCGCGTCGAGGTCCGGATAGCCGACCGCGGCCCCGGCGTCCCCGACGACAGCAAGGAACGCATCTTCGCGCCCTTCCAGCGGTACGGGGACGTCCCGCGCGGCGCCGGGGTCGGCCTCGGCCTCGCGGTCGCCCGGGGATTCGTCGAGGCGATGGGCGGCACGCTCACCGCCGAGGACACCCCCGGCGGCGGCATGACGATGGTCGTCACCCTCAAGGTCGCGCCGGGACAGACCCCGGTGAGCGCCGACTTCTCGGCCCAGGTGCTCTCATGAGCCCCCGGCCCGCAACACCCACACCGACAGCAGTGAGGAAGGTCCCCATGACCCGGGTGCTCGTGGTCGACGACGAGCCGCAGATCGTGCGCGCCCTCGTGATCAACCTGAAGGCGCGCAAGTACGAGGTGGACGCGGCGGCCGACGGCGCCTCCGCCCTCCAGCTCGCCGCCGCCCGCCACCCCGACGTGGTGGTGCTCGACCTCGGCCTGCCCGACATGGACGGGGTGGACGTCATCAAGGGGCTGCGCGGCTGGACCCGCGTACCGATCCTGGTGCTCTCCGCCCGGCACACCTCCGACGAGAAGGTCGAGGCGCTCGACGCGGGCGCCGACGACTACGTCACCAAGCCCTTCGGCATGGACGAACTCCTCGCCCGGCTGCGCGCGGCCGTCCGCAGGGCCGAACCGGTCGGCGGCGGCGAGGAGGGCGACGTACTCATCGAGACCGAGGGCTTCGCCGTCGACCTCGCCGCGAAGAAGGTGCACCGCGAGGGCCGCGACGTACGGCTCACCCCCACCGAGTGGCACCTCCTGGAGGTGCTGGTGCGCAACACGGGACGCCTGGTCAGCCAGAAGCAGCTGCTCCAGGAGGTGTGGGGCCCCTCGTACGGCACCGAGACCAACTACCTCCGGGTCTACATGGCCCAGCTCCGCCGCAAGCTGGAGACGGACCCCGCCCACCCGAGGCACTTCATCACCGAGCCGGGCATGGGGTACCGCTTCGAGCGCTAGGGCGGGGGCGAGGGGGCCGGGGCCGGGGTGGTGCCGGGCCCGTCGCGACAACGTACCGAGGTCGTGACTACGGCCGGTGACCCCGTCGGCCCTCTCCCCGGTACGCTTCGTGTATGAGTGCCGTACCTCGACCCGACAAGCCGACCGGGCGGTTCCGCCGGATGCTCGACCGCCTGTCCAGCTCACAGGAGGACCTGCACTCCGCCGAGCTCCAGGAGGACACCCAGTCCGCCGGCTGCACCCCCATATCCGCCTGCGACGACAGGCAGATCGTCAAGGTGACCGGTACGTTGCGCACGGTCACCCTGCGCCCGCGTGCCGGAGTGCCGGCCCTGGAGGCCGAGCTGTTCGACGGCACGGCACCCCTCGACGTCGTCTGGCTCGGCCGCCGCTCCATCGTGGGCATCGAACCCGGCCGCAAGCTCATCGCGACCGGCCGGATCTCCATGAGCCACGGCCGCCGGGTGCTCTTCAACCCCAAATACGAACTCCGACCGCTCGGACAGGAGTAGCCGGTGACGTCTTACGACAAGCCGACCGCCACCCCCCACCAGGGCTCCCAGCAGGACCCCCACCAGAGCCCCCGGCAGGACGCCGCCCCCGCCCCCGGACACGTGGTGCCCGAGGGCGCGCCGCCCCAGGACCCCGCCGCCAAGGCGGTCACCGAGGCCGCGCTCTTCGAGGCGTTCGGCGGTGTGCGCGGCATGGTCGAGACCGTGCTGCCCGGCCTGCTCTTCGTGACCATCTTCACGATCAACAAGGACCTGCACATCTCGGCGATCGCGGCCCTCGGGGTCTCGCTCCTGCTGGTCCTGGTCCGGCTGGTCCGCCGGGACACCATGAAGCACGCCTTCAGCGGCGTCTTCGGCGTGGCCTTCGGCGTCGTCTTCGCGATGATGACGGGCAACGCCAAGGACTTCATGCTGCCCGGCATGCTCTACACCCTCGGCCTGTCCCTCGCGTACCTGATCAGCGCGATGGCCGGAGTGCCCCTGATCGGCCTGATCCTGGGCCCGGTCTTCAAGGAGAACCTCTCCTGGCGCACCCGTAACCCCGGCCGCAAGAAGGCATACACGAAGGCCAGTTACGCCTGGGGCCTGATCCTGTTCACCAAGTGCGCGATCCTCTTCCCGCTGTACTGGTGGGCCGACACCACCAAGTTCGGCTGGGTGGTCGTGGCGCTCAAGATCCCGCCGTTCCTGCTGGCGGTCTGGCTGACCTGGGTCTTCCTCGCCAAGGCACCCGCGCCCATCGACGTGTTCGCGGAGATGGAGGCCGAGGAGAAGGCCGAGAAGGAGCGCAAGGCGGCGGCGACTGCGGCCCGGCGCAACGAGGCCTGACCGGCCCACCGGTCGCACGTACACCGGTCGCACGTACGAGGGAGGGGCCCGCACCATTTCCGGTGCGGGCCCCTCCCTCGTACGTCACCCGGCTCAGCTCTTCGGCATGTCCTCACGGCGTACCGACAGCAGGTCCTCCAGCTGCTCCTCGCGCGCCTGCGCCGCCACGAACAACAGCTCGTCGCCCGGCTCCAGGGTCTCCTCCGGAGTCGGCGTCAGTACGCGCGTACCGCGGATGATCGTGACCAGCGAGGTGTCCACCGGCCACTCCACGTCGCCGACCTGCGTGCCCGCCAGCGCGGACTCGGGCGGCAGGGTCAGCTCGACCAGGTTGGCGTCGCCGTGGCTGAAGCGCATCAGCCGTACGAGATCACCGACGCTCACCGCCTCCTCGACCAGCGCCGACATCAGCCGCGGCGTGGACACCGCGACGTCGACGCCCCAGGACTCGTTGAACAGCCACTCGTTCTTCGGGTTGTTGACGCGGGCCACCACCCTCGGCACCCCGTACTCGGTCTTGGCGAGCAGGGAGACGACCAGGTTGACCTTGTCGTCGCCGGTCGCCGCGATCACGACGTTGCAGCGCTGCAGCGCCGCCTCGTCCAGCGAAGTGATCTCGCAGGCATCGGCGAGCAGCCACTCCGCCGTCGGCACCCGCTCCACCGAGATGGCGGTCGGCGCCTTGTCGATCAGGAGCACCTCGTGCCCGTTCTCCAGGAGCTCGCCCGCGATGGAACGCCCCACCGCGCCCGCTCCGGCAATCGCGACCCTCATCAGTGACCTTCCTCGGGACCCAGCGAACAGGCCGCCTCGACCTTCGCGATCTCGTGCGTGTGCATCATCACGTGGACGAGGTCGCCCTCCTGCAGCACCGTCTGCGAGGTCGGCAGAACCGCTTCGCCCAGCCGGGTGAGGAACGCGACACGCACGCCCGTCTCCTCCTGCAGCTTGCTGATCTTGTGACCGATCCAGGACGGCGCGATGTGCACCTCCGCGAGCTGCACACCCCCGCTCGGGTCACGCCACAGCGGCTCCGCGCCCGAGGGCAGCAGCCGGCGCAGCATCTGGTCGGCGGTCCAGCGGACCGTGGCGACCGTGGGGATGCCCAGGCGCTGGTACACCTCGGCACGGCGGGGGTCGTAGATACGGGCGGCGACGTGCTCGATGCCGTACATCTCGCGGGCCACCCGGGCCGCGATGATGTTCGAGTTGTCCCCGCTGCTGACGGCGGCGAACGCCCCGGCTTCCTCGATACCCGCCTCGCGGAGGGTGTCCTGATCGAATCCGACCCCGGTGACCCTGCGGCCGCCGAATCCGGATCCCAGTCGGCGGAAGGCCGTGGGGTCCTGGTCGATCACTGCGACCGTGTGCCCCTGCTGCTCCAGGGTCTGCGCGAGAGCGGCTCCCACTCGCCCGCAGCCCATGATGACGACGTGCACGTCCGTCCTTCCGTCCTTCCGGCCGTTAAGAGTCCATCAAGAGTTTTCGTTCACTTTTTGTCGGACTCACAAGAGTCTCAGACCGCCGCCCAAGCTACACACGCACGGTGGTCCGCGGGGACCCCCGGTCAGAGAGCACTTCGCGGTGGTCCGGGCCATCCCGGCGACGTCCCGGGAGATTCCGTGGCGGCCGGGGGTGGTGGATGAGCCACGCGCGTTCGACCGCTTACGATCCTCTGCGTGTCCAAACTGACCGACGTGCCCAAACGGATCCTGATCGGCCGGGCCCTGCGCAGCGACAAGCTGGGAGAAACGCTCCTCCCCAAGCGCATCGCACTTCCCGTCTTCGCCTCCGACCCGCTCTCCTCCGTCGCCTACGCGCCCGGAGAAGTCCTGCTCGTACTCTCCATCGCGGGCGTCTCGGCGTACCACTTCAGCCCGTGGATCGCACTCGCGGTCGTCGTCCTGATGTTCACCGTCGTCGCCTCCTACCGGCAGAACGTGCACGCCTACCCGAGCGGCGGCGGCGACTACGAGGTCGCCAACACCAACCTCGGCCCGAAGGCCGGACTCACCGTCGCCAGCGCCCTGCTGGTCGACTACGTCCTGACCGTCGCCGTGTCGATCTCTTCGGGCATCGAGAACCTCGGCTCAGCCATCCCCTTCGTCGTCGAGCACAAGGTGCTCTGCGCGGTGGCCGTGATCCTCCTGCTCACCGTGCTCAACCTGCGCGGCATGAAGGAGTCGGGGAAGCTCTTCGCCATCCCGACGTACGTCTTCGTCGCGGGCGTCTTCATCATGCTCGCCTGGGGCGCCTACCGGTCGCTGACCGGCGACGACATGGCCGCCCCCACCGCCGACCTGGAGATCAAGCCCGAACACCCGGGCCTGGCCGGCTTCGCCCTGGTCTTCCTCCTCCTGCGCGCCTTCTCCTCCGGCTGCGCCGCCCTCACCGGCGTCGAGGCGATCTCCAACGGCGTCCCCGCCTTTCGCAAGCCGAAGTCGAAGAACGCCGCCACCACACTGGCCCTGATGGGCACCCTGGCCGTCGTGATGTTCTGCGGCATCATCGCGCTCGCCATGAACACCGGCGTCAAGATGGCCGAGAAACCGGCCGTCGACCTGATCCGCGACGGAGTCCCGGTCGGTGACTCCTACGTCCAGAACCCGGTGATCTCCCAGGTCGCCGCCGCCGTCTTCGGCGAGGGCACCTTCTTCTTCGTCCTGCTCGCCGCGGCGACGGCCCTCGTCCTGTTCCTGGCCGCCAACACCGCGTACAACGGCTTCCCGCTCCTCGGCTCGATCCTCGCCCAGGACCGCTACCTGCCCCGCCAGCTGCACACCCGCGGCGACCGCCTCGCCTTCTCCAACGGCATCGTGCTCCTGGCCGGCGCCGCCGTCCTCCTGGTCGTCCTCTACGGCGCCGACTCCACCAAGCTCATCCAGCTCTACATCGTCGGCGTCTTCGTGTCCTTCACCCTGAGCCAGATCGGCATGGTCCGGCACTGGAACCGCCACCTGAAGACCACCAAGGACCAGGCCAAGCGCCGCCGGATGTACCGCTCGCGGGCGATCAACACCTTCGGCGCCTTCTTCACCGGCCTCGTCCTGGTCGTCGTCCTGGCCACCAAGTTCACCCACGGCGCCTGGGTCGCCCTGCTCGGCATGGTGATCTTCTACGGAACGATGTCGGCGATCCGCAAGCACTACGACCGCGTGGCCGACGAGATCTCCGCCGCCGAAGGCCCCTCCGACGACAGCCTGCGCCCCTCCCGGGTGCACTCGATCGTCCTGGTCTCCAAGGTCCACAAGCCCACCCTCCGCGCCCTCGCCTACGCCAAGCTCATGCGCAGCGACCGCCTGGAGGCCCTCTCCATCAGCGTGGACCCGGCCGAGACGAAGGCCCTGCGCGACGAGTGGGAACGCCGGGGCATCAACGTCCCGCTCAAGATCCTCGACTCCCCCTACCGGGAGATCACCCGCCCGATCATCGAGTACGTGAAGGGCCTGCGCCGCGAGAGCCCGCGCGACGTCGTCTCCGTCTACATCCCCGAGTACGTCGTCGGCCACTGGTACGAACACCTCCTCCACAACCAGTCCGCCCTGCGCCTCAAGGGCCGGCTGCTCTTCACGCCGGGTGTGATGGTCACCTCCGTCCCCTACCAGCTCGAATCCTCCGAAGCGGCCAAGAAGCGCGCCAAGAAGCGGGCGGACTGGAATGCGCCGGGTGCGGTACGGCGGGGCCCGGTGGACCGGCGCCCCAAGGAGACCTCGAAGAACTGACCGCGCACCTGCCTGGCACCGGCACTGGCACCGGTCAGGCTTGCCTTGGTCGGGCGGCCGGACAACACCCACGTAGACTGGTGGGCTGTTGTCCGGCCGTTCCCTTTGATCGATCCCTTGGAGTACCCCGCCATGCAGTCACAGCCCAAGGAATCGTCGAAGGCAGCCCCGGAGGAGCCGAAGGACGCCAAGCCCAAGGTCTCCCTCGTCGGTACGGAGTACGAGGTCGAGGTCGGCCCCGTCGCCCACGGCGGCCACTGCATCGCCCGCACGGCCGAGGGCCAGGTCCTCTTCGTGCGCCACACCCTCCCCGGCGAGCGGATCATCGCCCGCGTCACCGACGGCGACGAGGGCGCCCGCTTCCTGCGCGCCGACGCGGTGACGATCCTCGACCCCTCCAAGGACCGCGTCGAGGCCCCCTGCCCCTTCTCAGGCCCCGGCAAGTGCGGCGGCTGCGACTGGCAGCACGCCAAGCCCGGCGCCCAGCGCCGCCTCAAGGGCGAGGTCGTCGCCGAACAACTCCTCCGCCTCGCGGGCCTCACCCCCGAGGAAGCGGGCTGGGACGGCACCGTCATGCCCGCCGAGGGTGACAAGCTCCCGGCCGGCCAGGTCCCGCAGTGGCGCACCCGCGTCCAGTACGCCATCGACGCCGACGGCAACGCGGGCCTGCGCAAGCACCGCTCCCACGACGTCCAGCCGATCGACCACTGCCTGATCGCCTCGCCCGGCGTCTCCGAACTCGGCATCGAAAAGCGCACCTGGGAAGCCATGGCCTCGGTAGAAGCCATCGCCGCCACCGGCTCCAGCGACCGCCAGGTCATCCTCACCCCCACCCCCGGCGGCCGCCTCCCCCTCGTCGAACTCGACAAGCCGACCTCGGTCCTGCGCGTCCACGAGAAGGACGGCAGCGTCCACAAGGTCCACGGCCGCGCCTTCGTCCGCGAGCGCGCCGACGGCCGCACCTACCGCGTCGGCATGGGCGGCTTCTGGCAGATCCACCCCCAGGCCGCTGACACCCTGATGCGCGCGGTCATGCAGGGCCTCATGCCCCGCAAGGGCGAAACCGCCCTCGACCTCTACTGCGGCGTGGGCCTCTTCGCGGGCTCGGTCGCCGAACGCGTGGGCGACCAGGGCGCCGTCCTCGGCATCGAGTCCGGCAAGCGCGCGGTCGAGGACGCCCGCCACAACCTCGCCTCGATGCCCAATGTCCGCATCGAACAGGGCAAGGTCGAATCGGTCCTCCCGCGCACGGGCATCACCGAAACCGACCTGATCGTCCTGGACCCGCCCCGCGCGGGCGCCGGCAAGCAGACGGTCAAACACCTCTCCACCCTCGGCGCCCGCCGCATCGCCTACGTGGCCTGCGACCCGGCGGCCCTGGCCCGCGACCTCGCCTACTTCAAGGACGGCGGCTACAAGGTCCGCACCCTGCGCGTCTTCGACCTCTTCCCGATGACCCACCACGTGGAGTGCGTCGCGATCCTTGAGCCTGCGGGAAAGGGGCTCTGACCTGCAGTTTTGGTCGGTGCGCATGATGCGCGTTATGTGCGCTACGGGCGCATTCTTGACGCTCATTTGACGCTCGGAGAGGTGTTCTGACGCTCATTTGACGCTCGTCCTGATGGAGTGTCAGGCCACTCTTCGCCCTGTTCAAGCACTGCTCTTGGCGGTCTGCGAGCGTCCGAGCAGTGCGGATGATGGAGTTCGGGGGGCCATTGGGGGCTTGCCGAGGCGCTTCAGCTCCTGCTTGTTGAGGGTTGTCTCTGCGGGCACGGCGACCCTGGAGAAACCCGCGCCGTTGTTCGGCGGCGACCCATGGGGAGAAGGGATGCTGCGTCCATGGAGCTGTTGACTGCTGATCAGGTCCGCGCACTGGTGGTTGCCGCCGTTGCAGATCCGGAGATGGATCTTGCGGCTCCTCTCGCGCTCTCGCTGATGGCACGTGAGGGGCTGCCTGTGACGATCTTGTCGTCGCTTCGACATGCGGACTACCATCCCGGCGGTGGTGAGCATGCGGGCAGCCTGACCTATTTCAAGGGAGGCCAGATCCTCACTGTGCCCTTGTCGCAGGAGTCCGAGCTCCTTCTCGCGGCATACCTCGAATAGACCCGGGATGGTCACACGGTGCATACCGGCATGTCCGGCTGCACCACGCTTCGGTCACTACGACATGGGTGACCTGGAGTGTGGCTGCGCACCGAGCGGGATGTGGAGCGTTTCCAGGGCTCGCTTTATGTGGGCTACGCCTCGGCGGAACCCTCTGTACGGGCAGTCGGTCCAGGGATTATTCGGGTGGGGGTGCGTGGTTCTGGGGCGTGCCTTTCGACGAACGGGCGAGGAGTGGCGGTGGATTGTTAATGGTGCCCAGGATTGCCGGTTTGGCTAATCGGCAATCCCGGTCTATGTTTCGCCCTCGCGCCCTATGGCGAACGCGTTCATGCCGCCCGTTTCAGCGGTGCTGCGACCCGAAGTAGCCGAGGCGGTGCCGAAGCTGGTCGACCGTTCCTTTATCCAGCGGAGGCCGTAGTGAGGCTGCGACCCAAAGTCGCAGAGGCAGAGATCATCGTCGCGTACGCCATGTACCTGCGGGACAAGCCGTAGTGGTGTTGCAACGTGAAGTTGCAGAGGCCGGCCCGAACTGGTGGTCGGCAACGTGTCGATGGTGCCGCCGTAGTGGTGCTGCGACCCGAAGTCGCAGAGACAGGGGACGGGCGTAGCGCTCGTTGACCAGGACGGCATCGCCGTAGTGGTGCTGCGACGTCGAGTCGCAGAGGCAGCGGACGCCCGCACCTGGAAGATCGAGCGGATTACGGAGCCGTAGTGGTGCTGCGACGCGCGGTCGCAGAGGCCGGGCGTAGACCACGCAGCCAGTGTTGCCGGCGAGCGGGTCGTAGCCGCGCAGCGACCCAGTGGCGGTGGCGGTTCCGGCGGGGCTGCCAGGCTCGCGAAGCGACCGCGCCGTAGTGGTGCTGCGACCCGAAGTCGCAGAGGCAGCCTTTCCCGGCCGCGCCGAGGTTCCCCGACAGGGGCCGCAGTGGTGCTGCGACGTTGAATCGCAGAGACAGACGTCCCGAAGGGGCACAAGTTCCCGGCGCTGAAGCTGCCGTAGCGGTGCTGCGACGTCGAGTCGCAGAGACGGTGTGGATCGTCCTCCAAGCGACGGAGATCCTGGCGGGGCCGTAGTGGTGCTGCGACGCAAAGTCGCAGAGACAGCACATCCAGCCGTAACTTTCCGGGTCGACGTCGAAGCCGTAGTGGTGCTGCCACACGAGGTCGCAGAGGCAGACTCCTGGTCGCCTGGGGTGAACAGCGCCTCGGGGCCGTAGTGGTGCCGCGACGTAAGATCGCGGAGGCAGTGGAGGGTCCGGCAAACGCTGCGTGATCCGGGCGAGAGCTGTAGTAATGCTTCGAAGCCGAATCGCGTAGACATCTGCTTGAAGGGTTCGACGCGACCAAGGGGGTCGACCCGTAGTGGTGCTGTGACACGTGGAGTCGCAGAGGTAGGACCGCGCCGATCAGGGTGTAGAGCACCAGTGGGGTGCCGTAGTGGTGCTGCGCGTCGAGTTGCAGGGCGGGTCGCTGCCGGTCGACAGAGCCATGCGTGCCTGGTCGCCGTAGTGGTGCTGTGACCCGAAGTCGCAGAGGCAGCGTACGGCCCGGGTGATGATCTCGTCGCGGTTCCCGCCGCCGTAGTGGTGCTCCGACTCGAAGTCGCAGAGGCTGGCCGAACGTAGAATCTTCTGAAGGTCCCAGTCGGTGCCGTAGGGATGCTGTGACGCGAAGAGGCAGGACGGGCCGACCGCGCTCTCCTCACGCGCCGGTTGACAAAGCCGCGGTGGTGCTGCGACCCGGAGGCGCAGGGAGGCGGCCTTGGCGGCACGGCGGATGAGGACGGGGCCGCCGTAGTAGTGCTGCGAGTCGAACTCGCAGAGGCGGTATGGACGCGGTGATGCCGACATGGGTGGGATATGCGCCGAAGTGGTGCTGCGGCCTGAAGTCGCAGAGGCAGTCGATCGGGGCGGCCGGCGCGTGCCAGGTCATGAAGGCCCCGAAGCGGTGCTGCGACCTGAAGCCGCAGAGAGAGCTTCAACGCCTCGGTCAGTACGTTCGCGGTGACGGTGCCGTAGTGGTGCTGCGACGCTGGTCGCAGTGGCAGGGCCGCTCGCCTTGGCCTTGTGCGATTTTGTGCGATGCGCCGCAGTGGTGTTGTGACGTCGGGTCGCAGAGGCGGCGCGGCTGAAGTCGGCGGCGAGGGTTTCGACGGCGAGCCCGTAATGGTGCGGCGACATGATGTCACAGAGACAGAGCATCGTCAGTCCTTCCGCGTCGGCCGCCCAAAAGCCGTAGTGGTGTTGCGACCCGACGTCGCAGAGGCACGGTTGAGTTCTCATCGCCGTGCGTTGCGAAGGTCATGCCGCGGTGGTGCTGCGACTCCGAGTCGCAGAGGCAGTCGCGGTTGCCCTGGTGCAGTTGGAATTCGGCGAATTGCCGTAGTGGCGCTGCGTTGTGATATCGCAGAAGCAGTGCCGCCACACAGGCGCACTGTGCCGCCCGTCTCGATACCGTAGTGGTGCTGCGATTTGGATTCGCAGAAGCGGCTCAGGCGACCCTGGTGAAGATTGCCGACAACGCACAGCCGTAGTGGCGCTGCGGCCCGAGGCCGCAGAGGCAGAGCGCCGGATCAGCTCCGTGTCACAAGTCGCGGCGTAGCCGTGGTGGTGCTGCGATCCGAAGTCGCAGTGCCAGTCTTCGCCGACACTCCGGTAGCCGTCCATGCGGTAGCCGTAGTGGTGCTGCGACCCGAAGTCGCAGAGGCAGGGCTTGAAGTCCATCCGGAAGCCGGGGTGCTCGGAGTCGTAGTGGTGCTGCGACCCGAAGTCGCAGAGGCAGCGCCGGGACCGGTGCGGTGACCTGGGTGCGGAGGAAGCCGTAGTGGTGCTGCGACCCGAAGTCGCAGAGGCAGTCCCGGCGGGCAGCTCTATGTGGATCTGCGCAGCTACGCCGTAGTGGTGCTGCGACCCGAAGTCGCAGAGGCAGACGCGGCGCGGTACCAGACGCGGGCGAGCGACATGCTGCCGTAGTGGTGCTGCGACCCGAAGTCGCAGAGGCAGCTGGTCGGGGCGGTCCGGGCGGTCCATCCGGAACCCGCCGTAGTGGTGCTGCGACCCGAAGTCGCAGAGGCAGGTTCGCCGCCTGGTTCCGCGCGAGGACCAGGCGGGGCCGTAGTGGTGCTGCGACCCGAAGTCGCAGAGGCAGGATGAGGCGGTCGGCGGGTACTTCCGCAACAACGGGCCGTAGTGGTGCTGCGACCCGAAGTCGCAGAGGCCGGGCCTCGGTGAGGTGGTGGTCGCACTCGGGGCAGGTGCCGTAGTGGTGCTGCGACCCGAAGTCGCAGAGGCAGCCCATGCGAGAGGGTCGCAGTCGTTCGGGGAGACGGTGCCGTAGTGGTGCTGCGACCCGAAGTCGCAGAGGCAGCTTGCGGCCTGAAGGAGCAAATGATGTTCGGGAAGAAGCCGTAGTGGTGCTGCGACCCGAAGTCGCAGAGGCAGAGGACACCACACCTCCGGTGGCCGCTCCCAGCGCCGCCGTAGTGGTGCTGCGACCCGAAGTCGCAGAGGCAGCCTGTTTGACGTGCGGTGACTTCGGAGGGTGATCGGTGCGGCAAAGTCAGGCAGTTGGCATTTCAGTTATTTCGGGCTTTTTGCTTCGGTGCGGTTCGGTGTGTTGTGGCGTGCTTGGGGTTCCGAAGCGGGTGGTTCACAGGGGGTGGCGTTGTCCGGGTTGGAGGGGGCCGTCGCCCTTGGGGAGGCGGGTGCGGGGTGCGGTATAGAGCGCGGTGATTCCCAGGTTGTGGAGTTTCGCAGGATCAGGGCGGGCGGCGGACAGGAGGGGGTGTTCGAGGAGTGCTGTCAGGGCGGTGGTGGTGAGTGGGGGGTGCCAGGTGGGCCAGGTGAAGGCGTTCTTGGTGGTGTTCCAGCTGGTGGCGCGGGGGCGGTTGCCGTTGCCGATGAGGCGGAAGGTGAGGAAGCTGTGGAGGGCGAGCCAGGTGGCTCCGGGGACGCCTTGTTGGGTGGGTTTGCTGTGGCTGACCATGTGGGCGTCGCCGGTGGAGTGGTGGTCGAGGTTGGCGCCGGCGTAGCCCTCGACGCGCTGCCAGCGAGTGAGCGCGGCGTGGAGGTGGGCCGGGTCTTCTGTGCAGAATTGCGCGGCCTTGGTCCAGTTGTTGGGGAGGGTCATTTTGCTGGTGTGGCCGAAGTACGGAGTGGTGCGGGTGTAGAGGCCGCCTGCGTCGTCGGTCTCTGTCGCGAGGGTGTTGACCAGGGCGGTGAACCAGCGGGCGCGGTTGTCGCCGTGGTCGCGCTCGGCCTTTGCGTAGGTACGGAGCTTGTGGAGGGCTTCGCCGATAGGCATTTGAAGCGGTTCGTAGGGGCCGCCCGGGGTGCGGGGCTGGTTGAGGATGCCCGGAGCGACGGTGAGCGGGTCGGCGTCCGGGGTGTCGGGGAGTTGGGTGGCGAGGAGGTCGGCGAGGGTGGTGTGGGTGTAGGGGGTGTGGGTGTGCAGGAGTGCGGGGGCGTCGGGGCCGGACCAGGAGAGGCGGGGGGCCTGGTCGAGGAGGTGGGTGGTGAGGTGGAGGGTGCCGAGGGCGGCGAGGAAGCCGAGTGGTGAGCTGCCGTAGAGGGCGGGGAGTTCGAGGGTGTGGCGGGGGTGGGTCATCTCAGGTGCCTTCTTCGGAGCAGGCCATGTCGGCGAGGCGGAGGACGGCTTCGAGCAGGGCCAGTCCCCAGGGCCCGTAGGTGTGGTTGAGGGCGTGGAAGCGGTCGGGGCCGTTCCAGTCGGTTCCCATGTGAGCGCTGTTGACGGTGACCTGCTGCTGGTCGGGCATCGTGCAGGTGACGTCCTGCGGCTGCGGGTCGGGTACCGGGGGCAGGAATGGCCGCGCGTGGCCGTGGTGGGCGGCGACGAGGTGGACCAGGAGGTCCTTGTCGGTCCCGTAGGGGTGGGTGGGGTCGGTGGTGAGCCAGGTGGTGACGGCGAGAGCGCTGAGGGCTTCGTGGCGCATCTCGGTATTCCACTGGGCCAGTCGTGCTGCGCGTCGGCGGGCGGTGTGGTCGGCGGGGTCCATGCCGGACTTGGCCAGGGGCTCGTGGAGGGATTCGGCGAGGAGGCGGTCGCCGGCGCACAGCATGCACTGGAATCGAATATGGGACTTCCCGCAGTCGTGGGCGTGACCGGCGGTGTGCAGGGTGTCGATGAGCTCAGTGGGCAGGTCCAGGGCGGTGGCGAACGCGGCGGCCCGCTCGGCGACGGCGCGGCTGTGCTGGGACAGGGGAACGGGCCGGGTCAGGGAGCTTGCGTCGGCGCTCTCGTCGCCGATGCCCGCGCTGTGTTCGGGTTGTCCGGCTGGGGGGTGCGGGGGGATGAGCAGGAGACGGTGGGGGGAGTGGGGGTCGAGGATGACGTGTCCGCGGGTGGTGGTCCGGCCGGTGGGGGAGGCCGACCAGTCCTGGACGGCGCGCAGTTCAGCGAGGCGGATGCGAGGGAGATCGGTGTACGGGCCGCCGGGGTGTGCGTTGAGGTGGCGCAGGAGGGTGTCCAGGAGGGCGCCCAGGAGGAGGGTCGGGTCGTCCTCACCGGCCGTCAGCTGCTTCACGGTCTTGGTGATTGCGGTGTCCAGGACCGCTTGCAGGTCGGCGTCGCCGTCGGCGAGGACGGTGAGCACCGCCGGGTCGAGGCGGGTCACGGCGGTGCCGGTGAGCGAGGTGTCGGTGGGCGTGGTGCGGGTGGGCGGGAAGTCGCCGAGGTCGGCGACGGGCTTGCTGCGGGTGCCGGTCCATCCGTAGGGGTCGTGTCCGCCGTAGGAGCTGGGCAGGACCACGGTGCTGCCGGGCCGGATGCCGTCGGGTGTGGTGACCTCCACCCACCGCTCCTCGGCTTCGTCCAGGCGCATGACCGGCACCATCGCCGCCGGGCGCTTCTGTTTGGCGGGGGCAGGTTCGGTGTGCGGGGTGCCTTCGAGGTCGCTGGTGTCGTCGCCCGTGGGCGGGGCCTGAGTGAGGAAGCGGCGCAGCAGGGTGGCGGGCAGGGCGACGGTTTCGCCGGGGTGCGGGGGCAGTTGCTGCAGGCGAAGGGCCCACCGCTCGAAGTCGGGGGACTCGTTGGTGCAGGGCAGGTCGGCCCGCCAGAACACCTGGACGTCCTCGGGCGAGGTGTCGAGGCCGTGCAGGTACGGGGCGGGGTCCTGATCGGGGACTGGGGCAGGGCCGGTGCGGGTCCATGCGTCCAGGAGGGTGCGGTGCAGGATGGGAACCCACGGGGCCGGGGTGTTCAGCAGGCTGGTGTCCACCCCGTCCAGGAGGACAGGCAGGGTGACCGGGTTGACCAGCAGCCCGTGGGGCAGCCGCTGCGCCAGGTCGGCCGGGTCCAGCCCGCTGACCGGCAGGGCGGGGGTGTGCGTGGTGAGCCAGTCCCAGGTGCGGGCGGCGGCGTCGCCGTAGACGGGGATCGGCATACGGCCCGATCCGTCGGCTGCGCGCAGGACGATCGCGGGGGCGAGAGTGTGCTCACCGGTGCGGTCCAGGCGGCCCAGGCGCTGCACGAGCGCGGCCTGCGAGGCATTCTCGGTGATCAGGGCGGCGAAGGACACGTCGAGGCCGACCTCGACGGTCTGGGTGGCCACCACGACCAGCGGCTTGCCCCGGCCCGGTGCCACCCCGGCAAGGAGTTCCTTGAGAGCCTTCTCGGCGAGCAGACGCTCGCGGTCCAGGGCCCGGGAGCGGCCGACCAGCAGCACTACCTCGATGTCCTCGCGTTGGGACAGCAGTTGGTGGGTGGCGCGGGCGGTGCGGATCGTGTTCGCGACGACCACGGCCACCGGCCGCTCCAGGACCGGCAGCAGCACGTCGAGGGCCAGGACGGCACTGGTGGCGAAGGCGGTGGCCGGATCCTTCGCGGTGCCCACCGCATCCAGGCAGGTGATCCGGCGCGGAGCATTCAGCCGCCGGCCCGCGACGACGTGGTTGCGATCGTCGTCGGTGATGCGGTGCCGGGGGCGTTCGGGGGCGGTGGAGGCGGTGGCGGAGAGGCTGACGATCTGCACCGCCCGGTGGGTGAACGCTGGGTGGGCGGCGGTGTGCTGGTAGGCGGCGCAGTCGGCGGCGGTGACCAGCAGCGGCAGCGCGAGGTGTGCCTCGTCCACGGCCACCAGTGCGTCCATGCCGCACAGGGCGGCATCGATGGGCCGCATGCGGGGGCTGGTGTGGTAGCCGCGGAAGAGCAGTCGGCTGCCGTACTGGTCGACGGTGGAGGTGATGACGGCCGGTTGTGCGGGGGAGGAGAGCCAGCGCGACGCCCAGTCGACACCCCCGCGCATCCGCACCACCTTCAACGCCCGTCCCTGTCCGCCGAGTTCAGCCAGCGCCCGGCCGACGCGATGGGCGATGGTGCCCTCGGGGGCGTTGTCGAGGGCTGTGGCCTGGGTGCGGGCGTGGTGGTATGCCTGGTCGACGACCAGGCGCCGGTCCACGACGAAGAACAACCGTAGCGGGACCGTACGGTCGTGGCCGTTGAGGTGCTGCCAGGCCAGCAGGAACGCCCACACGTCGATCACGGTGGTCTTACCCAGCCCGGTAGGGATGTCCAAGTCCAGCCAACGTCCCTCCTCTACGACCTTCTTGAGGTAGTCGCTCTGCCAGGGGAAGGGCCAGTGGCCGTGCACTTCGTGGATGAAGGCGGGGAAGTCCTTCAGGCTGAGACTCATGAGCAGCGCCTGTCGTCCGTGTCGGTGGGCAGGCACAGGCCCAGCCCGTAGTTCCTCTTGCTTCCCAGCAGCACCGGTCCGGCCACCGGCTCGGCGAACCGCAGCCGCACATGCCGGACGGGCAGCAGACGTTCAGTCGCCTTGCGCCGTGCCGCTTGCCGCGTGAACGACGGAGCACCCGGCACGTATGCGCCCGTACGCAGGACTTCGATGCCCTGGGGCTCGGGCAGCCCGGCCCGTTGGCAACTGGCGGCAACGGACTCCTCGATCTCGCGCCCGTTGCGCCGGGGGAAGTAGTCCAGCACCATCGGTAGCGCCGTGGACCACTGCCGCGACGGGCGCATCCACCGCTGCGGTTGCACCGAGGCCACGGCGTCGGTGCGGGTAGCCCCCTCGCCGACGTAGGACAGCTCCAACGGCTCGCCCAGTGCCGGCACCTGGAGTGTGCGCAGTCCGCCGCCAGCCCGCAGGAGAACCGACAGCACGGCCTTCCGGTGTGCCGGGTCCAGGTCGCGGGGCAGGGCCACGCCCACGCCGCGCAGCCGCCCGTCGGCGTGCCGGTGCCCGACGAAGGGCAACCCGACGAACGCACATACTCCCCGCTCGTCCCCGGGTTCCTTGTGCCCGTGCACGGCGACCATCGCGTCGACGTCATGACCGGCCTCTTCCAGCAGGTCACACACCCGGCCTCGCAGAGCACCGGTCACCTTGAGCGTCAGCTGGGCAGTCAACGAGCCTCTGGGCTCGAACGCGAACGACACTAGATCCGCGAACGGCCCCTCCACCAACCCCGGTTCCTCCGCGGGCTGGGCTCCGCGCAGCACGTACGGGTGCGGGCGGGCCTGCTGGAAGGCGTTCTCCCCCTCCGCGTGGGCCCACCGCAGCCGCTCCAGCATCCCCGGGTACGGAGCACGCAGCGACTGCACCCCGACCGCGGTGTCATCGCCGGCGGGCTCCCAGACCTGCCACGGCCCGCCCTGCGAGCCGTCTTCCTCGGCGGGTGCGGTGGTGGTGTGCAGCAGGGCCTGCCCGGTGGCACGCCCGAGGTAGGGCACCGACCGGGCGAGCGACTCCAGCACCGCCGCCACCCCGGCCGGCGGCGTGGTGGGCCACTCGAACACGACGACCGGCTTGGCCAGCGCGCGTTGCCGCCACACGCGTGTCTGCCCGCCCGCCGTACGGCCCGGCAGCGACCCGTGGCTGGGCTTCGCGGCCACGGCGTTCGTCGGCACCCACGCGCTGCGCGGGATCTGTGCCTCCGCAGACTGCTCCGGCACCCGCACCACCGGGGCGGGCTGCTGCTCCAGCCACTGCAACGCCGCGTCGTGCAACGGATCCTGGGGGTCGGCCACCGACACCAGCGCGCAGAACACCCGGTAGGGGTGCGGCGGCCATTCCGCCCGGCTGCGATCCAGCGTCGAGGCTTGATAGGAGGAATCCAGCAGATGGACGGTTGTATGAAACGGCATGACGTCACTCGCTCTCTGCCGCGCCGGCCCCGTTGAACGCGTACGACCTGTCGATGGCCTGCTGCAGACTCGCGTTCGGCTTCACCACCACCGGCTCCTCGGCCCACTCCACGCCTGCGGACTGGGCCTGCTTGAGGGCGTAGGCGAACAGCGCGAGCGCCTGCTCCGGGGTGCTCAGCTCCAGCGCTTCCTGCGACGGACGCCCGGCGGTACCGCGCTGCACCCACTGCATCTGCTCCGAGACGAGCACGAGGTCGCACCCCGAGCGCAGGCGCAGTGCCGGCGCGGCGAACGCCAGCCGGTCGCCCAACAGCGCGATCGACGCCAGCAGGGCTCGTGCAGCCGCCGTGTACGGGGCGTCCGCGCTCCCGAAGCGGAGCGTCGCGAACTGGGCCAGCGAGACCGTCGCCGTCCGGTGCACGGCCTGCACCGATACCCCGCCCAGCCCCTCGGTCGGCGGGATCATGCCGTGTCCCAGCTCGGACATTTTTGCCGTCGTTGCTCCCTTGGGCGCTTTGGCCCCCTCGATCGGCGACCAGCCCCCCTCAGCGACCTGCACGATGTCTCCGGGCAGGTTCAGCGCGTCGAACCGGCCCGCGGCCCGGACACCCTTCAGAGGGGCCACACCGAACATGTACGAGGTGTAGGCCCGCGCGATCTTCGTCTGGATCCGGCGCCTGCGGTGCGAGTCCCATGCTCCGAACACCAGGTCGGTGGGCGCCTTCCGCAGAAAGGCACTCAGATCGCCCGCGTTCGCCTGCCGCAGCGCCAGCCCCGTCTCGGTGTCGTCGAACTTCGTGCCCGCCGCGTCCTCGGAGTCCCGGAAGTAGGCATCGCGCGAACGGTGCGGGGCGTCCAAATTCGTCATCCGCACGGTCACGCCCTGCGACTCGGTGGCCATCAACAGGTGCGGCAGGTGCAGCGAGCCGTCACGTAGGGCCTCTGCCAGGGCGAGCTCGCACCGGTTGGCCTGCGACTGCGGCTGGTCCAGGGCCACCACCTCCACCCTCTCGCCGTTCACGTACCGCGGTTCGACGAGGTACACGGCGGCGTCGCTCGCTTTGACCTTCGTCGTCGGCGGGAAGACCTTGTCCCCGGGCCCCCCGATCGGCTCGTACTCCGCGCAGATCCTGATCGCCCCGTCCTCGGACCGCAGGGTCACGGCGTCCAGCAGCCGGTCGTAGATCATCTCTTGCACGTCAAGTCCTCCCAGTGGCACACGGACATCAGGCGCACCCCCTGCTGGCCGAAGCGGCAGGTCAGGGCTGTGCGATGGCGCCATGGAAGCAGCGGCAAGCGGTGGCCACAATGACCAAATTTCGACTGAGAAGTCGGACTGTCAGTGGTGCTCGGTAAGCTGTCCGCCTTTCCCGGAGCAGGAAAGACAGCAGGCCCACCATCTGCGGCCCATCAGGTCGGACGCCAACTGTGCTTAGCAGCAGGAACTACGGTGCAAACACACGATGTTGACGCCGCGATGCATCCGAAGGGCGCGTGCTTCGGCCGCTCAGGCAAGCTTTGGGAGCGGAGGTGGCGTTCGCTAGCCCGGGCGAGTGGTGATCGTCTGCTGACGGCGAACAACCTATGAGGGAGGGAACGGGCCAACCGCGTGTCGGTGCTGCGGCGATACGCACCGGACCGAGACCAGAGTGCGATGTGCTACGGGTTAGGGCGCGTTCTTCAGAACGCCCGCCGAGGCCATCGGAGGTGGCCTCGCTGCGGACCCGCCTCGACGCGTAACGATCGTGGTCGAGCCGGTACCTGGGCCCGATGATCTCCCTAGACGGGCGTTAGTGGGGAACAACGGCTCGCTCCGCCCGACAAGTGCCCCCGCAGGGGCGAGGCTGTCGACGCACAGCTGGTGGACGCAGCCCTCCCGCCCTCTGAGAGCCCGCTGTTGCGGCTGGGGCTTGGTACGTTCTGGCGGTATGACGCTACGTTCGGTGGATTTGCGCAAGGAGCCCCTAGAGGCCGTACTGGAGCGTGCGGAGCGCATGCTGGGGGTACGGCTCGATCGCGAGGCCGCGGTGCGTAAGCGGCGGTCGGTGGGGGCGCGTACGGATCGTGAGACGTGGGTGCGTATCGAGCGGCGCGGGCTCGACCGGATCGGGATGCACGGCGGGGACGGAACGGTGTCGGCGGAGGCCCTGCACGGGATCGCGAAGCCAGCCTGGTTCGCTGGCGTCGCGTGGCGCGACGTGGCGGATCCGGTGTTGTGGCGCGCGGACGAGACGGAACTTCTGCCGGGCGCACCAGCGGGCAGCGCCATCATCGCGAAGGACCCAGGTGTGTCCGACGGGTGGTGGGCTTCGCTGAATGCCTCCCTGGACGCGCTGTCCGCGCAGCGCACGAATCGGATCGCGACACCGGACACCGAAACGCTGACGCAGGGCCTGGTTTCGGAGACGATCCACAGTGTCTTTTCCGGGGTCGATACGACGGTGGCTGACTGGCGGTGTGCCCATGCCGATCTCAACTGGGCGAACGTGACGGTGCCGGTGTTCTGCCTGTTCGACTGGGAGGACTGGGGCATGGCCCCGAGCGGCCTGGACGCGGCAATTCTGTGGGGGGCTTCCCTCGGCGTCCCAGGTCTGGCGGAGCGTGTCCGCAGCGAGCGGCGCAGCGACCTGGCTGGCCGGGACGGCAAGCTGATGATGCTCTTCGTCGCGGCGAAGATCCTTGGCCCGTACGCCGATCCCGAGGACCCCCGCCTGGCGCCCGCGCGGAAGACGGCCGAGCAGCTGGTGGAGGAGCTTCAGGCGCGCTGACGTGCCGTGAGGAGCTGCCGGTACTCCCGGACGACCTGGTCGTCGATGTCGTATGCCAACGCTTTGGTCAGCTGCCGCAGATGCTCGACGTTGTTGGTGCCGACGGCGACGGCGTCGACCCGTGGCAGGCCGTAGGAGGTGCGGAACGCGGCCTGCACCTTCGTTGCTGGCGAGGAGTCCCGCAGGAAGATCCGCGGATCGAAGCGCTCCCACAGCGCCTGGGCGGTGTTTCCGGCGAAGGGGCTCATGCCCCACACCCGTACCGGACTCCACCGCGTCACCAGGGCCTCGGCCGCTTCCAGGACCTCGATGCCGACGAGCAGTCCCGCCCGGACCATGAGGACATCAGGGCGCGGTACGTCGAAGTCGACGAGCGGGCGCGGGTCCCAGGTGGAGACGCCCCAGGAACGGCAGAGCCCCGCCCGTACTGTGCCGGCCAGGGTGGCGCATGCCTGTGCCAGCGCTGCGGCGTCGCACGCGGAGTGCTCCGGGTTGTGGAGGAACACCACGTCCGGCTCCCGGCCGAGATCCTTGACCGTCTGCTCGACAGCGGTGCGCAGCCGGGCCGGATCCAGGCTGTGTCCCTCGGGGAAGAACCCGACCTTGGTGGACAGGGAAATCTCCGGCAGCAGGTCACCGGCCGTTGTCCTGAGCGTTTCGTGGGAGCAGTGGCGGAGGTAGTTCGACGCGGTGTCGAGGTGTGTCACGCCGAGGTCGAGGGCTCCTTCGAGTAGGTCACGGGCGTGACCAGACCGGTGTAGCCCGAGGACGAGGTCTCCGTCAGCGGTTCGCACAGCCCCTCCGTGATCAGCAGGGTGGCCAGGGTGGTGACGTCCTCGGGTGCGCCGTCGAGGTGGACCGGGTGGCCCGACAGGAGGGTGCGCAGGCCCGGTTCGGCGCGCTCGTGGAAGGTCAGCCGCTTGGCGCCGCCGCAGACCTGCACCGTTTCGTCCGAGCGGACGAGGGAGGGCGCGAACTCGGTGACGGCCGCGACGGCTTCCGGTCGGCCGAGGGCCGCCACGTGCGGCATGTGGCGTGCGGGCGGGGTAGCGGCCCGCAGTTCGTCCAGGTATTGCTCGGGGCTGTAATTGGCGGCCAGGGCTGCGAGCTTGTCCGCCAGCACCTCGTGTGGGGGGCCTTCCGGGCTCTCCAGGTTGTGGCGGAAGGTCTCGTCCGCGCGTGCGGCGTCGGAGAGGAAGTTGGCCCAGGTGATCCCGGTACGCCGGGTGAATCCGAAGGTCACGTGCAGGGAGTGGCCGCTGCTGCTGGAACCCAGGCGGGAGGCGGTGTGCCAGAAGCCGCGGGGGATGTGCATGACGTCCCCGGCCCGCAGGGTGCCCTTCCACAGCACGTCTTCAGAGGGCGTGCGGTTGCGTTCCGCGTCGCGGTACATCGGCACCGTCCGGGACGGGCCGCGCACCTCCCACGACTTCTCGCCCGAGACCTGCACCGCGATCACCTCGTGATCATCCCAGTGCAAGTGGAACCCGTCGGTTTCCCCGACCGCCAGGTACGCGTTCGCAGACGTCAGTTCGCCCGACCACCAGCCCAGGGCCCGGCAGGCGACTTCCAGCGTCGGGTCGAAGGAGTCCACGTGGTCCAGGACCACGGTGCCCCCCTCGTTGAGGATTCGTCCGAGGGCGGCCATGTCGGCCTGGCTCACTGCCTGCCTGCGCCGGTTGACGCTGGTCGACAGGAACGCGGACGGGTGTACTTCGTCGCCCTGGGCGTAGCAGCGCAGCTGCGGGTTGGCCAGATGGCGCCGCCTGATCAGGTCCAGCAGCCTGTGCGGGGTCAGCAGCCGGGCGGGCAGTTCCGGGTCCGTGAGACGGCCGCGCGCGAACGCGGTCCCCGCGGAACCCGGCCCGTCCCAGCCGAGGGCCTTCTCGATGTGGGTGACGAGCCGGTGCTCCATGAGCGGCCCTACTCCTTCGGGAGGTTCAGGTCGCGGTTATCGCCGTCGTCGCCTGCACTGTTCTGCGAGCTGGTCACGTCGGACCGCTCGGCCTCACTGCGGTCGTGAGCGGTCGCCAGCTCCTCCACGGCGATCAGAAGCGCGGGGCTGGTCCCCGCCTGCGGGGAAGTCCTATCTGCCATCGTTCTCTCCCTTCGGCCTCGCCCGGCAGGCTCCGGGCGAAGGGTCTGAGTAAACCCGCGTCCTGGGCACGGCAGTAGAGCGATATTCAGACGCGCGTACGATTCTGCGGCGCCCCCTACAGGGGCTTGCCTGCTGGGCCGCCGCCCCACGGATCGCTCGCGCCGGGACCAACCGGCAGACCGTCCCAGGACCCCAGGTGTCAGGTGCCTTCCGGGCTGCGGTCGAGGATCACGAAGCCGGTGTTGTCCAACTCCCGTTGCTGTACTTCCTCCGCGATGACGTTGGCGGCGCGGAAGGCGAGCCAGGCCCGAATCGCCACGCCAGACGCCGTGTGGGAGGCGTGGTCGCTCGCGGCCTCCCAGCAGCCGGCGGAGACTTCCCGGATCCCGTCGCGGACGAGGACGGGCAGCCCGCGCTCGGCCGCGAGCGGGCCGGCGGTGAGTTCCGTGCGCAGGTGGGTGGAGGCGTACAGGATATCGATCTTCTCGTCCGGGAGGGCGGGAAGGAGCGCTTCGGCCGGCTTCCGGCCCAGCTGAGTCAAACCAGGGCCTGAAAAGGGTGGTGTGCATGGTGTAGGCGACGGTGAGCGTTCTGGGATGCACCTGCCCGGTGTCAGTGCCTCCCCATACGATCCTGCCTGACTGATGAGGGAGGGGCGGAGATGGCTGCTGTCGATCTCGAAGTGCTGCGCCGGGGTCGTGGAGACCAGGTCCTGTGGGTGTGGATCATGACATTGCTGGCGAACCAGCGTCGATGTGTGTACTGCAACGACGCGCAGTCCGAGACCCTGGAACATGAAGAGCCTCTGGCGGGCCTTCATGGCAGAGACGTGTGGTGGAACATCGTGCCCGCCTGCGATGCCTGCAACGGGGCGAAGAGCAAGAAGAGCGCCACGAGGTGGAAGGTTGAGATGGAGAGGGCTTACCAATTCCCCGGCGCAGGCTTTACGAAGCCCCGGCTGCCTCTGGAGGTCGTC
Source organism: Streptomyces sp. NPDC032721 (assembly GCF_055579625.1). Classification (NCBI taxonomy): domain Bacteria; kingdom Bacillati; phylum Actinomycetota; class Actinomycetes; order Kitasatosporales; family Streptomycetaceae; genus Streptomyces; species Streptomyces sp. NPDC032721. Next base: position 1,234,423 of record NZ_JBVIMX010000001.1, on the reverse strand, counting down.
CTCGGCATTCGCGAGCGAGTGGAGAACGTGCAGCGAGAAATACAAGACCCCGCTCGACGCCAGTGGTTCAAGCACCACTATGCCCGTGAGCGTACGCCCCGTCTCCGGCGTGACAAACACCTCGAAGTCCAGCGTTGTGCAGACGAGTTGGCAAGCTATCGGTATCTGCCATGGACCTCAGAGGAGGTGGGGACTGAGTCAGATCTCTACTGCATGAGGGCGCTGTGCTGCGGCCACCAACGCAGGGGAGTCACCTTGGAATTTGTCACGCTGAAAACATCCGATCGTGAGGACTTGACGCGCATGGCCTATGAGAAGGGTCTGTTCATCGGCGATCTGATCGGCTCATTGTTGGCATCGGGTATCAGAGAGTGGCGCGAGAGCGGGACGGCGCCTCGCTACGAAGACGGCGGCCGTTGAGGCCAGCGACACCGGGGGGCATAGGCTACATCCAGGCGGTTCAGCGCAGTGGTGGTAGGGCTTCCCGGAACCCATACCTCTTCTCGCTCGGCAGCGAGGCGTACTCCTGCGATCGGTGAGGCCCTCGTCCGCGACACTGCCAACTTGAGAGCCGAAGGCGCTTCCGGCTCCTGGGAGCCGACGCTGCTGAGCGAATGTTCGCGGAAAGCCTGGCCCGCACCCAACGAGGATCCGGCGCTCTACGAGCCGCATAGCGCGAGGTCGCCCCGTCCGAACACAAGGGTCGGCTCGCCAACATTCTTATTGCCGCCGCCGTGCTGGACGAGATGACCATCGAGCGTGAAGAGAAGCACGACAGTGCTGCTCAGTGTCTGTCTCCTGGACGCGGTCGTCCGTGCCGGAGCCCGGACTTGACCGGAGAACGGCCGGGGCCGCCACCCCCAGCCGGACTAACCGGTAAAGGGCCCCTGACCAGGCGTTTTGTAGTCGAGGCAGGTATCCGTGATTCGCGTGTGGACCGGCCTCTACCTGGGTGTTTCTGCCTGTTCCTGCCTGCTACTGGTCACGCGCTGGTCATGTGACCATCCGTCTGGCTTGTAGCCGGGAAGCGGTGCAGGGAACGAGGTGTCGACGCTGATGCTAGTCGTCGGCATCACATGACGAAACGAGGCTCGGGGCACCCCGCAAAAGGGGAGGAGACCCATTTCTTTCTGCCCCCCTCTCTCTTCTTTCGCCTTCTCCTAAACCTGTTGTGGTGTTTTCTGAACCCCC